>JACRJV010000019.1 GCA_016215325.1 Candidatus Uhrbacteria bacterium
AACACGACCAATTCTTTGGATGGAACGTTCTCCAATGTCAAAACACTTTTACGAATCCATCGAGGCCTGAACCCCGAAACCAAAGCCAAACTTATCGGAGAAATCCTTTCCAAGTAGCCTTACAGATTTACCATTAGACCGAAATTCGAAAAAATTCAAATCTCAAAATAAAAAAATTCCAAATGATTTTGACATTTGGATTTTTTATTTGTTTCGAATTTCGGATTTCGTGCTTCGAATTTCATTCGTACCGGAGTGCTTCCATCGGACTTTTCAAAGAAGCCTGGCGGGCCGGATAAATTCCAAACAACAGCCCTACTCCTGCTGACACGCCAATGCCCAACAGAATCGACGAAATCGGTAAGCTAAACAGCCACGCCTGGCCCAAGGCGCGTGTCAAGATCAGCGATGCAACAAAAGAAAGGGACGCGCCCAACAGGATGCCAATGAGGCCGCCGACTCCGGTGAGCGTGATGGCTTCCAACAAAAATTGTGTGAGAATATCTTTTTCGGTGGCACCGATAGCTTTGCGCAATCCAATCTCGCGCGTGCGCTCCGTGACCGACACCAACATAATATTCATAATGCCGATGCCGCCGACGATCAGTGATATGGCGGCGATAGCGGCTAAAAACGCGGTCAGCGCTCCGGTAATCGCCCCCACGGTCGCCATCGCTTGCGCTTGCGTTTGAAGGAAAAAATCATCTTTAGAAGGGTCGGTAATGTTGTGGAGGTTGCGCAATGTCGTCGTAATATCTTGGACAGTTGATGGGATATTTTCTTCTCGATCGGTTTCCACCATCAATCGGTTAAAATATTTGATCGCAAAAATCGTCCGCTGCGCTGTGGTGTATGGGATCATCGCTGCCTCATCGAAATTGAGGAACGAAACTTGTCCCTTGCCGCCAAACACGCCAATAACTCGGACATTATTCCCTTTGATACGGATGTTCTGGCCAATCGGATCATTCTCGCCAAATAACTGGGACTTAACTTTGGAGCCAATAACCGCCACCGGCGCGAACGTACGTATTTCTTCTTCTGTGAATACGCGGCCTTCGGAAGGGAACACATTGTGCATACTCCCAAAGGTATACGTAGCGCCAAACACCGTGGCTCGGTATGTCTCATTGCCGTAGGCCAATGCCTCAGAACCGAATACGATCGGCATGATTTTGATGATATGCGGCGCATTCACTTTGCGCGAGAGCGCATCATATTCCCGTTGTTTGAGAGTGTCTGACAAACTCCCGACAAAATCAGTTGGCCCTTTGGGTTGACGTCCGGGGATGATTAAAATCGTTTTTGCTCCCATGCTTTTGATTTGCCCAACGATTAACTCTTGCGCGCCGCGGCCCAAACTCATCACCAAGATAATCGAAGTGATGCCAATCACAATGCCGAGGATGGTGAGCATCGACCGGCGCTTGTTGGTGTTCAGTCCCGCCAGGGCGGTCTTGAAGCTGTATTGGAGTTTCATATCAACATCACTGTCATTCCAGACTTGATCTGGAATCCAGAAAAAATCGTCTCCGACGTTCTGGATCCTCGCCTGCCTGCCGGTAGGCAGGGGTCAAGCCCCGCAGCGTGCGGGACCCCATTGCGGCGGGGCCCGAAGATGGCAAAAAATTTACTTCACAAACTGCGTCGTCGCAATGCGACGACTAGTCACCCGCTCATCGCTCTCAATCTTCCCATCGCGAACGCGAATAATGCGCTGGGCATGCTCCGCAGTCTGGGTTTCATGCGTGATTAAAATAATTGTGTGTCCGTGATCGGCATTGAGCTTTTGCAATGCGTTCATCACCATCTGGCCGGATTTGGAATCGAGATTGCCCGTTGGTTCATCGGCAAAGATGAGTTCGGGGTCATTCACGAGCGCTCGTGCAATAGCCACGCGTTGTTTTTCTCCACCGGACAATTGGGCGGGTTCGTGGGCAACTCGATGTTCCATCCCCACAATGGCAATCGCTTTCATAGCCATGGTATCCCATTGTGATTCGGCGATATCGGAATATAAGAGCGGCAATTTGACGTTCTCCAACACACTCACTCGCGGCAACAAATTAAACGCTTGGAACACAAATCCCATTTTCTTGTTACGGACCCGGGCAATCTCCAGACGAGAGTAATCATCGATGGTCTTGCCTTCAAACCGATAGGTGCCATCGGTATGGCGGTCGAGAAACCCTAAGATGTGCAAGAGGGTGGATTTGCCGCTACCCGAGGGGCCCATAATCGCCACAAATTCGCCGCTTTCGATTGTGAACGAAACGCCATTGACGGCAGCGGTGGCCACACCGTCGTCCTGGTAGATCTTAGTGATGTTGCGTACTTCGATCAGGGGGGGCGGCATATTATTCGCCGCTGACGACCACGCTCTCACCTTCGCCGACTCCCGACACAATCTCCACAAACCCATCCGATCCCACAAGACCCACCACCACCGTCACTTCAGAGACAACGGAGGCGCGTTGTACCTTCACAACCGTTTTCCCATCCGTCCGCCGCAGAGCCCGCCCAGGGATCACCAGCACGTTGGTACGCTCCGCAGTGACCATATCGATGTTGGCGGTCATGCCCGGCTTGATTCGTTTATCATCACTCTCCAACTGCAACGTGACGGTGTAGGTAGCCACGCCTTCAACGACCGTTTGAGCCGGATCGATCGTAACAGCAGTCGCAGTAAATTTTTCCGAAGATCCAAACGCATCCAACGTGAGTGCAGCTTTTTGTCCGACTGCTACCTTGGAAATGTCCACTTCGGGAATGTTAGCTTTGACTTCAAGTTGCCCCTTGCCAAGGAGCTCTGCCACGGTTTGATTGGCGGTGACGATCTCTCCAATTTTGACCGGAATATCCGAAATAGTCCCCGCAACCGGCGCTCGCACAATCGTATCCTCCACCGCTTGCTCGGCCTGGAGCACCTGGACGCGCCCTTGCCCGACGAGTGCTTGCAATGCCGCGATATCAACAGCTCGGGGGGCCACCCGGTTGGATGCTTCTGTCGCCTTGGCCGAATCGTAAGCTGCTTGAGCAATGCGCTGGGCGTTCTGTTTGGCCGTCACCGCCGCACTCGCGTCTTGGAGGGCGCTTTCTTGCGTGAGCGGTGCGGTATGGAATGCTTGGAGTTTTGTTTCCAATGCTATTTGGCTGGTATTGACCGCGGTACGATCCGTTGCGATCGTTGATTGCTTGGCCGCCAGTGTCGCCGGTGTGAGTGTATCGCCGGTCACACTCTGCTCGAGCACGCGACTGACGCTGGCCAACAGTGTCGAGGTGCTTTTCAGCAATACATCGGCTGCTGTGGCAAAGGCATCAACACCCCCTGTGGCCGCACTCGTGGCTTGGGCATGGAGGCCCTTTGTCGAACGATACTGATCTTTTGCCAGGGTGAGTGTCGCGGGGTCCTTGACCGAAAGATTGGACCGGAATGTTTCGTTGCTCGTAATATTATCCACCCCTAAGATGGCATCCGCATTATTGATCGACGTCGAAGCAGTATTGAGCGCTGACTGAGCTGCGAGTTGCACATTCTTCTTCGCATCGGCGACCATCTGCTGCTGTGTTTTGATAATAATTTGTTGATCATTGGTAGCGGCTAAATGATCGTCCTGGGCCTTTTGGAGTTCTTGCGCGCGTTGCTCGGTCGCCGCCGCCAACACGCTTAAAGACTCGGGGGACTGGCCTGCGAGTTTTACCTGGAGATCGGCCTGGACCTTTTGGAGCCCGGCCCGCGCTTGTTCAAGCGAAAGCTGTTCATCAGTTGATTTGACTTGGAGGATCACCTCGCCCGCACTCACCGCGTCGCCCACACGATACGGGATGGCAACAATGGGGCCCCCGCGGCGCGCGGATAATTTTACGCGCTGCGAGACATCGATCGACCCCACCACAGAGACGACTTGCTCAAGATCGCGGCGTTCGACCGGCGCGGTGACGAGGGTACTTTGATATGAAGTCCGACTTTTTACAACAAGCCCACCGATCACAAACAAAATAATGATGCCCCCGATGCTAATGTATTTATGCGCTCGAATCCAGGAAAACATAGTTGTTTGAAAATAGTTGACGGAAATTGGAGAATTGTAATGGATGATAGAAATTGGTGAATGGAACCGATACGTCTATCCAATTTCCAAATACTAATTTCTATTACCACTCTCCGGTTTCTAACAACCAATCTCACGACATACGCGCTGCTTCCCACACAATATCAAATAGCTCATGCATGCTGCGCGCAATCTGCGCTGATACCACGACCGCCATATGCTGATTCTCTTTCTCTAATGCAAGGTAGTGTACCGTATCGCCGTAGATCGTAATGTCGCCGTGGAATGGTTTGTTCTTTGGCAACATCCGCACTTCATAATGCTTCCGCTCTCGCTGCTTTTCGGCGACCCATCCATGGGAAGCCAACAATTTTGTTTTGACGCCCTTTTTCAATTTATTCGGTTCCCAAAAATTTTCCATAAACGTATGATCCGCCGCATACCAATCTTCAGTTGCGGAAATTGTTTCATCCACTATTTCAGCAGTCATCTTGGCTTCCCCAAATTCCCGCCAATAACTGCGGATGGCGTTCCAGCCGGAATAAAAACGGAAAGTCGGAACGTCAACTTGCGATTGATACAGCTCCATGAGTTTTGGCATCATGGATTCTACGGCACTGGTCTGCTGTTTGGCAATATCCACGAGAATAGACGGCGACGCCGGCCGATACTCATATCGATTCTTGCCAATCGGAGAACGCACGACTAATCCCTTTCCTTCAAGTTCACCCAATGCTTCATACACTAACTGCCGCACACATCCACAAGCGCGGGCGATGTCGCGCACTTTGGCATGGCCATTGAGCAAGAGGGCGCGATACACCCCAATCGCACGGCCGCTGAGGCCCAAAAAACCAATAGGGACATGGTTTGTCATAAATTTCACTTACATTAATAATATCAAAATTTGTTCTTTCCGTCAATTATTCTAGGATAAAGTTGTACTGATGACAGTTTGGAAATTGACAAAAGGAGGTTAAGGATGTCTGGAATGCATATGGGAATGTCCATGAGACTCGAACAGCGACTCTCACTCAAGCAACGGCTTGGACTGCTACTCACGCTGCGGCTCCATCTGATCGACGCGCTTCGTGATGAGAAATATGAGCCGATGGGCAGATGCCCGAAGTGTGAATTCACACTCACCAACGGTATGATCCTCCACGGATTCAACCAAGACCCGGGGGACTACACTACGGGCTGCCCCAAGTGCGGCGTGCGCTTCGCGCCGAAGCTCATCTACAGAACCCCGGCGTCGCAGACGGAGATCCCCTTCTACTGCCCGATGCAAGTGCTCGCACAACTGAGTAATCGACCGACATTCATCGAGACGCATCAGCCTATCGCCACACTGCCCCCGGTGGAGTTAAAAAAGCAGTATCC
The DNA here is from genome assembly GCA_016215325.1 of Candidatus Uhrbacteria bacterium. Lineage (GTDB taxonomy): Bacteria > Patescibacteriota > Patescibacteriia > JACRJV01 > JACRJV01 > JACRJV01. Next base: position 5,436 of record JACRJV010000019.1, read on the forward strand.
GGCAATCTACCACTCGGCGATCACTCACTATGGCAGCCTCAAGGCAGCCTTTGCGAAGGTGGGCCTCGTGTATGCATTCGTCGAGCGCGACCCGAAGAAAGACTGGAAGGAGAAGATCATCCCCGCTCTCGGCAATATGCCCGACACGGTCATCGCAGACTGCGCCGAAGTGTCAGTTTGCATCATCCGCCGCATGCGGCGAGAAAGAAGGATCGACCGCTACCGCGCGATCGGCTAACTCCCCGCTTCTGACAACCCCTCACACCAAGACCCAGCGAGCATAAACAAGGGTCTTCTTTTTTTCTTCAAAAATCACCCCGCTTCTATGTATTAACGTGTTAACACATGAGTACATGACCAAAATAAATTACTGTAGCAGGATCACGCGCTCGTCTTCCGCCGTCCCATGTTCAAAATGAATCCATCGCGTTTTCTTGGAGAGAATTTTCTTAACTCTATCGGCCCACTCGATCACCGTAATGATCTCGGGTGCGCCGATATAATCCATCGCTCCGATGGCTTCAAGGTCTTCCCCGCTTTTGAGTCGGTAGGCATCGATGTGCACGAGCGAAGAGAGTTTAGGGTATAGGGTATAGGGTATAGGTTTTCGCGGTTGTTTCTTGTTGATTGTTTCTTGTTTCTTGATCGGATACACTTTCATCACTAGAAACGTCGGACTGTTCACTCGCGCCTTCACGCCGAGTGCCTTTGCAAAGTATTGAACAAACGTGGTCTTGCCTGCACCGAGTTCTCCCACGAGACCAATCACATCACCGGGCTTAAGGTGTTGGGAAAACTTTTTGGCGAAATGTTCGAGTTCTTTAATATTGTTAATCTTGGTTTCCATAACATTGTCATCCTCGGGCTTGACCCGAGGATCCACGATCGTTTCTGGATTCCGGCTCCCGGGCCGGAATGACAGTAGAAGATCGCTTCCGCAGTAACAAAAATACGATTACCAACAACCCATAATCCACTGTTATAAACAGTGGATGCGCCCACGAAACGCCATCAAACTTCCATTGTGAAATAGGCCACAGTACAGGAGTGGGAAAAAATCGATACGAATGTGTTGGAATGTCCATCAGGATATGCAGCGGCCAACCTAACATCTCCAACGGAAACCGCCATTTCTGCGACCGCGCAATCAGACACACAACTAACAAAACGCCAGTAAACACCACCGCGCTATGACTATACTGATACAACGTTGTGGCGAGCTTCATGACCGGCAAGCCGTCGTGCGCGCTCGGCTCAAACTCATTGCGCCCGGGCCACCCGCCTTGTGGCAATGTGCCCATTGCAGCATTGATGAGCACCCAGACTACCGGAATAGCAAATGCAAATAAATCTGGAAACATCCCCCAAAAAAACGCCCAATACGGATTCAATTTTTTATTGCTCGAGCCAAGTCGAGAGCTTCCACTAGCCCCCTTCGCCCCCGCCGCAGCCCAAAGCCCATGAGAAAGAATGTCCATAAATTCAGTAAGCAAGAAGCAGTAAACAGTAATCAACTTAAACTATCCCACAAAAGTTCAAACATCGTTTTTTGCATCTCGTGGATTTCCTTGCTCTCGATAATAACACCTAAAAAGTTTTCCGCATAGGAAATAAGTGCGACCTTATTGGCATAAATCTCCGTATCCCCTTTGAATCGAAAATCTTTCGAGGGAATGATTTTCATTTGCCGCACATCTTTGACCGCGTCCTTTGCCCATTGCCGAGTGATTGGAGAATCCGGTGCGATGATCTTAATGAGAATTTTCTTCTTCGCGCGCTCCTCGACATACCATGCGTAATACTCTTTCGGCATCATATCAAAAAAATCAGTCAGCCCTGTATAACTGAGTATCGTTCCTCCATGCTGCATACTATCCAAGGTATCCTGATAAAGCTCTTTCATCCCACCGACTCCTTCGTAAAAAGTGATTTTGGGTTTTTGTGGCAAGATGTTTTGAATCGCCTTTAACTGTGGCAGTAACGCGCCCACACTTTTGACTTTTTCCTGTGCATCAAGTTCCAACCGCCGCACATCATCAATAAAAAAGATATGATGTTTGTTTTTGACCGTGCTCTCCACTAATCCCTGCCGTATCAAATCTGGAAGAATGTTGTAAACCGTGGTGCGCTTCAACTCTGCCTTTTTCGCAATATCAATCACTGACCCTTCCCCAATCTGAAGAAGAGCAATATAGATCTTCGCGGCTTTATCCGAAAATCCTTGTGCCTGCAATGATTGTTCTAAATTTTGCATATTTGTCTACATATTTAGACATCATAAATACTATAGCAAACATTGATAATTTTGTAAATGTTCCTCTATTGTCTTTACAAAATAAGACATTGAACGCTTGCCCCCCTATACTGCGAGGATGTCTGGACTGGATTAAACATACAACAAGGAGGATCGATGATTCACACATTCGAAGATACGCTTTTCCCCCGGCTACTGCGTAGCGAGTACGCGCTGGGAAATGTTGCGAGCGATGCCCTACTGATGCCAGTGGGGCGGCACACTCAGTTTCATACGGCGGCGAACCTTCTTTACCCGGGGTGGCAGAAGGCACAGCCCTGCCCCCGGATCGGTGTCATGAGCCTGATGCTGCCAGTGGGTTGCAATGCCACCTGCCCGAACATCTGCTACACCGACGCAGAAAACTGGCGCCGCAAGTCTGAACATCTCACCACCGACCAGTTGCAAACTCTCATCAATGAGTTTGCAAAACAAGGCGGACGGCTGGTGCGCATCATTGGCGATGGGGAACCGCTCCTCTACCGCGAGATGGCAACGCTCTGCCAATGGATCCGCGATGCCAACATGCAACTGGTGGTGTTTTCCAATGGCGTGGCGATTCCGCAAACGTTCCTGCAAGAATATGAACGCGGTTCGGTCTGGGTGTACCTGAAACTCTGGAGCGAGCGTGAAGCGGTCCAGCAGAAACTGGTTGCCCCCCGAACGCCGTACGTATATTGCCACGGTGAAATGGGTCTAGCGCCTCAGAGCTTCTATCAACTTTGGCAAATTCAGCCAGCGCGAGTGGGCTTTCAAGTGATGGTCTCGTCGATAAATGCCGAAGACGTTACCCTTATCCTTTCCGGACCCAAACGCACTCTACCGATGTTGGTCGAACCATTTATCGCGCACGGTGCTGGTAAGGGTCACGACGAATTCAAGCCGCAGTCACTACCGCCATCGACCAAGGCCTGCTCGAAACCGCCACGATCGAGCTACCTCGCCGTCGTCAATAGCCAAGGGCAACTTCAGCCTGGAACGTTCATCCCTAAAGACTTGGTGTCAGTCAAGAAAGGACAACTCCTTTCAGTGTGGCAGAGCGTCTTCGCGACAAAAACGCTCTTCTATAGAGGCCGCTATGAGGAAGGCTGCCTCTGTGAAAAGTTCCACTCAGAGCAGTGACATACCATCCACATCAACACGCCGAGGATCCTCAATAGGGACCTCGGCACTTCTTTAACAGCACCCCGTATGGATCCTACTGCAATCCAATACAATCAGTTTGCAACGTTCAATCCTCTATTCAGACAGATGAATCGTTCTATTATCGATACACTGCAAAAATACAGTGACCAGAGCGGGAAAACACAATTGACTATTGTAGAATACGGCGCTGGGCCTGGCGTTTTTACGAATATCCTTTGCAAGAAATTTCCGAAAGCAAATATTGTAGCGATCGAGCAGAATACGGAAAACATCGAATCACTCCAACAATTCTCAAGAAAGAATCTATCAATCATTCAACGCAACATGGTGTTCTATGAGCATTCCACTCCGATTGATTGCGCTATTCTTCGGCTTTCTTACCATCATATTCCTGACCCACAAAAACGCTTGCTCCTCCGCCGTATTCGAAAACAATTGCGCCATTCCGGCATGGTGATTATTGTGGATGAATGCTTGAGGGAATACAAGAATTCTAAAGAGCGATTAAGGAGAGAACAAGAATATCACTCCTATCGAATAGAACTTGCCCAGAACACAAATGATGTCGACTATATTCAATACCAAAAAGATGTTTATATTCAAACCCTTTGTCCGTACAAAGCTTCGCCACGAGTTATCATACAACAACTTCGCGATTCTGGATTCCACAAAATTCATTCATTGCTTCTAAAAACACAAAAAAAGAGCATTAACGATGCTCTCCTGGGACATTACTGTATTACTGCGAGAAAATGAATCTAATACACTCCCTGCCGATGGCCGATGCCGATCACCGTAATGATGAGCTGACCACGCTCAATGACATAGATAATGCGATATGGCCAGACGCGCAGAGTATAATAGCCCTCATATTCTCCATGCAATTTTTTTCCAGCAAACGGATTTTCTGTTAGCCATACCAACGCCGCTCGAACTCTTTTACCATATTGTTCTGGAATATGATCCAGTTCTTTTTTTGCGCTGGGCTTAATACGGACAATATATCGCATATGCGGTTACTTCCGCAGACGAAGACGTTTTCTCTCCTTTATAACATCTTCAAGCGTGGGGTAGTCTTTAATTTTTCCAGAACGTCGATCCCGTTCGACTTGTGCGATGTCCTTATCCAAATCCGGAAAATCTTTCATGACTTCAAATGTCTCCTGCCATGATTCAAACTCTTCCGCAGACATCATGACCACTGTTGGTTTTCCTTTCTCAGTAAAAGTATAGTGGGTGCCAGGGATCTGCACCCTTTTAGCAATATCAAAAATCTTCGTTCTCGCCTGGGAGATAGGTAATGTAGTTTTCGTATCCATAAAATCTTGTATAAATGACTATATGTACATTATAATGTACATCAATGTATTCTGTCAACACCCAATACTAAATTCGGATTGACATCGAGTTTCTTCCACGGCGTGAATTGTTTTTTGAGTGCATGGAAGTATCCGGCAATCGCGATCATGACGGCGTTGTCGGTGCAGAACGAAGGTATTGGTAATTGGTAATTAGTAATTGGTAATTCGCGAGCAACAGCCGCCGCGAGTTGCTCACGAAGTTGTTTGTTGGCGGCCACGCCACCGGCGAGAATGACTGTTTTAATCTTGTATTCTTTTGCCGCGCGTATTGTTTTTGCCACCAGTACATCAACGACAGCTTTTTGGAAACTGGCGCAGATATCCGCAACAACAACAGGAGTTAGCTTGTAGCTTTTAGCTTGTAGCGTCGTCACCCTACCAGCTAATTTCCTAATTTCCAATTCTTTTACCTTGTAGAGCACCGCCGTCTTAATCCCGGAAAAACTAAAATCATAATCATTGCTCTTGATCATCGGGGCGCTGAAAGGGAACACGGTCGGGTCGCCACTTTCTGCAAGACGCGAGACCACCGGCCCTCCCGGATACTCTAACCCCAAAATCTTTGCCACTTTATCAAACGCTTCTCCCACCGCATCATCGCGCGTGGCTCCGATGATTTTATAACCCAACGGTTTTTTCATGAGCACAAGCTCTGTGTGACCGCCCGAGACGACGAGGGCCAGGGCGGGATAGGGTATGGGGGTTAGGGTATGGGGGTTAGGGTCGGTTTTCACGCCTAAACCCTGGACCCTGAACCCTATACCCTTTCGCTGCAGCCAGGCTGCAGCGATGTGTCCTTCCATGTGGTTGACCGCCACCAACGGAATCTTCCATGCCCACGCGAGGGTCCGCGCTGTTTCGACGCCGACCATCAACGAGGTGATCAGCCCTGGGCCATAGGTGACTGCAATGGCATCGATCGGGGGTTTTGTATTTAGTATTTTGTATTTAGTATTTGTTTCGGATTTCGGATTTCGAATTTCGGATTTTCGCCCTGCTGAGACGAGCGCCTTCTCCACTACCGGAATAATCTTCTCTACATGCTCCCGCGCTGCCACCTCCGGCACCACCCCACCGGTCTTCCGGTGTGTCGCAATCTGCGAATGCACGACATTGGAAAGAATTTTCACGTCAATATTCCCCGACCAAAGGCTCCGTCGAGACGGGGCCTGCGTGGAGGGGCTCGAAAATTCGAGTACCGCCGCAGCCGTCTCATCGCAACTGGTTTCAATCCCAAGAATTCTCATACCATTACCGTAAAAGAACATCTTTCTTCCTTTTGTTCGTAAAATCAACAACTGTTTCCCGCTGCTCATCTCCCATCATCTCCCACATCACCTCAAAGATTGACTTGAAAATGTCGACCATGGCCGGGACCGCCACGACCACGGCTAACGAACTCAGGTGCGGGCTCACGATGAGAATTTGATCCGGATAAATATCAATCGTGCTTTTAAAAGTATACTTGGCGGGGAGGTATCGTACATCGCGCAATAGTTTAGGATCGGCCGGATTGTCCGTACGCGAATCAGCGGTGAGGAGCAACCGTGTTTTAATGTTTGTCCGCCCGCGCTCCACGCGAAACCGCTTGAAAAATGCCGGATCAATATCTTCCCAGCCATGCAACGAACCAATAATGCAGTATTTTTTATTCTTGTACCGCATCAGAAGACTGGTATAGAACGCTTCTAATTCTTCTTTTGTTTCGATGAACCGTAACCCCAACTGCTGGTCTTGTTTCCTTCCCAACGACTCAAGCGTTGGGATAATATTAGTAAACAACTCTAATTTTTTCTCAAAATACTGCGCCAACCGCTGCGGCTTTTCGGCGTAGTAATAGCGCTTGTTCTTACGAAAATATACCGAAACAAAACCCTTGTCTGATAAGGTCTTGAGGATAGCGTAAATTGTCGTGCGCTTCAAACCAGCCTCTTTGGCAACCGTGCTGGCAAGCGACCCACCGATTTTAAGTAATGCTAAATAAACACTCACTTCCGGCTCTGAAAGGCCGAGGTTTTTGAGGATTGCAATGTTTTCCATAGTGTCTAAATTGTACAACACTTTATTCATAATGTCAATATTATATTGATTCTGTTTGATATTTCACTATTTATCCGTCATCAATTGTAGACTGATATTCTCAACTTTGCTATGCTCCCCTGTTCAGATGAACAACCGATTCAGCTGGACGGACAGGACTTTGACAGGAGGCTTACCCATCCATGGACAGCATCAACCGATTCATCTTCTTCACCCTGGCAACGTTGATGAATGACTGCGAGGAGAAATGGGGCAAGATATTCGGAGAAAGGTTCGCGTGCGCAAAAGAATATTTCCGAGACACAACCAATGGCAAAGTGTCCACCCGCCTCTACTTTAACGAGAGCGACGATGCCTTTTACGATGGGAATGTGCTGGAGTTGCTTCCGTTCTTACAGCATTACTCCCTCCTCATTGCCGAAGACTTGCGGCATTGGGAAAGCATTCACGCTACCGTTTACATCCATCTGGGGTGCGATGGAGAAGCGTGGGGACGAACTCTCTTGGAGGCAACGCTGCAAGCAATCCTTACCATCCAACTTCTACCAAGACCTGACGCGATCACGGTCTGGAGTTGCCGGTGCATCCACCAGTTCGTCCGCACTATGTTGCCGCATTCCTATCACAAGATCTGGCCATGTGGGGAAAATGGCTGCGATAAATTTCTGGAGACTGTGGTCAAGATCAGCCAGTCTGGTGATACGTTCTAAGTAAAAGGGAGTAGCGATGCTTAAGAGTAAAGTTCTTATCGTGGAGGATGATCCGGGTTTTATACGGAAGTACCAGCACGAACTGGCTGATGTTGCCGGCCAGGCACAATTCATCTACGCCAGCGATACGCGACAAGCCGAGGCGCTCTTCCGAGCAAATCCCGATATCGTCCTCATCACCATGGACGCTGCACTGGAAACCGGAAGCCCCCAAGATGGAGTCGAGCTTACGAAAAGATTCCGGTGCGTATTCCCGGGGCCGATCATCGCCGCGGCGGCAACGCTCAACAACAAACACCTTGTAAAGGCGGGGTGCGACCACTGCTGCGAAAAGTACGAACTCGCACAGAAGGTGCGGGATCTGCTCCAGCGGCGATCGATGCAGCGCTGACAGCGCGAAACACTCGGCGGACGCGATTCGGGCCCTCACAAGCCCCGCGCGTTCGCCTCTTTCCTTTTTTCAACACCTCACTTCCCCCCGTCTTTGTGCTAACGTATTAATACGATAGTACAAAGGATCTTGTTTGACCTACCAAACAATTTCGCGTACGCTGTACATACGAAGAGAATCCCTTTGAGGATCTCGAAGCATATGCGAATATGTCGAAAAAAATCGTTCTTGTGCTATTGGTTGTGGGGTTTATTGGTCTTGGATACTACTTAATCTCTCCAGTATTTCGTGTCGTTGAAACAAACGAAGCATCTCCGCTAGCGCAGACGCCTCCGACAACGACCTCTCAACCGCCCACACCACAACCGCAAGACACAACAACGCAAACGCAAGCCATCGTACAACCATCGGTTGTTGCCCGTGGCACCTTCCTGCCCCATGCGCATGCCGTAAACGGCACCGCGATGGTGATCCAAGACAAGCAAAAAACAACCCTTCGCTTCGAAAATTTTGATACCGTTAATGGTCCAGACCTCCGCATCTACCTGGCAACCGACCTGCGAGCAAAGGATATTGTCGACCTCGGCCCCATCAAAGCTACCAAAGGGAATGTAAACTATGCGCTCGACCGAAATATCGATATTTTGAAATATCGATATGTGTTAGTGTGGTGCCGTGCATTTAGTGTCCTGTTTAGTTCGGCTGAACTCCAGACATTATGAAGCTGTTTATTGTCCGCCATGGCGAAACCGAAGAAAATCGCAACGGCATCCTCCAGGGCCAAGGGATGGGGACGCTTTCGGCGTTGGGTCTAGAACAAATCCGCAAACTCGCTGGGCGGTTTGCCCAGGAACGGTTCGATGCCATCTACAGTAGTGATATTACCCGGGCGCGCAAAACAGCCGAAGAAATCGCAAAACATCATCCGAATACACCGCTCACGATCACACGGCAACTGCGCGAAGTGAACATCGGCGCATTCAGCGGCAAACACAAAGACAGTGTCGATTGGAATAACTTGCCTCCAGACTTTGAGCATGATCATCAACTCGTGGATCGAGCGTCACAATTTATCCAGTCGCTCATGCCTCAACACTTTGGGCAGAGTATATTGTGCGTTGCACATGGCCGGATCAATGCAGCGCTGTTATCGGTATTGCTCGAAAAACCGCATTCGTGGATCGATGAAATCGAAAACCTTGGGAATACCTCGGTCAATGTACTCGAGCGCGAACATACCGGCGCCTGGAGGATGGATCTCTTTAATGATACTGGACATCTCAACGACCTGTGAGCTTCACATCCATCGCGATCACTGTCGTACTACTGTCCTCGATGCCAGTTTTAACGCATGCACAATCTGCCTCGATCGATACGGATGGCGACGGCCTGAGCGACGAACAAGAAACGACCTTGTACCGTACCGCAACCCACAACCCCGATACGGACGGGGATGGGTACAGCGATGGTCAAGAAATTAAAAACGGCTACAGCCCGCTGATGCCAGGCCCTCAGTCGAAGCTCTCCACCAGCGATACGGATTGGGATGGACTCTCCGATGGACTGGAATACAAATTTAAAACAGATCCCACGAACCCTGACACCGACGGGGATGGATATTCTGATGGAGCAGAAATCCGCAATGGCTACGACCCGACCGACAAAACAGATCGCGATAAAAAACTTGCCAAGCAAATCGAAATCAATCTCAAGGGGCAGCGCATGAAAAAAATTCTCGGCGGTGTGGTATTGGCCGAGTATCCCATCTCCACCGGCAAATGGAAAACGCCAACGCCCAAAGGCACCTTCAAAATTCTCAACAAAACCCCGCGCGCATGGAGCAAAACGTACGGGCTGTATATGCCCTGGTGGATGGCGTTCACCCGGCAAGGTCATGGGATTCATGAACTGCCCGAATGGCCCAACGGGTACAAAGAGGGGACAAACCACCTCGGCACTCCGGTATCGCATGGCTGTGTACGGCTCGGCATTGGACCGGCTAAAGATATGTACGATTGGGCGCCGGTGGGCACACCAGTGGTGGTGCGCTAAACCTGCACGATTTTCGCAGCCTTGCGTTCGATCGGCTCTACGCGACGCAGCATCGCGATCATCGAACGCGACAGAATCTTCTGATGCGGTGAGTGGTCAAGCGCGTCAGAAATATCCCAAAGGTCATCCTCGGAAACGATCCAATCTTGTTGTTGAATGTACCGAAGATCAAACGCTTCTGAAAACGCACGCATTGTTTTCTTGCCACTGGGCAGATGATACTCGTGGAAATAACTCATGGCTAGTTCCCGGACACTTGCGTATACCGGATCGCGATATCGTAACACCGCATGTGTTGTCTTACTGATCGCGCCCCAGTATCGGCCGCGGCGGAATAACGCAACGACATGCTCATCATCGTCAGTGGTTGTTTTAAGATCCAACAGCAACGGCGGCCGACCATGGTACCACAACGCTGCGGCGGCGAACAACGCGCCTTCCAAACAATGCGCGACGCGATCGCGAATAACCCGCCGCGGACTCCGGCAGGTTTCGCCCTCCTTCTCATAGTTAAAGGGGGTACGATTAAGAGCATCCTGGATCCGAGATGGCGAGGCCAGTCGCAGAAATAACCGATGCTCTCCCGCATTGAGAGACTGATACGGAAACATATATCCCATTGTATCGCATTGCCCAGAATATCGACAATTGACCCGATGCCAGTATTTCGATAGTATTAGAATGCTTTTTGCATGTTGCCGCCATCGTCTAGTGGTTAGGACATCAGGTTTTCATCCTGGCAACCGGGGTTCGATTCCCCGTGGCGGTACCATCCTTCGCTCAAGCTTCGGATGGCAGGTCACCAAACCGGCTCAATGCCGGTTTCAATATATCTTAATATATGAACGCTGAATTCTCCCTATTCATCCTCTTTGCCGTAACGGTGATTGGATTCTTAATAGCCGATCTTGGTTATTTTAACCGGAGATCACACACTATTTCACCCCAATCGGCGCTTACCCAATCGTTATTCTGGATCGCAGTTTCGTTTGCCTTTGGCTTCCTGGTGTTCTTGTTTTTGGGACGCGATTCTGCCGCAGAGTTCATGAGCGCGTATGTCACAGAGAAAATGTTGTCCGTTGATAATCTTTTCGTCATCTTGCTGATCTTCAGCTTCTTTAAAATCGAACCCCAATATCACCACCGTATACTCTTTTGGGGGATCTTAGGCGCGATCGTTTTTCGAGCCATATTCATTACCGCCGGGGCCTATATCGTGAGTCAATTCCACTGGGTGCTCTATATCTTCGGCCTCATCCTCATCTATACAGGGATCAAACTGCTCGTTGAAAAAAAGGAGGAGCACGCCAATTTTCATAACAATCCCCTCCTGCGATTCGTTCGCCGATATCTGCCGTTCACATCAAGTCCACATGGGGGTAAATTCTTTGCGCGAGAACATGGGAAGTTGTACGCCACAACACTCATGATGGTGCTGATCATCATTGAAGCGACAGATATTGTCTTTGCCGTGGACTCCATCCCCGCTGCGTTTTCGATCTCTCGCGATCCGTTTGTGATTTATACCTCAAACGTTTTTGCTATTTTGGGATTGCGGGCATTATTCTTCCTCATCGAAAGCGTGGTCAATCGCTTCCACCATCTCCAAAAGGGGCTTTCGTTCGTTCTCATCTTCATTGGGCTCAAAATGCTGGCGGACCTGGTCGATATCCATATTTCCTCACTTGTTTCGTTTGCAGTGATCATGGCCGCCTTCGGCGCAACGATCCTCCTATCCATATTGTTCCCTAAAAAAATTTAAGGTATACTGATCTCACATTTTATATTTTCACTTTCACAATATGAATGATCTTCCCATCCCCACCAACGACCAACCCATGTTTTCCACACCCACACAACCCGCGCGAGGGTTTTTTGATGCGATCCCCGCAAAGACGGCGTACTGGATGGGGATTGGCACAGGGCTGGCAATCACTTTTACTGTGGGATTCTTCCTCCTATTGGGCATGTACGCTAAAGGAGTAGAATTCCCACGGAAAACGGCGAATGGCGCAGGGGCGAACACGAACCAGCCAGCGCCGAGCAATCCAACGGATACCGATCCCTCTGCGCAACAACCAACCGCCATTCAAGTTGCCCCGGTGAGCGATTCCGATCATATTCGTGGTGATAAGAACGCCCAAGTCACCATTATCGAATTTTCGGATACAGAATGCCCCTTTTGCAAACGATTTCATGTGACCATGAAACAACTGCAGGAGGCGTACGGCGGAAAGGTAAGTTGGGTCTATCGCCACTTCCCGCTGGATTCCCTGCACCGCAAGGCTCACGACGAAGCGCATGCAACAGAATGCGCAGCAGCACAAGGGGGCAATGACGCATTCTGGAAATATATTGATCGTCTCTTCGAAATTACCCCCTCCAATGATGGGCTTGATCCCGCAGAACTTCCAAAAATCGCCCAGCAGATTGGGTTGGACGTAAAGAAGTTTAATGAGTGTCAAACGGCCAAGACATACGCTGGGAAAATCCAAGAACAAGAAAACCAGGGTGTTGCAGCGGGCGCACAGGGCACGCCTTACTCGGTGATCGTTTCGGGCGATCAAAAAATCCCCATCAATGGAGCTCTCCCCTTTGATCAGATCAAACCCGTCCTGGACTCACTCCTAAAGTAGGATCTGCGCCTCCCCTCCGGTAAACCCCGGAGGGGTTTTGTATATAAGCAAACAGGCGTTGCAAATGTGCCTCCGCTGCGGTATTGTGATGGGACTATGCAGCGCCTGGAAAATGCCATTGTACGCCCAATACTCTCCGGTATTGCGATGGGCCTTATTGTCGGATTCGTGCTCATGATTCGAATACCAGTTCCGACGCCCCAGACGCTTCCAGCAACATCAGTGGTCAGCCGAGCGCAAGCAGCAGGGCGTCTCCAAGCCGCAGAAGCGATCGTGCCACTTGTCCAACGATTGCGAACAAAATGGGATGGATCGGACGAAGAGGCGGACAAAATAATCCAGGATGCTCAGCAACTCCTGCAACGGGCGCGAGACGCGTTTACACGTTCCGATTACGACACAGTGTTTTCCGATGCAACGGCGAGCATTATCCAAGCAGAACACGCTCGTCTGCGCCTTGAACAATTACAACTCGATGAATAAGTGTTATGCCGTTTACTCTCGTTCCACCCTATCCCCCTTCTGGTGATCAACCCCGTGCGATCCAACAGCTCACAACTGGGGTCCGCTCTGGCGCCCATGATCAAGTATTGTTGGGCGTAACCGGATCCGGCAAAACCTTCACGATCGCCAATGTGATTCAATCCGTTCAAAAGCCGACATTGGTCATCGCTCACAACAAAACGTTGGCCGCACAACTCACGCAAGAGTTCCGTACGTTCTTCCCCAACAATGCGGTGGAATACTTTGTCTCGTATTATGACTATTACCAACCAGAGGCCTACCTCCCATCCACGGATACCTACATAGAAAAAGAGACGCAAATCAATGAGGAGATTGATCGCCTCCGCCATGCGGCCACCACCGCCATAATGACCCGCACCGACGTGATTGTCGTGGCCACGGTCTCCTGTATCTACAGTCTCGGCTCCCCAAATGAATACAAAAAAATGCTGATTGGGCTCGTGGTCGGCCAGCCGACTGAACGCCAAGCATTGTTAGAACAATTGATTACGCTGCATTACACCCGCAACGATATTCTCAAACGCGGCTGCTTCCGGGCCAAAGGGGAATTATTCGAACTCATGCTGCCAGACAAAGAACAGATCATCCGCGTTGACTTGAGTGGCGGCGTGGTGCGCTCGATCGAGGTGTTTGATGCCGTGAGCCGCGCACAGCGCGAAAGCGTCCAACAGCTGCTCGTGTTCCCGGCCAAGCATTTTGTGGTCGCCGAAGGAGTCAAGGAGGCGGCACTCCAGGCCATCGAACAAGAACTCAACCAACGCCTGGCTACTCTCGACAAAGAGGGTAAGTTGTTGGAAGCCGAACGCCTCAAACGCCGCACGCGCTATGATCTGGCTATGATCCGAGAGATCGGTTATTGTAGTGGAATTGAAAATTACTCGCGCTATTTGTCTGCTCGGCCGCCTGGCAGTCCTCCGTACACACTCGTGGATTATTTCCCCAAAGATTTTTTGATGGTGATCGATGAGTCCCACGTGACGGTCCCTCAAATCGGCGGCATGTATGCCGGGGATCGCAGCCGCAAACAAACATTGGTCGAGCACGGGTTCCGCCTGCCCTCGGCGCTGGACAACCGACCGCTCCAATTTAGCGAATTCGAAGAGCGCATGCCGCAGACAATTTACACCAGTGCCACACCGGGGAAGTATGAGCTTGGCAAGACGAGTCCCGCCGCAGCAGGATCCCGCACGCTGCGGGATAAGTCAAGCTCCGCCGATTCTTCATCTCTTCATCTCTTCATCTCTTCATCTCCCCTCATCATCGAGCAAATCGTCCGCCCCACTGGCCTTGTAGACCCCGAAATTGTTCTCAAGCCCGCAGACAACCAAATCCCGGATCTTGAGAAAGAAATAGGGAAAGAAATAGAGAATAAATGCCGGGTACTGGTGACCACGCTCACGAAAAAAATGGCAGAGGACTTGAGTGAGTATCTCCATGATCGCGGATACAAAACAAAGTATCTGCACAGCGATGTGGATACGATGGACCGAATCCGGGTGTTGGAAGACCTGCGCCGCGGCACCATCGACATCTTGATTGGTGTCAACCTGTTGCGGGAAGGGCTCGATCTCCCGGAGGTTTCGCTGGTGGCCATCTTGGATGCCGACAAAGAAGGGTTCTTGCGCAGCGACACGTCACTCATCCAAACCATGGGCCGTGCCGCCCGCAACATCCGCGGCCGGGTGATCCTCTACGCCAATACGGTGACCGGCTCCATGAAGCGCGCCATTACCGAGACCAGCCGCCGCCGCAAAAAACAAGTCGAGTATAACCTCGAGCATGGCATCACTCCCAAGTCCATCGAAAAGGCCATCCAATCCATTGTGGATTACGAACTCAAGCCGGAACTGCCGAGTGAATTTGTGGAGATCGAAAAGTTCGAGGATGTCCCGGGGCTGATCAAAATAAAAATGAAAGAAGCCGCGCAGAGATTGGAGTTCGAACGGGCGGCTTTGATCAGAGATGAAGTAGTCCAATTAAAAAAACTCATCAGCACCCGATGAGCTCAAATCATCCTTGCTCCTTCATGAGTCGAGCAAACTCTTTCCGCGCGTGCTCCAATTTGGGCTCAATCACAAGCTGGCAGTATCCATCGCCCTTATTCTTGTTATAGTAGTCCACGTGGTATTGTTCCGCCGGGTAAAACTGATCCAACATCATTACCTCTGTGACGATCGGCTGGCCCTTCGATGTGGAATCGTTGAGCCGTTGAATATAGCGCTCGGCCGCCGCACGCTGCGGCTCGGTGGTCACAAAGATGGCGGACCGGTACTGCGTACCCACATCGTGCCCCTGACGGTTGAGGCTTGTGGGGTCATGGGTAGCAAAAAAGACACTAAAGAGATCGTCCACGGATATCACCGACGGATCATACATCACTTGGATCACCTCGGCGTGACCCGTGCAGCCACTAGAGACCTGCTCATAACTCGGTGCGGAAGTGGCGCCTCCCGCGTATCCTGGCAAAACCGAGACAACGCCCTTCAGGCGTTGGAAGATGGCTTCGGTGCACCAAAAGCACCCGCCGCCAAACACAATGGTTTCTACTGACATAGGATAATGCATGGATATTTCCCTCTTCAAAGGGGAAATCCTTCGCCTTCTATTGACAAGTTATAAAATGTATGCTATACTATATTTTGTACTGCAAGAACTGAACTGGAATACTCTTCTCGCTGTTCGCTAGTCCCGATTGCACCGATCCTAGATAATTACCGATACGGATGCCTCAGAATGAATCGAATGGCGAGAACAGTATTTCACCCTTGCTATCCCATTATACCCCCGCCATGGCGGGGGTATTTTATTACTTGTTTTGAAAACATTCATAATTCGATTCGCGCAAGATACGCGCAACAATCGTGCAAGAAAAGTTCGCTTCGTTACTTTGAACCCAAAAATGTTTTGAGCGCCTGAAGGGCCGCTTCCAATTCTTCCTTTTCCGCTCCGAAGGAGAATCTCAGATATCCTTCTTGCCCAAAGGCTACTCCTGGAACTGTGGCGATGTTGCCCTCTTCCAAAAGTCTCAATGCGAACTTCATGGAGTCGGTCTCTTGGCTCCCCAGGGCCTTGAGCGAAACAAAACTGTAGAGCCCTGAAGGCGCCGACAGAATGCTTGCGCCAAACAATTTGTTAAAAATTTTGGTAAACACATCGCGGCGTTCACGCATGGGGGCTCGCACGGAGTCGATCACGGCCCGTGCATTGTGCACCCCTGCCAATGCGGCCCACTGGCTTATACTGGAAGTGCCCGTGGTGCTTTGGCCCTGAATGGTGCTCAATCGCGATATCACCGGCTCGGGAGCCAACACAAACCCCACGCGCCAGCCGGTCATGGCAAAATGCTTGGAACAACTTTGGATCACCACAACGTTCTCCTGGAATTCGGGGAATGACCCGCACGACACAAATTCATTGTTGTCGTACATGAGCCCGCTATACACTTCATCGGAGACGACCGTGATGTGTTTCGATGCGGCAAACTCAAGAATGGAGCGCAATTGCTTACGAGTATACAATGTGCCCGTCGGATTGCTCGCGTTGTTTAAGACCAATATTGTTGTTTTAGCAGTACTGACCCGTTCAATATCTTCACGACTCACGCGCCATCCATTTTCTTCTTTTGTCGAGGTCACCACAGGCACCCCGCCAAACATTTCTGTGATACCGGAATAGGATACCCAATAGGGTGCAATCATCACCACTTCATCGCCCGGGTCCAGTATGGCCTGGAACAAGGCGTAGAGCCCAAACTTCCCTCCACAGGTCACAATACAGTTTTTTGAAGTATAGACGGTCTTGTACGTGGTGTTCATCCAATCACTAAATGCTTGACGTAATTCCGGGATCCCGGCAACCGGAGGGTAATGCGTTTTGCCCTCCCGCATGGCGCGCTCTGCCCCCTCAATGATACTGGGGTGGCAATCCACCATGGGCTCGCCGGCGCTCAAGTTAAACACGCGGATCCCGGCGGCTTTCTTTTGGAGGGCGAGTCCGTTCATTTTGATCGTCGCGGAAACAGACAGTTTGAGGGTGGAGGAGAGTTTCATAATTTTTGAATTCTTTTAGACTCTTTGACAATTAAACGAAACACTTGTTCAACCCATCGTGGATCGAGATGAAGATGTAGAGAAAGCTTGCATCGATCCTCTCGCATCCGCAGTTCCCGTAAACGATCCGTTACTGCCAACCTCCCTTTCTTTTTTTCTTTGCCAATGGCCTCAGAGAACCGCAGTCGCTGTGCAAGAATTTTAATGATTGATCGATCTGTTGCGTCAATTTTTTGTCGGAGAGTTGTGATGTTCATAGAGTACGCTCAATGCGTTGAAGATTCTGTACGAACGTTTGCCGCATACGTTTACTATACGGGTTATAGTTCTGCAGGTCACGGAATAACTGTTGCGTGTCATGGTGAACCAAATCCGTCATCCGTAACAATGTCTCATAATCGGGGGTTGCAACCAACTGAGGGCGCAATCGGAGTGGCTCGAGCCCGCGACCGATAAAATGCACCAACGCTTGCGAACGCGCCATCTGTTGGTCATGCCGCTGCGCTGTGGAGAGAATACTGGTGAGTTGGAGTGTCTGGAGGATCTGCTCAAATCGTTTCTGCTGCGCCGAAGACGCTCGCAGATACGACACGACGATCTTTTTGCCCTTGATCCCGCTCTGCCGTACCGAGTCTGGACCGAATAATGGGTGGGTCGCAATCAAGGGTTGGGTGCGATGAAAAACGGTACGCATGACACGCGCCGGATACATCTTCACTGAACAGGCATCCACTACAATCGTGGATAGAGAAAGTAGTGGTGCTACCTTCTTGCAGCACTGCTCAAACGAAGAGATTGGAACGAGCAAAAAGAGGAGATCTGTATCGATGCGTTCTTTCCGGATTCTGGGGTCATACATTTTTACTACGTACCCCTTCCCTTTGAGGCTCTTGGCCCAGAGTCTCCCAAATCGACCGTGACCGATGATGCCGATGTTCATAAAACTCGAAATCCGAATATCGAAATCCGAAAAAAATCTAAAATGTTTAAAATTTTTGATATTTGAATTTTACTATTGTCTCGAATTTCAAATTTCGTGCTTCGGATTTTTAATGCAGTCGACATCATAATTTCTTCACCACGATAAACGTTGTTAGGTTGGGATGCTGATCCTGAATCCCTTTTTCCAAAACCTCGAGACCATAGAGTTGGGCAGATCGTGCCGGCGCAATAACAGCAGTTTGCGCATCCAATATCCCTGCCCCAAGATCGCGAGCCGCTTTGGCCGTATCGTCCCAATCTTTGAGCGGCACCCCTTCAAACGCTTGCTTGAGGTATCGTTCGCATTGCGAAAATGCCTGGGGGTGACTGGCAATCCGTTTAATCTGATCCCGTGTTGTGCCGGGTTTTACCAACAGACACTGTTGCACTTCAATCCAAATTTCATCCACCAGGGTAAACAAATGGTGTCCCATGGCTTCAAACGCAGTTTGCACCAATCCGCCACGCGAATTCACCACCGGAAAAATCCCAAGCTGAGCCTCGCCCTGTTCCACCGCGGTCAACACACCCTCCATATCAATCGCGTAGATCATGGAAGGCGCAAATCCTTCGCGCCCAGCATAGACAAGTCCTGCTTCTTCCGAGAAAGAACCGGCATCACCGGAAACAGCAAGTGTAATCGTTTTGGTATTATTCATAAGTCAATAATGATTCGCGGTATTCGGATAGTAATTCGCGGTATTCGCATTATGTTATTGGTTTTGTGCCTTATGTCGTAAATAATGATCCATCATCACGAGTGCTGCCATCGCATCGACAATGGGGACGGCACGTGGCAATACACATGGATCATGCCGCCCTGCTGCCTCCAACGTAACCGATTCTCCACTGGTTGTCACGGTATTTTGTTTCTGACCAATCGTTGCGACGGGCTTAAACGCAACGCGAAAGTAAATCATCTCACCACTGGAAATCCCCCCGAGTGTCCCGCCCGCATTATTTGTTTTAGTACGGATGCTTCCTTTTTCAGCAGGAACGAACTCATCATTGTGTTGACTACCCTTAAGCCCCACACTCTCAAACCCCAACCCAATATCAAAGCCTTTGACGGCATTGATCGAGAGCATGGCCTTACCCAAATCCGCTGGGAGTTTATCAAATACCGGCTCCCCCAAGCCTGCCGGGACGTGGCGGATCACCCCACGGATAATCCCACCGATTGAGTCTTTTGCAGCGCGCACTTCTTCAATTTTATCAATCATCTGTTGCGCCACTTTCGAATCAGGACAACGGACCATACTGGAATCAATTCCAGAACGAGAAACAGTGTTCAAATCGACCGTTGTTTTAATGTCCCCCACCTGCTGCACAAAACTCACAAATTCCATCCCGAGCTTCTCTCGCAAATATTTTTGAGCGATCGCTCCGACCGCTACCCGCGCCAATGTTTCTCGCGCCGATGCCCGCCCCGACCCTCTCCACTCCCGCAATCCATACTTTGTCACATAGGTGTAGTCCGCATGCGAAGGCCGCAGCACGTCCTTCATGGCCAGATAATCTTCGCTCTTCGCGTCCTCGTTATACGCCACCAACAATATGGGTGTGCCGGTGGTCAGCCCATCTGTAACACCCGAGAGAATATGGATCGTGTCTTTCTCGCTTCGGGGTGTGGTAATGGCGCTCTGCCCTGGCTTGCGACGATCTAATTCTTTTTGAATATCTTCTTGGGCAATCGCAAGGCCTGGAGGACAGCCATCGATAATCACGCCAATAGCGCCCCCGTGCGATTCGCCGGCCGTCGTAATCCGAAATAATTGTCCAAAGGAGTTACCGGGCATACCACCGAGTAAATTAAGCAAGATAAGCGAGATAAGTAAATTAAGCGAGACACGCAAGATAAGCTATTTTTACAATTGCATCATTCAACGGATGCGCGTACTGCCCATTGTTCACATATACTTTTCCAATTTTTTCTAAAAGGACATAGCGTGTCTGACCCGCGCGTACCTTCTTGTCATTCTTGGTGGCATTGATAATTTGCGTTGAAGAATATCGGCGCAGGACGGCAAATGGCAAGTTCCATGGCGCGAGTACCTCTTGAATTTTATCAAACTCTTTCTCTGGCAGCACGCCCAGTGTCTGCGCAATCTTCGCTTCGACAAGAACCCCAACCCCGACAGCCAAACCGTGGTGGATGCGGTACCCGCTTACCTGCTCCAGAGCATGGCCAATGGTATGCCCGAAATTGAGCACAGCCCGCTGCCCTTGTTCGGTTTCATCCCGCGCGATCACCCCAGCTTTGATCGTGACCGCGCGACGAATAAAATCAATCGCGTCCTGAAGTCGATGGGTTTTACGAAATCGTCCGACAATCTCCAAGGATGCCGGATCAGAAGTGATAAACATCTTAACCGCCTCCATCATTCCGGAGGTTATCTGCGGCTGCGACAGCGTCTGCAGATATTGCACATCAATAATCACACGACTCGGCTGCCAAAATGCGCCGATTAAATTCTTTCCTTCTGGCGTATCAATCCCCGTTTTGCCGCCAATCGAACTGTCCACCATCGCCAGCAGCGTTGTGGGGACTTGAATATAGGGGATGCCCCGCAGGTAGGTGGCCGCCACAAATCCAGCGACATCACCGACCACTCCGCCGCCCAACGCCACAATCACCGTATCCCGTCCGCAGCGCTGGCCAAGCATCGCGCGCTCCAGCGCGGTTTTCGTTGTTTGATTTTTTGCGCCTTCGCCATGCGGCATGGAAAGTATGATGGTTTTGGAAACAAAACGCCGGATGCGTCGTGCCAATGAGCTGGCATACGTCCGTCGCAGATGCGTATCGGTAATAATCACGCACGCCACGGGATTGATAGCGCGGATCGCTCGATCCATCTCGGATACCAGAGATCGCCCGACGACAATATCGTACGAACGTGGTTGGAGTACCGGCAGATCCACATGAATTGTAGAGAGGAGAGGCATAGGGTGCTAGGATCGCCCAAGTTCTATCAACGTCTCTTCTGTTTGCTCCCACGAAAGGCAGGGGTCGGTGATGGATAGCCCATTACGATTGATGGTTTCCGATGTGCACCGCGCCACACTCTGTGAGCCGCCGGTCAAGAAACTCTCGATCATAAATCCTTTAACGTATTTTTTGAACTCCTTCTCGCGGTTCATCAATTCCATTGTTTCACACACGACCGTCATTTGCCGGGCGTATTCTTTCTTCCCATTGATCTTGCAATTGTCGTGGCTGGCGTCGATGAGGATCGCTGGGTTTTTCACGTTCGCTTTCTCCAAGATTCCAACCGCCTTCGCGATATTTTCCTGGTCATAATTTGGTGCAGAGTTTCCGCCGCGTAATACCAAGTGGGCAAAGTCGTTCCCGCGCGTTTCTACCTGATACCCGTTAAACACAGTCGTGTGGCCATGTTGAGCAGCAATAATCCCATTCACCCCTATCTCAAGGTTCCCGCTGGTGGGATTCTTCATTCCTACCGCGCACTCTACTGCCGACGCAAAGATGCGGTGCTCTTGATCCTCGGTCGAACGAGCGCCAATGGCCACCCAACTTAATAGCTCAATAAATCCCCGAGCATTATGCGTGAACACCGCCTCGTCGGCAATCGGCAACCCCATCTCAACCGCCCGCACCATGAGACTGCGGGAATACGCAATCCCCTTTTCAATGTCCGGAGGCAAAAAAGGATCCGGCTGATTCACTGGGCCTGTCCATCCCTTGGTTGTCCGCGGTTTTTGGATATACAACCGCAGCACTACTTTCACACGATCTTGGATTTGATCCGAGACAGATTTGAGTCGCTTAGCATACTCAATCACGCTTTCGTAAGGCCATGCGGAACAAGGGCCGACCACCACGAGCATGCGATGATCTGAACCCGAAAGGATCGCTTTTACTTCCTCGCGGTCACGGGCAATGCGAGCATGCCCCTCCAATGATAATGGGAAGGCGTTGATAATTTCTTCTGCGCTCGGTAATTTTTTTATCGTTGTAAGATTCATACAAATAATGCGAATAACCATTCGTCATTCTGGCTTGGCCAGAATCCGATCTGATCCTGCCTGCCCCGCCTTGGCGGTGGGTCTCGGCCAAGATGACAACACCTCGCGCCACTCTTGTGGATCAACGCCGATACCAGACCACAATCGGATCTGTTCAACCCCTTGCGCGATAAACATTTCAATTCCGGATATTGTTTGCGCGCCTGCTAACCGCGCTTGCTTGAGCAATGCCGTCTCTAACGGGTTATACACGCAGTCCATAACCTTCTGATACTGCTCAAAATGATATCCGGGCAGCGGGGAGGCGCTGCTATCAGGATGCATGCCAATGGGCGTGGTGTTTACAATAATGTCCAAGGGCTGTTTGTAAACATCTTCGATAGTTTTAAGTACAGTACCGCCAAATTGTTGTGCGAGGATTTGTGCCTTTTGCGGTGTGCGGTTCCAATAGTACTGCGCGGCTTTCTTTTTGGAAAGAGTTACGGCAACCGCTCGTGCTGCCCCTCCGGCACCGAGGATCAGTGTATTCTTCCCTGCGATGTCGATCCCCCGCAGGGCATGCTCAACGCCAATGACGTCGGTATTATATCCCCGCAACATCGAATTCTCCGAAATCACCGTATTGACCGCACCGACCTCGCGCGCTGAATCATCCAGTCCATCAAGGTATGGAATAATCGATTCCTTATGTGGGATGGTTACGGCCGTAAGGCCGATGCCAAGCGTGCGAATTGCCTGGACCAGCGCCGAAACATCAGGGTGTGGGAATGCCAGCATGATTGCGTCGATTCCAGCCGAAGCGTAGCTTGTGGTATGCAGCAATGGACTCATGCTATGGGCAAGGGGGTAGCCAATAACCGCATTGAGTTTTGTTTTGGTAGTAATATTCATAATTTGAGCATCGTCATTCTGAGGCTAAAACCGAAGTCCCGCCGCAGCGGGATCCCGCCCGAGGCGGGAAATCCTCAACTACAAGGTCCTGCGCAAAACTCAGGATGACACAACGGACTCGTTCACTCTCTTCAAATGTTCAGCAAGGATTTTTACCGCCTCTTGATACCCTTGTTCTTTCTTCCCGCTGACTTGTGCGATACATGCCGGTGCAATCACAGAATGCGCCCGCCACGATTCTCGGGCATGAATATCCGAAAGGTGCACTTCCAGGCAAGGGAGCTTCGTGTCCAGCAGCGCGTCATACAAAGCATAACTGTAATGCCCAAGTGCCCCGGGGTTCATGATGATTCCCGCTGCCGTTGAGGCATTTTCCTGGAGCCAATCGATCAAAGCACCTTCATGATTCGATTGAAAGGCGCGGATGATATACCCTAGAGCCTGCGCCGTGGCGCGCGTCTGTTGCTGGAGGGCATCCAGCGTCAACGTCCCATACAATTGTGGATCGCGTGTACCAAGGCGATTCAGGTTAGGCCCATGGATAAGGAGGATGGTGTTCATATCATGCCGGCGCGTAAACATAATGCTAATTTTTCGGTAACTTCACCGATAGAACTATTGTTGGCAATGGTGAACGTCGCTAATCGCTCATAGATTGTCCGGCGCTGCTCCCACATCCGCTCAAAGGCATCATAGGGGTTTTCGTCCGGGGCAAAAAATGCTGGACGCCCATTGACCATGATGCGTTCGAACACCTGTGATTTGGGGGCGGTCACATGGATCACGATGTGGCGGCCGATCATCGGCTGATGCTCGCTCTGGAGGATGGTGCCTCCGCCTAATGAGATCACGATTTGCTCTTTGGCGGCGAGAACGTTGCGTAATACATCCCCTTCCAACTGACGAAAAAACTGTTCTCCGTGTTCATTCATGATCTGGCGAGCCGTAAGCGTCTGATGATGCGTCTGCTCATAGAATTGCTCCAGCTCCCGATCGAGATCACGATACGGCAACTCCATGGTCCGTGCAAGCTCTCGGCCAATGGTTGATTTCCCAACATTCTTAAATCCAATAAGGAGAATGTGTCTGGTCATACTAAGTTAATTCGTGCGCCCAAAGATTGCATCATCGATACAAAGTTTGGGAACGTTTTGTTAATGCCTTCGGCCGTGGTAATGATTGTACCCCCTTGGGCGCACAGTCCCGCGATACTCAATGCCATAATGGTTCGATGATCATGATAGCCGTGGAGTTGGGCCCCAGACAATGACGATTGCCGGATTGTGAGGCTATCAGGTTCTTCTGTAATGTCTGCCCCCATCTTGGCTAATTCTGTGCGCATCGAACGCAGTCGATCGGTTTCTTTTAGCCGCGCCTGTGCGACGTTCACTAAGTGCGTTGTGTCTTCTGCTTGTGTGGCAATCACCGCAAGGGTTGGGACTAAGTCGGGGATGTCGTTACAGTCGATGGTCATGCTATTCAAACTCCGTCCACCCCGAACAATAATACCTTCTTGATTGACCGATATATCTGCGCCCATTTCTTGGAGGATGGAAATAAAGCGTTTGTCCCCCTGCGCATCATTCATATCGAGCCCATTGAGCACGACCTCTCCTCCGCGCAAAACCCCGGCGGCAATCAAATACGATGCAGAGGAAAAATCCCCAGGAATACTTTTTTCAAATGAACGGTAGCGTTGTCCGCCGGAAATGTGGAAGACATCGCGACCACCTTGCGATTGCCACTGATAACGGATGGCTTGTTCATCCAGCCATCGCGTGGTCATTGCCACATACGGGCGCTCATGGAGGTTCTCCACCGTAATGACAGAATCCTCCGGAGCACAGGGCAAGCTCAACAGCAGCGCCGAACAAAATTGCGAAGTAATGCCATCGACCCTCGCCGATCCGCCCTTCAGTGGTCCCTCACAGAAAAACGGCCAACCATGATGATCCGGCGCGGCTGTGACGCGCATCCCAAGGGTGCCAAGAGCATCCACGAGTGGCGTGATTGGACGCTGCCGCATTTGAGGCCCGCAATCGAACTGAATCGGATCCAGCCCGGTACGCAACCCCAGCATTGGCAGAACAAACCGGGTGGTAATACCAGAGTCACCGGTGAATACCGTTTTGGAAGCCGGACGCAGTGGTAATCCATTGCTTTCAACCTCTATATCGATGCGATGATTGGACTGCGCGTAAACCTTCACCGTTGCGCCAAGATCGCGGCAGACCCCGACGGCCTGATCGGTATCATCCGAGGCGAGCGCGTTCAAAAGAGCGCTGGTCCCGCTGGCCATGGTTGCCAACAGCAAAGCGCGCACCGTATGCGATTTTGAACTCGGCGACGTCACAGTGCCAGAGATAGTCTCGGTTTTTCGAACTTGTATTTCCATACAATGAGTTCTTCGTATCTCGTTGTAAAAAAGAAAAAACCTCTGGCCGAGGTTCTTGTTGCATTTCATCCTTTTATCGATTTTGGGTTTACACAATGCCAACAATGTCCTCGGAGGTTGAGGGGGTAAAAATGAACCAAAAAGAATACTGTTTGCATTGCATTATCATATGGGTAAACAATAGCGCATTGACGATAGTATGTCAATATGCGCTGGCGTTTTTGGGTGATGTATAGTAGAATTACCCCTTATGGAAAAAATCATCGTGCGTGGTGCCAAAGAACATAACCTCAAAAATGTGAACCTCGAAATCCCTCGGGATAAGCTTATCGTATTTACCGGGATCTCGGGATCGGGTAAATCCACCCTCGCGTTTGATACCATCTTTGCCGAAGGCCAGCGCCGCTATTTAGAATCTCTTTCTTCGTATGCCCGCCAATTTTTAGGGCAGATGAAAAAACCGGACGTCGAATCCATCGATGGACTCTCGCCCGCAATTTCGATCGACCAAAAAACCGCATCGCATAATCCGCGATCCACTGTCGGCACCGTCACCGAAATCTACGACTATCTGCGATTGCTGTATTCCAAGATCGGCCTCCCGCATTGCCTGGATTGCGGTCGCGCGATCCAGCAACTCACCATTGATCAGATCGTGGAGTCAATAATCGATGAGTTCAACGGGCAAGAGGTGATGATCTTTTCCCCGGTCGTGCGCGGGCGCAAAGGCGAATATCATACTCTGCTCAACGACTTCTATCTCAAAGGGTATGCCAAAGCGCGGGTTAATGGCGCCCTGGTGGCTCTGGGGGAGCGTATTGTGTTGGATCGCTATAAAACCCACACCATCGACATATTGATGGATGCGGTCATCGCGACCGTTGAGAACATGGGTCGATTGTTTGAGGCCGTCGAATTTGCCACCGGCAATGCCGAGGGAAATGTACTTGTCGCGAGTAAATCAAGCGGGTCAAGTAAATTAAGCTTGTCGCGAACGAAGAAAAAAAACTCTCTAGAACCTAGCGCCTATAACCTAGAACCTCAAACCGAACGCCTCTATAACCTCAAACTCGCGTGCCCCTATTGCAATTTGAGTTTTCCCGAAATTGCTCCACGCCTTTTCTCTTTCAACAGCCCCTACGGCGCTTGCCCGACGTGCACGGGGTTAGGAATAAAAAAAGAAATTGATCCAGAACTGATCATCCCTGACAAAACGAAAACGATCGAAGAAGGCGGAATCCTCCCAGATTCCTACAGCCAATTTAATTATTATGGATCGATCTTGCGCTCACTGGCGGATCACTACCACCTCCCCAGCAACCGCCGCATCAAGGACCTCCCCAAAGAAACACTCAATGCCATCCTTTATGGCGCAGAAGATCCCATTCCTCTGCGTGTCAAATACTACATGAATGGACGGCCGCGCGTCTTCAAGACTCGCTTCCCAGGACTCATCCCATTGTTAGAGGAACGCTATCAAAAAACAGAATCTGACACGGTGCGATCGGATATCGAGGCGTATATGTCCAGCTCCGATTGTCCCACGTGCCACGGAGCGCGGCTCAAACCCGAAGCATTAGCTGTAAAAGTCAGTACCCAGTCGATTGTTGATATCGCGCAACAATCCATCGCCAGCGCATATCAGTTTTTCCAAACGCTCCCCGCGATACTCAATGCACGGCAAACACTCATCGCCGATCGCATCCTCAAAGAAATCACCAATCGGCTCAAATTCTTAGTGAATGTCGGCTTAGAATATCTCACCCTGAGTCGCACCGCCAATACCTTGGCCGGCGGCGAAGCACAACGCATTCGCCTCGCCAGCCAAGTGGGCAGCGCCCTCACCGGCGTGCTCTATGTACTGGATGAGCCGTCGATTGGCCTCCATAGCCGAGATAACGCCAAACTGTTAGAGACCTTAAAACACCTGCGCGATATCGGCAACACTCTGATCGTGATCGAACATGACGAAGAAACTATGCGAGAAGCCGACTGGCTCGTGGATATCGGGCCCCGCGCGGGCAAGCACGGCGGCACGATCATCGCCAGCGGCCCTCCCGAGCAGGTGATCAAGCACCCAACATCGTTGACCGCTCAATATTTGCGCGGAGAGCGCTCAATACCAGTGCCAGAGCAACGTCGAAGGCCACGCAAAAACTCTTTAATCATTCGCGGGGCTCGCGAACATAACCTTAAAAACATTGCGGTCGAAATCCCGCTGGGGGTGCTTGTCTGTATTACCGGTGTATCAGGCTCGGGAAAATCCACGCTCATAGAGGATATCCTCTATCCGGCGCTGGCGAAGAAACTCCATCATGCCAACACCCGGGCGGGACTCCATACAACCATCGAAGGAATCGAACACATTGATAAGGTCATTGTCATCGATCAATCGCCCATCGGCCGCACACCGCGCTCGAACCCCGCCACCTATACGGGGATGTTTACGCCCATCCGAGAACTATTTGCCGCCACCAAGGGGGGGCGCATCCGAGGCTATGGCCCGGGGCGGTTCAGTTTTAATGTCCGCGGCGGACGGTGCGAAGCCTGCCAAGGGGACGGCGTCCAGAAAATCGAGATGCAATTTTTGCCTGATGTGTATATCCCCTGCGATGTCTGCGCCGGCAAACGCTATACCTCTGAAACACTGGCGATTACGTACAATGATAAAAACATTGCAGACGTCTTAGCGATGACTGTTGAAGAAGGATATCTATTTTTTAAAGATATTCCCCAAATTGCCGACAAGCTAAACATCCTTAATGATGTCGGCTTAGGGTATATTGAGTTGGGCCAGTCCGCCACCACGCTCTCCGGCGGCGAAGCGCAACGGATTAAGCTCGCCACCGAGCTGGCGCGCCGCGCCACCGGCAGAACATTCTACATCCTCGATGAGCCGACCACGGGCTTGCACTTTGAAGATATCCATAAGCTCCTGTCGGTGCTCGAGCGCCTGGTGGATGCCGGCAATACCGTCTTAGTGATCGAGCATCAACTCGACGTGGTCAAAACCGCGGATTGGATTATTGATCTTGGCCCCGAAGGAGGAGACAAGGGTGGCAGTATTGTAGCCCAAGGCACGCCCGAGCAGGTCGCCAAGATGAAACAAAGTTACACGGGACAGTTTTTAAAACCTCTTCTCAAGCAATAATCATTGACGCTGTCCGCTGCCGGGCTGTTCGAGGGTATTGAGGAGCCGTTGAAACTCGGCCGATGATTTAAATTCAATCGGCCGCGGATGCGGATACCCGATCGGAGTGTCCAATACGATCCGCGATCCCGCCTGCTGTGAACGGTCTTTGGAGAGCTTGATGACCCGCGTTCCCAAATAAATTGCTTCGGGCAAATCGTGTGTGACAAACACGATGGTCATTTTTTCGCGTTGATACACATCGAGCAAAAATTGTTGCATCTGTTGTCGGCGCGCAGAGTCCAACGCGCTGAATGGCTCATCCAATAGTAAGACCTTGGGGTGTGTAATCACCGCTTGTGCAATCGCGACCCTCTGCTCCATGCCACCCGAAAGTTGGTATGGGTATTTTACTGCCGCATCTTCTAACCCCATATCACGAAGGTACTGCCAAACATGGGCCGACTCTTCGTTGTGGTTCGTAAGCGTACGCAGTCGTTGGGCGCACAATCCAAACACAATATTTTCAAATACGGTGAGATGCGGGAACAATGAATATTGCTGATACACAATGGTGCAACGCCGATCCGGCATGGTTTTCAACTCCCCCGCAACCATAATACTCCCCTCCCATGGTTGCTCGGCACCGACCAGGAGTCCTAAGAGTGTTGATTTGCCGCAGCCCGATGGGCCGACAACGGTCACAAACTCTCCCTCATGGACAGAAAGGTTCACCCCGTGGAGTACGGGTGTCTGTTCGTACCCGTGACGGACACCAGTGATTTCAACGACAGGATTATGAGACATACGGTTATCGGGTATACCACGGATATCGATGAGCGATCCACCATGCAATCAACGCATCAAATGTAAACGACAATGCCGCGATCCACAAGACATACGGGATGATCACGTCCATCGCCAGGTATCGACGAACCAAAAAAATTCGATACCCCAGGCCGTTACTGGAGGCAATGGCTTCCGCAGCGATGAGAAATATCCAGGCGTTTAATAACTGCAATCGCAATGATGTGAGCGCTGGGGGCATGATCTGCGGCAGAACCACCCGTCGAATTATCGTGGGTGTTCGAGCTCCGAGTGCGAGAGCGCTGATGAATTGTTCTTTGGGCATGCGCTTCACGCTAAAGTACACGTCCAAAATAATCGTGGGAGTAATACCGATGATAATCAATGCGATCTTCGTGGTTTCTCCAAGACCCGAAATAATAAACACAATCGGCAGGATCGCAAGAGGCGGCACCTTGCCAAAATACAAAATGAAACGAAACAGGATTGCTTCCACGATGGGAAAGAGCGCCAGACTCATCCCAATAATCACACTCATGCCAAAACTCGCGACTACTCCAACACCAAGGCGCTGAAGACTCGCGACGGAATCTTCAATGAGCAACATTCGTTCATTCTCGCCGGGTGACAATACATAGCGGACTCCGCTTACGAGCTGCGCGATATTCGGAACGATTTTATCATCGGGATTCCGTACATGGCGGATGCGCGACACAATCCCGTATCCGACCAACACCACCATGAACGCGAGGATGCTCAATGCCAAGCGGCGTCGGTATGCAATCGTGGTATACACCGAAAGACCGAAGAATGATCGGAGACCGTTCATATCCCGATTATTGTTTATCGGTAGCGGCTTCCTGCATGAACTGATCGGTATATCGAATCTTCACATTATTGTTGTCACCAAAGATGCTCCCGTCGGGGAATGATACGCCAACGGCCTCGGCCGATTTTGCATTGGGCCCATACAGGCCGTGCTTAAAACTAAATTCAGCCACTTGGGGGGTTATATCCTTGATGGTTTGACTGCGCGTGATTTCGGCAGCCTCCTTGGGTGTGTACCACAGGTTCGTCGTTTTGAGTTGTTGTTTGTAGAGATCAACACTCGTGCCACTGCGATCCGCCATTTGCTTGAGTGCCCGCTCCGCTTCGGGAGACGACGCTTTCATTATTGCAAGCGTTTCGTACCAAGCACCGGTTAAGGCGCGGGCAAGCTCGGGGTGTGCCGTTACCACATCGGTCCGAACAAACATGATGTCTAAAATTTCGTAGGGGATTTGAGATGAGTCAAATACTTTCTTTGCTTCGGGCACCTGTGAAAGAATGGTGAGCAACATCGGGTTCCAGGTCACGACCGCGGGTTGAGTGGCGTTGGAAACAAACACCGGGCCGATATCGCTGTCGCTGGCGTTCACAATATGCAAATCTTTTTCCGCTGATTGCCCCGTACACTCTGTTTCGAGAGCGCGAGCGAGCAAATAATGCGAAACAGAATACTGTACCAGATTGATATTTTTATTCTTGAGGTCGCAGAGCCCCAATCCATCACGGGTAATCACGGCATCATTCCCGTTGGAATAATCGCCCATAATAATCGCCGTTGAATCAATGCCACCCGTACCCGCAAAATTCATCGCATCCATATTGGTCATGAGTACCGCGTCCGCTTTGCCTGCCACATATGCCTCAATGCTAGGGACATAATCAGCTTGTTGGAGATTGATTTTGATTCCGTATTTGCACCCCCACGTGTCCAGGATTCCCGATTCTTGAGCATACGGCCACGGCATCCATCCCGCGTAAATTGACCAGAGCACCGTGAATGTTTGCGTCGTCTTACATTTGCCGATTGAAGATTGGGCGTTCGGAAGCGGCGCACGGCGCTCTATCCCATAGATTGCAATACCCGCCATCGCAACAATAACGAGTGCTCCACCAAATTTTTTGAATGTATTGGTCATAGGGCATTTCAGGCCTCGTGGCATTAATAATAGAACGGTGTATCATACTGATAAGTACGATAATCGTCAATGAATTTATTGTATTTCATTAAAAATTTTACTAGTATTATTGACATTCTGTGAATAATATGATAAAATTCGTCAATAAAGTTGACGATTATATACCCCCATTCTCCCTATGGACAACTCACTCCTTCAGCAACTCGGGCTTCACGAAAAATCGGCGCGTGTGTTCCAAGCAGCTCTGGAATTGGGTGAGGCCACGATGACAGAAATCGCCAAAAAAGCGGGACTCAAACGCCCGACCACCTATCTTGTCGTCGATGACCTCGAGTCGATGGGTCTCATCTCGCGAATACTCAAAGGCAAACGGTTCTACTACTCCCCGGTGCATCCCCGTCGCCTTCAGGATATTGCACGGTTGCGCGAACGGCGAATTGCGGAATCTCTCCCCGAGCTCGTGGCCCTCTATAACGCATCGACGAATAAACCAAAAATTCAAGCGTTTGAGGGGCTGGAGGGCATGCGCCTCCTCTATAACGAACTCTACCAATCCCTGAACAACAAAGAAGAGGCGCTCTTTTTTACCCGCATTGGAGCGTTACGCGAAGTGCTTCCTCAAGCTCTCACCGAATATAAACAGATGCTTGGACAATTAAAGAACCCCAAGATCCGTGAATTAAACTATGGTGACGATGCGGGGAAACAGTGGTATCACGAAATGCGTAGATTTTATAATAAAAACTTTCAAATGCGCCTCCTCCCAACAACGCACGAATTTGGTAATTGTGACAACCTTATCTTTGGGAATAAATTAGTTATTTTCTCACTCAAGAACGATGTCTTTGTGATTGTGATTGAAAGCCCTGAGATCGCCAAAACATTCCGAGCGCTCTTTGACTGGGCGTGGAAAATGGGAAAGGAAGCATCGTAGAATATGTACAGCGCCCGGCAGGTCATGAAGACACACGGGACAATTCCTCAAGACTGTGTTACAGTAACACCATCTTATGGTAGGTCTATATTCTCTATGATGCGACGCAATATTCGAGCTTCTGCGCTGCCAATCGGTATCATGATGATTGCCCTTTTTTCTTGGAATACTCCCAGTGCTCATGCGTTGAGCCTTTGGCAATCACTCCGATCTCTCTTCACGCAAAATCAAACAACAGAGGCCCGTGTCGTGACGCCCGCAAGACCCCCGCAACTCCCGGTTACTCCGACTGGCTATCGCAAACCCGCTCCGGCGCCGACTCGTCGCAATCCCCGCCCTGCAACGCCCGCCTATCGGCCAAAACCAGCAGCCTATCGAGCACCGGTGCAACGACCGACCCCTAAACCCGTTCCAGCATATCGGCCACTGCCTCCGGCGTATCGACCTCGTCCTATCGAATATCGGACCCCGGCCTCGAGACCCGTTCCGACACCCGCCTATCGACCCGTCACGCCTGCCTATCGCCTTCCCACACCTGAATATCGACGCCCACCGGAATACCGGACCCCTGCCCGCCCAGCGCCTCCGCCACCGATAGAGCCCCCAGTAATTCGAGTTCAACCGGCATACCGTTTTGTGCCACCTCCAGCACCTCTTCCACCGGCATCGGTCATAGATCCCGCTCCGGTTGTCATTCCCCCTCCAGAATACCGTACAAACCCGTCTGGATATCGCAGTCTTCGCAACCGTCCAATCAGCACTCTCACGCCATGGTGGTATCAACAATAAAAAAAATATTCCACATTAAAGAACACTGGATTCTCTCCAGTGTTCTTTGTTGGTGTACATTCACAATCCTCGCAAGTGTATTCTACATAACCATCGGCATTTCTCTCATATCGTCCGTTGCTGCCCTTGCTCTTGCGATCTATTCTACTCAGTCTCTGGTGAAAAAAACAATGCAATGCTCACAGCGACTTCCCATAGAACGGTTGCCAACCACGAGACAAAGGATCGCCATTCTCTCAGCAATACTCGTTGATGTATTCCTCCTTTCAATCGTGTGGTCACTCCGGACTGATTGGGCGCTCCAAACCCCATGGGTCGCTGTCACGATTCCATTTTTCCTGGCCCTTGGGATATCAACGGCCTTATTGTTATTCGCAGCACAGCAGAAGTCATCATACCTAACTCTTGTGGGTATGACTGCCCACTGGGCGCTCTTGTATGGAGTTGCACTCATCGCGTTTCGCTACGGCTACGGCTATGATCCGATCATTCACCAAGCGGCAGAGCGCACCGTAGCAGAGCATGGGTCGATTCAGCCCTTCCAACCTTTCTATATCGGCCAATACTCAATTGTCGGTGCACTCCATGCCCTCACCCGTATTCCAACCGATTTCATCGATCGCATGCTCGTCCCCGTGTTTGCAATCACAACTCTGCCGACCATCATTTGGTATGGACTCGTACGCGGATACAAAATTCCTTCACACGCAGCAGCCCT
This sequence comes from Candidatus Uhrbacteria bacterium, assembly GCA_016215325.1. Lineage (GTDB taxonomy): Bacteria > Patescibacteriota > Patescibacteriia > JACRJV01 > JACRJV01 > JACRJV01. The sequence continues at coordinate 39,235 of JACRJV010000019.1, forward strand.
CGCTGTACTCGCTCTGCCGATCATTCCATTATCAGACCTTACCTACACTGTCCCATATACCCTGACAGTCCTCTATGCAATTTGGTTCGTTTTTCTGTTGCCTGTAAGCATTGACAGCCCTCTGGCCCGTTGGACCATCGCCATGATTGCCATCGCTGCAGTGGTCACGCATCCTCTGTTGGGTGTCCCCCTTCTACTGCTCAGTCTATGTGTACTGATCAGCGCTCGAATAAAACAGCAAAAACTTTTGTCGTTATTATTATTTTTCGCCATTCCGACGACTCTCATCGGAATGTTCGGCATATTCCGGCTACTCCATGAACAATCTTTTTTTGCACCATGGAGTATTTCGGACTTCTGGACGAATGCCATTGTGGTCTTCTCTATGCCCTACCCATTCAGTGAGGTGGCATGGTACTGGAAATTCCTGTATCAATATGAACACTATGGTCTGCTCATCGGCCTGATTATTATGGGCGTGATCGCCCTGATGAAAACAAAAAATGGTCACGATCAACGCCCGCTACTGGCACTGGTTGCGGGAATGCTCGTCACTGTTGTGCTCCTGCCCACACTGATTGCCATCCCTGGCGTGGTTGAGTATGAACAATATGAGTTCGTTCTCCGGTTGCGAGATTCGATCGTCCTTTTTCTTCTTCCAATACTGCTTGTAAACATCGGGATGCTACTGCAAAAAACACGATCGATGCTGGTACGATGGGCGATAATCGGCGCTATGGGGATACTGACATCGATCGGCTTTTACCTCACCTATCCACAGATTAATCCTGTTGTCCAAGCATCCGGGTGGAATATGGGTCGGCACGATATCGATGCGGTCCAAGCGATTGAAGATGATGCTCGAGGGAATCGATTCGTGGTGATCGCCGATCAACTGTTATCCGCTGTAGCATTGAGGGAGCGCGGATTTGATCAAACACTGCCTACACCTCAACAAGGGGGCATTTACCCTTATGCGATCTCCCCGTCAGAGTTCCTATTCCCCTATCGAGAAGAAATTTTGTATAGTCAGTTGCGACCAGACGTCGTCACGGGATTATTCGAATATCTTGATCTTGAGTATGTGTATGTCGCGGTTCACGAATATTGGTATCGAGTGGACGCCATTGAACAAGAAATTATTGACGCGAGCGGTGAGATCATGGTTGGACCCGCAGGAGTAAGGCTCTACCGTTTCCAGAGAGCTCCGAGATAGCAACATAAAAAGAGCGCGCCCGGCAGGTCCCGATGAGGGAACGCTGCCGGGCGTTTTTTACGACGACGCAAACGAAGTGGCGTTCACTCAGGGAATCAGATAAACTCTGTCCCATTCTTTCGCGCCGATCATCTCGGGTTTGATGACCGAAAGAACAACCTTCAACTCCGGGTACCGCTCCTGGAGAACCTGCCGAGCCTTGTACTGGACCTCGATATGCTTTCGCAACTCGGCATCCGGTCCCGTGCCCTTGAGTTCGGGGTATTTGGCTGCCATTGCCGCGCAGCCGGCCTCGCAGCCTTTTGTGTGGCCTTGAAGAATGACGACCCTGTTGTGGTGCGCATTCTTCAAAATTTCCACTTGACGGAATACGAACTCCGGGTCGTCCTGATGCAACGGATCCACGATTGCAAGCCCCCCCGCCCGGAACCGAAATATCATCGTACGATGTGGTCTTGAGCGCCTCACGAACCGATCGGCGAGTGTTGTCACCATATCGCCCATCCGAACACCGGAGCAGAATGGCCTCGAACCCGTGCGCCTTAAAGGGCGCTTGATGGATCGCCGCGAAGATCGGGGTCGACTTCAACACCTTTTCCGCAACAGCGTTGATGCGCCCGGGCAGCGAATTAGGCATTGTCTCGTGGGGGACGAAGATGCCCAGAATGGGGAAGATTCCCAGAATCAAGGCAACTGCAACTCCAAGTACTATTGTGTTGTGAACGTTGTTACTAATCTTCATTGGAAACCCTCCGTTTCCTTGGCGTCTCGTGCCGAACAATGGTGATTCGTCGTGAAGCCCATTTTCGGCATTCTATAGTATACGAGGATGCGAAGGGTCCTCAAGGGTAGTACCCTTGACAATTTGCCAAATTTGTGCATCAAAAAACCGCTCTTGCGGCGGTTTTCACATTCCATCATCTCGCACATCTTTAGTGTTTATCCTTCTCGTGTCGCTCCAGCACATCCACTGCTCGAGTGTTATGATCAATGGTCACCACCAACCGTCTCAAATACGGGATAAGCTCTGGGACGCGCTGGCCAATCACATCCAACGCAAAGTTATCTAAGAAGAGCGCTTTCTCTTGCGCCAACAAACGTTCTGGTCCGGCAGGATCTCGATAGGGCGCCGAGGAAAGCAACACCACGCCGGTATCCTTCGAAATCCGGCCTTCGTCAAGATTGCCTTTAATCAACGTTGCGGCCGTGGCAATGGCATCGGCAAGATACGGATCAAAAGGGCCCACGATCAAAGCCATGTTAATTTCGTGGAGCCAATCAAACCCCCGACCAACCCCTAATACCCACTCGCGATGCTCTGCTTCGACATCAGGCCGATTGGAAGATCGGATTTTTGCAATATGCTGGATGTTGCCTTGCAATAACGGGATGACATCCGGCACAATTGCCTGAGGCATATTGGGATATAATCGCGATAGTAACGAAACAAGAGCATCAGTCGAAGTGTCAATCACATCGGCCATATCCACCATTTCGCCATTGCTGCCGTGGAGGATCAAACTTTCGTAATCCGTCTCAATGCCGCATTGGAGGGTGTAAACAACATTCGTTCCAAACACGCGATCAAACTGTTGTTTGAGGTTATGCGTATACCGCTGCGCTTCATCGGCATCATAATTAAACCCTCGGCACCCCCGATGGGTATTGCCACGCGCATAGTGATAGGTGACCAAGATGAGGCAATGACGGCCGCGATGGACAGCGTACTTGACCCACGACTCAATGGATTGTTGAAACGCGATCCATCCAAGGTTAAATCGACCTCCGAGGTTTCTCCAAGGCTGAAGGATTCCTAAAGCGGTGTTCGTCATCACCGCTGCGTGCAGGCGTCCATCCATACACTTGAGCACGCCAATTTCGGTCGGATGCTGAGCCCGATACAACCGCCGCTCGAGCGCGGTGCCGGGATTGCAATATGTTTCGGAATTTTCTTTATTGAGCTCTAAGAGATACTCGATCCCGGTCATTCCTTTTGGGATACGGCTGGACATAAATATTATTGTGAAACATTAGACGATGATGTACCGTGCCGTGACCGATGCTTGCGCGCTACCCGCAGCCGCGCCAGAGAACGCTCCAATGCCGCGGCGGCTTCGGCGCCCTTGACATCATCTTTAAATCCTTCTTCGCGCATGATCTTTTGTGCGCGTTCCATAGCTTCTTTCGCCCGTTCTTCCCGAATCGCTTCCGCGGGTTCAGCCGCGTGGGCCAAGATCAAAACCTCATCGCCTTCTTTCACTTCCACAACCCCGCCGGTCACCAAGAAAGAGTTGAGCAATGTTCCACCCATGCCGGATTTAAGCTCTACTTCACCGGGGACGAGTTCAGCGATGAGTGCGCGATGCCCGGGGAGAATGCCAAGCTGGCCCATAGTGGTGGGCAACAGCACCTCACCAGCCTCGGCCTTGAGGAGGATTTTTTCTTGTGAAATTAGTTGGATGTGCAGCATAGGAAATTGGTTACTGGAAATTGGAGAATAGTAATGGAACATGGAAATTAGTGTTTGAATACGTTTCCAATCTCCATACACCAATATCTATTACCATTTTCTATTTTCTAGCAACCAGTTTCTAAACCTTAACCTCATCAATCGTGCCTTTCATATAGAACGCCTGCTCCGGCTTATCGTCGTGTTTCCCATCCAAAATCTCCGCAAAGCCGCGGATGGTTTCTTTGAGGCTCACGTATTTACCTGGCGTGTTACTGAAGACTTCGGCCACAAAGAAGGGTTGGGAAAGGAAGCGTTGAATTTTCCGAGCACGGGTCACCGCAATCTTATCGTCTTCGGATAGTTCTTCCATGCCCAAAATAGCGATGATGTCTTGCAAGTCTTTGTAGCGCTGGAGCAGCTTTTGTACCCCGCGAGCCACGCGATAATGCTCTTCACCCACCACGGCGGCAGATAATACCGTGGACGTAGAATCCAACGGATCTACCGCCGGATAAATCCCCAGTTCTGCCAAAGACCGGGCAAGCACTACGGTGGAGTCTAAGTGCGCAAAAGTAGTCGCTGGCGCCGGATCAGTCAGGTCGTCCGCCGGTACGTACACGGCTTGCACGGAGGTAATAGAACCTTTATTGGTGGAGGTAATGCGTTCTTGAAGTTGTCCCATTTCCGTGGCCAATGTCGGTTGGTATCCTACGGCTGATGGAATGCGACCGAGCAATGCAGATACTTCAGAACCGGCCTGCGTAAACCGGAAGATATTATCGATAAACAGAAGCACATCTTGGTGTTCTTCGTCGCGGAAGTATTCGGCCATGGTAAGGCCGGTGAGTCCCACGCGCAAACGCGCACCCGGCGGTTCGTTCATCTGGCCGAACACCAGCGCTGTTTTTTCCAGCACCCCCGAGTCTTTCATTTCATGATACAAATCATTTCCCTCACGCGTGCGTTCTCCCACGCCGCTAAACACGGAGTAGCCACCGTGCTCTGTGGCAATGTTGCGAATAAGTTCGAGAATAATAACAGTCTTGCCTACCCCGGCTCCACCGAAGAGTCCTACTTTCCCTCCCTTTACAATCGGAGCGATCAAGTCGATCACTTTAATACCGGTTTCGAGCAATTCTGTTTTAGTGGACTGTTCATCAAATGCTGGAGCATCGTGGTGAATCGGGTAATGTTTCTTTGCGGCCACTTTTTCTCCGCCATCGATGGGGTTACCGAGCACGCTAAACATTCGGCCCAATGTTTCTTTGCCCACGGGCACTTGGATGGGGTGGCCGGTTGCTTCCACTTGCATACCCCGCGCAAGACCATCAGTAGAGCCCATGGAAATGGCGCGCACCACATTAGCACCGATGTGCTGTTGGGTCTCGAGCACCAACACGTCTTTTTTATGTTTGTCGTCTTTGACAACATGCAGAGCATCGTAAATCTTCGGGAGAACGCCCTCCGCAAATTCCACGTCTACCACGGCGCCGATGATTTGAGAGATGGTTCCGTTCATACATTCATTGATCAAAACATAATGCGAATATGCGAATGAATTCAAATACAACAAATAATTTTTATTCGCAGTATTCGCATTAATTCGTATATTTGCATTATCCTGCCATTGCCGCCGTCGCCGTAGAAATCTCCGCGATCTCTTGCGTAATGCCGGCTTGGCGTGTTTGATTATATTCTAAAGAAAGATCATCAATAATATCACTGGCCGCTTCGGTCGCATTCTTCATAGCCATACGCCGTGCGGCATGCTCGCTGGCCGTTGATTCCAATAACGCCTGGTAGAGCTCTAAGTCCACCATCGGGGGTAGGAGAGCTTCGACCAATCGGTCGGCAGAAGGTTCTAAGAGATAATCGTTGTTCTTCATCTCTTCACTTCTTGACCTCTCCACCTCTTGATCCAATTGCGGAAACGGTAACAGTTGTTGCATCTTCGCCTTTTGGACCAATGCTGAAACAAAATCGGTATAGACCAGAACCACACGGTCAGTATCACCCGCCAAATATCGATTCAGTAACAGTGTCCGTAGTTCAACGGTATCCGCAAAATGCACGGGTCGATCCGGCTTTGGATAGTCTGCAAAAAGAGGATGTGTGCTTACACGGCGCAGTGCATCGCGCACTTTCCGCCCCATCGCGACCCATTCAATCTTCGCTCCGGGATATCCCTGCTCGATCGTTTTAATTGCTTGCATACTTTGCCGCAGAACATTCACATTGAACGATCCGCACAATCCCCGATCGGATGAAAAAATTACCAAGGTCACCGTTTTTACATGAGGACGCGGGGTGAGCAACTGATGAGCAACCTGAAGCTGTGGAATCAATCGGTCCAACATGGCACTCGTTTCGCGGGCATACGGCCGGCTGGCCAATACGCCATCTTGCGCCTTCTTCATTTTTGCGCTCGCCACAAGCTCCATCGCCCGCGTAATCTTGTGGGTGTTTTTGATGGAACGGATCCGGCGACGGAGAAGAAGTGTGGACGGCACAATCCTTATTGCTGATTAAATTCTGTGAGCACTTCTTTCAGCTTGTCGATTGTCTTTTCTTCCAACTTCCCCGTTTCAGTAATGGCTTTCACGACTTGGGGCGCATTGGCAGCAACATACGCATGCATTTGTTGTTCGCGCTCACGGACATCGGCCAGAGGAGTCGCATCAAAGTACCCATTGGTGCCGGCAAAGATGCTCAGCACTTGGTTCGTGACACTCATGGGTTTGAATTGGTCTTGTTTGAGAAGCTCAGTGAGACGTTGTCCGCGTTCAATCCGCTTGCGGGTTTCCTCATCCAAGTCTGTCGCGAATTGCGCAAAGGCCTCAAGTTCTCTAAACTGTGCGAGTTCCAAACGAAGCTTACCGGCTACAGACTTCATGGCTTTGGTCTGGGCGCTACTGCCCACACGAGAGACGGAGAGACCCACGTTCAACGCCGGACGCACGCCTTTGTAAAACAAATCGGTTTCCAAATAAATTTGTCCATCGGTAATCGAAATGACATTTGTGGGAATATAGGCTGATACATCCCCTGCCTGTGTTTCAATAATCGGCAACGCCGTCAACGATCCGCCGCCGTTTTCTTTATTGAGTCGCGCGGCACGCTCCAATAACCGAGAGTGTAGGTAGAAGACATCACCAGGGTACGCTTCACGACCAGGTGGGCGGCGCAACAGGAGAGACACTTGACGATACGCCCACGCGTGCTTGGAAAGATCGTCGTATACGACGAGCGCGTCTCCCCCCGACTCCATCATAAATTCGCCGATGGTAGCGCCACTAAATGGCGCCATAAACCACAACGGTGCGGGGTCTGATGCTCCAGCCACCACCACCACCGTGTGTTCCATCGCACCATGCTCTTCGAGTTGTGCCACGATCCGAGCCACCTTGGATTCTTTCTGGCCAATCGCAACATAAATACAGGTGACACCCGTCCCCTTTTGGTTAATAATCGTATCTAAAGCGACTTGAGTCTTCCCAGTTTGGCGGTCCCCAATAATAAGTTCACGCTGCCCACGGCCAATCGGAATCATGCCATCGATGGCCTTAATGCCGGTTTGAATCGGTGTGTTTACCGCCTGCCGCGTAATAACACCGGGAGCAATTTTTTCGACCGGATCAAACCGATCCGAGACAATAGGACCTTTGCCGTCGAGCGGTTCGCCCAAAGGATTGATGACACGTCCGACAATCGACCTCGAAACCGGAATGGATAATACACGATTCATTGCCCGTACGGTGTCGCCCTCACGAATCAGTTTATCGTCTCCCAGCACTACGACCCCAACCGTATCTTCTTCCAAATTTAAGGCAAATCCTTGGCCCAAGGGCTTCGCTTCGCCTTCGCGAAAAAACTCTACCATCTCCATGCTGCGGACGCTTGGTAACCCAGTAAGGCGGGCCACCCCATCCCCGACCTCCACCACGCGACCCACTTCTTCTTTGGTGGCCTTGGGAGTGAGGCTGGCGATTTTCTGTTCAATGATGTGGATCAATTGTTTCGCGTCTTGCATAACGATAGAATTTAGAGTCCAGAATTTAGAATCTAGATTTTTGAACGGTCCCGTTCCTAACTTCTAGATTCGAGATTCTTTATGAGACAAGTTGCCCGAGTGCGTCCGCGACTGAGGCGCGAATCAAATGTGTATCGGTTTGCGCGCGTACTCCACCGACGACGTTCGGCTGTTCTTTATACTGTGGCACAACTTCTTTTCCCAACAATTGTGCTAAGAGGGGGGCGAGAATTTTTTTTGATGCCTCGCCAAGGCTTCGTGCGCTGCTGACTTCCACGCGCACCTTTCCATTCTTTTCCAATATCAATTTCTCAACCTCTGCGTGAATCATCGGCAGATGCCGGCCAAGGCCATTGCGATACAACCATTCCCCAATCGTCTCCAGCGTCTGTTTCAATTCACTTCCACTCCACTTCTCACTCACATCAACAATGAGGCGAGCAATGGAGTGAATGGTTGCGCGACGATTTTTCATACCAGTGTAGTAGAACTTCGATTATTTTCTTAACTAAGGCTAGAAAGTGGACTTTCCTCAGTGATCACCTTAAAGTAGTAACTTCTTTATTTTCAGTTTTACTATCGAAGTTTCACTACCGGGCATATCAAGAGTGGAGCGATTTGGCCATCTGTTCAATCATTGTTTCGTCGTCTTTGGCGTTCATTTTTTTTGTCAAGAATTTACTAGCAACATCGACGACCAATTTAGTCATGCTTTTCTCCAACTCTACCATAGCTGCCCTCTGTTCTTGTTTAACAACCTTCTGCGCCTCGGCCATCATGGTATCGATTTTCTGCTGGGCCTGTGTCTTGGCTTGTGTTATCATTTCCGCCGATTGCGCCTGAGCAACAGCTACTACCTCTTGCGCTTGCTTGCGGGCAGAGACAAGCATTTCCTGATGCTCGCGATTCCAAGTTGTACGTTGTTCATCCATTTGTTTGGCATCATCCACGCCTTTTTGAATTTTCTGTGCGCGCTCCGTCATGAGGGTGGTCAGCGGCTTGTAGGCCACTTTCCACAGCACGAAGAGCAGGATCGCAAAATTCACGATCTGTGCCAACAGCAACTTACCTTCAATGCCAAGAGTTTGTATGAGTTCCACAATAAAAACGGTTAACATTTAGGGTATAGCGTTTAGTTCTAAACGCTGACCGCTAAACCCTAGACCCTTTCTAGACAAACTTCACGATGAGCGAAATCACCAACGAATAGATGGCGATGGCTTCAGCAAACGCGATCGCTAAAATCATAGCTGTCTGGATTTTGTTTGCCGCCTCTGGGTTACGGCCGATGGCATCCAAGGCGTGTGCGCCGATCTTCCCAATCGCAATGGATGGGAACACCGCACCTAAGACAATGGTGGCGGCCGCGGCAATATTTTTTACCGCAGCAAGGGACTCGTTGAGATTGGCAGGTTCTGCCATAGAAGTAATAATGTATTAATGATGGCTACTTGTCGCCATGGAAAAAAATACTAAGGTGAGCATCGTAAACACAACCGCTTGGATCAGCCCCACAAACAATTCCAACCCGTAAAACGGCAACGGTGCTAAGAATGGGGCAATAAATCCGACAATCATCAGCAGCACCTCACCGGCAAAAATGTTCCCAAACAACCGGAACGCAAACGAGATGATCTTGGCGAATTCACTCACAATCTCTAAAAGGCCCACAAAGAATAACACGGGATTGCTAAAATTAAAATAGCGCTTGAGGTACCCCGCGCCATTGGCCATAAAGCCGAATACCTGCGTCATGACAACCGAAATGACCGCGATGGCAACGGTCATATTGAGATCGGCATACACAGAACGTAAGAGCGGCAGGAACTCTCGTTCGCCCTCGTGGATCTTGTAGAACCCAATCGTCCCAAATCCTGGGAATATCCCAAACCAATTGCTCAACACAATAAATAGGAAGAATGTCACAAGCAACGGGAAGGCCTTCTTAGCCATTTCCTTGCCGAGCAGGGGTTCAACTAATTCTTGTCCGGCTTCAAAGACAGTCTCCATCACATTCTGAATCCCGGTTGGCACCAAAGAGAGCGATCGGCGCAACAACAATGCTCCAATAATAAACACCCCCATGACAATCCAAGCGGTGACGAGGGTGTTGGTGATCGGGAATCCCCAAATATGTCCGAGCACTTCTGCCGCTAAACTGATATGCACATTAACGGGAATTACGAATCATGAATAATGAATCATGGATTTTTTGTATCGTGCCCTGATTCCTTATTCCCAATTCCTGATTCCTGCGACATTTCCTTCGTAATTTCCTTCATCTTCATCGCCAACCATATACTGGTAATGACGAAGGCAGCAGCCACCCCAACAAGCAACATAAGAGGTGAGCTCCCCCATTGCTTATCCAGCCATCGCCCGAGCAGTGCTAAGGCAACCAGGGGGATCGCGATCACATACCCTAAGTCCCAGGCCAACCCCAACGCCGTCCAAAGGGAATCGTATCTGCGCATAGTGCCTTAATGGTAAGTAAAAATGCGAAACTGTCAAGGGTTTGGAACCTCATTACAAACTTCATTCCCCGTGCATTGATTAGGATAGAAATTCACGGAAAACACAAGCTCACTGACAAACGTACTGATAAAAATCGGCCTTTCCATTTTCTCCTTCTTTATAATCGCTGAATTGCTGAATGGATACAAACCCGGACTCGCGTAAGCGCTGACGTAATTCTCCGCGTTTAAATGGGTACATTGTCAGCGTTCCGCGCTCCCCTGTTTCTTGATGCCGGTATTCAAATATAACGGAATCGTCGTGAATTTCGATCGGGCGAGCGTGGACCCGTTCGCCGCAATAGACATACTTCCCGCTATACTCAAATTTCCCCGCGGCAATCTCATTGCGATGATCCAAAATATATTGATAATTCCGCTCGTCGATTATCAGTACACCATCGAGTTTGAGAATTTTCTTAAACTGTCGGAGAGCAGCAAGTTGATCTTGTTTGGTAAAAAGGTAAGTAATGGAATTGCCCAACAGGATCACGGCATCAAAATGGTTATTGGAAAATTGAGCATCAAGCGCCCGCCAATCCAGTGTCGTAATTTTCAAATCAACATTTTCTTTCCGGGCATTTTCGATCGCCGTTTCCCGAAAGACAGAGTCCAGCTCATTACTGGTGACATCAAATCCTTGTTTGATCAGATAAATAGAATCGCAGCCATCCCCCAACGACGCCTCCAGAACCGTCTTCGCTCCATATTCCTGCAATGCCCGCACCAAAAACCCGTTTTCGCCCTTTCTGCGTTTTTCCCAATCAATAAATTCTCCCCAGATATTGGCGAGGTGTAAATTTTGGTAGTTTCCCGGAACAATACCATTGCTCATACGAATCTCTTTCTGGATCATAGCAGACAAGGAGCGAAAGAAAAGGACCTCCCAAGCTTGGCCCAGGAGGTTCCTATATTTCGTCACGAAGAGACGAAATCGGAGTAGTGTCTTACACAGGGTCTAGCAAGAAGCCGCCGACGCGGTGCGGCGGGAGGTACTGCTCGGCCGTCTTAATCATGCCCTGCAGAGCATAGTGTATGCCCATCGGTGTCATGCCGGTGAGATGCTCGACCCCGAGGCGCTGAAGAACATGGTAATCAGGGTTGTCGTCGCTCGCGAGATCGCAACCCACGGCCCTCCCGTATCCCTCCACGATGCCCGGCGTACGCAAGAACTCCTCGAACATCGGTGTCCCCCGCAGTGCCATCACGATCGAGAGGTAGATCCGCTCCACATGGCCGGTCGCCAGCAATACTTCGAGCGATCGGAGATTTTGTTGGCAGCTTCGGGGCGACTCGCCAGGCAGCCCCAAGAGATACGCCATAGTCGTGCGGATTCCGTTACTGCCCAATGCGGTGATCACGCGCTTGCAGTCTCCAATGCTTACTGCCGCTTTGTTCACCCGCGTGATCTGCTCCAGTCCGAAGCTCTCTACCCCGAAGAAAAGGCTGAATACGCCAATGACGTGTAATGCGGCTATCATGCGATCGAATTCCACCGGAGTAAGCGCAATGAAGTCCGGCATATAGGCGTAGGCGCGAATCATCGGCGTAGGAACGCTCATTGGCTCGGCCGTCGCGAGTTGCTCCATGCGAGTCAGACTCACGGGGAAAATGTCATCCGCCATATAGAAGAGCGTCGCCCCATAGTTTTGCCGCAGGAATTCGATCTGCCTCCAGAACGCATCGGGATGCAATACCCGGCCGACAGTTTCGGCCGATGTGCAGTACGTGCACACACCTTCTTTGATCGCCTTCATGCACCCGCGGAAACTGAACATGGTCAGTGGCGGCACCAGCCACGGATCGAAGCCCGTCTCGCCTATGCTAGCGATTGCGTGAAGATAGGGAGCGAGTCGACGATCGCGATGCTCAAAACTCTCGAAGTCCCACAATGGGAGTGCGTCCATTGGCGTGAACGTAGGGTGCGTAAACCGCACGTAGTTACCATCCCGATACCAGCAGTTCGGGAGAATCCGCACTGGTGCTCCGCTTACAATCCTCTCGAGCGCTTGTTCACCATCGCGCACGACGACAGTGTCGATGAACGAATACTTCTGGAGCATCAAGCGTGCGACCCCACCGGTGTTCGGGCCGCCAACCACGACGTGTGCGTCGGGATTCTTTTCTTTCGTCATTTTCGCGATCCCGACCACCCGTTCGTGATTGGAGAACCAATCCGTGAATCCGATCACATCGTATTCGGCCGCTCGCTCTGCGATCTTTTCGTCATCACGATCAGGATCAAGGCAAATGACTTCCGAATGACCATGTGCGCGTAGGTACGAACTGAGTACGGCCAAACCCGTTTCCGGCGGACGAACCGTTGACTCGTAGGCTTGCCGAGCGCCGTAGCGCTCATCAGCGTTGGGTTGGACGAGCGCAATTCTCACCATGTTGATTCACCTCCTCGTCAGTGGGGCCGTTGAATCGCGTCTCCATTCTTGTAGGACGGATCCAACTTCTTCACAAAAAGACGCTTCCACAAGGGCGCCACAGGGTCTGCGAGCACTCCATATTGACCGCTGCGACAGATGAGGGTATATCGCTTCCGCTGGGGAATGCGGTCCACGTCGATGAACTGCCGAGTGTCGTCCAGGGCACGCAGAATTTCCTCCCAACCAGCAAAGCGACCACATACATACCCCAACCACCCTCCCAGTAACAGAGAGAGCGCTACTGTCCATAGAAATCGTTTCGCGAGATCACTTCTTTCAATCCGCATCATGATCGCCCCTTCCAGATCGTATCCGATCTAATTTTCACCAACACCGTGTTATAAACGTGCGTTCCGGTCGACAGCCTATGCTATTGCAATCAACGTTGTATCGTATTCAACTTTCACACTATAGTCAATGATTGTCCTAAAACATAACATTCTATCGAGAAGAATTTAATATCAATGATCAATATATATTGACAATTTACTCACATTTTTCTATATTGATTTCATGTTGTCATAAATATCGACAAATTAAAATTGCCTGTGCTTGTCGAAGGCCTAATGAAACCCTATGAAAATCGAAGATGTCCTCAAACAATATGGCCTGGATGCCGATGAAACTGCAGTTTATTTGGCAGCCCTTCAACTCGGCGGGAGCCCGGTGCAAGAAATTTCCAACCAATCGGGTGTCAAACGCACCAGCGTCTATTTAGTGGCAAAGTCTTTAATGAACAAGGGTATTTTGGGCGAATACAAAACCCGCCGGGGCTTGCATTTGGTCGCACAACCGCCGGAATTACTGGTTTCTCAACTCGAGGAAAAGGCCAAAGCCATGGCCAGCATCATCCCCCGCCTTAAAGCCATTGCTAAAAAAGAGCCGCATAAGCCGCAAGTACAATATTTTGAAGGAAAGCAAGGTTATTTTTCGGTGTGCGAAGATACTTTGCAAAAACATGCTAGCGAACTCCTGTGGCTGGGCGACCCAGCTGAAATTTATGCTGTTATCGGCGAGAAATACGACAACGACTATTACATCCCTACCCGCGTTAAACGGAAAATCTGCCTCCGCGGACTGTTAATAAAAAATGCTTGGTCAGAAAAACTAGTGGCCAACAATCGACCAGACCTTTTGCGCGATATCAAATTCCTCCCCGACGATTTCCCGTTTTGTTCCACTCAATTCATCTATCATAATAAAGTCGCTTTTATTAGTTCGACGAATGAATTGATCAGCGTTCTGGTCCACAGCCAAGATTTGGCTGCCATGGAACGAGCTAAGTTCGAACTTCTTTGGAGTAAATATGCTCTGTTGAGATAATATTTTTGCTTATTGGATCTTGACCATACTAAGCGTTCTTGCTTCAATATGTCCGCAACTGGGCTATTGACATCGCTCTAAATATCCGTATAATAGAAAGGCACTCTAAAAAAGCTGTAAATCTTCCTTACTTACTCTTGACCCCAACGATGTGAAATCTCTCTTCTCTCTTTCCCGAATTCTCCCAAGCGGCTAAGTTTTGCTCGAAACCCGAACGCTGCTTGATGGACCAAGTAGCGTTTTTTAGTTCTTCATTGGCGATGGCGATGTTGCGACACGATGATAGCGAAGGCCCCCCTTCCCTGTGACCGGTTCACAACCAGAACGCAAATTGACAATTCGGTAGTAGTAAACCATGCAACAAATTTAGTGGTCCATTAAGAGGGTTACATGCTCTTTTAATGGTTGCAAGAAATAAGGGCGAATGGTGGATGCCTTGACATCAAACGACGACGAAGGACGTGGGAGTCTGCGATAAGCCTCGGGGAGCTGGCAACCAAGCTTTGATCCGGGGATTTCCGAATGGGGCAACCCGGTTGGACAAACTCCAGCCAGTCACTGCTGAATTCATAGGCAGTGTCAGTACACCCGGTGAAGTGAAACATCTCAGTAGCCGGAGGAAAAGAAAATAATCGCGCAAGCGAACATTCCCTGAGTAGCGGCGAGCGAAACGGGATCAGTCTAAATCGATCGGTTCTAATCACTGTATTTATTCTGAAGCCACAAGCGACAGGATGGATTGGTGAGGAAGGTCCTACGACCAATGTCCGATCGACGTTGCGAGGTAGTGACATTTTTGTCCGTAGATCGACAAGAGAACGAGTGGATAGCCGAGCAATCGGCAGCCCAACACTCCCCTGCTCTCGCAAGAGAGTGAGTGAGTGTTGGTGCATCTGTAGAAAAACGCTCTGGAATGAGCGACCAAAGAAGGTGAAAGTCCTGTATTCGAAACAGATGTTACCGTTCCGTTGCTATTCTCAAGTACCGCATGGACTCGAGAAATCCTGCGGGAATCACCCCGGACTATACGGGGAAGACTAAATACGTTTGATGATCGATAGTGAACAAGTACCGTGAGGGAAAGGTGAAAAGCATCCCGAAAGGGAGATGAAATAGTATCTGAAACCATTCGCTTACAAGGAGTCGGAGCTCTGCCGCAAGGCGGGGTGACGGCGTTCCTATTGAAGAATGAGCCAACGAGTTTACCGATCTTGCTTGTTTAATCCCGTTTACCCGGGAGGAGGCGCAGGGAAACCGAGTCCGAAAGGGCGTTCGCAGGATCGATAAGACCCGAAACCAGGTGAGCTAGCCATGTCCAGGGTGAAGCTCCGAGAAATCGGAGTGGAGGCCCGAACCCGTTTGCCGTGCAACACAATGGGACGAGGTGTGGCTAGGGGAGAAATTCCAATCGAACTTGGTAATAGCTGGTTCTCCTCGAAATAGCTTTAGGGCTAGCGTCCGGTAAGTAAACCGCGGGGGTAGAGCACTGAATGGGCCGTGCGGGAGAAATCCCGTCCGATCCAACCAAACTCCGAATACCGCGGGCTCCATTATCCGGGCAGTAAGACTATGGGGGCTAAGCTCCATCAGTCAAAAGGGAAACAGCCCATGACCGTCATGTAAGGTCCCTAAATCTCAGTTCAGTGTCAAAGGAAGTATTGTCCCCAAGACAGGTAGGAGGTTCGCTTAGAGGTAGCTATCCTTTAAAGAGTGTGTAACAACTCACTACCCAATCACGGGGCCGATGCACCGAAAATATACCGGGGCTTAAACTGAGTACCGAACGTACGGACTCGATGTTGTTCGCAACATCGATTGGTAGAGGAGCGTTCCACCTCCGGCGAAGTCGTGTCGTGAGGCACGGTGGAGGGAGTGGAAGTGCGAATGTTGGCATGAGTAACACAAATCCGGGTGAGAACCCCGGACACCGTAAACCCAAGGTTTCCTGGGCAACGAAGATCGACCCAGGGTGAGTCGGGCCTAAGGCCAGCCACGTTTACGTGGGTAACCGATGGAAAACGAGGTTAATATTCCTCGACCACATGGGAGGCATACAAGAGACGGGACGCAGATAATTTTGTGCTCGCGTTCTTTGGCTATGGACGTGCCCGTAAGGGCGCAGAGATCCGGCGACGGATTTCCATGAGCGTTGAACTGTCTGCCAAGAAAAGCGTCTTTTGCTTCTTCCATGTGACCGTACCGGAAACCGACACAGGTGGGTGAGGAGAGTATCCTCAGGTGTACGAGAGAACCCTTCGTTAAGGAACTCGGCAAAAAAGCGGCCGTAACTTCGGGATAAGGCCTACCCTGCGCAAGCGGGGTTGCAACAAAAGATCTCAAGCGACTGTTTACCAAAAACACAGGTCCCTGCGAAGCTGCAAAGCAATGTATAGGGGCCGATGCCTGGCCAGTGTCAGAACGTTAAGAGGAGAGGTCATCCCACCTCGAGTGGGTGCAGCTTTGAATCCAAGCGCTGATGAACGCCGGCGATAACTATAATCGTCCTAAGGTAGCGAAATTCCTTGTGGGGTGAGTTCCCACGCGCACGAACGGCTTAACGACTTGAGAACTGTCTTAACGAGGGACTCGGTGAAATTGCAAGACCCGTGAAGATGCGGGTTACCCACAGCTAGACGAAAAGACCCCGTGAAGCTTTACTACACCTTGATATTGACATACGGCTCAGTCTGTTCAGCATAGGTGGGAGAGTCGACGCAAGTCGACTCGCCAGTGAGATACCACCCTGATTGTTTCGTATGCCTCATCCTGCTGCCTTGAATCAGGCACGGAGACAGTATCTGGCGGGTAGTTTGACTGGGGCGGTCGCCTCCTAAATGGTAACGGAGGCGTTTACAAAGGTTGGCTTCGCACGGATGGAAATCGTGCTGGACGGGCAATGCCAAAAGCCAGCTTTACTGCAAGAGTGACAGCTCGAGCAGTCGCGAAAGCGGAACATAGTGATCCGACCGTGCCGTGATGTATTGTTTTCCATGAGGAGTAATCCTCGTGGGGGACAATACCATCACAAACGATATAGGACGGCGGAAGCTCAACGGATAAAAGCTACTCCGGGGATAACAGGCTGATCTCCTCCAAGAGTCCACATCGACGAGGAGGTTTGGCACCTCGATGTCGGCTCATCGCATCCTGGGGCTGGAGAAGGTCCCAAGGGTTTGGCTGTTCGCCAATTAAAGCGGTACGCGAGCTGGGTTCAGAACGTCGTGAGACAGTTCGGTCTCCTATCTACTGTGGGCGTGGAATATTGAGAAGACTCTTCCCTAGTACGAGAGGATCGGGAAGGATAGACCTCTTGTGTACCAGTTGTCCTGCCAAGGGCATCGCTGGGTAGCGAAGTCTAGTGCGGATAAGCGCTGAAAGCATCTAAGTGCGAAGCCGCCTTCAAGATGAATATTCATTATGAGACCCCTTCGAGACGAGAAGGTTGATAGGGTGCAGGTGTACAGCCCGTAAGGGTTTGAGCCGAGCACTACTAATTGGTCCATTCTTGCAACCATTAAAAGGCATGGAATACATCTATTCTCTTCAGTGTGGTCTTGGTGATCTCAAGCGGCATGGAACCACCTCTTCCCATCCCGAACAGAGTCGTGAAACGTGCCAGCACCGATGATACTTGGGTTAAACCAAGCCCTGGGAACGTAGGCCATTGCCAAGACCATATTGAAGAGAATGAAAACACCCCCAATCAAAGGGGTGTTTCTTATTGTTTCATTGTAAGATACTCTTAATCTCAACGTATTGTATACTATAGGAGGCTACCACTGGTAGCATTTTCATCATGATTACTCCTTCCTCAATTATGAGCTCCATTAGCAAAACTTCACTTTTATCTCTGATTGCCTCCATCCTATTAGGAGGTGCCGTTGTCGACACTATATGGCAAATGCCAACGACACAATCAGCAGGCAATCCTGCCACGATCGTTGTCCCCGAAGAACAAGCAATTATTACCGCAGTAAAAAAAGCACGCCCAGCTGTTGTGAGCATTGTGGCCAACAAGAAGGTGACGGTGCAGCCGCCTATTATTTTCCAATTCCCCAACGATTTCTTTAATGATCCATTCTTCCAACTCCCACGCCAACAACCGCAAACACAGCCCCGAGAGGAAGAACGCGAGGTCGGCAGCGGCACTGGATTTATCGTGGACCCCAATGGCATGATTGTCACCAACAACCACGTTGCCGGGGATCCGAGCGCAACATATAAGGTCATTCTCAATGATGGTCGTTCGCTTCCAGGAACTATTATTGCTACCGATCCGGTCAACGATATCGCGGTACTCAAGATTGCTGCCACTGGGCTTCCAACAATCCCGTTGGGTAATTCTGATACGATTGAAATTGGCCAAACGGTGGTGGCGATCGGAAATTCCCTGGGCCGCTATCAAAACACGGTCACGCGCGGGGTCATCAGCGGGACCGGACGCAATGTGGTGGCCGGTGACAACCGGGGGCGTGCCGAAGAACTCACGAACATTTTACAGACCGATGCAGCAATTAACCCCGGCAACTCCGGTGGGCCACTGGTCAACAGCAAGGGTGAAGCAGTCGGGATGAACACGGCAACGGATTTGCAGGGCCAAAGCATCGGTTTCGCAATCCCCATTAATGTGGTCAAAGAAGTGGTGACATCCGTTCGAACAACCGGCAAGATCATTCGCCCCTGGCTCGGTGTCCGCTTTGTCATGATCACTCCGGAGATTAAATCCCAACGACAAATCAACGTATCGGACGGCGCATTACTCGTTTCTGGTGGCAGTGGTGAACCGGCGGTCATCGAATCCTCGCCCGCATTCCGGGCAGGGATGCGAGAAGGCGACATCATTCAAACGATTGATGGGGAAAAGCTCCAAAGCACCAAGACATTGCAAAGTATTATTGCGCGTCATAAGGTCGGCGATAATCTCAAGCTCAAGGTACTACGCGATGGGAAAACAATAAACGTCAACGTGCGGCTCGAGCAAGCCCCGTGAACAGTACAAATCGATCCGAATACAAAAACGCTCTGTGCTATCAGAGCATTTTTGTCATATTCGGTTTTATTCGGGCGTCATTCGGATCGATTCGTACTCATCAGACCACCCACGTACTGATACGCGCTCGTTGCCGCCATCGATCCTTGTGCGGCGGCCACAATATCTTGTTTAAATCCTCCAGTCTCATTACAGAGATCACCGGCTACCATGACGCCGGGAATATTGGCTTGCATAAAGGGGTCGACTTCCACAAATCCCCGGGCATCCAACTCGACACCCAGTGATTTGGCAAGATCGTTATTCGGCAATGCCCCCACCTCCACAAACAGTCCCCCAAGGGCTAGTTCGACGGAACCGTTCAAGGGTTTACTTAAAATAATTTTTTCCAATCGATCAGCTCCAATAATCTCTTTGACTTCTGTCTCATACACCATCTCAACATTTTTCTTTTGCGTGAGCCGGGCGTAGTTCACCGGCTCTGCATTGACCGCTTTCCCTCGCGCGATCAGATAGACCTTTTCGGCATAGAGCGCCGCAAGGTTTGCTCCCTTTACCGATGAATCCCCTCCACCGATTATTGCAATGGTCTTCCCCTTGTACAGTGGCGCATCGCACGTTGTGCAGTAGGATACCCCTTTGCCCGTGAGCGCTTCTTCGTTGGGCAAATTCAACCGGCGGCGGCGCGATCCCGTGGCAAGAATCACGCTTTTAGCCTCCAGAGTTTCTCCGCTACCCAGTGTTGCGACAAAGTGGCCTTCGGCTTTCTTGGTAATCGCCGTCACCCATCCGGCCATGATTTTCGCACCCACATGCTCTGCTTGTTCCTTCATCTTCACCATCAAATCATACCCGTCAATCTCAATGTAGCCCGGGTAATTTTCAATCAGTGCCGCCACGGCCGTCTCGCCGCCAAAATCTTTCCCTTGGACAATCACGGTATTCAAAAGATATCGACCGGCATAAATGCCAGCAGAGAGCCCCGCTGCGCCAGAACCCACAACAAGAAGATCGTACATAAAACTAGTATATGGTATGAGGTATAGGGTATAAAGTATACGCCGAAATCATTAGGAAACGTCGCGCGGTATACCTTATACTTAATACCTTATACCCCGATACCAAGTGCGCTTGCCAACGCCGACTGATCAAACCCGATAATTAATTGCTCATTGCCGCCATCTTCGTCCGAGATGGCAATCACCGGTACCCCCATTTGACCAGACTTATTAATCATTTCATCGGCCGCCGATTGATCGATCGCCACATCTTTTTCAATGTAGGCGATGTTATTATCCTTAAAATAGGCCTTTGCCATCTTGCAATAGCCGCAGGTCGGGGTGGTGTAAATTATAACCTTCTTCATATTTGCCAAATTAATAAATTGAGTAGATGGAGTATATCAACACATTGGTCTCGCGTCAATAATTGGCGAGCAGCCGCCTCGTTACCGTTTTGTACTCTTCCACATTGGGTTGGTCGAACGCGTTCACGCCCAACAGCTTCCCAAGGAACATCATCTCGATCATCTTCCACTGCATAAATGCACCGAAGTTGAATTCATTGAGCTCTGAGAATGTTGCCTGCATAAAAGGATGCTTCTTGCGGGCATACGCCGCTTGAGTTCCTTTGAGAATTGCTTGGAGCACTTCATCGGTCGATCGTCCGTCAATCACGCCGCCGACCAATGAACCAAGGGCTGTTTTTTTTGGTAATCTCATATTGTCATCCTGGCCCCATACAGCAATAAACGTCGTTACCTTATCCTGCGGCCCGCCGAGGTACAGCTGCCCCATCGAATGCAGATCAGTCGAACCAATTGATACCGTTGGCATCATCCCATTCCCTTCTTTACCAATGCTCTCACCCATCAGTTGGCGATACCATTTTCCGAGTGATTCCAAGTCTGTCCGGAAGAAAAAATTGTCATTGATTGCGCGCCCATGCGTGGCATGGTGATACAGCACGCTCGCGCTCTTTACTGCGGGGCTAGAGTGTAAAGATCCGAGACATTGCCGAACCGCCCACCGGGCTCCGGAGAGCATGGCGGCGACATCAAGATGAGCGATTGCTAATGGGAACAATCCGACCGCTGTAAAGACCGAGTATCGACCGCCGACAATCTTTGGGATTGCCAACACATGGTATTCTGATTTTTTCGCCAACTCCCACAACGGCGAATGTTCATCCGTGGTGACGACGACATCTTCGGGTTGGAACGGCCCGGCCTTTTTTACAAGAAGTTCCGCATTCATGATCGTCTCTGTCGTGCTGCCGGATTTGCTGATGATATTGAGGATCACGCGCCGTTTTTGCCGACGCGCAATAGCGATTTCATTCTCAATATGCGAGAATTTAAAACGATCAACCGTATCAGCGAACAACAATTCGCCGACATTGCTCGCACCCATCACCACTGCGGATGGCCCCCGCAACGCTTCGTACACGGCTTGTGCCCCAAGATTGGATCCGCCAATACCCACGACGACCAGCAACGGCGCCGGTGCACGAAGGCGATCGACTAGCCGATCAACATCACGGATGATCCGTCGGTCGCCGGGCAGCGCAATCGACGTCTCGTGTACGGTATAGTCCTTTTGGCGGGCGGCCTTCTTGAGTCGATCAACATAGCCAGCGACCCGGCTGCGATATCGCTTGTACTCATCGACACTCAGTCCACTATTGCGGAATGACCAGGTAATCATAGGAT
Organism: Candidatus Uhrbacteria bacterium; assembly: GCA_016215325.1. Taxonomy (GTDB): domain Bacteria; phylum Patescibacteriota; class Patescibacteriia; order JACRJV01; family JACRJV01; genus JACRJV01. The sequence goes on from JACRJV010000019.1 coordinate 60,904, forward strand.
GCAATTTTTCCTGAATGACCAAACGCCCAATAACGAAGTTCGGGTCCGTCATTACCCTCGATACAAACACTATTGTAGGCATTATAAAACAAAATACCCGCACGGCATAGCCGCACGGGTATCATCCGAGCAAAGATTTATTTCATCTCCCGGTGAAGCGTATACCCCAACATAAACCGTGCCAGCACCAGGACAATCAACGTGATCAGAGTGTTCGGGGTTGAAGCAGTGGCAGCCGTAATCACCTGTGCTGCAATCAAAAATTCAATTCCAACGAGCAGGCGTTTGCCAAAATTTTTGCGGATTTCTTCCCAGCGCTTGAGGGGCTTGAACATGTTGTAGAGTGCCACTAATGCGTAGGAATACATCATGCTGATGCCAATGATTGTAAGGAAAAATCCAAACAAATCATTGAGGTACACCAGTACATCGTTGGAAAAAAATGTTCCCATAACAAATTGTAAAAATGACAAGCAGTCATACTATACCATATGTTACAAAAATTAGGAAAAAAGTATCCACACCCATTGCTCAATGTTAAAACCGCCACCCCTATCCCTCCTTTCAGGTTGGTGTGGCGGTTTTGATTCAGTCGGTGATTGTTTCAAACTGCCCCGCAACGACGACCGGGGCAGTCAGCCGGGCAAGCGCTGCTTCGAGCACGGCGTTACCAATGCCGTCGTGGCCGTGCTCGTAGCGGAACATCGCCCTGGCAAGGGCGAACAGCCGCGGCTGGTTCACCTGGCCGGCCTGGATGAGGCCGAGGTCCTGGTGGTCGCGGACGCCGGTAAACCGGCGAATCGTAGCCACGTAGCCGGATCGATCGTCCTCCACCGTGGTATAACGCGCCACGGTTTTGGATGGGGTCCGGAACCCGCCCTGGCGGTAGCGCACCAGGACGCAGTCCATCCAAGCGGCGACACCGTCTTCCAACGTCGCAAAGACGATGTGCCCCCGGCGGTCGCGGCCAACCTCGCCGGGCCATGGACCCTTGCGGCGAGGTTTAAGATTCCCGGGATTGTTGTTGCGCCAGGGAATCGTGGGCTCGTCGACCAGCCCGCTGCTGTGACGCGACCGCGATGGTGCGATGGTCGGGCTCTGGTCTTTTCGCACGGTCCTCGGGGTTGCGGACGCAGACTCCGCTTCCTGCCAAGGATTGCACGCGCGAGAGTCGGGCGCCGTGCTGGCCGCCTGGGCAGCCGCCTTGGTCGTTGCACCCACCGTCGGGTCCTCCTCGTCCCACGGGCTGCACGATCGCCCGTCGGCTTGGCTCTGGGGGTAGACGGGCTCGGCGCCCAAGACGAGTGCCGCAGTGACCACGGCGATCGAGATCAAAAGTCTCATCGCAAAACCTCCAAACATCACCGGTTTTTGGTACTCAATTTTGTAGGTACTCTCAAGAAAAACGAACCGAGCAATATACCATTTTATTTCGAATTCGTCAACCTTTCGGACTAATTTCGGACTAATTCAATACCTTTGCATCACCGAGAGCGACATAAAAAACCGACCCTCTATCGGGTCGGCCTCAGCATCAATGCCAGGATATCTTACAACTTGTACTGTTTTTTGAGCTTTTCCCGCAGTGGCCGCAGGGCATCCTGGTCCAATCTCCGTGCTCCTGAACGCGGCGCATGTTCCGTCATCCGCAGTAATTCTTCTGCCTCTGGCTTGGTAAGATACACCACCTCGCCCAAGAGGTTCACGAGGCGATCAGCGGCAATGGCAAACCCATTGTACGTCGCACCGTGGGGATTGCCGGGTCTTACCATGCGCCGGAGCTCACGCAATGCATCCTGTTTCTCATACTGCAGCGTGACGTCCTGGACTCGACCGTCATCGATGGCATTTTTAATGCGCGGGTGAAGGTTGCGGTACCGCGTCTGGAAGCTTAGGAGCTTATCATCGGTTGGGAACGTCTGTAAATACTGTTGATAGGCACCCATCCACAACCGTGCCGCAGCGGCGCGCTCCGAACCAGACACGACCTGCATGGCGGGGTTGTTATATGTTTCCAACAAGGCAAACTGCCCCTCCAATGTGGCCTGCGCTCTTGCCCGTTCCTGCCGCAACCGATCCTCGCGTGTGGGGAACTCTGCCTGATCGAGCTCTTGGACTTTCTCTACAAGCCCGGGGATGTTCGGCAACATCACGATCGACTTCTTTTCTTCACGGATCTGATTGATCAATCGCTTGATCGACTGTACAGAGACCATCGTCCGGGTCTCCGGGTCCCAAAGCGTACCCTTGCCAGAACCCAATGCGGCAAATAATTCGACAAAATTATTGGCACGCTGGAATTCGGGAGAAAATGGAGGATTTTCTATCATTAAATCAGGGTCGGTCAACGCAATAACCTTCTGCAGGGTACCATCGCCAGCATCTGATCGCTGAACAATCGCCTTACCAGAGTGTTCGTCGTAACCGACAATCGTCCACCCCTCCTCCACCGGCCGCTGCGGGTCGCCTTCTTTTCCCCGACGTACTTTCACAATGGGTCCTAACATGATCTCCGACGGTTTGCGGGCAGCGTCCGGGCGCTGGGGATTGGCAGCGACGATCTTCGATGTTTCAGCCGGGTGCATAGAGAGAAGGTCAACGGTCGAATCAGTATCTGTACGACTCCGCTCGAACCTTTTTCAATCAGGGCTCCCGACGAAGTCGGGACGAGCGCGGAGGGCAGATTTAGGTTGCATCCATTGTATCAAATATTACTCGAATTAGCTAGAACAGTGCCCCGTATGATTCTTCCGAACATGTTTCTTCGGGAATTTCTTTCGGAATTTTAGGGGCAAAGCGGACACATAATATTTACCAAAATCCAATTTCTCAAAAAATAACAGACGCTATGCAACACTTGAATACGAACGATGCTGTAAACTGGAATGGCCCCAGTGAACCTCAACTACTAACGAAATTTACTGACAACTTTTTATAATACCGTTGCCGTTGCTTAAACTGCCTCTCGAGAAATGGAATTTGCGCATCACGGTAATCGATAATCGTCTTTTGGCTGCCAATATCTCTGAGTCGCCCGATATACTGAACGAGCTTACCCTCGAATGCAAAAGGAAACGCCAATATCAAACAAGAAATTCCACGAATATCGATGCCCTCGCCAAAGAATTGTCCAGTGGACAAGATGACTCGATAATGTCCCGACTCAATTTGTTTCAGCTTTGATGTTCTTGACCGAGCAGAGTCGTCCCCGGAAATAACGATCGTCTCGCACTTCCCCTTAAGATACAGGGCTAAAATTTCCAAATGTTCCTTTCGTTCGCTTAACACCAACAGTCTTTTGCCGTCGCTCACATTGCTCAAGATGTCTTCAATAATCATCTGATTCCTCGCTGTATCGAAACAGACAACTTTTGCCAAGAGTTGAAAATTATCAGTGGTAAATTTAAATGGTAGAGCTAAAGTTGTTGTGTGGATGAGTACTTCCGGTGGCTGACGTGAAAGTTCAGAGACTGGGGCGATATCAGAAGCTTCCATACGAGCGACGATGTCGCCGATATACACATAGATCAATTTTTCATCGTTGTGCTTTCGCTTTGGAGTCGCCGTCAGACCGTAGAGATATTTTGGATTTAACTCTGCAATGACTTCACGGAACGTTGCAGCCGGAATGTGGTGACATTCATCCACAATAATCGTTCCGAATGTATCCCGTAGCTCTGTGAGGTTGCCTTTGCGAGCCAAGCTCTGCAACAGACCGACGGTTATTTGCTTGCCCAATTTTTTCTTCGTTCCAGAATATTGGCCAATATGCGCTTTCGCAATCCCTAAAAATGTCTGGATTCTTTCAACCCACTGATCGAGCAATTGTTTGCGGTGGACAAGAATAAGCGCCGGTAGCTGCCTTCGGGCTATCAGTTCAAGGCCGATAACCGTTTTGCCGCTCCCGGATGGAGCAACAATGAGATTACCAAAACCGGCTCCGGTCAACGTGTCTTGATTGGGGAACAAGCGATCAAAACTGACTTCCTTTTCAAACTCAGAGACATGAAATGCTCTGCGGATCAGCTCAAGCGCGATTTGTCGGCTCTTGTAGCATGGATAGGCTTCAGAAAAGAACATCCAGACATGACCGCCGTTGCCAGAGCGTGAACGCTCCAGATATGCAGAAAGTCCGACTTCCGCGCAAGCTACGCTAAAGGCTTTACTATCAGCGAGCCAATTCTCGCCATCAAAATCTGCCACAATAAAATACGATGTGTTGTCTGAGAGTATCGGATACATTCCGATAACGTGGCCTCCGAGGGGATGTTTTTTAACAACATCATTCGTTAGCGCTATCAGCTTCTTATATTCGAAATCTTTCATGGAGCCTCCGCGCCGCTTATGCGCCATGAATTCATCCCAAATAAAATCATAGGCCGGACTGTATCCAGACCGGCCTTCTTTTTCCCATCGGCGAGCATAGACATCCGTACGCCCATGAAATAGCGACATGTATAACTCAAGTTGTTGCTCGCTGATAACAACCATAGATTACAGAAAACGCCAGTCATCGCACATCTGTGCGGTCCAAAATTTTGAATCCGTCCATAACAGCTTCACAGAGAAAATCTTCTAATTGGCTCTGGTCTTCTTTCGTTTGGGCCTTGTAAAGATAGGTGTAATAAAGTTGTTTTTGTTCCTGACGGATAATCGCGGGGGCAAAATTTGCATTAAGCAATATTGCATTCATGAGCAAACGGCCAACACGGCCATTCCCATCAGAAAAAGGATGAATTTGCTCAAATGTGCTGTGTACACCGGCAGACAACGCGATGATATCTTTTGTTTTTTTATTAATGCGAACCATAACTTCCGGTATTAATTTCGGGACACTGACATAATTCGCAGTCGGCAAATTTACGCCGGTGATTCTGACGGCGTGATTGCGATAGACTCCAGCATCCGGGCGGACTCCATTCATGAGAATGCTATGGAGCTTTAATACTAAATCCTCATCAATTTTTTCTTCTTTGGCGATATAGTCAAACAAGTAGTTAAGAGCTGTTTGATGATTTTTTGCTTCCAGTTGCTCGGTCAGACTTTTGTGAGGTAAGGCTACATTGTCAAAAAGAATCGCCGCAGTATCCGGTTCGGTCAATGTGCTCCCTTCGATGCTATTGCTATGGTATGTGAGTTTTAAGATAAATTGATCACGAATATCAGGGTTGGCTATAATGTTATTTACAACATTTTTGTGCTCTCTCATTTTTTTTCGTAAGACGTTTTTTTTGGCGGTGAGCTGATCATCGGGGATTATTTTCTGCCCCGTCACTTCCAAAAAGAGTTCATCAATGGATGCTTGCATCTTTGGCCTCGGGATGGACTTGCCAGTCCACCAGCTGTTAAAGGCAACAAAAGATACGCCAAACTTTTCAGCTAACTTGGTTTGGGTTAAGCCGAGCATTTTTTGAATTATTTCTAATTTTTGTCGTATAGTCATAGGATTGTGTTTATTCGTTAATCGACCATTTATTGACATATTATCAAACTTTATAAAGTTAGTCAATATATCAAGATTCTATAAAGTTTGAAATCTTGTCAAGTATACTTTACAAGTAGTATAAAATGTAGGAAAACAAGAGCAATATCAGCTTGAAATGCATGATTCTCTTGTTACCAATCTATACTTGAAGATGTGAACGTATTGAAAAACAGGGGGGAAACGCAATGGACGGCCCTAGTGGCCGCCCATGAAATCGCATCGCGATCTTCCCAAAATTCTGTTCAAATCGACGTTTGTTTGATTCTGGAGCGGGTAGCGGGAATCGAACCCGCCTGTGGAGTTTGGAAAACTCCCATAATAACCACTATATGATACCCGCCAACGCATACGTGCTTTGGCGAGGCTCGCCCAAGGGGCGGCCCGCCTTAGCACAGATCACAGATTGCGCAAAATATTCTACCATCCCAATTTCATTGCCGCAAGGCAAAAATCACGCACGCGGCTGCAATCTTAAATGCCCCGGCAAACAGTTGGAGCATCGTATAGCGGGTGCCAACACGAAAATATAATCGATCCGATACGGCAGTAGGGACAACAAACACCGCCCAAAGCAATCCCGCAACCGCCAGAGCGGTCTTCCACGAGAGTCCTGCCAAACCGCTCCATTCCCCAAATATGCTAAACATGATCCCAGAAAAAATGGTGATGATGACCGAGGTCATCATGGTGCGGCGTTGCGCGCCGCTGGTGCTCTCCCCCGGCCGGGGAGGCGTCCAGATAGCGCTGTCCATCCGAGCGTACACCGCGCGTTGCACCCATGATGATCCGTACAACACCCAGTCCAAAAGGCTCCACGCAACGACAATCGCGATCATGGTAAAAATCATAAGAGGTCTATAGGTAGGGTTGGAGGATATTGACGAAGCGCTCCAGCACCCGGTGGACAATGCCGCGGTGAACAGTGCGGACGTTGATCCCGGTGGTCGCATCAGACCATTGGCGAATGATGCGCGAAAGCTCCCGCACCATATCCCGGCGCCGGAACACGATATTGGCTTCAAAATTGTTATCAATACTGTTGGCATCGATATTCGTCGAACCAATCATCGCTTCACTCTCATCAATGAGCATCGCCTTGGAATGATTCATGCTGCTGCTTTTTGAAAACCGAACATCAATCCCCCGTCGCTGGGCCTGGCACGCAGAGAGGCGATTAATGAGGCTAAAAAATTTCTCGCGGGGGTCCTTGGGCAACAGAACGCGCACGCGCACGCCCCGCGCCCGCGCCCGCGCGAGTCCTTCCAAAAACCATCCATGCGGGATAAAATACGGCGTTACGATGGTGATGGAATCTTTGGCTCGATCAAAGCTGCGTTGGTAGAGTCGCTGGAGGTGCGAGGATCCTGCCCCAGGGACATGGGCAAGATAATAGGATTTTGCCCGGTGAAGCCAACCGCCACGCATCCGCTTATGCCGGAGAGTAAGTACCGCTGGCTCGGTTCCGCCGCAAATCTCGTAGGATCGGGCGAACGAACGCAGCAAATGCTGCACAATCGCCCCTTCCAGTCGGACATGGAGGTCAAACCAACGCGCATAGGCATGCCCCACATTCACTCCGCCCAAAAACCCTACGCGCTCATCCACCACCAACACTTTGCGGTGGTTGCGGGTAAACCACCAATTGCGCATGCGTACCGGATTCCACCATGGGACCAAGCGATTAAAATAGAGCACTTCCACCCCGGAACGCTCTAATGATTCCTTCAGATGTCGATTCTGCCATCCCCAGAACATTCCAATGCTGTCAACGACCACTTTGACGGCCACACCAGAGCGCGCCTTGCGTTGAAGAAGTTGATAGAAATCATGCCGCCGCGTGTCATCCATCAAAATATAACACTCCCAGTAAATGGATTTCTGGGCGCTGGCGATCTCCCGATACATGGCGTCCCATGCGGCTCGCGTTTTTGTGTAAAATCGATATTTCATAGTTGCTGCAATATCCGCAGACTGGTGGCGGTCGCCCCTCTTTCCTATCCTACGTTCAATTTTGCCGAGTGTCAAAATACGCTCCAATTTGCTCGGAGCGTATTTTTATTCGTAGTATTCGCATACCCGACCGGCGGTTGCCGATGTCGGGTATTCGTGTTATAAGATCGCTTCTTTCGCGGCTTTTGCAACACGGAACTTGAGTACGGTCTTTGCCGGGATTTGGATTGATTCCCCGGTTGCCGGGTTGCGGCCCTGTCGCGCTTCGCGATGTTTCTTGACCATCTTGCCAAGGCCCGGGAGGCTAAACTCTCCATGAGACTTGGTTTCTCGGTACGCCACTTCGACTAAGGCGTCCATGAGCTCTGCCACTTCTTTGCGGCTTTTCCCGCACTTCTCGGCAAGCTCTGCGTACAGCGCTGACTTTGTCATTTTCATAGACAAACAATCAGTTAATGCGAATAAACCATTATGCAAAACAAAACGATTTCTCCCCCTAGTATATGGTTTTGCTTGTAAAAACGCAAGGTCAGACACCATCGGGGCAGTCAAGGGGAGCTTATGCATCAATACTCCCGTCCTCCGGCGTGGCAACAGGTAAGCGGCTGCTAGAAAGGGTAACCCCCTCTAATTGCTCGGTTTCCTTGATTTTTCCGCCTAAATTGCGGGTCCGCTCGATCTGGGGGAACACCCGCGTTTGCCATGAATTCACCGCTTTTTCCCACCCTTCGGCGGCTTTGCGTATCCCGCCGCCCACTCCCTGCAGGTGCCCGACAAAAGCGGCAAGGCGCCTGCCCAATTCCTCCACGGCTGAACCCAAAACGCGGGCGTTTTCTGCCAGCTTCTGCTGTTGCCAGCTATGGCGGATGAGTTGGATGAGCGGGATCACGGTCATGGGGCTGGCCAAGATCACTTTTTTGGTAACTGCTTCTTGGAATATCGCGGGGTCCGTTGCAAACGCAGCGCGGATCGCCGCCTCACTTGGGATAAACATCACGACAAACGGGACATCCGCATCCAAGCGCTCTTGATATTCCTTGCGCGAAAGCAGCTGTACGTTGGAGCGGATATTGGCGACCAATTTCTGATAATGCTCGCGCTGGGCATTCGGATCTTCGGTCTCCTGTGCAAGCACATACTCACCGGCCACTTCCTTAGAGTCGATGATCAACTTTTTCCCGCCCGCCAACCGGACGACAAAATCTGGGCGCACGTCATCCATGCCGTTTTCTCCGCCCACGGCCACCTGCGTGTCATAATGAATACCGCGCACCAGATCATTTTGTTCCAAAATTTCCTGGAGCACGTGCTCCCCCCACTTCCCTCGGACTCCGGAGGAAGACGTGAGAACCTTCTTCAGACTGCTCGTCTCTGCCCACAGCTGTCGCTCGGCATTCAGCACCTGGTTCATCGATTCTCCAAGCCTGCCATAGATCGTAGTGCGTTCTTTCTCAAACTGGACCACCAATTTTTGATATTCCTCTAACTTGGTTTTCATCTCTGCCACGGTATGCGCAATCTCCTGTTTCTGCCGCCCCACAGAATCATCTGTTTCGGTCTTCACTTGCCGCAGGTCCTTCATGGCGGTTGTCAAAAACTGCTCCGCGCTCTTTTGCAGCGTTTCGGTAGCGGCAGCCTTGAACTCCGTGCGAATCCGTTCCCCGGTGTCGCGCTGGGCATCGAGTTGGGCCTTAAGCCCGGCGCTTTTGGACGCACTCATAGCCCAAGCGACGACCGCGCCCAAGATAAAACCAATAACGAGATAAAACAAAGTATACACAGTCAGCGCGTAAGTCTGTTATGAATCAAAGATATCTTTTTCTAATTTTTTTGCCTGCGCAACAAAAAAATTCCTCCATTCTTCATGATCAATTGTTGTGATCATTCGCGGAAGATCCTCAACTTCGATCGCTTGCAGTAACCGTGCTCCCAATTGTGCGGCATCAATATGCCAATCAAACTTGATTTTTGCTGCCTTGAGAAGATCGGCAAAGCTATATGAGAACGTTTGGAGAATAAAATAAATGTCTATATAGTCACGTGATCGTGGCTTCATGACAATCGTATGCACCTTATTTACGGCAATATCGTAGCAACTATCAACAGTAACGCCGTGATGCCGTAACCCCTTCTCGATGCGTGGAAACGGATAATAGTTAAAATCGACTTTCAAAGAGTCTCCATTCGGGAATGAATAGAGGAATGTGTGAAGCCCAAAGTAGTTTTGATAATCAACACGTTGCGCGCCGATCTTCTGCTGAACCTTTTTTACAAACGGCCGCACCAAGGTAACATCGAACTCTTCCTCGCAAAACAAATCGATGTCTTCAGAGTATCGATGTTGAAGATAAAATTCTGCCAACGCTGTCCCTCCGGTGAGATAAAAACGCTGAGAAAATTTTTTTTCATCCCCAAATAGTTCTAAAAATTGCGTTTGCTCTTTGGTGAGAATGCTTTTGGGAGTCTTCCCCATAATAGAAATTCAAAGTACTGAGCTTTCAGTGGGTCAAGTGATAACTTACTCCAATACCGCTTCAAATCACTTCTACTAATCTTACTCCCTCGCAGTCCGTAATTAATCTGTTGTTCTAACTTCCACTGCTCGAATTTACCGGCCTTTTTCAGAGCGGTTTCATCAGTCGACCAGTTATAATAAGATGGGGACGATTGTTTCATACCACTGTAGTATAGCATAGAATGCCCAATGAATCCAGTGTTCGGACCGACGCATTTCACCATCATTGCGAGCCGCAGAGAAGCGATCCAGATCGGATTCTGGATAAGACCAGAATGACGAGAAAAAGAAAAGGCTCCGGGCGATGCATGCGTGGATACAGAGCGCCCGGAGACCTTGAAGTTGGTTTGAATCGTTGGCCGTGCGAGGCCTACTTTTGGGAAGCGTGCTCTTCCCTAAGTGCGGCGATGGCCACCTCGCCCACGACAGCCTGTGCGCGGACACACACTTCTTCCGCGATCGTCTGACTCTTGAGAACGGCCTTGATGATCTCGTCGGCGATCTGGGGCTCGCCGACGCCACACAATCGTGCGATGACTCGCTTCGTGGCCGGGCGCGAGTCGCCGAATCCGAATTTGAACAGCTCCAGCCGATACCCGCGCGACTGCGGTGAGCTGAGCCAGTACCCAAAATGGACCGCCGCCGATGCCACAACAATGACGGCCGCCGCAAATGAGCGGTACTGATAGGCCATCACTCCGAAGATGCCAAAGAACGGCACGACACCATACTGTACCATCCACTTGTGCAGCCGCTCGTTCCGGTCGAACGACGCAAACGTGACCATCAGTGAGGCGCCGAAAGCGGTCACCGAGACGGCGGTCACCGCCGCGAATATCCGCTCGGTGCTGTCCAACGGTGAGATGACCTGCAGTACCATACCCAACAGAACCATTACGATGTACCAGAACATTTTCAATCAGTCCTCCTTTAAGGACTTGTGAGCACGCCAGACGAGGCGCGCTCATTAATGTTGATTCGACGCGACGTCATACACGACGGCCCAACCGCTAGCGTTTCAGCAGTCGGTATGGGTGTCTCACCGCGGGGGTGAGACCTTCGGCCTTAACGGCCGAGATGATGTCCTTCTCCAGCCACCCCACTGCGGCCCACCCATCAGGATAAATCACAGCACCGGTGCCAGTGGGGTTGATCTGTTCCCCGAACGGGCTTGACTCCCATCGCACGAGCCATTCCCCATCCCTGCCCTTAATCTGGAAACGCCCCGTGCAAAAGGTGATTGGTATCATCACCTTTTCACTCGTCCAAACGCTTACGCCCTCCTCCTCGCCGATGGCCAAGGTATGCTGATAGTCGAGGTTGGCCAATGTTGGGTAGCAGACCCCCTGGCCTCCGACTCTGTCAAACCTCAAAACCGATCCCTCGGATGGCTTCACAAACATGATTGAATCCTCCAATTGTCAGCGTTCGTGCCTTGACCAGAACGCGGTAGCATAGTATACTCTAAATGAGTGGTCAATATCGCCACGTGGTGATTAGTAGCACCTTATTACGAGCAAGATAAGCGAGATAAGCAAGACAAGTAAATTAAGCACGACATGCTATGGGAAACATTCATTCATTCCGCGACCTTTTAGTCTGGCAAAAAGCACACCAGTTGGTGCTGGAAATATATCGTCTTACCAAGAAATTCCCTTCGAACGAAATGTTTGGCTTAGTCTCTCAGATCCGTAGGGCCACAGTCTCCGTTGCTTCCAACATCGTAGAAGGCTTTAACCGCTCCAGTGTTCAAGACAGTCTGCATTTCTACACCATGGCCCATGCGTCACTCGAGGAAGTAAAATATCAGCTGCTCGTCGCCCGTGACTTGCAGTACATTACTCAACAAGAATACAATCATACACTTTGTTTAGGAGAAGAAGTGAGTAAATTATTGCGATCCTGGATCAATAGCCAGAAAGAGAATACGAAGGCGTAACGGCTTAATTTACTTATCTTGCTTATCTCGCTTAATTTACTTCGTATGGATTCCCAACTCTTCGAACAACTCGGCCTGTCCCCCAACGAGGCCAAGATCTACGAGTCGCTCCTGCAAAACCGGCGGGTGGCTGTCTCGACGATTACGCTCAAGTCCGGAGTACACCGACGGAATGTGTATGATGCCCTCCAACGCCTGATCGAAAAGGGGTTGGTGTATCGCATTATCGGCGAAGGGGAAAATCGCTTCGAAGCCGTGCACCCGCACAAGCTCATGGAAGTAATAAAAGAAAAAGAGCATCGCCTTGACACGGCCATGCCCGAACTTGTGAAGCTCTTTGAAAAAGATGCCTCTAAAGAATCCGTAGCGATCTATAAAGGCGTTGAAGGATTTAAAAACTATATGCGCGATTTGGTGCGCGTGGCCCAAGACACCTATTTCCTCGGGGCCAAGGCGCTGTGGTACAGCCCGGGCGTGGACCGCACCTACCTGGATGATTTCGTGCGGGTGTCGAAACAGAAAAAACTCAAGTACAAAACGCTCTACGACCCACGGGTGCCAGAAAAATTCCCCCAGGCCCTGAAGAACGTGGGCGGGCAATACAAGATCCTTCCCAGGGGGTACGAAACCACCGGGGTTTTAGATATCTTCGGCGACTATGTGGTGACGTTCACCAGCGTGGACGTTGCCAACTTCGGCGAGGATGGCACAATCGTCGTCATGGTCAATAGAGAACTGGCGGAGAGCTACCGCACCTGGTTTAATCTCATCTGGGATTTATGTCCATCGTTCAATAACTCCATGAGGTCTCGAAGCGCGGGCAACGCCCCTACCCCTTCTTCTCTCGCGTTTTGAGCAGCACCGCTGCCAAGGCGGTGCTAATCGGCACAGCCATAATCAGTGTGGCGCTGCCCACCAATGTCCGCACAATCTCCTCTGCCAAAAATTCGCTATTTAAGGTCACCCACAGGGGACGGTCTCCTCCCAGCACCAACAGCAAAAACAGCGGGAACGATGCCCCAGCGTAGGCGAGGATCAAGGTATTCACCAGCGACGCAATGTGCTCGCGTCCCACCGAAAGCCCCCGGCGGTATAATTCCCATGGTTTAAGCCGCGGGTTGGCTTTGGCGATTTCGTCCACCACCGCAGTTTGGCCCGTGGTGATATCGTCCAACACTCCTAATGTCCCAATGATAATTCCTGCGAGCAATAGTCCCTTCAGGTTAATACGGCCAATAATATCGGGCAAATACAGGACCTCTTCGCTGCCCAACCCAAGCAGGCCGGTGGCATTCACGCTTACTACCGCAGCGAAGATCGCCAGGGTGAGCGTCAGCAAGGTACTGCCCACCGCCACGCTGGTGCGCTTACTCCACCCATGCGCCAGATACAGCGATACCACGGCGATTGCGAATGCCCCCTCAATGCCGACCAGCATGGGATTCGCGCCGCTGATGATGCGCGGGACGATGAATTTGACAATAATCACAAACGTCCAGACAAGCCCCAACAATGCGGTTATCCCGCGTCCGCCGCCAAACATCAATGCCAGCAGGACAAACAGCAATACGAGCAGAATCAACCTCCGGTTGCGGTACTGATCGACAATTTCGTACTGATCTCCGGCTTGGGTCCGATCCATCGCCACAATAATAGTCTGCCCTTCTTGGGCTTGCACACCAGCCGCCGAAGTGACAAGGTCGTTGGACTCGATCGTAACAACAGCGCCCTTCTGTGGCCCATCCAAGAGTTTCGCTTCAATCTTCTGGAACTGCTCGTTCTGTCCATCTACGGTGCGCAGGCCTTGTTCAAGAACTGTGACGACGCGGGCACGCCCGTATCCATGATCTGCTGTTGCCGGAGCAATCGAACGTACGACCCACCATCCGGCAACAGCAGTAACGACAACGCCAATCGCGGGTGCAATAAATCGCCGATGGGGCATAGCTATTCATCAATTAATTCCTCCTCAAACGACGGCTCCTGGCCAACAATAAGGTTGAAGTATTCCAGAGCGCAGTTGTTGCGTTCATCCGTTTCTCGCTGGGCGTTGCCGGCATCAGAGCATACTTCAAATGCATACCGCCCTACGGGCGCTTTCCAATCCACAGTCCATTGCGTCAGTTGATACGCATCCGGGGCTAACGGACCGATATCGGTAAAGCCGGGAACAATATCCCATTGCCCATCGGCGGCGATATCGACGCGCAACCGCGCGCGCGTTGGTCCCGCCGGCGCTCTCCCCCGATTCTTCACGATGCCAGAAAATCGCGCAGTAAACGGCAGACGGTCTCCAGCAATCACATCAACAAATGGATCGAATCCCACGCCGTCCATTTGGAGGTCAACCGATGGCGCTTCCGCATCAGCCGCCGTTTGCATTTTTTCGACCGGTAGGGCCTTTATGGCAATCAATCGTTCCGGTGAATAAAATGGTTTTTTCACGCTATTGATTCGCGCCGTTGCCTGCCAGCGAAGAATCGTCTTGGCCGCGGATTGACCGATGCGGCAGGTGAGGATCACATGGCTGGAAGCGCTCGGCGCAAGGTTCCCGAGCGCAACCGCGCCCCCAGCGGAGCGTGCAGCGGACTTGCCGCCGACCATGATCGATTGTTCGCTGCTTCCTCGCGGACAAGTAAACTCCAGCCGGATGCCGTTTGCGTCGACGGTTCCGGTATTTTTTACCAAAAGATTGGCGCGAACATCGACCCCCACGAATGCCTCGGGGAGGCCCGCGAACGCCGTCAACGGCCGCTGATCCAGACGGATGAATGCCAAGAGATTGCGGAAAAACTGCGACAAATTTACAGGTTGCGCCGAAACACTCTGCGGCACCTGGAGCCAAAGGCTTACGTCGATCATGGGCTGCGCAGGCGGCTCGTCGGCGCTCGAAGGCAGCGCTGAACGTTCCAGATAAAAATCGTTGTTGTTCTCGTCGGCTTCCTTCACTGTTCGGCTACCATCAAGGTACAGCCGAACGCGCGTCCCCCCCTTGGGCGGCTCGCGTAGTATTTTCGATGCTTCGGCAGATCCTTCCAACGGAATAGCCACGATGCTCTGGGTTAACCCAGGGATAACAGGCAGTGGGACAGCCGCACTCGAACTCAACGCCCGCGATCCTGCAAACCACATGAGCCACACATCGGTTGATTTCGACGCAACCCCGCCGGTATTTTCCACAACAATCGAAGCTTCTTCATTGCTCACCGTTACAAAACGGATCCGGAGATCCGGGAGCATCGATGGTACGGTATTCTTCGGCGTTGCAGAATGCCCGATGGGAGCGCTCCACAGTGCAAACAAAACGATGATCCCGACAGCGAGGTTCCGCCAATGATCGTGCATACCGGCAGGAGTAAATTATCAATGCCTTCATTATACTCCTCCTGCGCCTTGGTATGCTATACTGCTGGTATACTCTTTTTCAACACTATGAGCGAACAGAAGAAAATCGATGTGGACCTCGGCGGAGCATTTAGCGAGCGCGTCCTGCATAAGCAACTGCTCGAACTCCGCCGCCGGATGCCAAATCTCACCGCCCAAGATATGCAGAAATTCGCAGAGATTATCCAACGGCATGCCCGGCGGGTCGGCAGTGGCTCGGAGTTCTCCTCAACGCAAAGGCTCGCGATGAAGCGCGAGTTGATGGCGCTAGAAAGCTTGAGCCTCACCGACAAGAACGCTCTCAAAAAAATCATTGATTCGGGGATGTGACGCGGTACCAATCGATCCGAATGCAACCCGAATCGGTCCGAATATAATCGCCGCCCCAAGAAAGGGCGGCGATTCAAATTTCTCCATCGCAGACACCGAACGCAGGCGCGAACGTTTTACGACAACGGCTGCCAACGGCCGCGGGTCTCCCTGTCTGCCGTAGGTAGACGCCCCCCCGAAATTCGGGCCTTATCTTTAAACATCATTAAATTAGGGTTAGGGTCTCGTGGAATATCGCGGTAGTTTGGCCCCCGTATCGGGTTCACGGGAGACGGATATTGTTGCTACAACTTCTGTAAGTTCCGGTTGGTCGGGCTGCTGGGAATTGAACCCAGTCTACCTGCTCCCAAAGCAGGCGTACTACCGGTATACGACAGCCCGAGAGAGGATTGACATTCAGTCCATCGTAATAACTTTTTCTTGAATAATTCTTTCTACTATTTTTCTACTTTTGAGCTTCTTCAATCTATATTCCATCTTCCGTGCGTCTGTTACATTCGTAAACATTTGTGAAAACCGCAACTCCCATGGTCCCTTATTACACGTTGATGGAACTTTGCCGTTGTTGTGCTGGACGAGCCGCCTTTCAATATCAATGCAAGAGCCGATGTAATATCGATGACTTATGATACTTTCTAGAATGTAAACAAATCC
>JACRJV010000022.1 GCA_016215325.1 Candidatus Uhrbacteria bacterium
AACACGACCAATTCTTTGGATGGAACGTTCTCCAATGTCAAAACACTTTTACGAATCCATCGAGGCCTGAACCCCGAAACCAAAGCCAAACTTATCGGAGAAATCCTTTCCAAGTAGCCTTACAGATTTACCATTAGACCAGCCGGGCGCGTACATGGCCGAGGGCCACGACCCCCAGGACCCGAAGGGGTCCGAGTAACCTCAACGACCCCGATGCAATACCCAGGAGGGGGGTGCATCGGGGTCGAGTTTTTTTATTTACCAATTCTTCCAAAAAATTTTTTACAAATACCGTAAAATAAAAATAACACGGCCTTCGATTTCGTTCAAAACTAATAAGAGCTACGCTTCGGTGGAGTATGGGAAAACCAAAACACTTTGGATTTTTGCAATACTTTCTTTGGGCAATACTTTGTTGCGGTCGAGTTCGCCGACGATGGTATTCACCTTGGTGTCTTCTTTACGAACCAATTCCACCATATCGCCTTTGACAGTACCAAAAATTTTATCGATATAATCTTTGGTGGCCATCTCGGACTTCATGGTACCCATCTCGGACTTCATGGTACCCATCTCGGACTTCATTGTTGCTATCTCAGATTTTATATCCACGATATCGGACTTTATGACTTTGATATCGTCCTTAATTTCAACAAACTCCCTCTCAACATTTGTCGCGAAGGTATTAATAGCCTCTAAAATTTCGGTTGTTGTCACCTCGGAATTGGGTTGATTATTCATACCAAAACACTATACCACATCATGGTTCTCTCTTCAAATAATATTCCTTCCCCTAAGAGCGAATCGTCGCATTTGATTTTGCATGCGCGATGTGTGAGCCAACCTTTTTTCCAAGACGGCGGGCGATTGTTTTTTCTTAACGAGGACTGTCTAAGGCAGTCCCGACCAGCTGTGGTCGATTTTGATTGGTGCTGGTCGGGGCGGTCCGACCGTTGGTCGGGAGCTGAGTTCCGCAGTAAGAAAAAACAATCGCCCGCCGTCCCTCTCCCTTATTCCCATTCGGTCGTCCCCGGCGGTTTGCCCGTCATGTCATACAAAACACGCGCAATGCCCGGCACTTCGGTGGTCACGCGCTCTACGATTGCATCAACAACCGATTCATCGAGGTCTGCTCCGGGAATTGCGGGTCGGCCAGTCATAAAGTCATTGGTGATGAATGGCCGCAAGACAATGGAGTGGGCATCGGCAATACCAAACGAAAGCGGCACCAGCACCACCGGCACTTGGCTAAGCTTCTTCATCAATCCCGCCTCTGCTACTACTTGATTGACGATATCGTCGGCGACTTGAAGTTTCTGGACCACCAGTGGCGTGAGGGTCGTCGGCGTAAGTGTTGCATTAAATGATCCCATGGCGCTCCCAAGGATCCTCACCACGCGATTGACGCCATGCACCCGTTTGGGAATCTCTTTGGCAAACTCCGCGCACTGTTGCCACGGAACATTGCCACTGACGCCCACAACGTACTTATACGATCGGCCATCGCCCTGGACACCCACGGATTGTACCGGCAACACGAATAATCGAATATCCCGTGTTTCAAAAGCTTTGAGCTCAAGCTGAATTTTTTCCAAAGTACCTTGATCAATGCTGCCATCACTGCACAAAATCCGGATCGCAAGGCCTGGTCCCGGGAAGGGCTGACGCCAGACCAAAGCTTCCGGCAACCCCAATAATGTACCCAGTGCACGCACCTCATCTTTATGGTAATCCTTGAGCGGTTCGAGCACCCTGCCCTGCTGTCGGAGTTGCCGCACCAGCTGTGTATCATTGTGGTGTGTTTTGATCACATCGGCGTTGCCACTGGCAAGCGACGACGCGCTTTCGATAAGATCCGGCCGTAATGTCCCTTGAGCGAGGTATACATCATTGGGCACCAATCCGAGATCATTCATGACTTCATCCACCACATGCATGTACGTGTTGCCGATGATTTTTCGTTTTTCTTCCGGTGCCAATACTTGATTCAAGGGTTGTGTTGGCTCACTGCCGATGACTGTTGTCGCATGATAGAACGTTTGCGAGGCATCAACCACACGCAAGAGGAGACCAATGGCCTCGAGCGCCTGTTTGACGTTTTTGCTTTCGTCCCGGCGCATGAACCCGGTGTCCACATGGATCGCGATCACGCGATCAGCCCCAAGCGCTTTCGTCAGTAAGGTCGCACACACCGTGGAATCCACGCCGCCGCTGACGAGTACCAGCGCTTTTTTATCGCCAACATGCTGACGAATTTCTCGCATCGCGTGTTCCTCGCGATTGCCAACAGTAAAACTCCCATCAAACCCGGCAATACCAAACAAAAAGTTTTTTAACATTTGCTTCCCGTTTGTGGTGAGGTCGACTTCGGGATGGAATTGAACGCCGTAGAGTTTACGCCGCGCATTTTCAATGGCCGTGGGCAATGCCCCGCTCGTACCAATCACACGGAATCCCTCAGCAACCATTTCGATATTATCCCCATGGGTCAGCAAGACCTGTTGTTTTAGATCCAAGTTCAAAAATAGTTGTGACGACGGATCAATCGTAATCTCATATTGTCCATCTTCGCGAACGGTTTGCGTTTTTACCGTGCCACCATGCGCGTAATTGATAAGCTGCATTCCATAACAAATCCCCAGCATGGGTGTCTCCAACGTAAACAGGTCTGGATCATATTTGGGGGCTGCGGGGCCAAACACACTCTGTGGTCCGCCCGAAATAATAATTGCGCGGTAGTCGCGCAATTGGGTGACTGGTGTATCCATCGGCAAAATGACGCTTTCCACATTCAATTCCCGTACCCGGCGATCAATGACCTTGCCGTACTGGGCCCCGGCGTCGAGAATCGCGCATTGTTGACTATGGATGGCTGCATTGTGTTCCATAGATGAGCATCTCCACTTTAGATCCCCGCAGATTTCCACACATTGCTCGGGGATCAGGATTCGAACCTGAATAAACGGAGCCAAAGTCCGTTGTCCTACCGTTAGACGATCCCCGAACGATGAGAAGAACTATTGTGTATAATGGTCATTAATGCCTTTAATCCATCCCTCAATCTGACGATTTAAGTTTATACTCGATAACACAGTAATTCGCAGTAACCCGAAATATAAATCACCAATATTCTTTC
Organism: Candidatus Uhrbacteria bacterium; assembly: GCA_016215325.1. Lineage (GTDB taxonomy): Bacteria > Patescibacteriota > Patescibacteriia > JACRJV01 > JACRJV01 > JACRJV01. Next base: position 3,137 of record JACRJV010000022.1, read on the forward strand.
GCTTGGTCTTAGGATTACCCTGCTTAAAATAGACGAAATGTATGACCGGCAAACCAGTAATTCCCTTCCAAAAATCTTTTGCACGTTCAACGGTATTTTTGCTATTTTTATGAATATATAATCCTAACCGTATCCTATCATCCGTAATGTGGAAAACCACTCGCAGCCACCGTAAAAATAATGTGATCATCAATGGGTCAGAATTCCCAAACTGGAGAGCTGCGGATCTTTTTTCCTTCTCTTTATGCCCCTCGGCCCAATAGAGCGCCACCCCGAGCAGCCACAACTCTCTTTGAGATAGATGCCCGATTTCTTTTGCCGATCGGTGAACAATCTCGTCTCGTATGATCACTCTTTGCTCGTGTCGGCGTTGAGCACCCCGCAGACCCGCAAGACGTTTTTTCTCGGTTAATCGCTGTTGCTGTGGGCGAGATAGGCCCACTTCTTTAAACCACAATGATAGCGTCGATTTCGCAACCGGAATTCTCTCACGAATTTCGCTGTACGACAAGCCCTGTTGTCGGAATACTATTGCTTGCGATCGTTCTTCGATTTTTGGAATCATACGAACAAGGATTGTATATCTAAATCATATACAATCCTTGTTCGTATGTAAATGCCTTAGACTTTGAGATACCGCCCAACCGCAAGCCCGGCGCTGGCCATCGATGCCAATGCCAGCGCAGCCACTTGGATGGTGACCAGTACAAGAAAATTCTGTTGGTAATACCCGAGGATGCTCGCCTCGCTTGTGGTCATCAATTGTACAATAAATGGATCTGCCCATTTGAGCAATGCCATCCAGACCCCAAAACTTACGACAATAGCGATCACGCTGTACAGGATTGCCTCCAACAAAAATGGCAACCGTATAAACCAGTTACTCGCGCCCACCAGCTTCATGATACCGATCTCATCGCGTTGGCTGAAGATGGCCATGCGAATCGTATTATAAACAACCACCAGACTCAACAGGAGGAAAAATGCCAACACTCCTTCCACACTCCAACGAATAGTACGTTCCATGGAAGAAAATCGATTGAGCAGATCAGCATTGTTATCAAAACTGGTGCGCTGGATCACGCCTTCGGGCGCAAATGCCGGGTCGCTCAAACCCGCATAGATGGTGGGGTAATCACTGATGGCATTCCCGCGCACGCGGACCACCGGACCAAACGGATTCACATTGATTGCCTTGAGCGCCTTAACCGTATCGGATTCTTGCGCATATCGCTGTTGGAATGCCGCATAGACTTCCTCAGCGCTTTCAACTGTTGCCGATGCCACACCGGGAATCGTTTTTATTTTTGTGGCGACCCCTTCAGCCGCGGCGGTGTTGGATGTGGGGGTAAGGTACACCGTAATGTCAACTTTTTGGGTGAGCAACTGCGCCGCAGATGCCGCGAGCACGCGCGTGCCAATGAGCACATGCGCTGAGACGCTCGCAAACCCCATGATTAAAATCGTCACCATGGACAACCACAAATTTCTGCGGAAATGTTGGAACGTTGATTTGAGCAGGCGCGTGAGTTTGGACATACATCACTAATTTTCAATTCTCAATTTCCAATTTTCAATTATCGCCCAATGAAAATTTATTGAAAATTTTAAATTCTAAATTGAAAATTCACAACAGGTATTTCCCCGTCTTTTGGTCCGAAACAATCGTGCCGTGTTCCATGGTAATCACGCGCTTTCGGATGCGATTCACTACTTCGCGATTGTGCGTAACCAGCACAAGCGTGGTCCCAAATTGATTGATTTTGAGCAGGAGATCGGTAATTTCCTGGGCATGGATTGCATCAAGGTTGCCGGTCGGTTCATCAGCGATCAAGATCTTTGGCGCATGCACCAGCGAGCGCGCAATGGCCACGCGTTGTTGTTCCCCGCCCGACAACTGCCGAGGAAACCGATCCAGTTTGTGCTCAAGCCCCACGATTTTAAGCACTTGGGGGACAATGGCTCGAATGCGATCCGGTGCAACCCCACATACCTCGAGCGCAAACGCCACATTTTCAAACACTGTTTTCTTGGGCAAGAGTTTAAAATCTTGGAACACCACGCCAATCTGCCGTCGTAACACGGGTTTTTCGCCGGAGGAAATGCGCGTAATATTCCAGCCCCCGATCACGATCTCCCCCGAGCTCGGGCATTCTTCGGCGGTCATTATTTTCATGAGCGTCGTCTTGCCCGTCCCCGATCGGCCAACGATCGACACAAACTCCCCTGCCTCAATGTGCGCGCTCACGTTGTTGAGGGCCACCACATCGGGCGGATATGTTTTAGAGATAGACTTGAGTTCGATCATACGTTGCGAGCGAGAAAAGCGAGCCAAGCAAGTCCAGTGAATCAAGCTTGTAACGCGCCGTTGGGATTGCTTGATTTACTTAATTCACTTTGTAACCGGCTCCACCCTCACCATGAGCACCCCTTGTTTGCGCGGATATCCGATCTTTGAAAATGCGGTCTTGGTCAAATCAATAATGCGCCCGTTCACGAACGGGCCGACAGACTGGACTGTCACGATCACCGATTCCTTAGTCTGAATGTTGGTAACCTTCAAACGCGTTCGCAGCGGGTATTCGTTGGATGCGGCGGCTAAACGGCTATCCTTGCTCAAGCGATCGGGATACCACGTTGCCCGGCCGGTCAAATGCCTCTTGCTATCATAAAAAAGGGTATACACACCGGCAGTGGTCAACGGTGTGATCCCTTCTTCCTGTTGCCACCGAATATCCGTTGGCAAACGAATCCATTTGAGCCGGGCTCCATCCCACCTCGCAATAAACGGAGTAAATTCAAAATCATCCACTGGCCACAACAAATGCATGGTTGGTTTTTTCTTGGACGCTACTGTTGGTTGTTTCGTTTTTGTTGTGAAGGACTCGTCTCCATCTTGTGGCTCGTCGGCCGTCAAAGAGGTCCAGGCCAAATTGACGGTCCATCCCTCTTGCGGCTTCCATCCGTCAGGAACGGTTTCCATATCCAGCGCCTCAAATGTCATGTTCATTCCGGTCGCCTGTTCCAGCGCCATCGGGGGCACCGCAATAACGACTTCACCCTGTGCGCTGCCGATCATGGCGCCGCGCTTGACTGTTCGCTCATTAATGGTCAAAACTCTTGCTTCGGGGATTGTCTCTTGCGCAAGAGCGGCAAACCCCAACAAGAACGTACCGGTTGTAATCAGGGGAAGTGCGCGATAGATTATTTTTGTTGCTATCATACGTGTATTGGAGCCGCCTCCGAGATTTGAACTCGGGACCTTTGCTTTACGAAAGCACTGCTCTACCAGCTGAGCTAAGGCGGCAATCAATGTTTCCCCTCTCCCCTTGCCTTGAGCCTCATCCTTATTGCACTAACTTCAACTGCTCCGGCGTCATTTTGCCTGGACCCACTGGATTATACCGATTCTTCACTTCTTGTCCATCGCTAAAACCATCCTGATCAGTATCGGAGACAAGTATCTCGGTACGCCAACGGTAAATTTCATCCCCGTCGCTTAATCCGTCACCGTCAGTATCAGACTTCAGTGGGTTGGAATGATATTTATTGACTTCATCGCCATCAGTGAGACCGTCGCCATCCGTATCGGCGTTGCCAGGGTTGGTCCCGGCCTGACGCTCTTGATCATCGGTAAGACCGTCAAAATCATTATCTGGCCCTTGCGGGGTCGTCGGGCTTGGATTGGCAGGAGTAGCCGTCAACAACCCCACGCCCGTCACTTGTGTCAGTGCCTGCTCAAAGGGCTTGGCATCAATTGGCGCTTGGACCGCGACCGGTTCATTAAATCGATCCAGCGTTTGCTCAAATTCAAACTCGATCTTCTGTTGCCCTACGGTCACTGTAGGCGATGCCTTTACCTTATAGATATGGTAGTCCTTCTTGCCAATCCACAATTCCATCGGGATTGATCCGATGGCACTGCGGATCTGTTGCTCGGTCGCGGCACGCCCCTCTGCCGGCAACGCCTGCCCGGCGATCATATCCAGCACCGTGAGTACCATTTCGGGGGTCATGGTGAGCTCAAAGCGCACCATCGGGATATCATTGACCACCTCCACGCTCGACGATGAAATAGCGCTCCCCAGATCTAGCGCCGTTGGCAAGGAGCTGAACTTCTGTACAATGGTCCCAATGGACTGTATATTGGCCGCCGCGGGTAGCGGTGTGCCAGTAAAGCTCGCGACGCTGGCAGGCGGCTGCGCGGGCAGTTCCAACCACTGGTTTTTTAAAGGGTCAATATTGACCAGCGGAATGGGGGGGAGATTGGTGAACCGAATGAAAGCCGATGTTGACGATGGCATCCGCAGTTCCATGGAAAGTGCGGCATTATTCAAACCCGCTAATGCAAACGGGGAAGTCACGTCAAATGTAGCGCTTGCTTCCAACTCCCCCTGCTGCTTTATTTCGGGCAACGCGCTCATATCCACCGAATCTTCTCCAGTGACCTGTACGCGTTTGAGGCCTCCAGGAATGTCCGGGCCAGAAAATCGAGCGGTCAGTGAAAAGACGGAATGAACCGTTTTCGTGGATTGCGAAACTGACACCGCTTTTGCCAATACGGATGATGTTTCTTCTGATCGCGTCCACCACCATGCACCGGCAGCGACTCCCGCAACAATAAGAACACCCGCGCCGACGAGGACGAATGCCATGGGCGACTTCCATCGCGTTGAACCCTGCACTCCTGTTGGCGGTGGAACAGCCCCATTATTCGGTGGCCAAACAGGGCTTGCTTCTGCTGCTGCATCAGACGATGGGATCGATTCTCCCGAAGGCGCTGCAGTGGCCTGCTCGGACTCCGTCGCCGGAGGAGGTGGATTGCTGCCGTTTGACGTGTCACTCGATGGAGGCGACGATGGGTACGGGGGCATGGGGATGTCCATAGACGAAATTTCTAATGCCTAATTCCTAATTTTTAATGAGTAGAGAGCTTGTTCCTGGAGCGGGTAAGGGGAATCGGACCCCTGTCTCAACCTTGGGAAGGTCGCATACTACCATTGTACGATACCCGCAACATCATTACGTTCCAAAAAAGTACTCCCACCACAATTGTGGGTTCCCATTTGCCTTATGCAGTG
>JACRJV010000023.1 GCA_016215325.1 Candidatus Uhrbacteria bacterium
AACACGACCAATTCTTTGGATGGAACGTTCTCCAATGTCAAAACACTTTTACGAATCCATCGAGGCCTGAACCCCGAAACCAAAGCCAAACTTATCGGAGAAATCCTTTCCAAGTAGCCTTACAGATTTACCATTAGACCACAGAGATTGGAATGAGTCCTCCAGAGTTAACTCCTGAGCATCGGGGTTGCGCTCAATGAGCATCTTGGGTGTGGATTTGGCAACGACAACCACCGGGGCGAGTAATATGAGAACTGCAACGATGAACATCTTGCGCATAATCCGCAATGCGGTGCGCACCCTAGCGCATCTTTTTCATGAGCAAAATTTTATCCAAAATGCCGATGGGCTTACCCGACACATCGATAACAGGGAGGCCCTCATCATCCAACTCTTGGGCGCCCACAAGGCTGGGTCGCAGTTCTTCCAAGAACCGACTCGGCAGGGCATACTGGCCCCCGATCCCTTCCCGTGCGCTCGAAAAAACCAGATGGTCCTTTGCTCTGGTGATCGCGACATATAACAACCGGCGCTCTTCTTCGAGCTCTTCAAGAGAATTTAAACTTCGGTAATGGGGCAGGGCACCGTCGGTGAGGCCAATCAAATATACAACACTCCACTCGAGCCCTTTGGCTTGATGGATGGTGCTACACACTAACCGGGGCTGGTGCGGCGCGCCCGCATCATCATGTTCAAACTGCTCGGACAACGCGATGTCCGCAAACAGTTGTTCGCGATCGGTATAACGCGAAACAAACGAACAAAAGGCGGCGCAGTCGTCGTAGCGCTGCCCGGCATCATCGTAATTGTCTTCCAAGTATTGGTGATACCACCCGTTGAGCCAATCCGTGAGTTGGGTGGCAAGATCGGCTGTATTGCCGCGCAGATGATTAACCACCGGCGTGAGATGCGTTTTGATTGCGGGATTGCGATCAAGCGCGATATTCAGCTCTTGCTGCGATGTGGATTTAATCAGTGCCCAAATTTTTGTCGACGCCGCGGGCCCCACCCCTGGCAATAATTCGGCAAACCGCAGCCACGCCAATTCATCAGCCCAATAATTCAAAATCCGGGCAGTCGCCACCATATCTTTGATGTGCGCTTGCTCAAAAAATCGCAGTCCCCCACGCAAAATATATGGAACCCCCGCGCGCTGAAGTTCTAATTCCAAGGTGATCGAGCTCGCGCTGGCCCGGAACAGCACTGCTTGATCGTTGAGCGAGAGCCCTTCCCGCACCCGTGTTTGAATCTGATCAATGATCCACTGCGCTTCTTCCTCTAACGTCAACGGTTCAATGAGGCGCGGCGACTCCCCGGCCCCTCGTTGAGCCGACAGCTCTTTTTGGAATGCTTGGGCATGGCGTTTGAGAGCGGTGTTCGCAAGGCCCAGAATTTCGGACGTGCTCCGATAGTTGATCGTTAACGGGAATGTCTTGGCCTGTGGGAAGCGACGCGGAAACGCGCGGATGTGGTCCACATTAGCCCCCCTAAACCCGTAGATACTCTGGGCATCATCCCCCACGACCAACAGATTATGGTGGACACTGCTTAATGCTTGGACAATCTCATCCTGGAGTAGATTAATGTCTTGATACTCATCGACCAAAATATATTCGAACCGCTCCGACCACTTCTGCGCAGCGCTCGGGTGATCCTTAAGCAGCGCCAACCAGAGCAAAAGCAAGTCATCAAAATCCATGGCGTTTAATTCTTTTTTCCGCCTTGCAAAAAATTGGTTAAACTCCAAAAACCATTGCGGAAGGTATTGCGTGTGGCTAAATCGCTGTTTGGCGTAGACGTCGATGGCCACCATGGTATTCGTAGCAGCGCTCACGATGCTGCCCACTACTTCGGGCTTGAGCGGACGCTCCGGTGCCTCACCAAATTGCTTTAACGATTGTTTGAGCAAGCGCTTGCGGTCGTCCTCATCCAAAATAGTGAACCGCGATGTAAAACCAATGTCTTGCGCGTGTTGGCGGAGGATCCGATTGCCAATGTGGTGGAATGTGCCGCCCCAAATCTGACGGCTCGAAGCGCCGAACATCGCTTCGCAGCGTGCCATCATTTCGTTGGCCGCCTTATTCGTAAAGGTGAGCAAAAGAATGTGCCAAGGCGAGATGCCCGTCTCTAAGAGACGGGCGACGCGATGCACGATGGTTTTGGTTTTCCCCGATCCAGCGCCGGCCAACACCAAACACGGCCCCTCGGCGTTGTCGACCACTGTTTGTTGTTGTGGATTGAGTCGTGATGACATAGCTTGAGTTCTGATTTTAGCACATTCAATATTCCCGTTCAATGCAAAAACCGTCCCGACAGTATCGGGACGGTTTTGATTGCAGATACTAGTTCCGTTTGTAGCAATCTTTACAATAGATTGCTCGGCTCGGATCTGGAGTAAATGGCAACTGCGTGATGGCTGCACCGCAACCAGCGCACTTGATCCCCATTGCAGAGACATCGTTCATCTGGCGAGGAGGGCGGCTGCCCATTCCACCTCCGCGGTTATCGCGGAAGCTTTGCCGGCGCTGCGAATTGCAGTCGCGGCAGTAAACGGGTCGGGAGCCATCTGGAACGAACGGAAGTTCGGTCACGGCGACTCCACAACCAGCGCACTTGAGCCCCATGCTAGAGACATCGTTCATCGGACGAGGAGAGGACTGTTGATCGTTATACACAAAGGATTTCACCCCCTTTCTTTGGCTGAGACTCAAAATATATCTGAGTTCTCAAAACGGCGAATCCTTTGATACGATCCTCTCGCGACGTCGATGATGTCGACTTGACGATGGTTTCTTCTCTAGATTCTACCTGGATCGTATTATACCAGACTTTACAAAAATGTCAATAGCGCGTGGATGCCCCTCAATTCAAGAGGTGTCCGCCAAATTCATTGCGCATAAGTGCAATAAGTTTTCCTGCGAATGTCGGCTTGGTACGGCTTTCCACGCGACACTCACGAGCTTTTCGCAATATCGGCATGCGCGCAATCTTCTCGAGATGGCGCATTTCTGCCTCTGTTTCTCCTGGAGGTACTGACCCTGAAATTTGCTTTAAATCGCTACGTTTGAGACCAGAAGATGCCCAGGACATAAGCCGGCTTTCGATAATACTGCCGTGCGCATACACTTGAGCAACTCTATTGAGATCCATCCCCAATGATTTGGAATGCTGTCCAATCGCCTGCAGCCCTTCGGCAATCGCCCCCATCATGCCATACTCAATCCCATTATGGACCATCTTTACAAAATGCCCGGCACCAGATCGCCCCATGTACTCATAGCCACCTTTTACACACATGACCTTATAGAGAAATTCGGTCTTCTTATATGCTTGTTTATCGCCACCCACCATCATGCAGGCACCATGACGCGCGCCCGAGATGCCGCCAGAGGTTCCAACGTCCAAAAAAGTAATACCCTTTTTCTTGAGTGCATTCGCCCGTCGCTGTGAGTCCGTATACAACGAATTTCCCCCATCGATGACAATATCTCCAGGGCGAAGCTGCGGAAGCAGCTGCTGGATTACCGTATCAACCGGCTTGCCAGCTGTGATCATCAGCCAGATAATTTTTTGCTTGGGCAAAAGCGTCACGAGTTCTTCCAAAAAAAATGCGGGGCGCGCGCCATAATGCGCGACGTCTTTGACGGCATCCGGTTCGCGGTTATACGCCACAACAGGAATACGATGCTCCAGCAGATTCAGCACCATGTTCTTGCCCATGCGTCCAAGGCCGATAAAGCCGATTGTCATATTGTTCCAATATCAAACACCACCTTTAATCGATCATCGCCTCGTTCAAACGCCTGTTCATATTGATCCAATGTAAATCGATGGGTAATCGCCCGCTCGAGGATTCCGCTAAATTTTGCGTTTACTGTTCGGACAAATTCAACCGCACGGCGAAAGTGTTCTGCGTTGGAATTCACAGACCCCAAAATTACCTGATTCTGCCGGACAATATGCCGCAACATCGAGTTAGCATCAAAACAAATGTTGTTTTCGGCGGCGCGCGGGACTCCCATGAGCAGGTACACGCTGTTGCGGCTCATCATTTCGATAAACGAGAGGGCCACGTCCGACGCCCCGGTTGCTTCAAAGATCACATCCACATGGCCGATCCCTTCCATGATTTTCTTGGGCCCGAAATTGCGGCCATCCACATATCGCGCGCCCATTTCTTTGACCATTTGGATCTTGAGCGCATCGCGATGCACGACTTCGAGCACATAGGTTTCGATCCCGTAACTGCGCAGCCACGCCACGGCAAGGAACCCCAACGGCCCGGCACCCAGCACCAATGCGCGTTTGCAACCCGGCCAATCGCTCTGGTCCCAGTCATGCTCCAAATGTGAACACGCTGATGGGACGCGCTGCTGAATGCGCAGCATCTGGTCAAACGCTTTGACCACAATCGATGCCGGCTCTACCCATACGGCAATGGGCAGATCGCCTTTTTCAACCCGCACCAAATATTTTTCCTGTGCAACGGTATATTCGGTTAAAAATCCATGGAGGAAATGGAGGCCATGCTCCTTGTAAAGGCCAGTGTAGCAGTAATCACTCATGTTGGCCTGACAGGCGGGACACAATCCACACCCACGGCGGACTGTTGGCACGACAAAATCCCCGACGTTCAAATTCTTGACATCAGCGCCAATCGCTTCGACCACTCCGACACTTTCGTGCCCCAATGTCATAAACTGCTCGTCTTGCGGTGGCTCGACAAGGTGATTTTTAATGAGTGAAAAATCCGAACCGTCAATCGCAGAAGACAAGATCCGGACAAGCACTTCGGTTTTGCGCGCAATCGTTGGTTTTGCAATATCTGCGATTGCCACCCCCGGCTTTGATTTATAGAGACCAACGGCGCGCATAGACGAGAAACAAAGAAGTGAGAAGGTAAAAAAGTTAAGAATTACGGTCGCTTCCGTAGGAGTACGCGGGCGGGGGAACCGTCGAGCCCCTTGAGCCGGAGCGGTAACGCTATGCTATCGTACACCCCGGGCTTTACCATCCGTAAATCACAGCCTTCAATAATGACGATGCCCGCTTTGAGCAGTGTTTTATGTACCGGGTGGCCGGGATTGCCTTTGCGCTCGACGGAAAGATAATCCACGCCCACGAGTTTTACCCCCTTGCGTACCAATAACGCCGCAGTGTCCACGGCTAATGAGTAGTAATGCGATGTAAATTCTTTTTGATGGAGTTTTTTAGAATCGCCTGTTTGGAAAAATAAACGTTCGACACCCTTCCATGACCGGATGGGCAGATCGCTCGGCTGGATTTCCCATCGGTTCTTTGGTCGGACAGCGATGACAACAGCGGGGCCAATGAACTTTTCAAGATCAATCTCGTCCACGCTGCGTGTTCCTGCCACAAAATGGCGTGGCGCATCGATATGGGTGCCAGTGTGCGTTGACAATGCAATATCGTGGACTTCAACACCATCCTTTTTGATTGATTCCAATGCACGCACACGCAACCCCTGCTGGCCGGGCCAGTGTACAAGAGTGGTAGTGAGCGGGAGAGAGATGTCGATCCAGCGAGGCATAATGCACATCGTCATTCTGAGTGTGGCGCCTGCCTGCCGGTAGGCAGGAAGGATCTGGTCCACAATCGACGAAATCCTTCAGTAGAGATTCAGGATGACGAACCCCTAAACAATAAATTTCGGAACTCCTCTTTTTTCTTTGGACTGTGTCCAATATCCAATAATTCGATCTTCAATCCGCGATCGCGGAAATGATCACGGTGAATCACACGAAATAAATCGTCAAATGTAACCCACTCATGGATAAACCGCTCGCCTTTCTGCGCCAATGGTTCAGCCACCTTCTGGGCATTGCGAATAATATAGTAATACACTGCCCAACTCATCTTGCGGCTCGGGACGTCCACATTCCACAGCTCTGGCGCATCCCCTTTGTATCCGGTTTCTTCGAGAACTTCGCGCACGATGGCCTGCGCCGGAGTTTCGCCGGGATCAATACGGCCGCCGGGGAAACTCAAAAATGGATGTTCACGGTCCGGTTGTTCCTGCTCTTGTAAGAGAATGGCATTGTCTGCAATCACGAACGCCGTGGCCGCATCCGCGCGTTCCACCATTTCAAACGTCTCAAACGAACCGTCGTACATTTTTTGCTGCCATTGCCACACGCTCCACATCACTCCGCTAAACACTTTCCTCGCCCCAGACGGGGGCATCGGTTTTTGGGGGGCATTCATACGCTGCCTAGCATACCACAGCAGCAGCGCGATCCACAATACGATGATAGTTGTCTATACCAGACCGCGGATACACTTGTAGTAGATATGCATCAAGGGATTGCCCACCCGGTCTAACAATGTGCTGGGAATCGGTTGATCAGTGATTTGGCTGCTCATCATCTGCAGTATTTCACTGTCCTTCTTAATTCTCGCGTCCATGCTCTTCCGGCGTACAGCGAATACGCCGGGGAATAATCGGAGTACATCGCGGTAGGATCGGAGTTTTTGCTTCCACCAACCATTGCGGATGGCGAACGCAAGCATGCCCGCCTCCAGAACCAGTGCCATAGGCGCAAGCAAGAACAGTGTCCAGGACTGGTAATGCATGAGCATGACCAAGAGCCGATTGCGTTCCATAAAATAGTATTTATATCCAGAGGGACTACTGTTGTATTTATGATAGACAATTGCGTCACGCACGCAGATGGACTGCCCGCCGGAGAGATTGAGCCGCCAACCAAATTCCAAGTCTTCGTGGTACATTTCGAGAATTTCGGAGAAACCGCCGGACTCCTCCCAGAGTGTCGCCGATACCATCATTGCACCGCCGGATGCATAGGTCACGGGCCAAAACGCGGGACCGTGTACAGAGGATACCGCATATTCCTTTCCGTTCCCATCGCTGAAACCAAACCCAAGGTAATGAATTCTATTACCAAGCGAATTCACCCGTTCGGATTCCGGCGGCCATATCATCATCCGCGCTTGGACCACGGTGCGATCCTTATCGAATGACTGTAACGCATTAACGAGCCGCTGAATACAATCTGCGTCCAGCACTGTATCTTGATTTAACAAAAATAATACATCATACCCTTTATTGATGGCAGCTTTCGCGCCTTGGTTGATTGCTTTGGCAAAATAATAATTCTTCGGATTTTTGATGACGTGCAATTGAGGGAGTAACGCCGATATATTAACAATCCGCGAAAGCATTGCATCCCTTGACGCATTATCGATAACAAAAATCCCCAATCGATCTTTGGGGTACATACTGGCATTGATACTGCCAAAAAGTTCGTTCACGTACTGCTGCCCATTAAACGTCGGGATGATGACCGCGACGCGTGGCATCCCGGGATGTTCGTTCATACTCTTCGATGGCGTGCTGACCAACGAGCTTGGAAATGCGCTCATCAAGATTATCAACCCAAACCAATAAACTCAAGACTACGGCGGTAAGGACAATAATGGCAATATAAAATACGAGATCGCTGCCGCGGCCAATCCCCACCCACGATGCCACACGAGTTGTAATCTCTGGGTAAAGAATCAACACGGCCGCACTTCCCCACACCAGTAACCAAATTCCCCGCGCGAGAATGGAGCGGTCAAGTCGCCGTGCGCGACGCACGCCCGCGATCAGAATAACACCGATAATCGGCAACGCAATCAGTTTGAAGATCATAGTACCACTTACCGCCGCATCGCAAGCCGAGCAAGTGTGCGTACCCCATGGAAAAAATTCTGGCCTTTGGAGAGTGAATAGGCGGTATATTGGATCCGGACCGGGACTTCCTGCCAACGGATATTTCGCCGCTGAATTTCAAGGAAGAATTCGCTCGATACTTCCATCCGCGAACACCGTAAGCCAATAGAATCCATCGCGTGGGCATTAAACCCCCGAATACCCGATTGGCTATCGCTGGTTTGAATTCCAAACAGCGCCCAAGTAAGGATATTGCCAATGCGATTGTACAAACGCCGGCGCTTGGGTATCGCGTTGCCCCCTTCTAAAAAACGAGAGCCAATCACCAGATCGCATCGACCTTCTTCCAGCGGAGCGCAGATGCGCGCTATATCCTCTGCAAACATTTGCCCATCGGCATCAAGGGTTACGACAAAGTCGGCGCCCCTTCGGCGGGCGACATGGAGGCCAGTTGAAAGGGCGGCGCCCAGCCCGCAATTAAGGCGGTGGTCAATCACGACCACGCCTTCGGCTCGAGCGATTGCGCTTGTGGCGTCCAGTGACCCGTCATTGATCACAATGATTTCCTGAACCATTGGGCGCACGCTACGGATGACCTCTTGGATTGTGGCCTGTTCGTTGAATGCCGGAATCACGGCAACTACCTTGGACATACTTACCGCAATACCGCCTTCTCCGCCAACGTATACTCAATCGAATTTTTTAGCCCTTCTTCCAACGTGGTCAACGGAATCCACCCGAGCTGCTCCTTTGCTCTTGAAATATTCGGCAGCGGTAGCGGGGTCATGAATAAAAGCGGTTCTTGGAATTCGATACCCGATGAGGATTGCGTGAGCGCAATCACTTGTTGCGCCACATCCTTGAGTCGGTACGATTGTTCACCACCAAAATTCATGGGTTCTGTCCCAAGCGGCGCGGCCATAAGCTTGAGCAGCCCATCAATTAGATCTTCGACATAGAGCAGCGATGTCTCAAATGTTTCGTTCCCATAAATTACCAAGGGGTTTCGGTCCAATGCGGCAAGAATAAAGTCGGGAATCATATGACCTTGGTTAATAGGAACGCGCGGACCGTACGTCCGAAATATCCGCGCGATTTTCGCGTCGAGACGATGAACTTGTTGATAGGTCGCCATGCAGGTCTCGGCAAACCGCTTGCCTTCGTCATAACAAGCGCGCATGCCCAGCATATCAACGGTCCCTTGGTCCTGTTCATCAACCCGATCCGCCGCATGCGGTAAATGGCCATACACGACCGACGAAGACGCATGGAGCATTTTTGAACTATATTTGCGGGCAAGTTCCAATATATTGAGCATGCCGGCAGAGTTTGCCCACAATGTTTGATACCGCAAATGCAAAAAATCTTTTGGTGATGTTGGGCACGCCAAATGATAGATCTCCTGGATCCCCTGACCACCCAACGAAAATTTATGGAGCTCTGGAATTTGCTCCAACGCCAAGGGTTGGGTAACATCCAGTTTTAAAAACTCAAAATGCGGATGCGCAAATAAATGGTTGATGTTGCGCTCTTCGGAGCCCTCAAGATTATCGATGCAAATGACGCGGTGGCCTTCTTTGATTAAGCGGTGGCAAAGATGAGAACCAATAAAACCCGCCCCGCCGGTGACGACAATATTTTTGATATCCATATACCACAATATTGAATACAATCGTTCTTACTGTATCACACCCCGAACGGGAGGGCAAAGGCAAAGCTCCAAAGCGCGCGATCGCCTGCCTTGCCGATAAACCAGTCTTGTTGGAACTCACCTGTTTTTGAAAATACGCGAATATGTCCGGGGCCGCTGCGCGGGACAGTGACGACGGCGTGCTCTTGACCTAAAACTCCGGTTGCCAATACATCAATAGCAAACTGGGGCGTATACGCATGATAGACGTCTTTGTTTATACGCATCGCAGAGGACCGACTCAATCCCTCGATGGTCCACGGTGCATTCTCTGCGCTCTCCCAAACACTCATGAGACGCTGTGGTATGCTGCCCACGGTTTGATCGGCGAACTCGGGTGTCGTGATATTCCCATCGGTGGTCACAGTGCGGTCCGCACGGGTGGCGCTGCGGATGCGGAGCGCTTGTCGCCCATCCGCCATAATGTGCGGACCCACTATCCAATTATCGCGAATTGATTTGTTAAAGAAAAATTGGTTAGCAAGCAGTCGGCCATCGGGGGAATACACTTGAAGCGCCGGGCCCGCATTCTGTTGGGGGACGACAGCGATGCGCTCATTGCCCGCCGTGCCAATCGGGACAACAGCCACCCCCCCTCGGAACCCTTTCCCAAAAGGGGTTAATCGTCGAACCACTCCCCCACGGCTGTCAAGAATCAAAACACTCGACTCGGTTCCCGGGGGAGACCCAAGCACCCATTCGCCCGAGCTCAAATGGGCGACACTGGGCATGTGTTCCCAGGGGCTTGAAAGCGCAATGGAATTGTTCAAGCCTCCATCAAGCGTGTAGGAATACACCGTGATGGTCTTCCCTGCCAAACGAGCGATTTGGATCGTTTCGGTGCGTTGGGCAGGCAGGGCCTGGGTAATGGGCGTGGGTTGTGGAGGCGGTATGGTTGCTTCAGATTTGAGCTGCTGGGTTGCACGAAAAACGTTCAGCCGGCCAGCGCCGAGTGTACCGACAAATGCTGGATTCTGCACGTCAATAGAGTCCGCCGTCGATACCAACACTTGTCCAATCCGGCGCATTGTTGTAGTGGGAAACAGCGACTTGAGCAGAGCCGCCGCGCCGCTCACCAGTGCCGTCGACATGGATGTGCCTTCAACGGGAGAGCCATAGGGGCGGACCGATCCAAACGCAGGATCTGTGGATCGCGTAACGACTAAATCCTCTCCGGGGGCAGAAAGATCGATGCATCGTTTTCCAAAACTTGCGAAATCAGACTTTTTGTCATTTCGATCCGTGGCGGTTACCCCGATAATAGCGTCGTTCGTTCCGTCATTGCAAACAGGATATAAGGGAGTGGAATCAAGATTGTAGACCTCTGTCACCCCGCTCTCTCGCTTAATCTGATTCCCTGCGGACGCAATAATAAGGACGTCGTTTTCCGCGGCCCTTTGGATGACACGCTCTAAACTCGGGGCGCTTGTGTCGCCCACAAAACTAAAATTGATGACGTTGGCGCCGTTATCGATTGCGTAATTCATAGCAGCGACAACTTGTTTCGCCTCGCCTGTGCCATCCGATTGGATCACTCGAATCGGCATGATGCTTGCAGACCACGACACTCCGGTAATCCCTTCTTGATTATTCCCTGCTGCTGCGGCAAGACCGGCAAGAATCGTCCCATGATGGACGCCCAGCGGCGAACGATCAAGATCTCCGGCCTGGTCGAGCCGTGGACGCGGGTCATTAGTACCATTGACAAAATTCCAACCATGAATGTCATCGACGAAACCATTACGGTCGTCGTCAATACCGTTGCCGGGGATTTCACCAGGATTTGTCCAAATATTGGATTGCAGGTCCGGATGGTAAATATCAACACCGCTATCGATAATGGCAATGATCACGTCCGCAGACCCTTGGCCAAGACTGCCGCGCAGTTGCCTACCCATATCCCACGCTTGAGGCGCTTGGATTGCGTTTAAATACCACTGCTGTGAAAATCCTGGATCGTTGGGGACAATTTGCTCTGCCGCAAACACGGGCCGGGCAAGGGCCGGTACGATCGCGAGCGCGACGATAGGACCAATATATCGAATTAGGCCCATATGGCTTATACCATGTACGATAACAAGCTTTTCCCCGTCATCTCCGGCGGTTTTGGCAGCCCCATGAGTTCCAAAATAGTCGGCGCCACATCAGCAAGAATTCCGATCGGTGTGGGGTTATCCAGGAGCATCGTTATTTCTTCTGATGATTTTTGTCGACGTCGCTGCTGATCCACGATACATAATGGGACGGGGTTGGCTGTATGTTCTTTCGAGGGCTGGCCGCTCGAGGGGTCTTTTTTTTGCTCCGCATTGCCATGATCCGCCGTAATGACAAGGACCCCATCGATCTGCTCCACCGCCGAAACGATCTTGGCAAGACATTGGTCAACCACCTCTACCCCTTTTACCGTTGCATTAAAGTCGCCCGTATGACCGACCATATCCGCATTGGCAAAATTTGTAACAATCAAGGCATATTTCCGGGACACAATCTCGGCAACCAGCCGCTCGGTGATCTCCCGCGCGCTCATTTCTGGGACAGTCGCATAACTCTCCACCTTCTTTGAAGGGACTAACACGCGTGTTTCATTTGCGTATTCTTTTTCTCCTCCCCCGTTAAAAAAATAAGTGACGTGCGCGTACTTTTCGGTCTCCGCAATGCGCAATTGTGCAAGCCCCTGATCCGCAATCACTTTGCCCAACGGTTCCGTCACGGGCTGCGGAGGGAATGCCACGCATACGGGCAAATCTTTTTCGTATTCGATCATGGTCACCATGAGGAGGTCTGTATAAATTTTTGCGCGGGTAAAACCCGAAAAGCCTTTGACAACAAATGCTTGCGTAAGTTGCCGAGCGCGATCTTCGCGATAATTAAAAAAAATGAGAGCGTCGCCATCGTTGATCGTTGCAACAGGCGTACGGCCATCGACGATCACGGTCGGGACAATTTCCTCATCAAATATTTGTTTTGTATAAGATTGTTGGACGGCATCTTCCGCCGTCGTCGCTGTCGATCCCTTCGCTTCGGTCATCGCCTCATACGCTTTTTGGACGCGATCCCAATTGGTGTTGCGATCCATAGAATAATAACGCCCTGCGACAGTCGCGATCTTGCCCCGTCCGTACTGTTTGATCGCTGCGCGAATCTGCGCTACGAACTCCAGCGCTTTTTGCGGCGCCGTGTCCCTGCCATCGGTGATCATATGGATGGCAACTCGATCAACTCCTTGCTGCTGGCAAAGTGCAAGCAAATGTTCGAGATGTTCAATATGCGCGTGGACTCCGCCCGAACTGCATAGTCCCAGCAAGTGAAGCGTCCCGCCATTGGCTTGAACACGCTTACAGGCTTTAATGAACTCGAGGTTGTTGAAAAAACTTTTATCTTCGATAGCAAGCTGAATGCGGGGAAGATTCTGGTACACGACCATGCCCGCGCCAATCCCAAGATGCCCGACTTCCGAGTTGCCGGGTTCGCCCCACATGACACCGACCGCGATCCCAGACGCCTCGAGCGGCCCTACGGGGAACTCACTCCACAGGCGGTTGATCGTTGGGGTGTTCGCCGATCGGATGGCATTACCGTCCGTTTGCGAACTCATACCAAAGCCATCGAGGATTGTGAGGACAATGGTGCGGGGGTTGGCCATAGGGTAGAATTATTTCCTGCCGACCATTTTTTTAATGCTGGAGTAGAGTTGAGGATGCGAAATAATCGCGCCATGAATCGGCTGGTCGTATCGCTGTGGGGCACCACTCAAATTGGTGACAATGCCGCCAGCTTCCCGCACGATGACATCAACAGCGGCAATGTCCCATGGATTCTTATACGGGTATACCGTTGCGCCAAAATTCCCGAGCGCCACCATCATCGCATCGTAGGTAATACACGCTAACTGAACAACGAGATATTTCTGAGCAATCGTCGGGTAGACAATCGGCGCACGATCCCATCGGAAAAACCCTTCCAGTGCAACCAGGGGCCGACTCGAAACGATGCGGGGAAGTTGCATGCGCTTCTTGTTGCATGTTGCCCCAACACCATGGATACCAATAAACTCTCGTCGAGCAATCGGATCGATAATGACCCCAATCAGCGGCTTTCCATCTCGGACAAATGCCAAGGAAAAACAAAATGTTGGGACGCCGTGCGAAAAGGGGATGGTCCCATCAATCGGATCAATCACCCAAGCATCTCCACTGGTCCCCTTCCGGGCAGGACTTTCTTCGCTAATGATCGTATCGTTGGGGAATTGTTTTTGAATTGCCCGTATAACACGGCGATCAACTGCTTTATCCACTGCCGTCACCGGGGACTTGTCCTCTTTCCACTCTTTTGTGATCCCCAATGTAAAATGATTGCGGATATACGTTGCACAATTACGCGCGAGCTCGATGGCAAACGACCGTTGAAGAGATAGGGAATCCATAGATATCATGCGCTGTATTATATCACAATCCGCACCGATCCGTTACGGATGATCTTGGGATGCTTGCGGACATCGACCACGGTGGATGGCTGCCGGCGCGGGAGGCTCCCCGCGTTTATAAGGAGGTCTGGCAGTGCGGTCGAGCGTTGCCTCTTCACTTGGCTCAAAAAGCTAGGAATAGAATAACAAGGACTCTCTCCGGAGATGTTTGCAGATGTTGTGATAATCGGTTTGTGGTATGCCTTTGCAATTTGCAATGCTAGATCATGGTTTGGCATACGCACTCCAACCGTACCACGACCAATTTTCTGTTTAAGAACAATGGTGAGCGCTCCGGGCCACCATTGTGAAGCAAGTGATTGCGCGCGCGCGTTCCATTGACAGCATCGTCTTGCCATGGAGATGCCGCTGACCATCACGGACATTTGTTTGTCTGCTGGACGGTGTTTAATTGCAAATACGTTCTTTACCGCGTCTGGGTTGGTGGCGTCGCACCCAATACCATATGTCGTATCGGTCGGGTACACAATGCTGCCGCCGTTATGGAGAATCTGGGTCACTGCACGCAGTTGCCGTTGGGTAAGACGCCCGGGAGCGACCCTAAGAATTTCCATACTTCTGTTTAATTGCCTCACGCAGCTGGAGACGGTCATCCCAGGGGATCTTCTTTCCGCCCGCAACACAAATGGTTTGCTCGCAGGCCTTGCCCGTGAGTAAAAGCAGGTCCCCGGGAGCCGCTAGTGCTACCGCGCGGGTAATCGCTTGACCGCGATCAACAATCGTTTCTAACTGCTTCATCCGCGTAGCGATGGCACTGCGCGCGCCTTGGGCAACTTGATCGATGATCGAATGTGGATCTTCGTCGTACGGATCTTCGTTGGTAACAATCACGATATCCGCATTGCTCGCCGCAATCTGGCCCATTATGGGACGGCGCGCTTTGTCCCGGCCGCCGCCCGCAGACCCCAATACATGGATAATTCTCCCGCTGTGATGGCGAGTGACATATTGATACAGGGCATTGAGCGATGCCGGCTCTGGGGAGTACTCGACCATCGCCAAAAACGGTTGACCCTCAACAATCCATTCCATCCGTCCCGGCACACCCTGGGCGCGGGAAAGCGCCTCGGCCACCGTCGCGAGAGGGATATTGAACGATCGCGTTGCCGCAATCGCTGCCATGGCATTGTACACATTGACGACGGATGGGAGCGCAAGCGTCATCGGGCAGCCATCAACACTTATGGATGTCCCCTCAAGACGCTGTTGTTGGATAACGCCCACCAACCGTTCGACTCCGACGGGAACCGGCGCGTGCCCGGCATCACTGCCCGCGACAACGCTGTAACCAATCCAGCGGTTTGCGGGCAATCGAAGGAACTCGCGTCCGACATCATCATCGGCGTTAGAAACGATCACCGTGGGGACGTCTACGGATTGAATGGTTTTGGGCTCACGTGCTGCAAGCGTTTCAAACAGCATCCGTTTTGCTGCGATGTAATTACTCATCCCCCCATGGCGTTCGAGATGTTCTGGGGTGAGATTGGTGAATACCGCCGTATCAAACACAATGCCTTGATGCCGGAATAGTGCAAGGCCTTCTGAGGAGACTTCCACAATAGCAACGGTGCATTTGGCTTGTTTCATTCGCCGCAATAGCCGCTGGAGGGCAAACGGACCCAACATGGTCATCTTTGTATCATTAAGCCACTGCGTGTCACCAATGCGGATGGTTGCGGTGGATGTCCATCCAATCCGGTACCCAGAGTGCATGAGAATCTGCCCGATCAGGCTTACGGTCGTCGATTTGCCATTGGTGCCGGTAACGCCAATTACCATCATCGATCGAGACGCATTGCCGTACCACCACGAGGCCACCGCAGCGAGCAATCGATGGTATCCGGTGAGCATGATCACGGGCAGCACTGCTCTGATTGCTGTCTTTATCGTATACACATCAATCATAAGCCACGGACAATCCGTTCAAATTGCTGCCCGCGATCATACGCGTGCCTGAATATGCCAAAACTGGCGGCAGCAGGTGATAATAGAACGACATCGCCGGGGGTCGCCATTGCGGCGGCCTTGAGTACGGCGGACTCCATCGAAGCCACCGGCCCTGCTAATCGAGGAGGTGTACCTCCATTCTGTTGCAGAGTACCGACAATCTCCCGCATCTTGTCACTGGCGTTCCCTCGGAAGAATACGAGCGCCTTGAGATAAGGCAGAATCGCCGCAAGGAAGGGCATATAGTCCAGTCCTTTGTCCATACCGCCCGCAAGAAGGATGATCTTGCCCGCTCTATTTCGCTTGAGCAGCGCTCGAATAGCGGCCTGGGTTGCTTCGGGAATCGTTGCCGCCGTATCGTTGATATATTCAACGCCGCGGACCATGCGCACCCGCTGGTTACGCCCCCATACGCCACGAAATTTACGGAGACTTTGCGTAATAATGGATCGCGGCATATCCGCAGCCGTTGCAGCTGCGATCGCAAAAAGCATATTGACCACAACGTGATCATCGTCTAAGCGCAATGAAGATCGCGCGATAACGTTATGCGAAACGCCGCGTGTGCGGATCCAAAGCCTGCCGCGATCCAGATACGCACCGTTATACCGCTTGGGCAGCACTGTGCTGCTCACCCACCATTTGCGTGCTTTAGTCTTGGATGCCATTGCTCGGATAATTGTTTGATCGTAGTTGAGCACCGCGTGGTCTGTTGCTTGTTGGTACTTGAGCAATAACGATTTTGCTCGAGCATACGCCGCCATCGAGGGGTAGCGATTCAAATGATCAGGGGCGATGTTGGTCATGACAGCTATATGCGGACTCTTTTTAATATCATTCAACCCTTCCACTTGCCAACTGGAGAGCTCTAATACTGCCCAACGGGGCCGTTGTAAAAAATCCAGCGGGCTAATCCGCAGATTACCCGCGACAATTGTGTCTTTGTGCACCCCACGCATCATATTCCCGATGAGGGTTGTTGTGGTGGTCTTACCGCGCGTCCCTGTGATACCAATAATTCTTCCCGCAAATCGTTCAACAAACAGTGTGGTATCCCCTACACGGATCGGAATGCGAAGTTCGGCAGCCCATTGGAATGTTGCAGATGTACGCGGGACATCTGGGTTTACGACGATGAGTTGTGAACGCGCAATCTGGCTGCGTGTATGCGCAGTGCCAAGGCGCCACGTGGGTGCAGGCAACGTGGGAATGTGCGCTTTGTACTGACGATAGATTCTCATCACCTCTGCAACCGATGAGGGAAGTTCCTTCTTCGACTTACGGTCGCAAATGCAGACCGTTGCCCCCTGCTTCAAAAGCCAACGGACAGAGCCGACCCCTCCGCCATGGACCCCAAGCCCCACCACGGTCACGCGCGTACCCTTATGAATGGGGATCATACACATGCATCGGCTTCACAAAAAGCCATCCCATCGCGGTTGTGATACCAAGCCCCATCAATAGGACGCTCCAAGCCCACATCGGGAAGTCTCGGACTCCAAAAAAAACTTGCGCCCACGGATCTGACAGGACAAGCACTTGCAGGAGAAACGGCAAGCCGAGAGTAGTGATCGCAAACAACCATCGACGATTGCCAGGCATGGCCATGAACAGGGGGAGAACAATGCCGATCGGGATAATGGAGAGGCAGACCCAGATCAGGCCGGATGCCGAAAGTCGATCGGGGATTGTCTGAACACCCAGAAGGGCGATAGCACTCCCCAGCACGCCGCCCAAGGCTATTGCGCTGCCAAGCCAGGGCAGCGTGCCCCACCGTGGACGAAATCGAATCGAACGTGCCGGCATAAGGAGAAGGGACGTCATGATGATAGTGATCACGACCACGGGCACCCAAATAACCTGCCAGAGTGAGAGCAATCCCGTCCTACTTGCCGTGGTAATAAATCCAGCGACCAACAAGGCGCTCGTAAATGAAAAAAGAACGCCCATCAATCGTTCGAGGATTCGGATCCAACGACCTTCATTGAGCGCAGACACGATCGAAAATAAATTATCCGATCCAATAATGATGCGCGCTGCGTTGCGAGCAACATCTGTGGCATTGGAAACGGCGACACCGACATCCGCAGTTTGAAGGGCATACGCATCATTGACCCCATCCCCCGTCATCAGCACGATGTCGCCACGCCGTTGGAACATACTGATAATTCTCTCTTTCTGCCTCGGTTCGACCCGAGCAAAGGCGTGCTGGAGTCCGGTCATCGCATCGAGTTGCTCGTCATTCATCGCTTCAAGCTGATCGCCGGTGATGGCAGCCGTGTTCCAACCGAGTTGCTGCCCCACGGTTGTTGCATTGGCGGCGTGATCGCCAGTGAGCATCACCATGCGACAAAAGTTTCGCTCAAGTTGTGCGAGGCTCAATCGCGCATCATCGCGGACCGGGTCGCTCAACACAAACATTCCCATCCACTCGAGATTCACGACATCCGTTTCACTGCCCGGAGGACGTCGAAAAACTTGGGTCGCAACACCGATCACGCGTTTGCCTGCGGACGAAAGCATTGTGACTTCCTGTTCGATTGTTTGACGCATTGACTCCGTAAGCGGAAGGGGTTTGCCCTTGGGGCGCCACCGCGCACGACAGCGTGCTAGAACCCGTTCGGGGGCGCCCTTCACAAACACGAGTGATTGATCCCGGAATTGATGGACAGAAGCCGCCCATTTCCTGGACGTATCAAACGGAATTGTTTTGATTAATGGAAACCGCGTAAGAAGTTTCTCCCGTTGCAATCCCAAGACATGTGCGCTTTTTGCAAGAGCGCAATCCGTGCTGTCGCCAATCCATCGTCCCGATCCTCTGGAAGCCGGAATATTTATGAGCATTGCATCGTTGGCGAGCAGGACCGCGCTCCAGAGCAACTCCGGGATCTGTTCCAAAGACTTCGGCCCAAATCGCTGCAGTTGCCCATCGAGCGCCATTTCTACAGCAAGCGCGCCTTTGGTGATCGTGGCTGTCTTGTCAAAACAGACGGTGGTTACATCTCCCAGTCGGCTGATCGTCCCCGGCTCTTTCACGATAATTCCAATACGCAATAACCGTCGCGTCGCCTCGTATTCGAGAATGGTCGTCGCAATGCTCTGCCAATACGGGGCGCAAATGATCAGGATGGCCGCAAACGCGGACAGCACCATTGCCGGCTGCCACGGGGCGCTCCATTGCATGAAGAGAATCGAGACCACCCCCGTGATGGCGACCACCGCAATGGCAACAACAGAAGGGCCAAGAAAAATCATATTACGCAACAGGCGAGAACGCTGTTGAACCGATTGCGCGATCGACCCCACAACCGTCTGCGCTCCCGTTGCTGTCACCGCCACGACAGCGCGGCCGCGTGTGACGACAGAGCTGGAATACACCATATTATGCCGATCCAATAACGGGGTGGTTGCGTTCAGTGGCGACGGATCTTTCTCTTGGTACAAGGGCTCGCCGGTAAGCATTGATTCATCAACGGAAAGGTCTTGTGACTGAATCACTCGCCCATCCGCCGGGATATTTTCTCCGCCACTGACCACAACAATATCGCCGGGTACAAGCTGATCCACAGGCCGGAGCTGCGGTTCTGATCGCGCGCGCGGACTCTTTAAGCGCTTTACCAACGTGACAGAATGAGCAAATGTTTGGATGAATTCTTGGATATAGCGGCATCGTTCATCCAGCACCACGGCCAGCGTTGTTTGTGCGATCGCGAGTACGAGAAAGATTCGCGTAAGAAGGATGAGATGCAATCCAAACGATGAAATTGCCGCAAGAGCAACAAACACGATAGTCGCGATACTCCCAATATGGGAAGCGATAACAACCCATAGTGGGGGCGGTGGCGTTGGTCGGAAAACAATATTCGCCCCAAACTGCTGGGTGCGGCGTTTTGCTTCGCGTTCCACCAGCCCTGACGGGGTTGTTTTTAATTTTGAAAAGACGCTTTTGAGCGATAGGCTGTGCCAGGGTGCGAATGAATTCATAGTCGTGATACTATACCATTTTATGCACTCCTATTTCAAGCCAAAATTATTTTATGCTATAATATGAGACAACATCATAAAACGATTCAATATGCCGACCACTCCGACAAAAAAATCTCCATCGAAAAGGGCGTCAACAACCAGTAGATTATCAACCGGGCCCTCTGCGCCCGTTAAACCCATCTCCCCTGCCCTCCAAAACGCTGCCCCCCGATCACTGGATACCAAATTCAGCACCATTATCCAATCCGGTCGTCGGGTGGCGCCAGAAATCATTGATGCGATTTTTGCGGACGCCCTTGGGTATCGATCCAGCGATATCCATTTTGAACCGCAGGAAAAAGAAGTGGTGGTCCGCTTTCGCGTCGACGGGGTACTCCAAGAAGCAGGCAAACTCCCGCGCGAACATTACGAAAATATTCTCAATCGGATCAAAGTTCTCGCTCACTTGCGCACGGATGAGCACTTTTCCGCCCAAGATGGATCGATCCGCTACGCGCATAATGATCTGGCCATTGATTTGCGGGTGTCGATTGTTCCGGTGTTAGATGGTGAAAAGATCGCTATCCGACTGCTCCATGGATATATCAAGGAGTTTACTCTTGGAAACCTTGGGTTTTCACTCCCAGACCAGGAACTCCTGACGCGAAGCTCCCAAAAGCCGTTCGGAATGATTCTCGTCACAGGACCCACGGGCAGTGGGAAAACAACGACGTTGTATGCCCTGCTCAATATTCTCAATCGTCCCGGGGTCAACATTACGACGATCGAGGATCCGGTAGAGTACAAAATTGCCGGGGCCAACCAAATCCAGGTGAACACACAAACCAATCTCACGTTTGCAAAGGGGCTCCGATCCATTGTCCGCCAAGATCCTGATATCGTACTCGTGGGAGAAATCCGGGACCATGAAACCGCCGAAATCGCCGTCAATGCGGCCCTGACCGGCCATTTATTGCTCTCCACGTTTCATGCCAACGATGCAGCCACTAGCGTGCCCCGTTTGCTGGATATGGGGGTTGAACCGTTCTTATTGACATCGACACTCGAGGTGATTGTTGCCCAACGCCTGGTCCGGAAATTGTGTGATGCGTGCCGCAAACCCACCGAGATGGATTACGACGGGCTCAAGCCATTGCTGGCGGACGCCAAAAAATATTTTTCCGAAAAAACGCGTGTGGTCCAACGCGCAGTGGGATGCAAAGTATGCGGACAAACCGGATACAAAGGACGCATGGGGATCTTTGAATTCATCGTGAATACCCGGCAAATGCAGGATTTAATTCTCAAGAACCCCACCACGCAACAAATCCAAGATCTGGCCAGAGGCCAAGGCTCCCATTCACTGTTTGAAGACGGAATAGAAAAGGTAAAGGCTGGGCTCACCACCATCGAAGAAGTATTGCGCGTTGCAGAACCGCCGTCTTCACGCCCCTATGCCCAGTCGTAAGCCCACTGTCGCTGCGGTCGAGCGCGTGTCCAGCGATTACCACTATTCTAAAATCTCGCTGATGGGCATTGGCAAAGAGCGTGATTATTTTATCGAAAATCTTGCGACCCTTTTGGCCTCGGGCATGGATGTCTCCGTTGCGATCGAAGCGATCAAGGGTGGAATTCGCTCAAAGACGATGAAAGAAATCATCGGCCAAGTGAAGGATGCCGTGGACAGCGGTTCAACATTATGGCGCGCACTCGAAGCAACGCAACTATTGAGCGGCCCCGTGATCAGCCTTGTCCGCTTAGGTGAAGAAAGCGGGCAACTATCCGCTAATCTTACAGTGATTGTAAACCAGCAACGCAAGGATCGACTGTTCCGATCAAAAGTCCGCTCTGCCATGCTCTATCCCGCACTCGTTATCATCATCGGCATTGTGGTAAGCCTTGGTATTTCTTGGTTTATCTTGCCGCGGCTTTCCACCGTATTCTCTTCTCTGCACGTTACACTCCCGCTGATCACCCGCGTGATGATTGCCGTGGGGGCTTGGGTAGGACAATACGGGTCGCTCGTCATCCCATTACTACTGTTGGTGCTCATCGTTGTCTGGTACATTCTTTTTGTATTCCACCCTACAAAACATGTTGGGCAACGATTGTTGTTTGCTCTGCCAGGCGTGGGCCGGCTCATCCAAGAAGTCGAATTGGCTCGTTTTGGATATGTCTTAGGAACACTCTTGGACGCGGGGCTGACGGTGCCTAAATCCATGCGATCATTGCGCGATACCACAGAACTCAAGTTCTACCAAAGTTTCTATGAGAATCTGCGACAAGGCGTTGAAGAAGGAAACAGCTTTCAAAAATGCTTTGTTGCCTTTGGCTCAACGGATCAACTCATCCCGCCGCCCATCCAACAAATGATGATGGCAGCCGAACGCAGCGGAATATTGGCTTCGACCCTGCTCAAGATTGGCGAAACATTCGAAGACCGGGCCGAAACAACCACAAAAAATCTTTCCGTTTTGATCGAACCCGTTTTGCTCGCTCTTATTTGGGTCGGAGTCGTTGCCGTTGCCATGGCGGTGATTCTGCCGGTGTACAGCATCCTTGGGGGGCTTAACCGAATGTAGCGCGCAGGGCATCTTTGTGAAAACTGGATTTACCCTGATCGAAATCGTTCTCACCGTCGCACTTGTTGCAATCATCGCCACAAGCACGGCGGTACTCTCACTTACTCTCTTGCGAACAAATGACCTTGATAATGCCGTTACGTCCGTGGTTTCAGCGCTCTACCGAGCGCAGACACTCTCTCGCGCGGGGGACCATGATAGCGCTTGGGGTGTGAATATCCAGCCGGGTATCATGACTCTTTTTTCGGGGTCGGCCTTTGAGTCACGCAACCAGTCCTTGGATCAGACGAGCGACATCCCAACAACAATCAGCGCCTCGGGGATTACCGAATTAGTGTTCGCCAAAACAACCGGGCTCCCCTCTTCCGCCGGTGTCATCGTCCTCACCCATAATATCGTCGGCGATCGAAGGCTTTTTATTAATTCGATCGGCACTATCGATGAGGTCGCCAGCGGGCCAACCATTTCCTTCGGCGCCACACGGGATGCGACCCTTATCCAAAGCAGCCCGACAACCAATGATGGGGCGGGGGTGAGCCTCCAGGAGTACCCCCGTAACACTGGATACAATAAACGATTGGTGGTTGGCTTTACCCTCTCAACAATCCCGCCATCGGCCATCATAACTTCGGCAGTGCTCAAACTCAAAGAAACACAAACATATGGCGCCACGCGTGTGGTCGCGGTACACGCGTTGACACAATCCTGGAGCGAAACCAATGCCACGTGGAATACGCTTTCGAACGAATTTACGCCAACCGCAAGCGCCACAACCAACGTATCATGGACCAGAACGCTCAAATGGGATCAGTGGGATGTCACCGGCGATGTCCAAGCCTTTGTAAACGGAAGCAGACCGAACCATGGATGGCTCATCAAGGATGCGAATGAAGACACATCAGAAGCCTACTGGTATTTCTCGAGCCGCGAAGGAACCGATCCGCCGGTGCTGGAGATCACCTACACACTATGACCCGGCAGGGCTTTAGTTTGATCGAAGCGATTTTGGCCAGTGCCCTCTTCGGATTGCTTGTCACCGGCATTGTGGGCACATTGGCCGTAGGGCAGCAAAGCGCTGAATTTGCGGGCCGCCGCAACAGGGCTCTCTTTCTGGCGCAAGAAACGCTCGAAGCCGCACGCAACCTCCGAGATAGCGATATGACGCTGCTGCTGGACGGGACGTATGGCCTGGCGATTGTAAACAATCAATGGACGTTTTCGGGATCGTCGGATTCGGTTGATGGATTTACAAGGGCACTTACGATTTCTTCCATTGACGCGAACACAAAACAGATAACCGCAACGGTAAACTGGCCGCAATCAATCGGCCGCGATGGTAACGTTTCCATCGTTACGCACATGACCAATTGGCGCATGGCAACGCAGACGGCGGCAGACACTGTGAATATCGATGTAAATGGAGCAACGGTGGGCGGCAGCGGCAAATCCGAAGTGCAAGGGGTCGAAATCGAAAATTTCGGCTCCATGGCGGCGATCATCGACAAGATAACGGTTTCTTGGACAAAACCCAATCAAAATATTAAGGAGATTAAAATAGACAGCACAGTGGTCTGGTCGAACAATGGACCGGGGGCTCCAACAGGAACCCAATCCAGTGCCACCGAATTGGATGTCCAAAATGTAACCATCCCCGCGGGAGAAAACGACTACTCTATTGACCGCATCAAGATGACGGGCAATGCCGAAGGCGATACGTTCACGCTCCAGCTCAAATTTACGGATGGATCAGTCAAGCAAGTAACGTTTACACCGGGGTCGTAATATGCGAGAAACAAACAAGCAAAGGACCGATAACGGCAACGGGCATCGAAAAGGGCTCACCCTGCTTGAAGTTTTACTTTCTGTCGGGTTAGCGGGAATCCTTCTGGGAGCCGTAAGTATGTTTTTGGCAATTGTATTGAACGCCCGCATTAAACAGCAAACCATTGTGGAAGTGGAAGAACAAGGAGTGCAAATGATGGAGTTGATTTCATCCAGCGTTCGATCGGCATCATCAATAACAACTCCAATCGTCGGAAACAGCGCCTCGAACGTGGTTCTTGCCGGCAGCGACGCCATCACCGTAGAACCGATCAACGGGACGCTTTGGTACACCAAAGGGGTTGCCTCCCCCTTGGCTATGCATAATTCGAATGTCATTATTTCCAATGCCCAATTTAGTAACCGCTCACGTGCGCAAACTCCTGGAACAATCCAAATCCAATTTACCCTTTCACGGGTCAACCGCGAAGGACGGAATGAATACAATTACAGCCAGACATTCTATGGATCAGCGTCAATCCGATAAAGGCTTTGCTACCCTCACCAGCGTCATTGTGGCTAGCGCGATCGCCTCGGCCATTGGTGTCACGCTCTTGCTGTCTGGCATCAGCAGCACGAGGGGCAGCATCGCAACAAGTCTTGGCGCTCAAGCTAATGCATTAGCCAATGCTTGTGCAGAAGAAGCGCTCCAGGCGATCCACGACAACCTCTCCTACACCGGACAATTCAATCGAACGCTGGGGGATGGTACGTGTAGCGCGACCGTTACAGATGGGGGCGGACAACTTCGGACGATCACGAGCACAGGCACTGTCGGAGGCATCATTCGCAAAGTCAAGATAACAACCAGCGCACTCACGCCCAAAATTACCGTGTCCAGTTGGCAAGAAGTCGGTGATTTTTAACCGTATTTACGCTATACTATCTTTAAGATCGAAAAGTTATCAACAGGCCTTTATTTACTATTTATCATCGTGTTTGTTATGAGAAACCGTTTTATCCCAAAAGGATTCACCCTCTTGGAAATCCTTCTGGTCGTTGCTGCCATTGCTATTTTGGCGGGAATCGTGATTATCGCTATTAACCCCGGCAAACAGCTTGGAGAAACCAACAACGCTCAACGCCGCAGTGATGTGAATGCGGTTTTGAATGCAGTCTATCAGTACTCTGTGGACAACAAAGGGGCGCTGCCGACCGCAATCACGACAACGCAGACCGAAATCTGCAAAACGGGCGGAACCTGCACGGGACTCATCGACTTATCGGCACTGACGACAAATGGAAAGTATCTCGTCTCTATCCCGGCGGACCCCACCGGCAGCTCCACTAATGGCGCTGGCTATGAAATTAAGAAGGACGCAAACGGCCGTATAACAGTGGTCGCCCCCGACGCAGAACAAAGCGCAACGATCAGCGTGACGCGGTAATACATCCAGGACCGTAAAAAAATCTGTCAGATCCCTGACAGATTTTTTTATAACAGCGCAATTACACCTGACCGCCAAATATTGAATGATGCCGTTGCTGAAATGGACGGCGTCGGTGTGGGCGCAAGCTGCCCCGCCCTACAACGCTGGGTCTTCGTGATCCCCGCCGAAACGGTTGCCGAGATGGTTCGAACGCACCCTGCAAACGTTCTGGCGGCAGCTCTGGTAATCGAGAGACGGGGAGGGCCACCCGGACGAATTTCTCAATGTCTCGCACGACACTGCCTTGTTCGCGGGTCGCAAATGAAATTGCGGTTCCTGTCATGCCGGCACGGCCCGTACGGCCAATGCGGTGCACGTAATCTTCGGGATGCTCTGGGATGTCATAATTAATCACTAATTCAATCCCTGTTACATCGATCCCCCGAGCCGCTATGTCTGTTGCGACGAGCACACGATACACTCCTCGTTTAAATCCCTCCAACGCCTCTTTGCGTTGCGCAAGGCTCCGCTCGGAGTGCAGCTCTGCAGAAGAATGCCCCATGGTCCGCACCCGCCGACACACTCTCTTGGCGCCGTACTTCGTGCGAGTAAATACCAATACCGAACCGTGATACTCGGATAAAATTTTATCAAGCAGCCGATCTTTTTGATCCTTACTGACCACGTACAGTTCTTGCTCGACGTTGTCAGCAGTCGCGCCGGTAGGAGCAATCTCCACCCGTACTGGCAATTTCATCTGCCGGCTTGCGATCCGGACGATGTCGTCTGGCATTGTTGCAGAAAATAGCATGGTTTGCCGCTCTTTTGGAATCGAACGGAGAATCTCATTAATCTGCGGAGCAAATCCCATGTCAAGCATCCGATCGGCCTCATCCAGAACAAGAACCGACACGTCCCGGAGATCCAAGCTCTTTTGATGCAGATGGTCGATAATACGCCCAGGGGTGCCAATCACCACATGGGGGCGACGTCGGATCATATGTACTTGATTACTGATCGACGCACCACCAATGAGCACCGCCGTGCGCAACCCGATCGATCGCCCGATTTTCTGGTACGATTCGTCTACTTGCAGCGCGAGTTCGCGCGTTGGCAGGATCACAAGGCCTTTCCCCTTCACTTGTGCTAATCGTTGGATCATGGGGATGCCGAATGCGAGCGTTTTCCCGGTCCCGGTTTGGGCAATACCGATCACATCCTTCCCTTCCAATGCAACCGGGATCGATTTTTGCTGGATGGGCGTCGGAGTGACAAACTGAAGTTTGTCCAAAATCTCTAGAAGTCTTGGAGCAATGCCGAGGTGGTAAAACGATTGTTTGGTGTCCATAATGTAATCCGTCTTGTTTTAATGCTTTGAAGTGAGGAACGTCTTGAGATCCTCAAATGTATTGCCAATGACAATCGATTGCTTGGCGCGTGCTGCATACGCGCCCAGTCGATCAGGCATGGGGACTGTTTGACCGATCGCGGGCTCAACGACATCGGCGAATTTTGCGGGATGAGCAGTTTCTACGATCACCCCGGTGCAACTGGAATGCATCTGTTGGTATTCTTGGAGCGCCAAATACCCGACTGCCCCGTGTGGGTCCATGATATAGCCGTATTGCTTATATGTTGTCGCAATGGCTCTCGTGGTCTGACCATCGGTGAATGAATAGCCGATGACGTCGTGGCGCATGGCCTCTACATCATTATTGTACAAGGCCTGCATCCGCGCAAAGTTGCTGGGGTTGCCCACATCCATGGCATTGGAAACGGTCGAAACACTCGGTTTTGGATGAAACACGCCGGTGCGCAGATACTGTGCCAATGTATCATTATTGTTGTTGGCAGCAATAAAATGTTGTATCGGGGCACCCATGCGTTTTGCCATGAGGCCTGCCGTGAGATTGCCCAGATTACCGCTCGGGACGGAAACGGTAATCGGCATCCATTGCGGGCGCAATCGTGAACAAAGAAAAATATAATAAAACATTTGCGGGAGCAGCCGAGCAATATTAATAGAGTTTGCACTCGCGAGTTTCATTCGCTGCGCGAGCTCTGGATCCAAAAACGCCGTTTTAACCATTGCCTGGCAGTCGTCAAAACTCCCCTGCACTTCCAGTGCCGTGATATTTTGGCCCATGGTCGTCAATTGCTTTTCTTGCATGACGCTGACTCGACCGCTCGGATATAAGATCACTACATCAATCTTGTCGACACCTAAAAATCCGTGCGCAACGGCGCTGCCGGTATCGCCGCTGGTGGCCACAAGCACGGTGATCCGCTGGTCGAATTCTTGCGCATAGTGTGCCATCAAGCGCGCCATGAACCGCGCAGCAAAATCTTTGAATGCAAGGGTTGGCCCGTGAAAAAGTTCTAACACCCAACTATCACGATCGAGCTGGACAAGAGGGACATCAAAGTTGAATGATTCGTCTACTATGCGGCGGTATTCGAACCCCGGAACGCTGTCGAGAAAATACGGTGCGCCAAAAATGTAAGCGATGTCCTGAAACGACAACGAATCCATCGCCCCGATAAACTCTGGAGAAACATGCGGGATCTCCGACGGCATGTAGAGGCCTCCGTCAGGCGCAAGTCCATTGAGTACGGCTTGTTGGAGGCTAACGGCGGGAGAACTCCCGTTCGTGCTCTGATAGTTCACAATGTTTATGAACAAGGTTGATAAATTCCGAAAGTTCCATCCCTTCGGTAATTTCTTCCCGGGGAATCATGATATCTGCCAACTGCTCATAGAGCCCGCTGCGGACCTCCAGGAGTTTTAAATAGGATCGTGCCAAGGCTTGCTCATTTGTTTCATCGGGCAGCTTGGTGAACACAGACCCGAAACACACCGGCTCCAACTCTTTAATGTATTTCTCGTACATCTCTCGTTTTCGATCTTCCGTCGCTCGGATCCCGACGACCAGTGTCTTTTGTTTGAGTTCTTCACCAATAGAGGGGTCCAGGTGGATGACGCTTCCCGTGGTATCGATCGCCGTGTTGCCGGGTGTCTTTTGAACTTCCACTAATGCCTCGCGCGTAACATCAGCTTCGATCTCAAGGTACCGCTGCTGATGTTGGGCATAGCGCTCGTCATAGGGCTGCCCCATCCAGCGCGATACATCGGCAATACCTCCGCCATATCCAGCAGCTTTCAATTCCGGGGTGAGGATCGCTTCGATGCGGTCATCGCACCCGATATACCGGAATCCTAACTTCTTCGCAAATTCATTCCGCGCCCAATGGGTTTTCCCAAGGTTGCTCATGCCAACAAACGTAATGACGAGCCGGTTGCTGAGATGGGCTTGGTCGAATTGTTCCCGCGTCATGTGCATATATATCCTTTCGCAACGAGCAATTCTGCAATCAGCACTGCCCCGCCGGCAGCGCCGCGGATGGTGTTGTGCGAAAGGCTTACGCATTTCCAACCGCCCAGCGGGTCCTCGCGCAACCGCCCCATGCTAATGCCCATCCCGTGATCAATATTCCGATCCAGTTTTGTCTGCGGGCGGTTCTCTTCATCGAAATAGGTGATAAATGGCTCTGGCGCAGAGGGTAATTTTAAGTCGCTCAATGGATTCGGGAAATTCCGGATCGCGTCCAGTAGTTGCTGTTTGGTGGGGCTGCCCTTGAACAACACATTCAGGGTCGCAAAATGCCCGTCCGAAGCGCTCACGCGGATGCATTGGGCCGAAATGCGTGGTGTCTCTGACAATATAAATTCCCCATCAACAATGGTTGCCCAAATTTTGAGCGGTTCTTTCTCACTCTTTTCTTCTTCTCCGCCAATATAGGGGATGACATTGTCGACCATTTCGGGCCAAGTGGCAAATGTTTTGCCTGCACCGGAGATCGCTTGATACGTGGAAACGCGCAATTGTTGAGGCTCAAATTGCTTCCATGCCTCCAAGATCGGGACATAACATTGAATCGAGCAATTGGGTTTGACAACGATGAACCCCGTATTCCATCCGCGATGGTTGCGTTGCACCGGAATCATATCCAAATGGTGGGGATTAACCTCTGGCATAATCATAGGCACATCAGCGGTCCAACGGTTGGCAGAATTATTCGAGACGACCGCTACCCCGGCTTTGGCATACCCGTCTTCGATCGATCTAATTGCGTCGGCATCCAAATCAATCGCGCAAAACACAAGTTTTACTTTTGAAGCAATGGTCACAAGGTCCTGGTCCACAGCATACACGGGCATTTGCTTCACCGCATCGGGCATCGGCTCGACGAGTGCCCAACGATTGCCGATGGCCTGATCGTAGGGCTTGCCCGCAGAGGCAGACGATGCCCCCAGTGCTGAAATTTCAAACCATGGGTGCTTGGCCAAGAGAGTGACAAATCGCTGGCCCACCATCCCAGTAGCGCCTAAAATTCCAACGGGGATTTTTTGCTGCATATTCTAACTCTTAAAACATTGAATAATGTCCGCTAATACTCCGCCCGCCGTCACTTCGGCTCCGGCGCCAGGGCCGCGAATCACCAGTGGCGTCGTGTTGTAGCGCTTGGTGGTAAACATCACAATGTTATCGCTGCCGCTCAACCCATACATCGCGTGTGTGCGGTCAACGGCGGTCAGTGCGATACGCGCCTCACCGTTGTCCAGCGTTGCCACAAAACATAACTTCTTATTATCCGCTGCAGCGAGTTGTTTTTTTGATTCGAAATCTACATTGAGTGTTTCCAGTGCTGTAAAGAATTGTTCGATGGATGGAGCGCTAAAACATTCTGCCGGCAGCAGGGCCTCGATCTGGACATCCGCAAGCTCCATCGCCAATCCCATCTCACGTGCCAAAATCAAGATCTTTCGCGCAACGTCTTTGCCGTTTAGATCATCGCGCGGGTCTGGCTCGGTATAACCTTTGCTCTGGGCATCCCGAACAATGGCGCTGAAGGGCAGGTTGGATGATGCAAATGTATTAAAAATGTAGCTCAGGGTGCCGGAAAGGACCGCTTCGATCCGGATAATCTCATCGCCGCATTGCATCAGGCTTTTGATCGTATGAATGACGGGCAGCGCCGCGCCGACATTTGTTTCGTATCGAAACACGGCGCCGTTGTCGCCGCTTGCGTTCTGGAGCGCCCGATACTGCTCTAGGGACCCGGAGTTCCCTTTTTTATTGGGGGTGACCACAGAGATGCCGCGCTCGAGTAGCCCCCGATACCAACGCGGGATTTCTTCACTGGCCGTGCAGTCCACGAAGACGCTGCTGCCCGGGCGCGCCTCTTGGACAGCACGCACAAACTGTTCGGGACTGCTCGCCGAACCGCTGCTTATTGATTTTTTCCAGGCATCCAGCGCAATGCCCTGGGGGTCGATCAACATAGTTTTTTGGTTTGCAATGCCGCAAACGCGGATCGTCAGGCCGTATTGTGTATAATGGCGTTCCTTCGCTTCATGGATTTGCTTAAGCAGCGTCCCGCCAATAAGCCCGGTGCCGATGAGGAATACATGAATCGTTCGCTGGCTCCCCTCTGAAAAGAATGCTTCATGAATGGCGTTGACTCTGCCGATTTCTCATCGTTCATCTCAACGACAGCGGAAATATTGAGTTCCGAAGATCCTTGGGCAATGGCGACGATATTGATCCCGAGCCGGCCAAGAGTATCAAAGACTTTCCCCGCGATGCCGGGGACTCCTTTCATTTGCTCCCCCACCACTGCCACAATCGAGAGGTGATCTTGGACCGTGATCGGGCTCATCCGCTGCATTTGGAGTTCCATCTCAAAAACTTCTTCCAGCAGTTTTTGCGCCGCAGTCGCCTGGGGTGCATGGACGCCGATACAAACACTCGGCTCATACGAGGCTTACGTGGTAAGCAATACTTCGATGTGTTCCTTGGAAAGCGCCTGAAATACACGAGCGGAAATCTCCGAAATATATTTGATGCTGCTGCTTTGCAATCGTAACAACGCGATATTGGCTAACGACGAGACACCCGTGACAAGGTGTTGGCGTTGTTTGGAAACTCCGTCAATCAGCGTCCCCGGCGCCTCGGGGTTAAAAGTATTTTTAATGAGAATTGGAATATTCTTGAGCCGTGCGGGCTTCATGGTTTTGGGATGAATGACCTTTGCCCCAAAGTGCGCGAGCTCCCCTGCTTCCTCGTACGAAATTGATGTGAGCGGAAACGCGCCCTTCACATGCCGCGGATCTGCCGTCATGACCCCATCCACATCGGTCCAAATTTCGATGATCGGAGCATCCAACGCTGCGCCCAGCAGCGATGCTGTATAATCAGAGCCGCCGCGGCCCAACGTAGTCGTAACCCCGCTTTGGTCTGCGGCAATAAAGCCGCCCATCACCGAAAGCCCTTGTTGCTGCTTGAACGCATGGGCAATCCGCTGATAGGTGGCTTCGATCTGCACAGCGGCATGCCCAAATTTATTGTCGGTTTGGATGAGCTCGCGCGCATCGACATACGTACAAGGCACGCCGCGATAATTGAATGCCGCGCTGATGATTTGCGCAGAAAGTTGCTCGCCCGTGCTCATAATGGCGTCGAGCGCCTGAGTAGAGAGCTCTTTGAGCAGTGCAACGCCTTGGAGCAGGTTGTCGAGTTCATCGCAGAGTTTTTGGGCCTGCGTCTGGACGGGTTGCCGGGCGTTTGTCCCAAGGAGTTCTTCGATCATCTCTTGGTGTTTGCGGCAAAGCGCTTCAAACAGGGCCTGATACGAGTCGTTCCCAGACCGTGCGGCTTCCGCCATTTGAATCAGGCTGTCGGTTATCCCGCCCGCGGCAGAGACGACCACGATAATATCGTGATCCTGTTGGTGTTGTCCCAAGACAATATCAATAACGCGGCTGATATTGGCCGCGTTGGCAACAGACGAACCCCCAAATTTAAGCACTTTCATACTTGGCTATCATACCCGAAGACAGCGAGATATGGCAAGGCGAGGTGCGTTATGCTGTATAAAACTCAGGGGTACCCAAATATTGGAATGGTGTAGGTACCGTATCGCCACACACGTGGGCTTCCCTCGGGAGCAGGAATAAATGTATTGCCAACGGATATCGCTCTGGATTCTGGACTCAAAAACACCCCATCGCCACAATTGGTGATGGTGTTATTTTTTATCATTTGCGAACCCGCCATCGATGCGATGCCGGTATGGCAATCATCAATCACGTTGCCAGAAACTTCTTGGTTGCCATCATATTTCAAATCAATCCCCTCGTGTCCCGCGTCTGATAACTGATTATTGATGATCCTGATATTTGAGTTTGCCGATGATATTGCTCCCCACAGTGCGTGCCGGGATATGGAATTTTTAATCACGCTATTGGGCTGTGCTCCGGCTGGGTTGAGCCCGTTGCGCGTGTATTCCACAATACTATGTTCAACGATGCTCCCGTCGCCCATAAAGATAATTGCTTCCCAATCAGCCAGCTGCGGTTTCTCTGCCGCGGAGGTAAAAAGAATCGGCTGGCTGCTTTCGCCCGTTGCCACGAATTGACGTAACACAAATAGACTGGAGTGTGTAGTGGAGTAGGAGAGCAGCCGCGTCGGATCGTTATCGTTAAATCCGTCCGCCGGGACCTCATCGCCCCAACGGCGATCGTCTCCGACCGAAAACTTCACGGTTGTCCCGGGAAGCACCGTGAGATTTCCAAAAATTTGCACGTCCCCCGTGACGATGATATTCCCGCTCCAAATCTGATTGCCTAGATACCAACCGCTCACGGAAGTATTGGATAGTTGCGTTGTTGAAAAAAATTTGATCAAAAAAACAACAGTAATGAGCGCGATCACTGCCCCGAGTAGGACAAGGCCTTTTTTCCAGTTCATAATCTCAACAACAGAATTCGAAATTACTAAATATTCGCTATGATTTTCTGAACCATCACCTCAACAGGCTGCTGGGCATCAATAACAATCGCCCCCTTTATGATCATTTCTTTTTCAAATTCACCCTGCCAACTGAGAACGTGCCCTACTTCTGTTTCGCTTTTCCCGAATTCATCTTGCCCGGGCCGATCCTCAAGCCGTTGACGCACTACTGAGGGTGGAATCTGCAGTAAGAACACTTTGTCAAACCGATGAAGTTGATCAAGAATATCAGAAGTGACTCCAACGACAAATACAGGATTTCCCGGATCACGATTCAGTAGTTCGGTCATCATCGCCTCATCCCAAAGCCATGCATGGCGATTGAGCCACTCTTCGCTCACCTTGCCGGGCGTGTACTCGGCGCGTTCGCCTGTTTGTTTATTAATCCAATGGGTAAGCCTAGGTTCTTGATCAATATCAATGGTCCGATACCCTTTTTTCCATAGTTCATTTTCCACTGTTGATTTCCCCGAACCACTCACCCCCACAATAAGATATTTTTTCATATTCGATCACTCCGACATTCTCCCGCCAGAGGCGGGCAGGTAAGAATTTGCGAATGAACACATACTGAGGGATTACACAGCTGCCATAGAAACGACTTGATCTTCCGATTCTGCTGTGCCGCCGATCAACATCTTACTCCCGTTTTGGGCCCAGAGTTTGTATGGTGGGCACACGCGGGCAGCCCCAACTTCCGCATCCCCTGATTCCCATTGCTCCGACGACATTCCGAGGCTCATGGCGAATTCCTTGGCAATTTCTCGGGCAAACTGCGGATCTTTGCGAATATGTTCTAGTGTCAATACTCCCAAGGATGACGGAACAGCAATAGCGACCTCCATATAATTTCCGCTGCGCCCCGTGTAATCTTTGTAGGGCGCCCTAAACACTGTTCGGTAAATAATAAATACCGCCGGTTCGGTGCTTCCATTAGCTTGGACCTCAGAATGAAGCACGGGGCTACGGCCGACTTTTTTTCGTTCGGTACCTTGGTATTTTTCTACCTTCTTAAAAATTCCTAAAAAGCCGGAGACAATGCGTTCGCGTACGACGGGAACATCTGTAAAATTGTCCTTCATGATAGGCCGAAGCCGGACTTCTTCAAACATCAATTGTTCAACCATCTTGGACTCGGATTCCGGATTACGATGATGAATAGACCCAAAATAATGTTCGATCTCTAGCAACGGAGCAATTTTAGCCCCCGCCTTAATAATGGGACTAAACCCTGGGCCATGCCCGCCTTGAGAGCCACTTTCGGTTCGATTATTCCACCCTTGAATACTGACATTCAAGGAAGCAGTTTTTTGTTCGAGAATTTGTTTGAGGATCTCCCGCCGTTGCTCGACCCCTTCCACTGATGGAGGAATATGGCGTATCGCCGGAGGAGTAGCTGGCCGCGTGGGATATTGACTTGATTGCTCACGGGGGGTTCCAGGCTCCACAATCATTTCGGGTCGTTCTTGTGTGGCCATAATGTTGCGGAATTAAATTGATCATTTTTCGGTAGAATATTGCTGGCGTTAATAAAGTGAGTGGTGCCATTTCCCAATCTCTGGAATCATTCCCGTCAAAGGCGGACAGGTATGTGAGTGAGAGTACGGTTAGCACAACATACCAACATACTCCAGTTTGTTGGTATGTTGTGGTGTATGATTTAATGAAATTCGCCAAACATAAAAGGTCGCGCAATGGGCCATCCGGACTATAATTGCAATATCATCGTACGCCGGTTGGAGACCATTGTAAAGGTAAAATAGCGGGTAACGCCTCAACGGGAACTTGTTGAGGCGTTAATAATCAATATGGCGAAACTACCATAGTAAGAATGACACATCGCAATGTCATGAGGCAGACTCTACCCTGACACAGACTCTACCCCGAATTGCCTTATTCCAGAAACTATCGTATGGTGCATTTAGACTGCACTTGATCTCGCACCTTTCACCACTTTACGCAAGGGAGTTGGCATGAATCATGTGGATGATCTCACGGTCCTCGATGTCCAAGTCGAGGTATCCTGCAAGATTTGCTATCGGACTTGCCGACACGACGTCATCCTCACGTCGAAAAATGGAGCGGGCCGGTATACGTTCCGGTGCACACGGTGCCACGCGGCGCAGCCATACGACCCGACCATCCACCGCGATCTCGGCCCACTTCTGGGCGCCAAAACGCAACCGCTCCGTCGCGCAATGCATGCAAAGCGCTGGTGGACGTATGCGAGCATCGCATGCTGGGTCGCGAGCGCCGCCTATCTCACCCGACATGGATGGCCGATAGATGGGACGGATGCCTGCGTGTCCGGCCTCCTGTTCGGCTTCCTCATCGGCGCGTTCGAACGCCGAAGGCCCCAACGGAACGCGAACATGCTTTGGGCGGTCGCGTTGGTAATCTCCGGAATTCTGTGTTATCGCGTCGGCCTTCATCACGCCACCGTTTACGTGTTCTGCCTTTTCACCTCGCTTCACGTCGCCCAGTTTTTAGACTGGTGTTACAGCGAACCATAGGCGCGACAACATCGCCCCCAAGAGGCAGTCCGGCCAAGTCCGCGACTGCCTCTTCTTATTGAATCGTAGTGAACTACTTCTTGTTAGGATCATGATAATTGATCATCCACCGTATCCCATATTTATCTTCGAACGCTCCGTAGTAGTCCCCCCAGACCTGGTCTGCAATCGGCATTTCAACCTTGCCACCGACAGACAGCCCCGCGAAGAGTCGATCGGCTTCTTCCTTGCTATCGGGATGAATAGAAATATTCACGTTGTTGCCAACGGTCAATGTATGGCCCATCGAAGCGAGGGCATCAGTGCCCATGAGCATATTATCACCGACCGACAAAGCAATATGCATGATCAAATTCTGCTCTGCTTCTGGGATGGTAACACCGGGTATGGGGAAGTCCTTGAACCGCACAAAGGAACTAAATTCTCCACCTAATACTGATTTATAGAAATTAAACGCTTCTTCAGTTTTAGCGAAAAAATTAAGATAGGTATTGAATTTCATAGATGGTGTTATCCATTATTGAATAATCGTTCATTGCATATCGTGCATCATGCGGGAATTCTCGCGTGAAATAAGGGGGAAACGGACCAACAAACAAAAGAGGCGCATACTAGAGGGTATTCCAGAGCACAAACCCGCTGAAAAAAGAAAAGAAGAGGAAGATGATTGCAATGATGGTTTTGCGCACCCTGCTTGGCTGGAAGGCCCGTGAGAGCGCCTTATGATTAAGCCAAGACACCAGCGCGATATGCACAGTCATGGCGATCGCATTCAAAACCGCGCCAAGCACGATCAATGATTTTGGTTCGTAAATATTGAATGTAAATAAGAGGATGCCAAAAACAATTTGCGCCCAAACAAAAAAGGAGTAGAGTTTTGAAAGGTGAACTGTCGTCCCGTTTTTCCGGCGTAAGGCATGGATCGCGACATTTTCTGCCATAATGCGACTGGTGGAATCCATCACCCCCAATTGCGTTTGGAAGAGCATCACTGAAACAGCAACCAAGAACAATATCCCCACGATTGGTGAAAGACGATTGCCGATGATTTGGCCTTCGGTCAGGACAAATCGAATCCCTTGGGCATTGCCGGTTGCGCCAAACGCAGTGGAGTATGCGAGCACCATCAACAACAACATCGAGAACGCCCCGATCGCCAAAAATACGATCGCATGTTCATGGTTGATTACTTTCCACCAGCGCCGGAAGCGCGCAATGCTGATGGCATTTTCTTCAAATTGGTGGCCGTGGAGCCGAATCGATTGTTGCTGGCCGCCCCGAACCAAACCGGCAATTTTTTGCGAGTACTGCCCCATGCCATATCCTTTTTCTTTGATGTAAATCGATTGGGTAAGGTTGAGGTTGCCGCCGGCGCCCGAATAGGCAAACGCTGCCATAAAGGTCGCCAGTGCAACCCCCGGCGGAAGAAACCAAAAGCCTTCTCCGCGACCCACCACGCCGCCCACCAGTGCAGCCCATGTACTGGGCGTGCTCAAGACCACTGCCAATGCAAAGATAAATGGGACACCAATCAGCAGGATTGTCTTGGTGAGTGCTTCCATACGATCATACACGGTCTTGCCAGAGCTCAAGATAACTCCAATCACGACCAGCAATAGAGCGGCGGCCCAACGGTACTGCTCAACGCCAATGAGCGCCGTAAGCACTTGCGCGGATGCGGCAACAATCCCAGGCAACCCAAAACCAATGAAGGTCGAAACAATAAACCAATACGGAGCCCAGCGAACCAATCGGCCAATGCCCACAAACACGCTCTCCCCTTTGACTAACGCATAGCGCTCGATCTCCATGTTGATAAAAAACTGGAAGGTAATG
This sequence comes from Candidatus Uhrbacteria bacterium, assembly GCA_016215325.1. Classification (GTDB taxonomy): domain Bacteria; phylum Patescibacteriota; class Patescibacteriia; order JACRJV01; family JACRJV01; genus JACRJV01. The sequence goes on from JACRJV010000023.1 coordinate 37,758, forward strand.
CCCACAATAGCGCCCCATGCGATCCCTAATCCATAATTGGAAACAAGATAGGGCCACAAAATCACTTCGCCGGAGCCCAACCCCAGCGCAAGGATCACAAAACTTGGGCCCAAGATCTTTTTGAGTGGAATCGCTTCAGGGAATTCCTTGACGTCTGCAACGATGGCAGAATCTTGCGTTTTTATGGACTTACGATGCATACAGTGATTGCTCTGACCGTAATTGTGAAAAGAATTTTTTGGTGAGCTTCTTTTGCTTGAGCGTTGACACAATCCAGTCGGCGCCCATGGCATGCGGCATCATCACATAATCCGCTCCGGCCTCATAGAGGGTTGATGCATCTTCTTTTTGGTAGGCATTCCCCAATACCATGATCCGCGGGTTAAGCCTGCGGACATGCTCAATGAGATTTACTTGGTCATCCACCGACGGAATAGTCATGATCACGAGCCGCGCCGACGCAAGGCGCAACTGTTCTAAAAACTCGATATCCGCGACATCGCCGAAAATCGATGGGATCTGTTGCTCCCGCATCGCCCGGATCGCATCGGGGTCATAATCGATCACTGAAAAATTTGCTTTGAGCGCCTTGAGCGCTTGGCATACCCTGGAGCCAATGCGGTGGTGGCCTACGACCCAGATGTCATAGACAGCGGCAGCGGCATTCGGCTGACGATACCGATCCGGACCAAACCAACGAAACAACGGCTGCAACCATTGATATAAACGATCGCCATAGTACACGAGATACGACGATGTCATGATCGTCACAATTGCCACGATCGTAAAAATCGAAATAATCGAAGGATCAACATGCCCGATTTGCTGCCCGGTAAATAGCAAGACGAAGCCGAACTCACTCACTTGAGCGGCGGTGAGCCCAATTAATAGACTGTTGCGGCGCGTGAACTTTGACAACCGAAAAACAAAGAATAGGATCAACGGGTTGCCGATCAGGATGAACAAAGATAATGCTGCGGCGATGGGCCACACGGATTCAACAGCACTCAAGGCCGTTTCGCTGCCTAGGACGATAAAAAATAAGATGAGGAAAAAATCCCGCAGCGGCTTAATGCGGCTCGAAATCTCCGGCTGGTAGGGGGATGAACTCAATGCGATGCCGGCGGCAATGGCACCGATCTCAACAGAAAACCCAAGCCAATATACGAGGCTGGCAACGCCAAAACACCAACTTACGGTGAACAAAAATAAGAGTTCGTTGGAATGCGAGATATTGCCCAGGAGCCATGGCAGGATGTACTGCGATAAAAAGATGAGGGTGAGGATGCCGGCAACGCCTCCAAGGCCCAACAGGAACGCCGACCCAGCTACGCTGCCCCCGCCCTTGAGAACGCCGATAAATACCATGATGAGTACCGCAATCACATCCTGGACCAACATAAGCCCAATGGTGTGGCGGCCGTAGACGGTCTCTGTTTCCTTTTTGTCGGCAAGCAGCTTGCTGATGATCACGGTACTGGAAAATGTCGCGGCAACGGCTAAATAGAGGGACGGCAGCGACGCGAGCCCCAGGACGCGCAGGATGATCATCCCTAGCGCTGACGTAAAGAGTACTTGCGCAAACCCCGAGGCGATCGAAATGCGGCCGATGCTTTTAAGGTGCCGGAAGTTTAATTCCAACCCGATAATAAACAGCAACAATACCACGCCAAACTGGGCGAATGCTTCATACATTTTTTTATCCCCATGCAGGAGATTAAAAAACATCGGCCCAGCGATCACGCCGGCGATGATATAGGAGATCACTAATGGCTGCCGCAGTAATCGCATCACTAACGCAATCGACACGGTGAGCCCCAACAAAATACTGATTTGAAAAAAAATGTTTTCGGTCACAGCGCGGGCGTGTGTATAGATGCCGATAGTATACCATAAATACAAAAATCCCGCCGTACACAAGCAGGATTTCGGACATCCGTTAAACAACCTTAGAGTGTCGATTCTTCAGCCACCGTGATTTGATGCGAGGGAGTGAAAACGTTGAAAGAAGGAAACCAGCGACCGGTACCAATGCCTTCAGTAGCGGACTCGAATCGCCGATGATCATTAACCACACACTCGCGATCAGATACGTAAACCCCGCAATGACTAGCGCCCGTGTCCAGCTGGTCTCCCATGCTTTATCAACCTCCACACGCGCGTTGCGCTCCTGTAATTGACGAATTTTTTCTTCGACGTGCATAGAGGCGGCTGTCCAAGAGTAAGCGTCGCTTTGATTGGATTGATAGAAATGCACGGTTGGACCGCAATATTTTGGGGGGATACTGTGTTGCGTACTATCCATCGTGTTTCCGGAAACGCTGCACCCGGTATTCTACATGCCCTTGCCCATACGGCGGAACCGAGACAATCACTACACCATCTCCTTGTTTGGCAAGTCCCGCCTGATAATGCTCGATGATAACATCAGAAATACCGAGCGTTTGTTGTATTGTTTGCTGGATTAATTCCAGCCCTTCCGTGTATCGGTCGTCAAGAAAGATAATGGCTTTCTTTACAACCCCAGCATCGAACATATGAATACGTTGTTGCTCAAGAGCTGCAATATGACGCTTATTCATAAGTGTAGGAAAATGGGAAATGGCAACAGATCGTTTGCCTCGCTGATCCTCGGTGTACACCAGTGTCGCCATACATCCATTAAGCTTATTGGTCGCAATCCATTTTGGAGAATCGATCGCAGATACTTCGATAGAGTCCGAGCCAAAAACCGGCACGAATTTCACGGGCAATTTTCCGCCCTCGCGTTCCAGGAGTGCCTGCCATTCTTCTTCTTCCGATGTTCCATTCTCAATCATGCCGGTTAACTTGTGTAGTAACAATGCTGCGCTTTTGGAATCGTCTGGAAACAATTGTTTCGCAATCCCTTGAGCAAATACAACAACATTTTCGTTGCAAAAGATTTCTTCCTGATGGGAAGTTATGTCTTTCCTTGTCATAAAGAATTATTGTTTGGACTTCCGTACAGGCCCCCGACCAGCGATCCCGCCAATATCACCAACTTCCTGTTAACTTACTGTCCGTAGTGTTGACCTGTAAGCCTTGGACAGTGGCGCAACACAAATGATGCACAATACGCAAAGCGTTTCAATTATCGCAAAAGAAAAGGATTGAAGTTCGTGCCCCGATCAAAATAATCTTCATGCTCCCGAGTCTTGAGGAATCGTACCACCGCGTATGTGACCGGCGTCAACAAAATTTCCATTGCTGTCTTAAAGACGTAATTCGAAATAATTAATGGAGCAATTAGGGTTGATGGCAGAACTCCTGCGAATGCAATGGTCACAAAAAGGACGCTATCCACGAGCTCCCCGACTACTGTCGACCCGATGGTACGCGCCCAAAGCCGTCTGCCATTGGTCCAAACTTTCATCTTGGCAAGAATCACCGAGTTGCTGAATTCCCCACACCAATAAGCGATGAGGCTCGCAAACACGATCCGAGGGGTTGCCCCAAGAATGGCATCATAGGCCGCTTGGTTTGGCCAATCCGCTGCGGCCGGCAACTTGCCGACGGTCACAAACAACGCTGACATGAGCAGCGCCGAGAAAAACCCAAGCCAAATGGTTATCCGTGATTGCCGATACCCATACACCTCTGTGAGGATATCTCCAAAGATGTAGCTCAATGGGAACAAGATTGTCCCCCCGTCAAACGTAAACCACCGCGCCTCAACAATTTTTGTTGAGGCGACATTAGAAATGAGTAAGACGGCCACGAACAGGACGCTGATGTGCGTAAAGTATTTGTATGCCCGATCCATACGGGGAGAACAATCTTGAATACCGTTACGGTAGCGCGAGATGGGAGTACTGTAAAGATCCTGATCCTGGCCAAAAACCCACACGAGAATCACTCGTGTGGGTTTATCAGACAAAAGTAAAAGGGATACATCGCGGTGTTATCGCATCATCGAGCCCATCGGTGCACCCACCCCTTTGGCACCGTGGTGGCCGAAACCGCCCACACCCAACATTCCAGCGCCCATCGTACCCTTGCCCATCATCTTAGCGCCCATCGTTTCGCCCAAAGGCGCGGGATTATCCGTAAGCCATTGCTGGAGCTTGTCTTGCCATGCGAACTGCGCATCGGCTTGCACTTGGGTGATGTCCCCCGCTTTGACCATCGCATTCAAGCGCTCCTGCATACGCTCACGATGCAATGCGTGCATCCGCTCTTGGAGATCAGATTGGGTAATTCCTTTTTCTTGCGCGATCTGTACTAACGTTTTCTTCGGCGAGAGATCGGATTGTAATTCCGTTGGACTGACGCCGAGGATATTTGCGAGTACATCGATTCGAGATTGCCTTGGACCCGCGTCCCGCGCAAAAGCCACGCCGGCAACCGTCAAAGCAATTCCGGCGGTTGCTGCGCTTAATATTAGCGTCTGTTTGATATTCATAGAATGGAATGTTAATGGTGAACTTCGACCTTGCACTTCATACTACATCACGATCACGCATTTATTTCATTTGACATGTTCCACGAAACATCCACACGGCCTTGCTCGATGGCCCCTCCTTTGCTAGGATGCTGATATATGAAACCATCCTCAAAACAACGCTCATTACTAATCGGAGTGCTCGTCATACTGACAGTCGCCGTCGTTATTGCAAACCGGCCGCCAACAGCAGACCCCAATCGCACCCCCCCCGAACGAGCGATTTCTGCGCCGCAAGATTTTCTTGATACCAAGGACACCGTCGTGCGAGCGGGCGATGTGGTGACATCGGAAGGATTATCCACTCGGTATTATGTCGCCCCAACAATGAAGCGGTACGTGTTCACCGATGACCAAACATTTGCAACATGGTATCCGAGCACATTCCAACCAAAAATAATCAACCGCAAGGCGTTGGAAGCATTGCCGTTGGCCGGCAATGTCACACAACGCCCCGGGATGCGCGTTATCAAATTTGCCAGTGACCCGGCCTATTATGTTGTTGCGCACGCAGGTGTATTGCGCAGCATCGCTCCGCGGCTGCTCAAATCGTATTATGGGCCCGACTGGGCGAAACGCGTCGATCAAATTGAGGAATACTATCGGGCAGACTATACCATCGGCGCTGAACTATCTTCATTTAGAGACTATTCACCACTTGATCAGTATACCTCTTCACCGACCATCAGCATTGATAAAGGAGTGATTCCCTCCATCAAAGTTGAGCGTAAGCAGTAACGCTGTCTAGAACGAACGACGGTGGCGAAGGGTCCACTGCTCGCTATACCATTGGCGACGCAGAAATCCCGCTAAGTAAAAAGATCCGGTGATGATGATCAAGTCGTCCGCACGTGCCAGCGCGCGGGCTTTTTTTAATGCTGCCAAAGGAGCAGAAACAATACGAACGTCGATCGAGGGACGGATGCGCCGAGCAGTGGCTGCGAGCTCACCGGCGGTGGCACTGCGACGCCGCCCCCAACCGTTCATGGGAAATGGCGTTACGATAAGTGTATCAATGTGGGGAATAAGGGTTCTCAAAATTCCTTCTTTATTTTTGTCGCTGGTTATTCCAACGACGGCAATCCGGGAGGCGCCATGTTTGCGCCTGGGCAGCGACTGGCAGAAGTATCGCATTTTAACGGGGCTGTGCGCCCCATCGAGAACAATATGCGATTCAACCCATTCCCGACGGCAGGGCAGATGCGTCTGTTCAATGACTTGTTGAATGGCGTGGTCCGGCAACCTTAAAACGGTGCCAATACGCTCGGAAAGATACACGTTGGTGAGTGGCCTTTGCGGCGGATGAAACCGTGCTCCAACCCGCTGGGATTGTTGGCGCAAAATTCCTACAACGCCCTCCTGGGAAACGTTTGTAAATACGTCTGCTTGGAATTTAATGATTTGGGCTTTATCGCGAGCAATGGCTTGAACGGTTTTGCCAAGAACATTGGTATGATCAAGACCGATTGCGGTAATAGCGCATATACTTGGATGTTCGACAATATTGGTCGCATCGTACCTTCCGCCTAACCCTGCTTCAATGACAGCCCACGCGCACTGCCGCTGCTTAAAATACAAAAATGCCATCGCGGTCATCAACTCAAACGTTGATGGAGACCCCAATGAACTTTTTCGCAACCGCACGATCGTTTCTTTGAGCTGCAGGGTAATCCCCTGGAATTCCTTTGGACTGATGTATTGCCCATTGACGGCGATATTCTCAATTGGTGTGATGCAATACGGTGAAGTATAGAGCCCGGTTCGATGCCCAGCGGCCGCGAGCATGCCCGCAACCAAGGTGGCAACGGTCCCCTTCCCCGCTGTACCAGCGATATGAATAATCCGAAATGCGTCTTGAGGGTTGCCAAGATGAGCACACAATACCCTCATGCGATCAAGGTACCGTTGCGGATTGCGTCGGTCGAGGGTAAATTGAACACTGGGCCGCACAAACGATTGAATCCATCGGACCGCATTGTGGTATTGCCGAATGTTTTGACCTTCCATAGATACAAGAACATCCACGATTCCCGTGGATGAGACATTTGGGTCCATTCCCGACCAAGGGTCGGGGGTGCTCTCAATGTTACGTACAGAATTTAGCTTTGGGTCGGCTGGGGATCGAACCCAGGACCATCAGCTTAAAAGGCTGTTGCTCTACCGCTGAGCTACCGACCCAAAGCTAAATTCTGTTTTACGCGCTGAATCATTCCTATATCTTTTGTTTACTTTTCCAGCGGAGCTACACGCCCCGCACCCGCAGACCGGGGCCGACCCAAGTGATGCTAGTGTACTGATTTGTTGATATTTTTTCAATAGTGACTCATCAGTGGATAGATGGTGGACAGGCAGTCGTTGACGCAACGACTTACCAACGGTAGGATACGATGGCGCATCTCAAATCACTCCTCACTCCCGGATCAAGCCCGGGGCAGGCTCTGACCCTCTCCCGAGGGAAAGGTAAA
>JACRJV010000024.1 GCA_016215325.1 Candidatus Uhrbacteria bacterium
GGATAATAGTGGTATTTATATGTTGTGGATAGAATGAACGATAGTATTGTTTTCAAATGGTTGTGCAGCATTGTATTCATTTTCTTACCTATATAAAGCCATATTAGCTATTAATACCAAGGATACCATTTAATTCCGTTTGATGATCGAAGCTCTTGAAAGTATTCTTTGACTGATTACAGGAAATCGGCTAAAATGAATGTAATAACTTGTTTGATCATAACGGGGAATATTTTATAGTATTTCTCTCATCCTAAGAAAATGGTCTAATTTTTTAAATTTTTTATGAATAAGACTGCATCATCAGTCAGTCGCATGGCGGCTGCAATACGATCACGACAGGGGATATTAGGAACAGCGATTTTCTCGTTGTTTCTCGTTGCCTCTGTCATGGTCAACCAAACGGTACAAGCGTTGAATTTAGCGGCCGGTAATTACGGGTATTATGGGGGTACTTATGGATACAATACCAACGACACATCCTCGGACGCCCCGCCCGCAGAGCCCGGTACGATCAGTGCCACAGCGAGCAACGCCAGTGCCGACCTCTCATGGTCTGCTCCGACATTGACGACTCTTGGGACAGCAATCTCAACAGGAAGTGGGAGTATCGCAAGCTACAATGTGTACTATAACACCAGCTCTATTAGCACCTGCGCTGCAGGTACCGGTGGCTCCAGCACAAGTTCGACTTCAACCACAAAGACCATCAGCAATTTGACCTCTGGAACCACCTACTACGTCGTTGTCTGCGCCGTGGATAACAATCAAAACGAAGGATCGCCTAGGCCCGGTTCGTTTGTGACAACTTCAGCCAGCGGAGGCGCTGGTGGCGGCGGCGGTTCGGGTGCGAGCATCTTTAGTTCGCCGGCAACCACAACAACAACGACCCCATCTGGAACAATAGTTTCTAGAACCGTGACCGCGATTTCAGTGGTCGGTGATGCCGCACAGTTAGTTTCGGCCTTGGGATTAACACGAGACACCGCAGCAGAAGCATCGGCACTGGTGAAAGTCAACACAAGCTTAGCAGAGCTCAAGGTCTCCGGTGTGACGGCAGAACAAAAGACAGCGCTCAGCAACTTCGTAGCGTACGGAATTTCTTCAGCAACCATCGCGTTGGGTTCTGGTGAACGGTTGGCGCTGGTTCGGGATCAACTTGAAACATTGGGGAAGGTAAGTATGAACGCGCTTGAGCAGCTTGCGACTGGGAAGAAGCCGACAGAACGGAATCTTACAAAAGAGAAACAGCAAGTGGCGGCCTGTTTGGCGGCATTCAGCAAAAAGATGGGTCGCAAGCCGAACTTTAAGGCGACTAATGAAGATCTTGGCTGGAACACTTGCCAGTACCGCATCCGGTTTACTCGAGACCTCGTAAAAGAAAGAACCGGAATCAGCGAGTTCAGGAAATTCATGAAGAGATTGCCGAAATCACCCTCAGATTGGGCAATCGTCAGAATGTACGGGTACCAGTTGAGTAAATGAGCTCGTTAGGGAAACCCCTCATTGGAGAAATCCAGTGAGGGGTTTTGAGTATCCTTGTTATGTTGGCCTTTCGATTTCGTGTGGGAGCACTGGGAATTGGAATGGGCCTGTTGGCAGAACAACTCGGTTTTGGTTCCCTATGGATCACTGGCACTGCGGTTGTAGTAGTCGTTGTGGGGTATTTGTTCCATCGCTATTGTGCTGTTATTGCTGGCATTGGATTGATCACGGGGGTTTTCTGGGCCAGCGTAGCGGTTTTGGATTCCCGTACAGTTGTTCTTGAGCCGCCGCCACAAGAGACCACACTCCAAGGAGTCGTTGTGTCGGTTCGCCAAGCACCTCGAGGCAGCCGCCAAATCACACTATCGGTAGAAGGTAGGCAGCATTCAAATCCGCGGGCTGCCCTTGTCTTGAGCCCCAATGCAGTATCAGTGAGTGATCGGATCCAAGTGCGTTGTCGATGGCGCGGTGTCGATGACCAGTGGCAATGTTTTTCACGGGACATTACCCATCTTCCGTCATTGAAACCCTCGTGGTCGTGGGTAGGAGCGGCAAGCCTTGTCCATGCTCGGATACAAGGGATCCTTGCGCAAGCACTACCGGAGCCAGAGGGGAGCATCGCAACCGCGATGGTCTTTGGATATACGGATGGCCTTCCGCCATCCATCAAGGATCAATTTCGCCTTACCGGGACATCATATTTGCTTGTCGCTTCCGGGATGCAGGTGGTGCTTACGATCTTCGCCCTTGAGTGGGGTATGCTGTGGCTCGGGGTTTCGCGTCGTCGGAGGACGCTGCTGTTATTGCCAATGATTGTCGGTTTGCTCGTGGTCATCGGGTTGAGCCCTTCCAGTATCCGTGGGGCCGTGATGGGATATTTGCCGGTGTTGTCCCTTACGATGGGCCGGGGTAGGATGGGATTGCACACATTGTTGGTGAGCGCCCTTGGGATGGCGGTATTGAGCCCTACGGTCCTCACGCAGATGAATTTTCAATTGTCGTTTTTAGCAACAGCGGGGATTCTCTTGCTCGCCCCGGTGTTTGAGCGCAGCATGGCGCAAACGCTCCCTGAACAGTGGGCGCAAGAGTTTGCCACAACGCTCGGCGCAACGTTGGCAACGCTGCCGGTGGTTGTCGTGGCGTTTGGGATCCCCAACCCGTCGATTGTGGTTGCAAATCTGTTGCTCGTAAGCATAGTAAGCCCCATGATGATGCTCACAATGATCTTAACACTGCTCGGAGTATTTTCCCCTTCGCTTGCTGCCGTCCCCGCCGTGACGCTGACCGTGCTCGTTTGGATTGTTGAGGGTGTGATCCGTTGGTCTGCCCTCCTGATTGCGGGGTATCCCCGAGGCAGCGCTGTGTTTGGCCTTCTTGTGATGGCATTTGCGCTCCTGCCATTGGGTATACGTTTGTATGGCGTCTATCGCAGTCGGATCCGCATTCCAGCGATGGCGTAGGAGGATCGTCGCTTGGAGTACACAGAATCGTAGCACGCTCTTGGTTGCCATTGGCATCGCGATCATCGGGTTGGTTATACTCGCAACATCAGCGTTGCCGCGCGCCTCGAGCGTGTTGACTGCGATTGACGTTGGACAAGGGGATGGATTGGTGTTGCGCACACGCCACGGCCAGGTGATTCTTATTGATGGCGGCAACAGCCCGGAGTACCTCGGTCGTTTGCAGCGGCAACTCGGGTTGTTCCACCGCCACATCGATTTATTGATCCTTACGCACCCGCACGATGACCACCTGAACGGGTTGATTACTGTGCTCGAGCGGTTTACTGTGGAGCGCGTGCTATGGACCGGGGTCATCGAAGAAAACCCCGGGTATGACGAGTTGAAGAGGATGCTTGCCATCATGGGGCCGGACCGAGCGGTCATTGCTCATGCTGGACAAGAGTTCCACATTGATGGGGGAGTGATCCGGGTTTTGTGGCCGCGCACGTCATTGACGGGAGCCAACCCCCCCAGCGAGCGTGAGGGGGGCAGCGGGGGGCTCAATGACACGTCGATTGTAACCGAAATCAGCATCGACGGGGTGCGTATTGTATCGATGGGCGATGTCTCCAGTGTTGTTGAAGAACGGATGCTGGATGATTTGAGGGAGGTTGATATTTTGAAAGTCGGCCACCATGGCTCGCGGTTTTCCACCTCTGAGCGATTCGTGGACCGGGTGAAGCCTAAGATTGCGATTATTTCGGTTGGGGCAAAGAATGATTACAATCACCCGGCACAATCCGTGATTGCACGATTGGAAGGGCGAGGCGCGCGGGTGTTACGCACAGATCAGGACGGAACTGTGTCGGTCGAATTAACTCCAGAGTTAACGATCCATAAGAGTCGTTGATCACATCATGTCTGGATGCGAACATTGCGTTTCAGACCTTTTTATGGTATGATTTATTCACTTTTGGTATTACTTAAATAAAAATGCGTTATGAGTAGCGTTCATCCAAAACAAGAACAGACATTCGTGCTCGTCAAACCCGACGGCGTTAAGCGCGGTCTGGTGGGGGAGATCATCCGTCGCATTGAACAGCGGGGGCTTAAAGTGATCGCATTGCAAATGTTTCAGGCCACCAAAGAACAGATTGATGGGCATTACCCCAAGGCAGAAACATGGATTGCTCGGCTCGGTCAGAAGACGTTAAAGACCTACGAGAAATATGGGTATGATGCGATCAGGGAACTTGGCACTGCCGATGAAATAGAGATCGGCAAGATGGTTCGGCAATGGCTCTTAGAAGGAATGACATCCGGTCCAGTGGTTAAAATGGTTGTCCAAGGCATCCATGCGGTGGATATGATCCGCAAACTTGCCGGCAATACCATGCCGTCGTTGGCGGAAATGGGCACGATTCGAGGGGATTTTTCTGTGGATTCGCCCGCTGCGGCCAATAAAGACAAGCGCAGTGTCCGCAATATTGTCCATGCGTCCGAAACTCCGGAGGAAGCTGCTCATGAGATCGGATATTGGTTTAGCCCCGAAGAAATCCATAGTTACACGCGGGCAGAGGAAGATATCATGTTCTAACCCTACCGAGTGCGAAACGTTACGAATAGACGAATGCGCGCATCACAGGGGTTGCTGATGGTGTTACCGCTTATCAATAGCGTATTTGCGGGTGCGTTAGCATTATGGATCCGTTCTCGAGCGACGTTTGCGGTGCTCCATCGTTCTGCTGAATTCGGGACCGACTGGGTCGGCCCATGGTGGTCGGTGCTCGCATTATCCGGGGCATCTTTAAGTATTTTTCTTTTGGGTACGTTTGGCGCTCGAGATGACAGTGCAGGCCCGCTTCGGCGCCTCATGATTGTTGCACAGACAATGATCATGTTGTCAACGATGATATTGGCGATTTGGAACCGATAGCGTTTTATGGAATACCTGCCCCTAACGAGTGCCGCACTTATCCAATGGGCAGCCAACGCGACCATCGCGTTTATTGTCGCGTTTGCGCTTACCCCGCTTTGGACCGCAGTACTCTATCGATATCGTCTTGGTAAGAAGGTTCGCAACACGGGTGCGACACCCATTTTTTCACTATTGCACAAGTCAAAGGAGGGGACGCCCACAATGGGGGGGGTTATTATTTGGGCAACAACGGCATTGCTGTTTTTTGTCTTTTCTTACTTTGATTCCACCAATATTGCCTCACGCGCACAGACGATATTGCCCATGGGTTTTTTGTTGATGGCGGCGGGGGTGGGCCTCATCGATGACTTATTTAATATTTTTGGTCGAGGACCAAACAGCGGGGGGTTGCGCATGCGGCATCGTTTCATCGCGTATACGTTTATTGCCGTGATTGGAGCGATTTGGTTTTGGTCGAAATTAGAGTGGTCATCGATCTACGTCCCGTTTACTGGATTTGTCGACATCGGATTCTGGTTTGTGCCGGTGTTTGTGTTGATTATCATTGCGACGGGCTTTTCGGTGAACGAAATTGACGGGTTGGATGGCTTAGCGGGCGGGACGTTGCTTGTGAGTTTCCTAGTACTTTCGACGGTCGCATTATTTGAAGGAAAGTTTGCCCTCTCTGCCTTCCTTGCATTGATCGTTGGCTCGTTGTTGGCATTTTTGTGGTTTAATATTCATCCCGCTCGTTTTTTTATGGGCGATACGGGGGCGATGTCGCTCGGGGTCATGCTGGGAGTTGTTGCCATCCTCACGCACACGGAACTCTACTTACCGGTCTTTGGCCTTCTTTTTGTTTTTGAATCGCTGTCGGTCATCTTCCAGATTATTTGGAGGAAACTCTTTGGGCGGAAGCTGTTAAAGAGCGCCCCGCTCCATCATCACTTTGAAGCAATTGGTTGGGGGGAGCCCAAGATCGTCATGCGTTTTTGGGTCGTGTCGGGTGTTGCGGGGGTCGCCGCTGTTTTGCTCATTCTCTTAGACCCCTCGTTTCCATTACTCGGTCGATAACGTATGAACCCGTTTCGGAAGGATCGAGCACTTCTTGCAGGGCTCTTCGTCGTCCTTGTCATCGGGATCGTCATGCTTTCTTCAGCCTCGAGTATTTTAGGATTTGATAAATTCCACGATAGCTATTATTACGTCAAGCGGCAATTAGTATATGGAATTTTGCCCGGGATTGTACTTGCCAGTGCTGTGTTCTGGCTTACCCCGACTGCATTGCGCAGACTCGCCATGCCATTGTATGCGGGCAGCGTGTTGCTGCTCGTGCTCGTGTTTATCCCAGGGATCGGAGAAAGCCTCGATCGGGCGCGTCGTTGGATCCGTTTCGGCGAGGTCTTGCTCCAGCCATCGGAACTTGCAAAAATTGCCAGTATCTTGTTTGCAGCTCGATGGTTATCGGATCAGCCGGCCCAAGCCCTCTCGGATTGGAAACGGGGGATACTGCCCTATTTGGGATTTATTGCATTAACCGGCGGGCTGGTGATCCTTGAGCCAGACATGGGGACAACGCTCGTGATCACCACCACCCTCTTCTCCCTACTTTTTTTTGCAGGGGCGCCAATCAAGAAACTTCTGCTCGTCGGCGGCATCGGAATCATCGTGGCGATGGTATTAGTAGTGAGCTCATCCTATCGTTTGGAACGACTTAAAACATTTATCGATGGATCGGATGACCCCCAGGGGTCATCGTACCATGTGAATCAGGCCCTCGTGGGCGTTTCATCGGGGGGATGGTTTGGTCGCGGTCTTGGCAGATCGGTCCAGAAGCTCCAATACCTTCCGGAGGTCACGAGTGATTCGCTCTTTGCAATTATGGCCGAGGAGCTTGGGTTTTTCCGGATTGCTCCCGTCGTTGTGCTGTTATTTTGGATTATTCTGCGCGTATTGCGCATGGCCAGCCGCGCGCATGACCCATTTAGCCAACTTGCTTGCGCAGGGATCGCGGTATGGCTTGTGGTACAATCGAGTATCAATATCGGTGCAAATGTGGGCTTGCTCCCGTTCACCGGGGTTCCCTTACCATTCTTAAGCCATGGAGGCACTTCGATGATGGTACTTATCACGTCCATTGCGATTGCGTTGGTATTGGGAGGGGCTCGCATCGAAGGAACTCATGGGAGTCGTGGAGCGCGGATATGACGCCCGCCACCATTCTTTGTGCGGGCGGAGGGACGGCGGGATCCATTGTTCCACTCAAGTTTTTGCTTGAGAAGCGGCGCGAGCGTATCCAAGGGGGTGCTATGGATCGTGTCATTTGGATCACGACGGGATCTGCGCTCGATGCGCGCTATGTCGGCAGCGGCGTACAACACCGACACACCATCCCCATTGCGAAGTGGCGTCGGTACCTCGCTTTTACAAACCTCGCAGTGCCACTTAACTTTTTGGTGGCACTGGTTAAAAGTCTATTTTATTGTGTACGCTATCGGCCGCATGCCGTATGGACGGCTGGATCGTTTGTGGGGGTGCCGGTTGCCTGGGCAGCATGGCTGCTCGGCATCCCGGTCATGAGTATTCAGCAAGATATTGTCCGGGGGGTTGCCAATCGACTGATCGAACCAGTCAGTTCTCGCCGCGTCCTGACGATCCCGCCACGGTTACTGGCCAAGGCGCCGCTACGGAGGTCCTATACGGCAATCGGCACCCTCATTGATCCATCCGCAAGCTATCCATTAGTGGAGGAGAGTGTGTGCGATGTTCTTATTCTCGGGGGCAGCATCGGGGCGCGCGGCCTCAATGAGCTGGTATGGGGAGCGCTTCCGCTGTTGTCTGACAACCTACGCGTTATTCATAGTGTCGGCGCTCAACATCACGTCGAACCACCCAAGCAAAGGCCAGGGTATACTGCGGTCGGCTCGATCGAACCGTCGCGACTCGCCCGATTATTGAATCGGGCGCGCCTTGTGGTTACGCGAGCGGGGATGAATACGATTATCCAATGTGCATATTATTCAAAGGCCACGATTGTTGTGCCGTTGCCCGAATCCCATCAAATACTCAACGCGCGTGCACTGGAAGAGGAAAAGGCGGTTGTCTATCTTCAACAAGACTCAACAACTCCACAGGATCTTGCTGATGCTATCCTTGAGTTGCTGCAACATCCCCACACTGCCGAGAGAATGTCGCAGCGTCTCCACGCTTTATTGCCGGTTGCCAAGGCGCAAGATATCCTCAATCTCATCAAAGTTTGATATACTTTTGATATAGTAGCGTTAACGATTATGTCTATTATTCAAGTACTCTCCTTGCCGATTGTTGAACTCGGCAACGCAATCCGATGGTGGTATGGGCCAGGATTGCGTTGGATGAATCGATGGTTCATTCGTGAACTTGTGTGGGTTGAACAACGCGAGCACTTAGGGCGGTGGATGGCGAACTTATTCTCTCCGATGTATGGAGACGCTTCTTGGCAGGGGCGGATGATTAGCATTTTCATGCGCATTATTGTTCTCGTCTATCGGCTCGTTTGGAGCCTTGTGTGGAGCGTATTGCACGGCATAATGTGGTTGTGTTATGCGGCGCTCCCTCCATTGGCATTGCTGATGATCGTCAAACGTTTTCTATGACAGAAGCATCGTGGTCGGTTGAAGCAATCAAAAGCTCGCAGTGGAAGTGGTGGCAGTTGCGCGAGCTTATTTTGACGCTCATCGATATTGCATTAATCCTCGTGGTGGCGGCAATTTATTTGGGCCTTGGCGCATTGATGGTTACGGGCAGCATCCCGTTAGGACCGATCGAGCTATTTGCGGGCAATGATTCGATTTCCACCGTATTTTGGTCGGGCATCTTGGCGGTGTGTTTTCTAGTGTATCGTTTTTCTGTGTACTGGGTGCATGATCCGTTGTGGCCGCCAAAACGTTCACAGGTGATGCTTTCGCATCATGCATCGCGCGACGTGATCCGCTTGTTGCAGACCGTACCCGCCCCGATCACGCTGGATGGCATTTGGCTACAAATTCTCCGGACACCCGCGGGGATGTTGGCTGCTGTCCGCAGCGAGCTTGCAATCCGGGAATTCCAAGACGCGCTTTCGGCCACCCCAACGCAAGCCGAAGAATCCGCTGGTCCTTGGGCTGAAGAAGATGCACAGCGGATCATTATTGGCGCTGCCCGGCATGCCGCATCAACGCATCAAGGGAAGATGACCATTTCCGATGTGCTCTGGGCATTAGCAGACGATGATCACAGTGCGAAGCGATTAGAGAAATTCCCCGGCGCCATGACCGCCCTACGATTGACTATTGATCGCGAGGCGTTGCTCGAGAATCTCCGCCGCCGTAATCGGCATTTCCGCCAAATGGCGCATTGGCACCCGCGGGGACCCATGAACATCAGCATGACATCGACCGCAACCCCCTTGCTCGATTCGGTCAGTATTGATCTTACGGCCCAAGCCATCGCCAGCGGCTTCCAACCACTCATGGGCCGGACGAAAGAGTTGCAAGAGTTGTTTGCACAACTCGATGGCCATGAGCGGCAATTATTGCTTGTGGGCTGGCCCGGCGTGGGGAAGACTTCGTTTTTGCAGGAACTCGCGCAGTGCATGGTCGAGGAGGTTGTCCCTCCGGTATTATTCGATCGGCGCCTGCTTTCGATTGAACCATCCCGTTTGATTGCCGGGGCGACAAAACCGGGAGAAGTAGAGTATCGGCTCCAGCGGTTGTTGTTTGAGATTAGCAAATCGCGCAATATTGTTCTCGTGCTGGAACAAATTGAACAATTCACCGGTCTTGGGACCAATGGCGTGCAATTGGACGTGCTCGATCAACTCATTCGTATCGTGGACCAGTCTTCATTGGTGGTGATCGCGACAACGACCCCGGATCAATTTCAGAAACAATTAGAGCTCAAGACCAATTTTACCACCGTTTTCCATCGATTCGACCTGGCCGAGATGAGTCCCGAAGGGACCCTTGAGGCCCTCTCGGTACACGCGGCGGTGTTGGAGCAACGGGATCGCGTATTGATTACCACCCCGGCATTGCAGGAGATTGTCGACGGCGCGGCGCGCGTTATTCACGATCAGTTTTTCCCAGCAAAGGCGGTACTCGCCCTGGACCATGTGATTGGCGGACTCCCTCGGGCTCAATCGGGGATGGCCGTGTGTACCAAAAAAATTGTCGATACGACGTTGGGGGAAATGACACATGTTCCCATTGGCGCGGCAACGGGGGCAGAGCGGGACATGTTATTGCATTTCGAGACCCTTGTCCGCCAGTCTGTTGTGGGGCAATCTCATGCGATTGATCGCATTGCTAATGCGTTGCGTCGCGCACGCGTCGAAGTTGATAAACGCAGCCGACCGATTGGCAATTTTTTGTTTGTGGGGCCCACGGGGGTGGGCAAAACGCATTTGGCAAAGACTGTAGCTTCCACATTGTTTGGTTCGTCAATGCACCTGGTCCGTTTGGACATGAGCGAATTCCAGGCCGCCAATAGCGTGGAGCAATTTATTGGCACGCCCGGCAGCGGCCATGGCGGTGTTGTCACCGAACAGCTCCGGCAGAACCCGTATTCGCTTTTACTGTTGGATGAATTAGAAAAAGCAAGCCCAAAAATATTAACATTATTATTGCAGCTCATGGACGAAGGCCGGATTACGGATGTGACAGGGCGTACGATTGACGCGACCAATCTGCTCGTGATTGCAACATCCAATATTGCCACCCCCTTTATCACCAGAGCGTTTGCATCGGGGCAAACCGTGGACCAGGTCCATCACACGCTCGTGGAGCAGGAACTACCGGCATTGCTGCCCCCGGAGCTCATCAACCGCTTTGATGATGTGATTGTCTTTGAGCCGCTAAAAAAAGAGGATATCGAATCTATTGCACAATTGGAACTGGGGCATTTGCAAGCAGCGCTTAAGCGAAAGGGGATCGAGGTCGATTTTTCACCGGCGACCGTTGCCTGGATTTCACAATTAGGATTTGATCCGCAATACGGCGCGCGTCCCCTTAAACGCGCGATCGCGGACAACATCCAAGATCCATTATCTCAAGGCATGCTCAAGGGCGAGATCATTGCCGGTTCGCATATCCGCATGGAACCCGGGGCACGTTGGAGTGCAGTCTAGTGTATGCGTTTTTGGATCGCGATGGCGACTGTTGTGTTGAGTGTGCTGATTGCTGGGTGGATTCGGCAATGGGCTGCCTGGCACCGGTATGTCGATCGTCCGCAGGGGGGGCGGAAAATCCACACAGCGCCAATACCGTTTGGTGGTGGCATCGCCATTGTTATAGCCTGGGGCGTCGGGATCCTTCTTTGGGTCGTGTTCGAAGGATGGCCGGGTCGCCCCACAGTCAGCGCCATGCAATTGACGGGGATTGTTGTTTCGTGCATTGTCCTCTTGGTGGGGGGATACATGGATGATCGGCGCAGCATGAGTGCATGGAAGCAAGTGTTGATCTCTGTTGCCGCGATCGTGATATTACTGATTGTTGATATCCGTTTGACCACGCTGCGCCTGCCATGGGATGGGATTATTTCATTCCAATGGGCGAGGATCAATCTGGGCAACATCGCGTTTGTCTGGCCAGCGGATATCCTCACCATTGCATGGGTGTTAGTTATTTCCTATTCCACAAAACTCTTTGATGGCATCGATGGATTGGTAACTGGCATGGGAGCGATCGGAGGATTCATATTATTTGCCGTGAGTTTGCTGCCCACACTCAACCAGCCGCAGAATGCGATGATCGCACTCCTATTTGCTGCCAGCTGTCTGGGGATCTTATTTTGGAATTGGCACCCCGCCAAGATATTTTTGGGGCAAGGGGGGAGTGTGTTAATCGGCCATGTCATGGCAGCGCTGTCGATTGTCACAGGGACAAAAGTCATGACGACGTTGCTCGTTGTTGGAATCGCATTATTCGATCTCGCTTGGGTTGTTTTTCGCAGGGCTTTTTTTGAACACCGGTCCCCGTTTTCGGGTGATCAGCGCCACATACATCATCGGCTGCTGGATCAGGGCCTCTCGCAACGCCAAACTGCTGTCTTGCTGTTGGGCATTTCCGCTTTATTTGGGATATTAGCGATATTGTTGCAGACGGCTCAAAAGATCATTGCGTTGGTTGCCCTACTGGCTGTTTGTTTGCTGTTGGCCGTTACCGTCGTTTTGGCCAAACAGCGTACCAGCCATCATCGAACGGATTGACGCAACGGGCGTTGACGATTCGATCATCTTGTGATATCGTCATTGTATTCACATTGTGCAAGTGTCAGTCTGCATCCTGAAATTATATGATTCGCGTGATTCGCACTGGGGGGAAGCAATATCTTGTTAAAACAGGTGACCAATTGAAGGTCGAAAAATTACCCGGAGAGTCCGGAGCCAGGGTTACGGTTGACGTGCTTTTAGAAGCAAACAATGAACTCACCGAGACGCCTACGATTCGACTCGGCAGCCCCGTTGTTGGATCGACCACTGTCACTATTTCCGGCCAACGCAAAGGCCCGAAAGTAGAAGTGGTGAAATTCAAACGAAAGGTCCGATACCATCGCCGGAAGGGGCATCGGCAGTTGGTGAGTGATGTGACGGTCCAATAACGCAAATCACTGAACGAATTGATCCGAATCTGACCCAATATAAAACGTCGCCGGTAATGGTAACCGACGACGTTTTTTTGATTCGGAATAATTTGTATCTATTCGTTTAGTGATTTTTTTATATTTTTCTCCTTCCCCTGAGTGCATCGCTTAATGTAACGCTATCTGCATATTCGATAACCGCGCTTTTCGGCAGGCCCCGCGCTAACCTGCTCACAACGAGTCCCTCGGCGATCATGGGGCTTAATAGTTTTTGGAGATAGAGGGCCGTTGTCGTGCCGCGCATATCTTCATTGAACGCGAGGATGATTTCTTGTGGGCGGTTGTGGTTGATGCGATCGATGAACGCCCTTACCGTCAGTTGTTCTGCGGTAATTCCTTCAAGCGGGTCCAACAAACCGCCCAAAACATGGTAGAGCCCCGTAAATGCATGCGTTGCTTCGATGGTGTCTGCATCGCTGCTTTCTGCCACAACACACAAGAGCGCGTTTGATCGCGTTGGCTGGATACAGAGGGTGCATCGTGGATTTGTGCCACGATCCATGAATCGAAAGCATTGGACACATCGGGTGACGCGATCGTGGAGGTGCTGGAAATGCATGCCAAGTTGCCCGGCGAGTTCTGGGGAGCGTTTAAGCAAATGGCTCACAATCCGGGATGCGCTTTTCGGCCCAATGCCCGGGAGCAGAGTCAGCATCTGCGTGAGTTCGTTGAGCGCGCTCATAGGCTAAAACGGCACGTCGAGTGCTGTATGGTGTTTTTCCAGGTTTTTAAAACTTGCTCGTTCTTCATCAAAAAATAACTCAATTTGGCCGGTCGGCCCATTGCGGTGTTTGGCCACATGCACTTCGGCCACATATTTTTCGGAAGTGGGGACATCCTTGAGACCCTTATCCATGATTTTGCGGTAGATGAACATCACCACGTCTGCGTCTTGCTCGATAGAGCCCGATTCGCGCAGGTCAGAAAGTTTAGGGATCGCCGGAATCCGATTTTCCGCGGCACGCGAGAGCTGGGAGAGCGCAAGCACGGGAATATTGAGTTCCCGAGCAAGTGCTTTCAGGGAGCGTGAAATTTCGGATACTTCTTGGACGCGCCCGTCATTGGCCTTTCCGCGTCCTTCCATCAGTTGCAGATAGTCGATGATGAGCAGCCCCAAGTTTTTTTCCATCTGCAGTCGGCGCGCCTTTGTACGGATTTCCATAATATTGGCTGATCCCGAGTCATCGATATAAATGGGGGATTCGGCAAGATCATTGAGGCCCGAACGCAGGCGGTCAAAATCGCTCACGCCGCCTTCTTGCGGGTCATCCGAAAGCCGACCGGTCCGGAGTTTCCACAAATCAATTCCGGACTGCGCACAAATGAGCCGGTCGATGAGCTGCTCTTTGGACATTTCAAGGCTAAAGATGCCGACGGGCACGTTTGCCCCGACGGCCGCATTGCGTGCGATGTCCAGGGCCAGCGAGGTTTTGCCGACGCTGGGCCGGGCGGCGAGGATGACAAAGTCCGATTTTTGCAATCCCGCAAGCAGGAAATCAAGATCAGAAAATCCTGTGGGCACTCCGCGCAGATCCCCCTTATTTTTTTGAAGGATATCGATGCGTTCGAATGCTTCGGCAATAAGAGTCTTAATACCGACAAAAACGTGTTTAAGATACCGCTGTGAGACAGAAAATAGTTTTTGTTCCGCGTCATCGAGGATGACATCCACCTCACGGCTCTCGTCATAAGCTTGTTCGCAAATTGTGGAGGCGGCGGTAATAAGGCGTCGGAGTGTTGCTTTGCGTGAAATAATATTTGCATAATGTTGGATGTGTGCAGCGGTGGGGACAACGGTAGACAGATGGACCAGGTATGAACGTCCGCCGACCGTTTCCAGCGATCCATGATTCTGGAGATGATTGGTGAGGGTGAGCAAGTCAATCGGCTGGTGTGATTCGTAGAGATCTTCCATGCTTTCGAAAATTGTTTGGTGGGCTTGGGTATAGAAATCTTCGGGCCGAACCCCGCCCAGCAGTTTGACCATGCCGTCTTTATCAATCAATAAACAGCCCAGCAGGGATTGTTCGGCTTCGATATTTTGGGGGGGGATACGTTCCATA
>JACRJV010000026.1 GCA_016215325.1 Candidatus Uhrbacteria bacterium
CAACCGATAAGAGAAAAAAACGGTATGGAGGATACCGCGAGTGCCGACAGCGCCAATGGCGATTGCTGCCAACGTGATCGGAATGTAGGGGGCAGCGTTTGATTCACAGCGATGATGAGATCACCCACAATTTACGCGGGGATCGAAAAAAACGCGCGAACAAATTAATAGCGCTGCTAAGGGGCTTCATACACCACAACAGGAACCACCCCAAGAACCCCTTGTGTTTGGCTATGTAATACATTGCGCTCTGGTAGAAATACGCCTGTTTGTCACTGCGCGCGGCTTGCTCAAAGCTCTTGCCCCCGTGATGAACAATTCCCGCCGTGGGTTGGTACAGAACTTCCCAACCGGCATCAAGCGCCCGTTTGCAGAAATCGACCTCCTCGTACCAGATAAAGTAGTGGGGATCAAGCCCTTCGAGTTCTCTCCAACATTCGGGGCGCACCAAAAAGAATGCGCCCTGCACCTGCTCGACCAGAGAGGGTTGGGTGTAATCATGATCCATCGCAAAGTACCGGCGCACGGCCGGCAGCCACGGAAACACATGGTGGAGCTTGAGGGCGAGCAGAATCGTGGAGGTGACGGTCGGCAGCCGCATCACGGAGCGTTGGATCATCCCTTGCTCATCAAATAAGGTGGGTCCAATAATCGCAACGCGGTCAGACTGGTGGAATCGACCGAGCAAACTCGGCAACACATCGGCATGCAGTTCGACATCGGGATTCAATAGCAACACCGGGTCGCTGCCGCGCCGATCTTTGACCAGGCGTTCATAGCCCGTCATCACGGCGCTGGCAAACCCGCGGTTACTGGCGTTGGCAATGATCGAAAGTCGGCCTTTGGGGTTTGCGCGCTGGATCCGTTTTGCCGACGCCACACTTTGATCGGAGGAGCAGTTATCGACGACAACAATCTTAAAATCCACGTCGCGACAATGCTCGAACACGCTGTTCAAACAGCGTTCCAGCAACTGCGCGACATTCCAACTTACAATAATTATTCCGCACCGATTGTGACGCATATTCCTCCGCCCCTGTTATTTTAAAAATTGTACCCGATTGCGCTGGTGCTCTTCGAGTGTGCGCGCGTAGTGGACGCCGCCCTCGGCATCCGTGAGGAAAAAATAATACGGATTTTTTTGGGGCTCGACGACCGCGCGGATTGACGCAAGGCTTGGATTGGAGATGGGCGACGGCGGCAGGCCGCGATTGCGATAGGTGTTATAGGGGCTGGAAATGAGCGTATCATCCAGGCGGGCACGAGGGTCATTGCGACCGGTGATAAAATTGACTGTGGAATCGGCTTGGAGGGGGATCCCGACTGCGAGGCGTTTTTGGAACACATCCGCAACCATTGCTCGATCGCTGGGAGTTTGGACCTCTAATTCAACAATGGAAGCAAGAACAAGCGTCGGATACA
This sequence comes from Candidatus Uhrbacteria bacterium, assembly GCA_016215325.1. GTDB lineage: Bacteria > Patescibacteriota > Patescibacteriia > JACRJV01 > JACRJV01 > JACRJV01. The sequence continues at coordinate 1,423 of JACRJV010000026.1, forward strand.
ATTGCGCGGCACTGCCAGCACCATCACCAAAAAAGAGTGTAATCACTCGAGTTCCAAACGTCGAAAGTAACTGTTCAACCAAGTTGCGTGCTGGCGTATTGGGCAGGAATTCATATGTATCTCCGAATAAAAACCCTTCAAGTCCCTGATCGGACGGGCGCTGAGAGAGCCATGGGAATTGTTCAACGAGACTCTGCTGTGGGGTGCGGACAATCTGAAGAAATTCTTGGGGGCTCTGTAATACACCACGAGCAACCAAGAGTGCGGCAATCTGATCAGACCGGAGTCCTTCTGGGATCGTCACACGCTGCGCCAGCGGATCGCCTCCGGTGCGCAGGCGCTCTATCACCCCACCCATACTCCAGGTGCCGGAAAACGCATAGTTGCCCGCGTGCAGATTACTCGCGCAACCGCACCACCACAGACGCGCTTGGAAGAGACGCTCGGACTGGATGACCCCTTGTTGTTTCAACAACACGCCGATCACCCGCGCGCTCGATGCCGGGGGGATGGTAATCACCGTACCGGCCGAAACGTGCGCCCAATTGAACCCTGCGAACATCACCGCCGCGAGCGCGATCGCTGCAAGGCCGAGACTCCAACGCTTGTTAACGAAATTTTGCATAGGGCCCACCGAGTTCGGCGACAAGCCGCTTGACATCTTGGGCGCGACGCTTGTCAACAACAAGGATGACGTCGTTCGTGGCAATGATAATGGCGTTGGTCAGCCCGACCGTTGCCACGAGATTGCTCGTTGTATTATACGCCATAATTTTCGAGCTGTCATAATCGATGTGCGCGCCGATGCTCACAACCGAGCCGCGCGTTTGCCCGGTGAGAATGTCATGCACCGTCGCCCACTGGCCGATATCCGACCAGCCGATGTCGCCAGAACGCAACACCCAAAGGTGTTTTTCTTTTTCAAGGATACCGACGTCGATGCTTTGCGCGGGGATCATGTGGTATATTTTTTTTCGTTCCCCCCGCGATGCGGCATGTTGAACGCGCACGATGCCGCGAGCAATTTGGGGTGCGTGCGCCCGGATACTTTCCCACAACCGCGATGCATGCCCCACAATAATCGTCGGATTCCAATAACAGTTGCCCGCCGTGATCAAGGCGCGCGCCCGCTTGAGCGTTGGTTTCTCGAAAAAACGAGCAACTCGGTAGACATCGGGATACGGCGGGATCGCCGGGCGGGCGCTAACAATATATCCAAGGCCCGAATCAGGGGAACGGGCGGGCATACCAACGACCAATAATGCACGCGGGTGACGGCGAATAATACGGATGGCCCGGGTGATGCTCAACTGATATCGAGACTCCCGCCGGATAAACGCATCGGAATTGATCGTTACGACAATCGCGTCCGGGTCATCCCTCAAGATAGTCGCCGCTGCCAACGCAATCGCGGGCGCGGTGCCGCGCGGTTCTTCCTCGATAATCATGTGTCGAGCAACAACGGAAGGGATGTTCCGGCGTACCTCGGGCTCATGTGACCGGGAGGTGACCACGCGAATATGGGATGGCACAATGATTCCTGTGAGCCGCTCAATGGTTTGCCCCAGCAGCGTGGTGGCAGTCGTGAGCGGATGCGGCATCACTTGCTTGGGCCGCGCCCGGCGCGACAACGGCCATAGCCGAGTGCCTTGGCCGCCGGCTAAAACAATGGCGTAAACAGATGAGGCCATATGGGGTTGAAGAAGGTGGGGATGAGCAATGCAAACAATGTTCCGATTGCTGCACCGACCAGTATATCAGAAATATAGTGCACCCCCGCAAGGTGGCGCGAGAACGCAATCAATCCGGCAACGCCAACCCAGAATGCGGCGAATGGTTGGTGATGAAGCACGGTTGTGATGGCCAGGGCAAATGCCGCGGCCGCATGGTCCGAGGGGAATGATTTTGTGGACGGATGCACGCCGACAAGATTGGGCCAATCTCTTAACTGCACAAACGGGCGCTCACGAAACCACATTATTCCGATGACCTGCTGGGTCGCGATCGCTGTGATGGTGGATGACAGTACGAGAAACAAGAAATTGGCGCTGCCTTGGCGCAGACCAACCACTGCGACGCCAAGCGCCATGCACCAGATCCCGTATTTTGCAACGATCAAGACAATCATTGAAGCAAAACGGGAGCGCGCGACGATCAGGGGCAAGGACGGCATAGGTGAGGCGATTATGACGGAAGGAGCGAACTGCCCGTCATCGGAGTCGCCTTCGGGACCCCCAGTAAATCCAAAATTGTTGGCGCGACATCATAGAGCCCGGACTTGGGCGAGTTTGCGCTCAAGCTTATCTCTGTCCCCATCCCGTACCAATCAGAGCTGACAAGATACACCGGAACGGGATTGTTGGTGTGATACGTTTTTGGAGCGCCGGTTGCTCGATCAACCATTTCTTCGGCATTGCCGTGGTCTGCAGTGATGACCAGACGCGCATCGGCCGCTTGAGCCGTCGCCCACAACTGCGCTAAGCATTGGTCTACAACCTCTACACCCGAGCGCACAGCTTCAAAGTCTCCCGTATGCCCAACCATGTCGGCGTTGGCGTAGTTGATGACGGTGAGCTCTGGAATGCCGTGTTGCTGCCACCAGGCGAGCGTTGCCTCTGTTATCGCCTCTGCCGCCATCTGCGGACATTGCGCATAACTGTCGACGCGCGGCGATGGAACAAGCACGCGCGATTCCCCCGCAAAAGGCTGCTCGCGATATCCATTGATAAAATAGGTGACGTGCGCGTATTTTTCTGTTTCGGCAACATGCAATTGCCGAAACCCGTGTTCGCTTACCAACTGCGCGAGCGTTTGGTCTGTAGACTCTGGCGGAAATGCGACCCCAGTATGCAAATCCGGATCGTACTGCGTAAACGTCACACAATCCACGGGATGGAAATTGCCGCGGTCAAAATGCGGCCACGACTCTTGAAGTAACGAAGAAGCGAGCTGACGGATGCGATCAGGCCGGAAGAGGGTCATGATCACTGCGTCACCATCCTTGAACCCGCCATACGGCTGCCCAACAGCGTCGATCAAAATCGTGGGAGGAATCATTTCATCGTACGTTCCCTTTGCATACCATTCTTGCATGCAATAATCCGGTGACGGGCTAGTGTGCTCACTTTGGCCGCGAACAATCGCCTGGAATGCTGCTTGAGTCCGCTCCCAATGCGTATCACGATCCATGGCAAAGAACCGGCCCGTAATCGTCCCAATCGACCCATCGGCAAACAGAGTAAGACGTTGCTGCACCCGCTCGATGAAATTAATCCCGCTTTGCGCCGGAGCGTCTCGGCCATCGGTGATGGCGTGGATGACAATACGATGGAGTCCTTGCTCGCGAGCCAAATCGATCGTGGCAAAGAGATGTTCAAGAGAACCGTGCACGCCGCCGGTGGAGACAAGGCCGATGATATGCAAGACGCTACCCCGTTGCTTGACCCGACGCATCAGCGCACACAATTGGTCGTTGCGAAAAAAATCCCGCGAAAGAATCGATTTGGTAATGCGAGGAAAGGGTTGGTAATGCGTGCGACCCAAGCCAATCGTCAAGTGCCCGACTTCGGAATTGCCCATTTCGCCGTACGGCAAGCCCACCGCTTCTCCGCTGGCGAGGAGCGCCTTGGAAAAATAATTCCGATGGATTTCATCAATAAACGGGAGGCGCGCGCGCTCAATAGCGTTGTATTCAGACAGGGGCGCAATCCCCCACCCATCGAGGATGACAAGAATGACTGGCCTCATAATTCAGGATCACGAGAGCCCCACAGACCAAGACCGACTCCGACCAATAATAATACGATGGCGGCCATCAGCAACGGTTCATCGCTGCCAACGACAATGACGATACCAACGACAGCAGCGACGATAAGCAGTACGCTGGGCAGCCGCTGCCCGCCCACGCGGCCTTCTCCCAGCGCCGGCACGCGCGCCCACAGCAGCGCGTCGGCGACGCACAAGACGGCAAACATTATGCTATGCGCCGCGAGGTCCCAATAATATGAGACCAGCCCCGGTTTAATGGATTCCAACACCATCCAGACCCAAAGACTCGCTCCGGTCCAGGCGATCAACACATCGAGGAGTCGTCTTAACCGCTCGAGCGCAACGTTGACCATAATGCGTTTAATAGTGCGGGCAGTGTTCGCGGCGCGCGCTGAAAATCCACCGCGATGTGACCAAGCGCAACGGGGTGCGTGTTGCTAACGCTCGGGGACCGCAGGACAAGGTTGAGTCTACCGGATCGCTGATCCACGTCATCCAGCGGGATGCTTGCCCGGCATTGGCCAAATCCCACAGGCACGCAATCCACCAATCGGAACGTTAACGTATTCGGGCGTGTTTCGACACCCACACTCATTGGGGTAGTATCATCCGCCGAAAGAACAACGTCGACGCGATTAAAGGGGCGCGGAATCCGAGCTGTCACATACACACTTTCGTTTTGGAGCGTGATGCCGTTGGCGTTCTTCTGCCAGCGATCCGTCGGCCATGGAGCGCTCAACACCGTGCTGCGGTCGCCGAGTTGCTCCGTAATCCTCCAATGCCCGGACCACGCAAGATCGCGAACAATAAAACCAGCAGTCACGACCACGACTGTGAGAGCCGCGATGCTGTGCAGTATTATTGCCCCCGGTGGGAAGCGCGGGTGAGTTTCCATAGTTGCTCGGAGTTGCTGACAAGAATTTTTTTCTCGATTTCCACGGTGCTCGGCAACAACATCGATGCCCCTTCTTGATCAACAACATCAAGGTACACCGGTGCCGAATCAATGAGGTCCACAAGCTCTTCGGCAACGCGTTGCGGCTGCGTATACCACACGACGACGGAGCGCATCGGAAAAAAAACTTTATCACTGCGCTTCACCACAAGAATAGCATCTGGACTGGTCAATGCCAAAACCGCCTCTTGTCGCGCACGATACGTTCTTGTCTCCTGCAACTGATCCTGAATGTTGCCGGGCAGGATCACCATGGGCGAAATCACAAATCCGCTCACGACCCCCGCCCACAGGATCGGGCGCAGCCGCGCGTGAACAACGGTGGCCAACGCGCCAATACCCGAAACAACGATCGGCGTCCACAACGCCCACATCGGGAGGAGATACCGAACAAAGCCGACGCTCAACGCCATGGTACCGGTATCTTCTGGCTCCGAGTATTGCCATGACCCATAATACACAAAAAGGAATAGACTGACCGCGGTACTCACGGCAACATACGCACGCCGTCGTTTTGTGGATAACCAGGAAGGCAGGCCAACGCCCGCGCACGGCACCCACCACCAAAAGAGCTGCATAAGTTGGCCAAAGCGCCGTACCACGCTGCCCGGATGGATGCCAAACGGGAAGAGGGCCGCGTGCACCAAGGCCCATGGCCCCCCGGCGTCGTTGGGCAGCAACATGGGATTGCTCGCATACCCGACCCCAAACCACGAACCAAATACGGAATGCTGGAGGACCCCTGACCAAGCGAGCGGCAACAGCGAACCCACCACTGTCAGCAGCAACATGCTCCACGGAGTCTTTTTGAGGACCATGACGACGACCAATACCAGCGGAACGATCCACACCGCTTCAACGGGACGCAACGCCAACGCAATGCCCAATACCACCCCAGCCACGATGATGCCGGCGTGCCCACGCGATCGTGATTGGCAGAAAATCAACAATGCGATACTGACAATGACCAAATTGAGTTGAAGCAAATTAGCAAGATAGGGATGCAGAGTGTAGTACAATATCGGCGGAATGATCGGGTACACGACGGGAGCGACTCGGGCAGCAAATTCGGGGGCATCGACAAATTTCAATATTTTTTTGAACGCAAAAGCGGCCAGCAATGTACTGGCGGCAACAAGCAGCCACGGGAGTGCGCTGGTGTTGGCAACGCGTTGAATGGTTCCATAGAGTGCCGCAATAAAAAAGAAGCCCTCGGGGACAATCGCGCCCCGGATCACCGTCATGCTGCGCGGGTGGACGAGGTCCTGTGCCGGCGAAGAGAGGGGGGATGAGATCTTGATCGGAAGGCTCTGACGAACACGTTCGGCCACCACGTGCATTGCCAATTCATCCGGGATGACAAACCGCTGCGGGCTCGGCAAACCGAGGATGAGTGCAAAAATAAAAAAACCGCCCGCCAGAACAAACCCGCCCGCGCGCGGTCGGCTTACTTCAAAACCCGTGCGTGGCCAAACTAAAGAACCCAAAAACGATCCCCATCGCATACAAGAACATTGCAAGAGTGGAAAGTTGTGGTATTGTTGCAGTAATGCTCAACAATAATGCGACGGTGGCGAACGCCTGGAAGGTAAATTTAATCTTCCCCCACCAGTTTGCCTGCAACTCCACATGGTATCGATAAATCCGGTACAGCCCCGCGCTGACAGTGACCACTTCCATAACAAGTATCACGATGGCGATGTGCACGCTTAACGAGCGAGCAACCAGCGGAATCATTAACGATGTGATCAATACCTTGTCCGCAATCGGATCCAGGATCTTCCCAAGCCGGGTAATCTGATCTCGCGTGCGCGCCATGGCACCGTCCACTAAATCGGTGAGTGATGCGATAATAAATAATGCAATCGCAGCGCCGTAGGACTCCCGTGCCACGGCGATGTACACCACCGGAGTCATGAGGACGCGAATGCTCGTGATGGCATTGGGCCGCACCGAGCGCGGAATAAACCGAAGGAAGATAGTATTGACGATCGCATCCGAAAAACGCTGATACGCCGTTTGATAGGCCATAGATTTCAACTCTGATACTAGCATGTATGGGGCGAATTCACAACACGATGATTCTCCTTCTGAGCACTTGGATGATCCTGGGCGCGGCGTCATTTTACACCATCGGACTTTCGATGCCCGTGCGTTGGGCGATTATTGCGGTCGGCATCGCGATCACGGCAGGGATCAACCGGAGGCTCCCTCCAACAAGCACTACCCCTGTATCGGAACTGTCCGAACCAATCCATTGGCAGCGAGCCGCATTGCTGGCCCTGCCGGCCGCGATCGCGATTGTTTTGGCATGGGCCAATGCCACCCAAGAAAGCATCCGAACGCCCTGGTGGGTATTGCCGTGGTGGTGGGTGCTGTTCCCGCTCTTGTTCGCAATCGTGTCCATCGCGACCCGACCAACGCAGCGCCCTCTGCGGCTGCTATTGAGCGCCCTATTAATGCTGTTGCTCGCAAGCGTACTGGCCATCATCTATCGGATGGGGTTTGGATTTGATGTCCATATCCACCAGCGCACACTCGAAATCATTAACGCAACTGGCGTAGTGAGCCCGCGCCCGCCCTATTATGCCGGCGCGTATGCGATCATCCTGACGCTCAACACCCTATTCCCCTTCCTATCGATTTGGATCATCCTACGCTTTCTTGTCCCTGCGTTTGCTACCATCCTCATCCCCTTCTTACTCGTTGGATCCAGTGGCGCCAAACGTTATTTCTTTACTCCCATGTTATTTACGTTGTTTGCGGGGGGGTGGATCGCGGAAAATACGCCGCAAGCGTTGGCGCTCTTATGGTGCGTATTAAGCGTGTGGACCGCGCGCGCGCCAGATCGATTCTCCAAATGTACGGCGATTGCCGGGGCCGCGGCGACGTTGAGCATCCACCCACTCACGGGGATCCCGACCGTGGCCACCGTGGCCATGATGTTGCTGCCCAACCAGCGACGAGGTTGGTTCGTCGGTACGATTACCAGCGCACTGTTGCCCATCGCATTTGTGGCCACCCTCTGGCAGGGGCAAGCCCCCATCCACTGGACAATGCCAACGCTGCCCGCGATGCACGGGATCGCCCAAGAAGGCAATGCGCCGTTGGATGTTCTTTTTTCACTGCTTTGGAACCGATGGATTCTGGTAGTGCTTGCGATTATGCTCATCCTCTATAAGAACGGATTCAAGAACGGTTGGCGCGACTGCCCGCCAACCGAGCGTACCCTGCTGGGAGGGATCGGACTCACGCTGGTCAATGCCGCGGTCTTTGCCGGGTTCTCGCAACTGCCCAATGTTATTTCGTATGAAACCACCGATTTTGCGGCGCGGGTGGCTGCGACAGCGCTCGTGATGGCGCTGCCGTTGTTGCTGCCGTGGGGCAATGGTCTGCTCAACGCCATTGCTGCGTCGGCGTCTCGCATTTCTCTGGTGGGGTTTATGAGCGTCCTCGAGCTCACAATCGGCATCCGCGTGTATTCTATCTATCCGATCGATGTGGATGGGTATGACGTTCAAAAAGGGTACAGCGTGAGCAAGTCTGACCTGCGTGCCGTCGAAACGATCGCCGATGACGCGGGAACAACGCCGTATATTGTGTTGGCGAATCAATCCGTATCGGCCGCCGCGGTGCACCGATACGGATTTGCCCGGTATTATCCAATACAAGGACGGTCGGCGATTTTTTACTATCCGATCCCTACCGGGGATGCGCTGTATCAATATTATTTGCGATTCGTGTATGGAGACCCAGAGGCCACTACGGCAACGGTCAGGGATGCAATGAAATTTGCCGGAGTCACGCGCGCCTATGTGGTCATTAATCACTATTGGAAAAATGCTAAACAGATCATTGCATCAGGGCAACGCGAAGCCGATCATGTGCAGCGGATCGATAATGGCGTCGTCACGGTGTTGCGCTACGACGCCGACTGAACCCCACGAGCGCCGCTGCAAGCGCTGGCGCGCTGCCGGGCTCAACAAGTATTTTTTTGGGGTAGTGTAAGAGCAACTCCGGCACTCCCCCAATATTGCTGGCAATAATTGTTATTCCTGCGCCCATCGCCTCCTGCAAAATCATGGGCGTGTTTTCGTAACAAATCGAAGGGAACACAAGAACGTCGGATGCAATAAGCGCTGACTGAACGGCATCTGGGGGTTGCGACCCGAGGATGTCCCAGCCCTCCCGCAAACGCGCTTGGTTGCGTGCTGCGCCTTGGAGCGACCCCGCACCAATCATTGTCATACGATACGGAAATTCGAGCGTCGCCAGCACCTTGAACAATACCGCAATGCCTTTGTGTGGTTCAAGTTGTCCAACAAAAAGAATGCGGATCGGATTGTGAACGGGGGGATCGATCCGTATACTCTTGTTCGGCGCAGTCGAGACGTGTGTATCGGTATTGAGGAAAAAACCAAACCGCTGGTGCTGTGAAACTACCCAGTGCGATGGTGCAATGATTTTGTCCGGCGTAACCAGGACGCGCGTCAGGGATCGGTACACTCTGCCCGGCAACCCCACATACCACCAAGATTCTTCTTGCCCCCATAATAGGAGTCCGCTGGGTTTGAGTAATTGGATATCATGAAGCACGTGCGTCCAAATAATCTGCTGCTTGGATAACCGAATCGCCAGCCGGATCAACCAGCCGCATCCGGTCAAATTGTTCGTGATCAATTCCTGAATCTGTTGACGCCGCATCCATTGGGCGAGTCGGACCGCGGCAACAACATTGAACCAGTCAATACTGTGCCAAGCGAATCGCACGATCGACGGGAGACGATGCACTGACTCATACGGGACGAGATTGCCTACGGGAAGGCGCTGGACAGAGGCCCCATCGTCGGGATGCGGGTGGATCCCCTTTATACAATGCGCCCCATATTGATCGGCTGCAATCACGGTGACGATATCGCCCTGCCCGCGGCGTTGCCCCGCAAACTGCCTAACCCATGTTTCCGCCCCTCCGCGCGCATTGGCGCCAAAACGATTATGGAGGATCGCGACGTTCATACGGGCGAACCCGTCTGCAACCGACCATACAAATCGATCCACTGGTTTGCCACCACACTCCATTGGTATTGGAGTTCAACCCGTTTGCGACTATTCTCCCCCATCCGTCCAAGCAACGCGGCGTCTTGAAACAGGACGGAAAGCGTTTGCGCTAAATCTTCATGGTCACCGGGGGTAACAAGCATTCCATTCTGTGAGAGTTCGATGAGGGAGCGGACTCCGGGGACATTGCTGGCCACGACCGCACGACCGCACGCCATTGCCTCGAGGATCGTAAGGCCAAATGCTTCCGACCGCGTTGTTGATGGGAGCACAAGGCAATCCATGATCCGGTAGAGTTCAACAAGTTGGGTATCATCCACGGAACCGGTAAACTGTACCATGGTATCCATGCCGCTGTTTCGAACAATCCGTTCAAACGCCTCAAGGCGGTCGCCCGAGCCGACAATAAGCAATCGCAGCTGCTGCCGCGGCAAGCGCTCCACGACCATCGGAAAAGCGCTCAAGAGCACTTCGAGTCCTTTAAAATAATGCGCTTGATCTAACGCCCCGACAAAGCCAATCACGCGCATATTCGGTTCAACGCCCCAGCGGCTGCTCAGGCCCGGGTCCGCCGGAGCCGGCGTAAACCGATCATCATCGACTCCGAGCGGAATCGTGAGAGAAACCGGCGGCGTCATTTTGAGCAGTGGCGCGAGGATTGTCGACGTGTCGCGATAATCATTTGAACTACAGACCACGGCATCGCACCGTTGGACGAGCCGCGGCAACACGGTTGTTTGTTCGTACCAAAACGCCGCGCGCTGTGAAAAGGTGTCGCCCACGAGATCCATGTGATACTGCATGACCACACGGCTGGCGGTACCCGACGCAGTGCGCAACGCCCCGCGCGCGATGGCACGCGGCAACGGTTCCAACCCGCCGATCCAAGGCCAATGGATATGGACCACGTCATATCCCTGCAGCCATGGAATAAGATTGGGCATGAGAGCGGCATTGCCTATTTTGAGGCGCGCTCGCAACCGAATCACCTTGACGCCTTGGATTATTTCTTCAGATTGGATGCCGGTTGTGGGCGTAATGACCGTAACGTCATGGCCTTGTCGCGCAGTACAAGTTGACAGCTCTGCGGCAACACGGCCCATCCCGCCATGATAGGGAGGGAAGGTAGAGACCAAATGGACAATGCGCATACTATTGAAAAAATATTGATTTTCTGCTATAATTATGTTTAGTCTGAATGGATATAAAATACCTTAATAGAGGTTTTTTATGCTCACTGAACCAATTTCCCGACTCATAGAACGATGGCGCTCGTTTGTTCCGGCTGATCCACAGCCGCATGAGCCCGCCGTAGTCACAATCCATGTCGATGAAATCGCGGCAAAAATCGCCAAGTTCTACGAGCGGATCCGAAATGTGGTGGACTACCGGGAAGAACATTTGTTCCGCAAGAATTGCATCTTGCGCGGACTCCAGCGCCGGGCATTGATGGGCGGTGATCAACGCAACGTGGGATTAGAGCTTATTAAAGAAATTATCCGTTCGGGCCACCTGCCCAATGATACCATTCCCGAAACCCGGGCGGAAGAGGTGGACCGCATCCTCCAGACACTGGCAACCCTGTTGGATCGCAGCGCGAGCCTATTCCCACAGGAGGCCGAACAATTGCGCGGCTGGCTCATCCGATTATCGGCCTGCGCCGTGGAAGAGTGTCTCGCGCCCCCCATAAAAGACCGGGTGGTATCCGAGCTCATGTACACGACGATTGAGAAACACCTCATGATCAAAGGGGAAGACGTTTCTGCGTCCGATCGGAAGACGCAGCTGTTTATTGCCGTGCAAAAAACATTGCTGAAAGTCGACGAAGACCAGCTTGCGTACCGCCTGCTCAAATTCCTGTACCCGTACTGGGATAACCCGAGCCCCACCGAACTCGAATCGATTGCGCGGCAACTGCCGAGCATTTATCATTCTACCCATCTCTTCTTAAAAGACCCACTGAATGTCCCATTTTATAAACTCTGCAACCATTACAACACCGTGTTCTTGTTGATTGGCGATGCGATATTTGCAAACCCCGAAACGCGCGGTGCGCCGATAAAACTCGTCGAAGATCCAAACCGTCTCCACGCCGCCGTCACCGAAGCCTACGGCAAACGGTTTAAACAGCAAAAGCGATCGCTCCAACGGCTCGCCTTCTTTAGCATCATCTCGTTGTTCATCACCAAAGTCTTGATTGCGCTGGCTGTAGAGATCCCGATTGACCGGTGGATGAATGATTTTTCGGTAACGAATACGATCGTCAATATTGCGTTCCCGCCGCTCTTATTACTGGTGATTATCCTCCTCATCCGCATGCCGTCTTCCAAAAATATTGCGCGCGTGATTGCAGAAGTGGATGCGGTCCTCTACGAAGATCAAAAAAAGGACTATCTCTTGGTTCTGCTCAAAGACCGCCCCGGACTCATCAAATCGATTGTCCGATTATTTTATTTCGCGCTTTCCGTAAGCATCCTGGGGTTGGTTTCCAATCTCCTCTACCAATGGGGATTTAGCATTGCCAGTATCGTTGTATTTATTCTATTCACTTCGATCGTGGCCGCAACGGGGGTGAAGGTCCATAACCGCTCCCGCGAGATAAGCTTGGAAGAGCACCGACCGACCTTTGTGGGATTCATCGCGGATCTGGTGTTCATCCCGTTTGTGAGCCTCGGGACCATCACCATTGCCGGGCTCGAGCATGTGAAATTTTTAGTGCTTATCGTCAACCTCATCGATGTCCCCTTCCTCGAGTTCGTCACGTTCATTGAACACTTCAATACCTTCTTACGGTATAAGAAAGACGAGTTGCACTAGAATACCCGAAAGCACCGATTTCGTCATTCTGGCTTGACCAGAATCCGAGAAATTGGTGTTTTTGATTTTATTCAATAATTCGACTCCCCAACTCTTCGAGCATTGCGCGGATGGCACCCATGAGCTCTGATTTACTCTTTGATCCGCGATGGAGCACGGATTGGGGGTGCTGCATACTATAGTTGTGCCATTCCTTTCGATTCGGGTCGATCTCAACGATCCGATAAAAATCGTTGCTGTCGCCCCGAATCCAAATCCCTTCTCCCAGCACGTTCACAAAGCCATTGTGGACTTGATGAAAAGTTTTTCCTGCAAGTTCTCTTGTTTGCGTATATCGGTCTTGCAGCTGCTGGAACGAGAGATCCTCAAGCTTCTCGTGCGGCGCTGGCTCGCTCTCGACTGCCGGGTTTGCCCGGAAATGCGCCTTTAGCTGTGCCTCGAGATTGTGCCGGAAGGTCTGCAATGCCCGATGTCGCGCATCCGGATCTTTAATCCTTACATCCACCCGATCCTCATGCTTGGGAGATTCATATGCCGCACGCACAACGCCCAACGCCATGGCGATGTTGCCGTAGGTGCCAATAATTTTTTGAGCAATCCCAATCAATCGATGGAGTTGATCTGTCGTAGGCTGGAATTCTTGTTGCCAAACCCCTTGATAGAATTCTTGCAACACTCCGTCAAATACTGAGCGAAATTGGGCCAGGGATTCCTGCTCCGCTGCCTTGCCTTCCTGCGGTTTTGGTTCTCGCATCATAAGGAGAATTGAATAATATACAAATTCGCCTTACCGCGCGCGTTTCTTGGGGGCGAACCATTTCTTGGCATTTGCGTTGCGGTGGGGGCAGCCGGGCCAGCAACACGGTCGACGGATCCCTTGCTTGAGTTCAGACACAACCCTTGCGACATGCTGCGCGCGCGTCTCTTGCTTTTTCACCATCGTCGCCCAACAAATCCACTCATTGCGGGCAAGTGGAGTAATATCCTCCCAGGCGGCGAGGACATTGGGGTCTGCGGCCAACGCCGTATGCAAATCCACCGGCAAATCATGAATGAACCCGCCGGAAATATTTCTTTGATTCATACCACGTAGAGGATCCGGACAGAGATGCGCCATGAATACCTCTTCTGTATAGCACGACAATGCGGCCGACCACAATATGGCGGTGGGCAGACCCATCCTGCCGAGACGACATGCGCGCGTTACGTGTCTACGGCGCCATCGGGCAACGATCTAATTTGTAATGATTGTCGCTTGGGGAATCCCTTGACGGATGCGATCCAAATCTTGCTGCGAAAATGGGTTCCCCTTAAGATTAAATACCCGGAGGCGCTTGAGATTGCCGAGTTCGTATGGCAATCCGGTAATGGCATTGTTGGAGAGGTCAAGAACTTCGAGATTTGATAATTGACCGATTTCAGCGGGGACGCCTGTCATCGCATTATTGCTTGCCCGCAGTTCCCGCAATCGAGAAAGATGGCGGATTTCCGCCGGCAATGCACCGGTCAATGAATTATTTGAGAGATCCAGAACGGTAATGTCCCGATTGGATTGGAAAAACGAAGCATCGATCCGAGTAAGAGATTGGCCGCTCTTATCAATAATGCTCCCGTCGAATACCGACCGCGTTGGCTTGCCCGCCGATGGTTTGGGTTGACCTACTGGTGCGGTGTTGACTTGGTAGAGGAACGCCCCGCCACCGATTGCTGCGATGATGATAACGATGAATAGAATGGAGTACATATTATTTCTTCAGTCTACAGACATACGCGCACATCTGGATACAGATCGGGGCGCTGGGTGCGCAGGGACTGCCGCAGGGATCGAAGGTTCCACCGCGAGCTTGGCAATCGTTTTGATAGGGCACCGAATTATTGTCGGCAGGAAGTTTATACACGATCTTAGAATCATACTGTGCTTGGATATTCACCGCTGATGCACCAACGGAGAACCGAACTGGGATCGTGATAGCATCTGCCGACTCTAGCAGCCCCGACGGATTATCTTTTTCCAGTACTATTGTTCCGGTTTCGGTCGCTGGGTTGGTAAATTTAATAGTTGCCGCAAACGGAACAAATTCTTGTGTCATCCACTCCCCTTGCGCTTGCGCCGAAACTTGCGCAATCACCTTGCCCGTCGCGTCTTTGAGAGTAACGGGGAAACTCGCCTCAAAGTACCATAGCCCCCGCGCGCGGCCGCGGACCACCAACGGGCTTTGGATGCGTTGATCTGGTTGCGGCGTATCAACCTGGATGAGATCACTAATGGGCGTTACCGCGGGCGGCGGTGTACCCACCGGAGCCCGGTTGGGTTGCCGCCAAGGCCAGAATACGTAGAGCGCGGCCACAACAATAACTGCTCCCGCGATTGCCCACATTGTTCCGATCCGCTGACCCTGCGTCATAGAACGTATACTATCGCCTTTATATCCACCCTGTGACGGTGCTTGTACCTTCAGTAAAGACCGTATTGGAAATGACGTCAACCGCGTCAAAGTATTACGAGGCTGAGTCTTTGGAATTACTCCCTCTGCATGATGCCATTACGGCAACTGCACCGGCTGGGCCGAAACGCGGCGAAGTGTCCGGTTGATCCACACGGCACCCAGCAGGGCGGTAGCAATGTAGCCCGCGATGACAGCGGACCATAGCGCGACAATCGAATCGAAAACTGGGATGAAGATAAGGGCCAGAACAACAGTCAGCGTCACACGCGTGGCAGTAAGCCAAAACCCTGGCCAGCTTTTGCCCATGCCCTGGAATGACATGGCCTGGATCATCATGGCAACAAGGAAGCCATAACTTAACGGAATCATCCAAAGGTAGCGGCGCGCGTAGTCCGCCACCAACGGATCGGCGGCAAAAAATCCGACGATGGGCGCCGCAAACAGCGCAATGAGCACCCCAAAGACGGCCGCAATACCGGAGCCGGTTTTGAGCGCTCGTCGGTAGGCTTGACTGCCCCGTTCAAATTGTTTTGCCCCTATATTTTGACCGAGCATTGCCATCGCCCCCACGCCATAGCCAATACCGGGGAGGAACGCAAAGAATTCCACCCGCAAACCAATGGATACGGCAACCGCTCCCGCCTCGTGGAAAAATTTGGATGCCAACAGCGTAACGAGCGCAATCCCGATCGGCCCAAGGACATTGGTTAATGATGCGGGAAACCCAATATCGAGAACTTTTTTCACCCAATCGTTATGAATGGTGAGGTTAGACCAATGGAATGGGACCAGCATCGATGGCCGCGACAACATCCACAATGCTGCGATAATAAATACGGCCTGCGAAATCAGTGTTGCGTACGCAGCGCCGGCAATGCCGAATGCGGGCAACCCGACCCACCCAAAAATCATCATCGGATCGAGCAATGCGTTGACACCGGTGGAAAGAGCAAATAATTTTGTCACCGTTGTATTATCCCCTTGCGCGTTAAATGCAAACACGATGGTGAACATGATAAACACGAGCATCGACCCAGCGGCAATCACGCCGAAATATTCGACAGCGGGCGCGAGAATCTTGCCTTCCGCCCCCGAGAATGCGAGGAGCTGATGCTTAAAGACGAGCGCGATGAAGGTTGCGATTGTTCCCGCAATGGCCGAAAGCACGAACGATTGCCCGAGCACCTTCTGCGCCGCCCCCATCCTCCGAGCGCCAATCTCCATGGACATAATCACCCCGGAACCCACCGTAATACCCATGCTCAACGCCACCATGATAAACAACGTTATTTGGGATATGGAAACCGCGGCGATGGCCTCGGGCGAAAGCTTGCTTACCCAATACGCATCCACGGTATTATAGAGCGTATTAAAAAAGACCGAGAGCATTACCGGCCATGCAAGCGACCAAAGTTGTTTTTGAATCGGTCCTTCTGTGAGGATCGTACCGTGCATAGTCACGAAATGCGTTATTGATGAATACCGTGCAGTCTATCATGCTTGCAGACTGATCACAACGGGAACGAACGAGGATGAGCACAAAAGGCAAACTCCCGGGCAGCATCACGATGCGAACCCGGGAGTCTTCTTGCATGGAGACGTTGTGCGCGTGCTATTCCACGACCAGCGTGCCCTTCATGCCCATGGCCTTATGGTTGCCAATGGCGCAATAGAATTCAAAAGTTCCTTTCTTGGTCGGCGTAAATGTCACACTACCAGTGGTACCCGTGATGGTCTGGTTCACTCCCAATGCGTCAATGGTAAAGGTGTGGAAACCACTGTTGATAAAATTAACAGTCACCGGCTGGTTGACCTTCGCCTTAAAATTATCCGGCTTGTAGAAGAAATTGCCACTGTCCATCGAAAGCGTGAGCGTTGCCGCTGCTCCCGCTAAAACATCTGTTGTGGTGCCGGCGTTCACACCAACATCGACAGCGGTGCCCGCTGATGCTCCGGATATAGTAAATTTCATCATGACCAGTGCGCCATCCGCCGCCAGCAGCGGGCCATCGGGCCCAGGGAATTGGTATGCCCCATCGCCATCATCGCTATGGAGCATGGCGAAATACGATTTCCCCACAACCGTGGAGGGGCTCACGGGGACAACCACATTGGTGCTGGAGCCCTTGGGCAGCAATACGCTCACGCCGGTGACTGCGCCGGGGTTGCCATTGGTCTGTTCATGGATTGTTAAAAAGCCCGGTTTTTCAAAACTCACAAGTTTTACGGTCACTGTTGCTCCCGCGGGCTGATCATCCACCGCAACCATGCCCGGTGTGCCTTCGACGGGCGTCGTCGACGATACCGCCCCCGAATCCGAACTCGACACCTCGGACGGTTGCGTTGGCGCCCCGGACGGAGCCCTAAAAAACAGGAATGCCGCAGCCGCGATAATCACGACCGCGATACCCCCAAGAACACTATTCCTCATAAGGGAATTGTAATAAAGGATAGAAGAAGATTATTTCAACGATACCACAGCAGCCCGTCCGACAGCAAACTTGCCAACCTCAAAAACGATGATGCCCAGCACCGCGTACCCAACCAGCAGCGCCCAATCAGTCCTCTCCACGGGTACGACCTGGAGCAACCGCCCCACCGGTGCGAACATAAACGGCAACACAAGCAGACCGACGCTCACGACGGTTGAGAGCACCAGCCACCAATTGGAAAAGGGGTTCATGCCCAAAATTGAACGCCGCATGCCTCGGGCGGAATAAATATAAAAAATGGACATCAGGCCAAAAGCCATAAACACCATTGTTCGCGCATAGGCAATGTCGCTGCTCGTCCGCTCAACGAACCAGTAGTACATCGCTAACAACGTGAGATTCATAACCGCCGCGAACCAAAGAACGCATGCAATCATGTGGACATCGAAAATAGACTCGCCTCGGCGGCGGGGGCGATCCAACATGACACGTTCGTCCACATCCTCCATCGAGAGGGCGATGGCGGGCGTGGAATCGGCCATAAGATTGATCCAAAGGATTTGCGCGGGCAGCAGCGGCAACGGCAATCCTGCAAATACCGCCCCGACGACCAATACAGTCTCGGTAAACACATCGGAGAGTAGATAGAGGACGACCTTACGGATGTTTTGATAAAGGATCCTCCCGCGATGGATGGCGCTCACAATAGTGGAAATGTTATTGTCCAGCAGGATCAATGCGGAAATCTGCTTCGCCACATCGGTGCCGCTGCCCATGGCAACACCGATATCCGCGCGTTTAAGGCTTGGCGCATCGTTGACTCCATCGCCGGTCATCGCGACCGTTTCGCCGTTTTCTTGAAGCGCGGTGACAATACGCAATTTATGCCTTGGCTCCACGCGGGCGAACACCGTAATGCGTTGGACGACCGCACGCAATTTCTCGTCATCATATTGATCGAGTTGCTCCCCTTGCATGATCGATGATTCGGACACCGGGATCCCAACCGTGCGGGCAATGCTCATTGCGGTGAGCGCATGATCGCCAGTGATCATGATCGTGCGAATGCCAGCGCGGGCAACTTGCTGGATCGCTTCGGCGCTTTCGGGACGAACGGGGTCGCTTAATGCCAACCACCCCAGCACAGTAAGATCGGTAATATCTTCATGGTCGAGCGTTGTTTGGTCGCTCGGACACGATTTTGTCGCCACCAACAACACTCGATACCCTTCGTTGGTGGCCGCAGCGATAGCGCGCGTAAATTCTTCCCGTGCCGGGCCGCTCAACCGGCACCGTGGGAGCACCCGCTCCGGCGCGCCTTTGACAATAATACGACCATCGCTACGCTCCCTGCCGTTGGGGGCGACCAGAACCCCCATATATTTATGGCTGGACTGGAATGGGACTTCGGCAATCGTTTTCCAAACTCGAACCAGATCTTGTTTGGCAATCCCTGCAGCGCCGCCAGCCACCAGGATGGCTTTCTCTGTAGAATCCCCGGTGATAGCCCAGCGATGCGCCGGATCGCCTGGATTTTGCACGATAGCGGTCGTGCACAGGACAGAGGATTCGATGAGCTTGCGCAGATCGCCCAGCAAGGGATGTTTGCCAAACGACGAATCCATCGCAACCGTCTGACTGGGCGTATGCGCGGCAATCACGCGCATTTCCCCCTGCGTGAGCGTGCCAGTTTTATCGCAACAGAGGACGCTGATGTTGCCCAATGTTTCTGCTGCGGCCATTTTACGCACGAGCGCGTTGCGGCGCGAGAGCTTTTGCATCCCCACCGCCAAGACCACCGTGAGCGCTGGCAGCAGCCCCTCTGGGACTGCCGAGACCATCATCGCCACGGCGGTTAAAAACATGTCGATCGCCGGCACGCCCGAGATGACCCCAACGCCAAACACAAGGGTAAGCAGCACCACCAGCGCAATACTAAACCGACGGGCCAACACCCCAAGTTGCTGCTGGAGCGGCGTGCGCACTTCTTGGACCGTGCTCACCAATGTGCTGATGCGGCCGATCTCGGTATTGACCCCCGTTGCCGTAACGACCATCGTGGCAGTCCCCCTCGCCACGGTGGTGCCGCGATAGAGCATATTTGTGCGATCCGCAAGCGCTACGGAGGACTTAAGTACGCGTTCTCGTTTGGAGGATGGCTCGGACTCGCCAGTCAAAATCGATTCGATGACGCCCAGATCATTCCCATGCATGATCCGGCCATCGGCAACAATCATGTCGCCTGGGCGCACTTGGACAATATCGCCCACAACCAGATCGCCTGCATCGACCACGGTGAGGCGGCTGTCGCGCAAGACGCGGGCATGATGCTCAATAAGCGCATTGAGGCGCTCCATGGCGCGGTTGGCTTTCCATTCCTGGATAAAACTTAAGCTGATACTCACAACGACAGACAATCCGATGATCACCGCGTCCGATGGGTGGGCGGTGAGCATGCTCAACGCAAACGCCACGCCCAAGATCCAGATAAATGGATCGTGGAATTGCTTGAGCAGCACCGAAAGCCAGTGTGCTGTTTCGTGCGTGGCGATCTCGTTGCGTCCATCGCGTTTGAGCCGAGCGCGCGCTTGCGCCGAGGTCAACCCCCGGCTCCTTGAATGCGCCCATTTCAGCGTCGATGCAACAGATTGAGAAAAGGCAAGAAACGGTGTGGACATAGTATATGAAGGAGTATATCAAAAAACCTCCTATTAAAGGAGGAAGGAATCGGCCTGCGAGCACACCAGGGGAAAACTACGACAACGTGGTGTCGCACCCTGGTGTGCTGCAAGCCCGAGCGGAAGTGGTGATGGCGGCTACGAACGCCGCCCGAAGACATTGAACCGAGAAAAGAACTCCCTGACTCCATTGCCACCGTTACAGTGGGCGTCCGCGATCACGAACACCCGAACGATGGTAAAAATCGCAACCAGACAGCCCCCGACTTCGTAGAATGTCGGCATCCGCCAACTCCTTTCGGTCCGTGCGGCCGCACAGACCTTGTCTACCGTTTCCGTTGGCAAATAGTTTAAGAGTATGCGCGCACCTTGTCAATGGTGGCACCCTTGACGCCTGCTATGCCGGCCGCGATGCGGCGCGTGTTTGCCGTTTACGTTCGAGAGAAGAGAGAATTTGTTTACGAATACGAATATTTTTGGGAGTGACTTCCACGAGCTCATCGTCGCCGATATAGTCGAGCGCGTCTTCCAACCCCATGGTCCGCGGCGTGTCAAAATGTTCCTGTACGCCTTCGCCCTTGGAGCGCATATTGGAAAGTTGCTTTGTCTTGCACACATTGACTTCAAGGTCGCCTTCGCGGGCGTTCTCCCCCACCACCATGCCCTCGTATACAGGGATCCCTGGGCCAATAAACAGCACACCCCGTTCTTGCGCATTGAGAAGGCCATATAAGTTGGATTCGCCGAACTCGAATGCTACCAGTGACCCGCGGCCGTGCAGTTCCAGATCGCCAATATACGGGTGATAGCCTTCGAAGAGCGTATTCATGACTCCAAGCCCCTTGGTATCAATCATGAGTTCGTTGTGGTAGCCGAAGAGGGCTCGTGTGGGCAGCACAAAATGCAGGTGCGTATTGCCCATGTCCGTGGTCATATTTTTGAGCTCTCCGCGCCGTGCACCGATTTTCTGGATGACTACGCCACCCTGTACTTCGGGCACATCAATATACAAATGTTCAAATGGTTCATTGAGCTTGCCGTCAATTGTTTTCATGATGGCTTGCGGACGTGATACTTGGAATTCGTAGCCTTCGCGGCGCATGCGTTCAATAAAAATCGCAAGGTGGAGTTCCCCGCGGCCGCTGACCACATACTGGTCGCCTTCTTGAACCACGCGCAACGCCACATCGGTCTCGAGTTCGCGCATGAGACGCTCTTTGAGCTGACGCGAAGTGCTAAATTCGCCTTCTTTGCCCCCAAAAGGAGAAGTGTTTACGCCAAAGGTCATCTTCACGGTCGGTTCTTCGATCGAAAGCGGCGGCAACGGTTGCGGATCTTGCGGGTCCGTCAGTGTTTCACCAATATTTAACCCTTCGACGCCGGCAACGGCAACAATCTCTCCTGCGTTCGCTTGCTCAACTTCGATGCGTTCCAAGCCTTCAAAGGTGAATAAATACGAAAGCGTCGCGTTCTTGCGCGTACCATCGCGCAAGATATGCAGGAGATTCTGGCCACTCTTGAGGGTGCCTTGATACAGCTTGCCCGTGACAATTTTACCCTTGAAGGAGTCGTACGCCAGCGATACTCCCATGAACTGCGTGGCCTTAGCCGGGTCACCGACCGGCGGATGCACATATTCTAAAATCGCATCTAACAGCGGGCTCATGTCTGTCATTTCTTCCAGTTTCTCCCCGCGACCGGCTTTACCCACAATCGCCGAAGCGTAAAATACTTGGAAGTCGAGCTGTTGGTCGGTTGCGCCCAAGTCAACAAACAGATCAAACGTGGCGTTGAGCGCGTGTTCGGGACGGGCGTCTTTCTTGTCGATCTTGTTGATGACCACAATCGCTTTGTGCCCCTGTTCCAAGGCTTTTTTGAGCACAAACCGGGTCTGGGGCATGGGACCCTCTTTGGCATCCACCAACAGCAATACGCCGTCGGCCATCGTGAGCACCCGCTCGACTTCACCGCCAAAATCCGCGTGGCCGGGAGTATCAATAATATTGATCTTTGTGCCTTTCCAAACAATTGAGGCGTTCTTTGAGAAGATGGTGATACCGCGCTCCCGCTCAATATCGTTGGAGTCCATGATACGTTCTTGAGCGGCCACTTCAGACTTCATCTTTGTGCTGGACTGTTTGAGCAGCGTGTCCACGAGGGTGGTTTTGCCGTGATCCACGTGGGCGATAATAGCGATATTGCGAATATTCATAGTAACAAAAAAGGCTCTCTTCTGAGCTTTCGAGTAACGCGCTAGAGTATACACGATAATTGTATTTTAATCAACCTTAAACAGGATTCGTGTTCGGCGACAATAGAAAATTGTCGCAAAATCCTCATGGTATAATGGTTTTACTTGATAATTGTAGGTGCACCAGAAAAGGCTGAAACACTGGCTGACCCCGTTTTCCGTTTTTACTCCAACACAAACTCAAGATAATTTTCTTTGGTCACAACGCGATAGTCGGCCTTGGGGTATCGTGCCTGCCATGCCTTTGGTGCGCGCACTCTGGCGCGCGCTGACCACTTGATTTCTATCGCCGAAAGCTCATTCGGCCTTTCTTCTACCATATCAACCTCCTGCCCGTCGTAGGTTCTCCAAAAATAATGGCTGACAATCTCCTTGGCATAGGCGGTCTTTTTTATCCGTTCCATCACGATAAAATTTTCAAAGAGCGCGCCGATGTCATTACGATTCGAAAGATCATTCCATTGGCCGATGATGCCGTTTCGGATGCCGTTGTCGATAAAATAATATTTTGCTTTGCTGGTCACTTCTTTGTGCAAATTGACGCCATAGCCTCCGATCTTTCTGATCACGAATGCTTGTTCGAGCAGATCAAGATAGCGCCGTGTCGTCGTCGCGTTGGCCCCAACCTCATGGGCAAGTTTGCCGACCGATACCTCATTGCCGACTTGAAAGGCAAGGAGTTTCACAAGGTCAATAAGCTGACCGCTTCCGCGCACCCTGCCCAACGCCAGGACATCTTTAAAAACGTACGACTGGACCAGATCGCGCAATACGGCGATTTTTTCGTCCCGCGTCTTGGCTAACACAACATCCGGATAACCACCAAAGATCAAGAACTGTTCGAGCTGTCCGCCCAGTTCGTGGCGATTATAGAGCGCAAATAATTCTTGTTGAGAAAGGGGGTACAGGGTAACAGTCTTTTTGCGGCCCGTCAGCGGCTCGCCGACTTGTTGCGACAAGTTAAACGATGATGACCCGGTGGCGATGATCGCGACTCCCTTTGCCTCATCAAACAGTATCTTTAACGCCTCGCCGATATGCGGGATATCTTGCGCTTCGTCTAAAGCGATAAGGTCGTACCCTTGGGCGTAGGGCAGTATTTTACTAAAATCTTTCGAAGAAAGCAGTTGCTGAATAAGCACATTCCCGCCCGAATCTCTGCGATACTTGCCTTGGTATTCAGACAGGAAATGCTCGAGAAGCGTTGATTTGCCTATTTGGCGAGGACCATAAATAATCAAAACCTTGTTGGCAGTTAATTCATTTTTGATATCAATTATTCGCTGAATAAAGGCCATATTTTGCTATTTTATAAAGTGTATAGTACTAGTATACACTTTTAGCTAAAAATAGCAAGTACTGTACTACGCAATCCAAAGCATTGTCGGTCCGACGTGGGATGAGTAAAAATAAATACAAAACTGCTCCCTATGTAGATTGTGAGCTTATTTCCTCCGCCGCTGCACCCAGCGCATCATCAGCATGGTCGCAATCGTGACAATCATGGTCACAAGGATCGCATAAACAAACTTTGCTTGGAGGTTGTTTGCGGGCAACGGAAATAAAAACTCGATGAGCGCCTTCACTGCATCGTTCCAGGCAAGGCCGGCTACAACACTCAACGCCGCGATCACGTAAGTCGAGGTACGTTCTTCGAGCTCACGTTGGAGCTGATCGCGATGCTCTTTTATTTTTGTAAATGGGAATTGGACCATAGGCGCTGTTCTTCTGAATCTTTAGTAATATCGACGTTGCAGGTATGGTGCGCTTTACACCACAACTCGCATTGAGCGGCTTTCTGGGCGTCGCGGTAGTGCAATCCGCACTCGCCGCATTGGGACATATCGCTGTCTTGGATTGGCTCGCTGGGTTGATTCATAAGCCGACAATTTCAACTTCTTCTTCTAACTGTATCCCAAATTGGACACGCACTTTTTGCTTGATGAGTGAGATGAGGATCACGACGTCTTCGGCGGTTGCAGAGCCGGTATTGATAATAAAGTTGCCGTGTTTGCTGCTCACCTGCGCGCCCCCGATGGTCTTCCCTTTGAGGTCGGCGTGATCAATGAGCCAGCCGGCAGAAAGGATCCCCGTTGTAAGGGTTGTGGCCGGAACGCGATCTTTCCACCGCGCGTGCGCCGGATCGTCCCAAAAATCAGCAGTGATGGTAACATTTTTA
The DNA here is from genome assembly GCA_016215325.1 of Candidatus Uhrbacteria bacterium. Taxonomy (GTDB): domain Bacteria; phylum Patescibacteriota; class Patescibacteriia; order JACRJV01; family JACRJV01; genus JACRJV01. Next base: position 26,008 of record JACRJV010000026.1, read on the forward strand.
AAAATGCATCCCGCCGAGGGCTTCTCCAGTGACTGCGATGAAGACTTCTGCTGGAGGTACTGTTTGGTCATCTGCTGACTCGCCTGCGCATCCCCTGCTGCGAACTGGAACTGTGCGCTCAATACGATCCAAGCGCTGCCGGCACGGCGCTGGTACTGTTGTTTAATTATACTCGTCCGGTACTGGAAGGCACAATCGGCGCTGTTGAGTGCTCGACGCGCTGAGCCATCCCAAATCTCGACCGACGCAACAATATCCTTCATTTCTTTGCCAAACGCCCCGGCGTTGCCGCGAATGGCACCGCCCACAGCGCCCGGGATCGCGGCGCAAAATTCGGCGCCCGCGAGGCCGTGTTTGGCAGCTTCTGTAGCAAGATACAATAGCGGTACGCCGCTGCCGGCGCGCACAACTGTTCCGTTGATCGTCAACGAACGATCTTCACACTTGATGACAATACCGTTAAACCCTTGATCCGCAACAAGCATGTTTGCCCCACCCGATAGCATCAACGCAGGAATTTGTTGATTGTTCGCAAACTTCGCGATACCCACGATATCATCCGCCGATCGCGCATGCACAAGCCATCGCGCCGGCCCGCCAATGCGAAACGTCGTGTACCTTGAAAGCGGGATGTTTTCCTCAACGGCTTCTCCTCCTACTCTGGCGCATAGTTGGTCCAAAATACTATTGACATCCGATGTCAGGCGCTGCGCAGGGCCGAGGTGGTTCTTCTGGGATGCTGCGAGGACTGTTTGAGCGAGGCCCGGCACGCTGGGGATCGTTGCGGTTGGTGCGTGACGGGACGCTCCCGATGTCACATCGGGACGTGAGTTCCGCAGCGCCATCTCAGAAGAACCACCTCGGCTCTGCGACGCTCGGCTTCGCATCGCCACCAACGCACGCGCCACCTTCCACCCCTCCCCTGCCCCCATCAACACCCACACATCATCGGGTTGCGCCTGTACGCGGGCAACCCCCACTAGCTGATCAAACGGTATGTACTCAACCGCCGGATGGAACTTGCGAATCGCATCCACAAGGTCGGCGGCGGTAATCGTGCCCGCGCTCTCGCGGGCACTGCCAAAAATATCGGTGATGATCACGCGATCAGCATCCCCAAACGCATGGGAAAATTCGGGCAACAAACTCCGTGTGCGCGTGAAGGTATGCGCCTGAAAAATGACGGCAAGATGCTTGCCCGTATATCGCTGCCGGAGCGCCGCCAAACTTGCGGCCACCTCCACCGGATGATGCGCGTAATCATCGACCACTGTTGCTCCATTGGGCATATGGCCGACCTCCTGCATGCGCCGCTCGGCGCCCTGGAATGACTCGAGTGCTCGACGAATTGCCGAAAGATTCGCGCCCACGAGCTCGCCCACGGCAATCGCCGCCGTTGCATTGCTCGCCATGTGGACACCCGGCACCAATAGTCGAAACGGTCCGCGGCGGCCAATGCCCTGCTCTACAATCCAGAACTCTTGCTCCTGGGCGCTGCCGGATTCTTCGATGATCCGGACATCACGATGGTACCGTCGTCCGTATGTGATGGCCGAACACGTCGCCCCGTGGAGAACTTCCAACACATCAACATCATCGCCATATCCGACAACGGTTGCACTTTTTAGCAATGTTTGAACACGGCGCTGGAAACTCTCGCGGTAACTTTCGCTGTCACGAAAATAATCCGGGTGATCCCAATCGATCGACGTGATCACCAAGACCTCGGGCTCCAGTGCCATGAACTTCTCTTGATACTCGTCTGCTTCGATCACCATCCAATCACCATGGCCGACCCGCGCATTACTGCCCCAGTCCAGTACGGATGCGCCGACGATCACGGTGGGATCGAGCCCGGCTTCTTCGAGCACGCGCCCGATCATCGCCGTTGTGGTCGTTTTGCCATGCGTGCCCGTAACGGCAATCACGCGCCGCCCGTGGCTTGACTGCGAGAGCGCCTCATCGTAACGCAAAAGGGGTAGACCCCGGCGCAACACTTCTGCCACCTCTACATGATTTGCGCCGTAGGCGCTGGAGGTAATCACGCAGTCAACATCCGGAATATTCTGGACGTTAAAACCGCGGTGCCGCACGATGCTAACGCGCTCCAACACGGCATCGGTCGGGAATTCGTTATCGGCATCAGAACCGTTCACTTCTTTTCCCCACCCTTTGAGAACCTGCGCAAGAGCGGTCATACCCACGCCGGCGATCCCGATCATGTAGACAGTTTTGGCACCGGGTAAAATTCTATTATCAAGATCATTGCTCATATCACTCCCCAACCACCGCCCCACGGCCGGCGACCTGCGGGTCGGATTCGATATTGGTTGTGGTGCGGGTAGCGAGCACCCGTTCTACGGCCGCTTGGGTTTTGGCGTCCACTGCGGAGAGTTTGCTATTTTGCGTCAAATCCAACACATTGCCCACATCGGTTGCGGTCGGAGTGACACTTAACCGCAAATCCGCCGATAGACCAGTAAGATTCTCCGGTAATTGCGGAATGCGCCACACCACTGTTCGGGTCGCGCTATCAAACGAAATCGTTCCGGCGGTCGATGCCCCATTCGTGTATTCGACAAACTTTGGCAGCTGTATTGACCAGACCACGTTGGAGTATTGCCCGCTGCGTTTATTAAGCGTTAAGAACACCGCATACGTCGTTTTGCTGCCGACCTTCGGCGGCACGGGACCCGTGCCAAACGCAAGATTGTCATCTGTGTAATATCGGCTTTGCACTTGACCGTCGAGCAATGGCGCCAACTGGATGGTGGTGGTGTTACTCTCCGCGGATTTCTGTGCGCCGGCGGTGGTAAACGTCGCAATCGCCGATGTATCGATGCTGCCTACGGCTGCCCCACGGATCGGCAATTGGGCGGTGAGCGTCACCGTGTCGCCGCCGCGGATAAATGCGAGTTTTTCGGCAGACTTCTTATCCCATGTGATCGTCGTGGCTGCCACGGATGGAGTCGGCACCCCTTGAATCTGCGCAAGATCCACCAAGTCGGCTACCTGTTGGCTACTGGTAAGGCGGACCGCCACAGTGACATCGGTGATCGGGTCCACGTCTTTGTTCACCACTTCCAACATGAGCCGAACCGCAGCGGGCGGCTGGATGCTCGTTTGCGACAAACTGTCGTTGGCTTTGAGCCGCAGGAAAAATGCGCTCTGCGTCACACTGGCCGTAATCGATTGCTCCAGGATGACTTGCTTGGCAAAATCTTTGCCGCTTTGCAACCGCACTTTGAATATGCGCTCCTGCGCGCCGCCCGCAGTGGCGGTGGCGCTGGTGGACGTATCGACAAATGTTCCTTCAATATGCAGTGTTATTTTTGCCGCGGTGCTCACAACAAGATCATTCCATTCGATACCAGCGTTGGTGATGGCTGTGGGAGTGGAAAATTCCAGCAGGAATTGGGGGGGTGGGACGACGGTGACGCTTAATCCGCTCACCGGGTCTGCCTCGGTGGTAGCCAGTTCAATATCCCAACTCCCTTTCTGACCCAATGCAAGCTTGTCGGGCGCTTTGACAGACATCGAAACAGCAGAGGCGGTCACATCGGTCTGGGCTGTTTTAGCAACCCGAAAACTTGCCCGCAGCCCTTCGGGTTGGAACATAAGCGAGGCACGCACTTCTTGATGCGATGGGACTGGTACCCAAAATATCCCCTGGAGCTGGAGCGTGCTATTGGCGCCGCTGGCAATATCAGGGATCTTCCACCGGCGATTCTGATCATTTTCACTCGGGATTGAACTTTGGACGACCTGGAAGCCGTCCGGGAATTGGAGGAGTAGATCAAGATTGGTAAGCGCGGCATTCCCCCGATTGCTCATGTCAACCGTGAGAGTGGTTTTTTGCCCGGCCGTCACCGTCTTGGGTAATCCCACGACCATATCCACTTGCTCTTCGCCGAATCGACTGCCTTTATCACTCCACGATTGATAGGCATACCAACTCCCTGCAGCGGCAATCGCAAGCAGGCTCAACACCATGGTCAGCCGGGTAAGACCGATCCCGGATCGCCGTTGTTCAAGTCGACGCATATCTTTGGGACGCCCTTGGGCATCTTGATAAATATTTTTTAACTGCTGGGAAACAACCTCTTCCCGCAGTACGGAAGAACTGGGCAGTTTCCGACTGCGGAATTTTACCCCTCCGCCGGCGGGTTTTGCCACGCCGATTTTTTTGTTACGGAAGCTGTGCAATGGTGCCATAGAATCGATCACTGATGAGTGGTTCCGCAGGGTACGCAACGGTCGAACCGGACGTCTTTGCAATAGAAGCCGGTGCTGCAGCCACGACGGTCGAACGTTCCGGCAACTGTACAACATACGAAAAATCTGTTTGGACCCCGCCCGGCTGTTTTTGGACAAGCAGCGTATGGCTTTTTTCACTTTGCATGGGGGCAGACAATCGATAGGTCAGTTCGATTTCCTGTGTGGCACCAACCGCCAGCGTTACCCACCCGCCAAATACCGTTTTGCCATATTCCTGTGTTTGCACAACAGAACCGCCGGCCGGGCGCTGACGATCATCATATTCCTGAACGGATTCCACAGGGTTGGTTGGCGTTTCGCTCGTTTTGATCGGCCGCGGCATGGGGATAAAGCCGCGACTGCTCACAAGTTGCGCGCCCTGGGGTACATACACGCGCAAATATGCGGTATTGGCCCTGCCGTAAAAGAGCTCACCGGGCTTGCCCGCATGGTGGCGGCGGATCTTGAGCGTATTAGTAATACTGCCACTGCCATCAATGGCGCTCGTTAACACGGCCGTACGCTCAATCACCCGGTCTGTTTTTTCGCCTCCGATATTGGCCCAGATCATTGAAAGGTAATCCCCGGGCGTGGCTTTGATTTCGCCCGCAACCCCCAATGACTGGAGCTGCCGCTCTAACACCGGATCGTTCATATACGCCATAATAAGCTTTTCGTGCACCGCCGCTTGTGATAATTGGAAGAGCTGGATCATCTGTTCTTTCGAGATCGTGAGCATCTTTTGTTGAAGCGCTGCGGCCAAGTTGCCAATGTATTCCTTGGGATTATTTTTGGCACGATCGTATTTTTTCTCCACGTTGTGCTGGACAATCCGGATCACAGAATCAGCGGACAATTGTTCGCCCCCAAGCTCGATTGGTCCCATGATCGCGAGTACCCGTTCCAGCACGGGCGACGTAATGGCGATCACGCCATCAACGGTTGGACCGCCGGCATTCTGATAGAACCACTGGATAGTTTTGGCGGAGGTCGGCCAATCACTAAACCAATTCACGTCTTGGAATTGCCACTGCGGCTTGAACACCGACAAGGGTTTGGGTGGCCTTGCCGACAGCGCCAACGAACCTTGGAGATCGTACGATCCCCCTTTGGGGTATTCCTGTTTGATAATGACGCCGTTGACCACATCAATGAGCACGAAACTGCCCATAAATCCGCCGGCCGGGCGGATCTCATCGCTATTTTCAAAAATAACCAGATACCGGCGCAATTGATTACTCCCCATGGTCTCACCCAGGACCGACAATAACCCGCGAAGCTCCCCCACCGAACCTTCGGCCGCCGACAACGTTTCGCCAAGCGTACGGGAGAGTTGCCCTAACGCGGGATCTGCTTGGTCAAACTCCACTGCTTGTAGCTGCTGCCGGGCGCTGCTAATGGACTCGTGGGCTTGCGTCGCATACGCGGCGATGCCGCGCAGTTTATCCCCCGGCACTTCTGGACCCTGGGCGAGCACTGCGGCCTGTACAATGGATTGGGCGGCGGTTGACAACTGCTTGCCCACGGCCGTAATGCGCCGCGCCTGATGGTATCGCGTGTTAATGGGCAACAACCCAATGAGCCGCAAAAACCACTGATCGGGCTCTTCCAGCTCCTTGTTCATTTGTTCGAATGTTGCGCGCGCTTGAACGATCGCATCAAGGCTTTGCGGCCAATCTCCCTTGGAGAACGAATCGGTTGCCGCAGAAACATGGCCCACAGCAGAGAGCGCCTCTTGGATAATATGCTGTTTTTGGGATTCAACATTCGGGATGCTTTGGGCAACTGATGCCGCAACCATCACCACCATGCCAAGGGTGATCACGACCAATAATTCTTTAGGCAGTGACGGAAGGAACGGATGATCTTGCAGCGCCCGCCAGAGCGCTTGGCCGTGATCGGGCGATCCTTCTTCTCGACTGCTGCGCCACTGCCGATGCGTATCGCGTACGGCGCGAACCAATTGCAACGGGCTCTTGATGATCACAATGCTCCACATCCGTGCCCCGTGCATGGCTCGCGAAACAACCGCAAAGAGCCGACTGCCGATATTCCAATCGAATTCCGAGGGAGTCCACTGGGATTTGGTCGACTCAAAAAAATCGAACGCCGGAGAGTGCGGTTCGGGCGCAGCGTGCTCGGGCGCTCGATTTGCCGACCGTAAATCAACCACATGCGGACTGGCTTGTCCGGCCGCATTGGAGTGTGTTCCGCTGCCACTACGTACGCGGATTCGCGGTTGTGAATAATGAGGGCGATCCATGGTGATCAGGGTGTCAGTGTGTTTGAAGAGCGCCTAAGGCAGCGTCATCAAGGCGTTGCCAATCATCCCCTGCCCAACGGTAGAGCTCGAATACGGTGACTGTTTCATCGGCAGAATAGGTAGGTTCGACAATCACCGGCGCCCCGGCGCGCCGGTTGTATGTGGTATGAGCCCCCAAAAATTTCGGCTTGATCACAAAAACCAACTTCATCTTCCCCGCTGGTGTCGCCGTAATCACAGTCTGGGTGGTTGTTTGATCCGTTTGTTGAGAGTCTTCTTGCTCAATCCACCCTTGTTTACGCAATTGCTCCACCAATTGATCCCATCGTTCTTGGGTCATAGAGAAATTGTAACCAAAAACTGTTAAGACGATCTCGCTTAACAGTTGTATTATACCACAAACCTCGTTCAGACACACTCACGGGGTTGGACTGTCCACAGCAGGTATGCTCTCTGATGGGGCCGCCTCCGGCGCTGCCGGGGGTTTGGGCACTCCAACCAAGAATTGCTCTGGCCAAGGGCAGTAGAAGCTTTTGAAAACCTTGGTTTCGACACGACCATCCGGATAATTGATGGTATAAGTGGCGACAGCAGAACCGCCCGGATGCGCGCGCTCAATCTGTTTGACCTTGCCTTCGGGCAGCGTTTCGGTAGGGATGCGAATCGCCGGACCTGCGGGACTGGTGGTGAGCGTTGTCGGCCCTTCGATCGTTGACGTGCGGCCATCCGTGGTACCGTAAAATTCAAACACAACTCTGGTGCCGCTCACATAACCGTGCAACAGCATCGGACTGCCCGTATCATTAACGAAGCGGAAATCGGGGTTTGGGCTATAGATGGTCGCATCCAATCCCGGACCAATGGTGTTGCCATCACCATCTTTTTCGTAATAGCTTACGCGGTAGGAATGATTTTGGCGAGCGGTGATAGGCAACCCCGCATTCATTACGGCGCGGAAGAGGGTTGTGGAAACTTGGCACAGCCCTCCGCCGAATTCTGGTATGGTCCGATTCTGTTTGATGACCAGCTCGGGAAGATACCCCGTGGTGTTATCAATGCGGCCCAGCGCCTTAATGGTGGAAAACTCTTCGCCCGGAGCAATGAGAAGCCCATTCAAAAATTTGACCCCGTTTTTGATGTTGCTGATACGGTTCGGGGGGCTGCCGGCAAACGACGTCACCGCTCGGCCAATGAGTTCGCGGATGCCGCTGGCTTGGGCTTGAGCATTAAACCCGGTGGGTTTCGCAATTTGGATATCCAAGGAGACCGCATCGTCGGATGGAGCGGCCGGGACATCGCGCCGGAGCTCCAGTGCCGCAATGATGTCAGCGATAGCTCTTTCCTGATCAAGGACACGGCCCGCGACCGGGGGCTCAAACTCAATGACCTTTTTCCCTTCGATCACTAACTTGGGCTCGCGCGGCTCGACAGTAAGGCCGGACGCAAGGCGCGCGACGTATTGGCTCACGACCTGGCGGTCGACCTCGGCCACCAACTGGCGATCGCGAGAGCCGGAAGCCAACCATGAGCCGATTTGCTCCGGAGCAATGACGATTCCCTCATGCTCGGGAATAGTACTCTTAATCTGGAGCGGCCGACCGATCATGGAACGGGCCCCTTCGAGCGCAGCCGAGACGCTCCCCAAATCAATAACCGGTTCTTGGACAATAGTTTCAATGTTCAAACGAGGGGATTCGATCTGCTGGAGCAAGCGCGTGACTTGTTCAAGCAGCGCTTCACGATCAATCGCTCGGCCAGGCTGGGTATCCGTGGCCACCTCAACATTGCCGGCATTTACGACCAAGCGCACGTCACGCAAAGGATAGTCAACGCGCAGTGCAATTGCATCAATCACCGACACTACGGCATCGCGATTCACCTTTACCAGTGGATCGACTGTTACCCCCCCAGCCATCGCCGCAACGACCCCCCGCACTCGTTGGGCCAATGTCCCGGACCGACCCACGCCAACGGCTTGAGCAACCGAAGTATCTACATCAACCGCATATCCAACACTCTCCAGTGCGATGGGGTACGATGCGCCATCGACGGTGATAGTGGCCCCCTCTTGCAAAACAGTGTTGGTGCGAGTCTCGACGGCCTGCCGAGCCTGCGCCGCTGTCAGTCCCCCGACCGGGACAGATCCCACCTGCACGCTCGGCAAAATGCGCCCAGAAAACAAAAACACACTCGCCCCGGCGATCGCCACAACGATGACGCTACTAACAATCCAGAAAGTGGGTTTCACAATACTATGGTGAGGATTATGTTGTATACTATCACCATATAATCCACATATCAACGCCCTGCCCAAAATATTAACACACAAGCTTATGTTGATATATGGCATCACCATGCAGGGGAAAAAGGAAGAAGTGCCCTCCGACGTTGCGGCATGGTTGGTTGATCGCATGAAAAAATATCCAACGGTGGATTTTACAATTGATCGCGATGAAATGACGCGATTGAGTCCGCAACATCGAGAGCAAACGGCTGAGCTGATGAAGAAATTTTCTCGATTCTTTTATCCCGAGCATAAGACGAGAGGAGAGAATGGTGTTCTTATAGTTGTCTTCCCGTACCAAAACGAAATATGGAGTGTACGGATCACCGGCGGCTTAGACGGCGAAGGAAATATCATTGGAAGGAGCGATCCTGAAATCAATACGAAGCTAAAACGACCGCTCCCTGCGCAACTGCGAAATGATATTGCAGGACTAACGGAAGAGAAAAATATTGAACAAGTCCAAGTCGGCGGCAACGAGGGCTTCAGGGCAAAAGTAAGAAGAGAAGATGAGCCATTGTTGAGCGAGCCAAGGGAGTTTTTTCCACTGCCGGCAGAACTCAAATGGTTATCGGAGATGACGATGAGCGGTGAACAATTCAATAATTTGATGAGTAGCCCCGAGAAAAAAGAGAGGGTAGTAAAGGCGTTGTACGAAAAAGATTGGGGTGCCTTACGAAAACTGAGAGGCGAGGAGTTGCCTTGAATACAAAAACCAGCGCCCATCGGGTACGCTCAGCGCATCTTTCGGCGTTTTTGTCTACCGTGAACGGACTTGGGCTTGACTCTTGGCCGACCGGCCGAACGCCGCGATCACATAGCCGGTGGTGTACGATGGGGATCCCCCGAGCTGGGCAGAGTTGACTACATCAAACACTTGCGCTGTTGTGGCCCCTCGGGCTTTGACAAAGGAGAGCAGCGCCGCAAGGCTCTGCTGGGAATCCGTGTCGACCAATTCCACCGCATCGACAGCAAGAGTTTTTAATAATTGCGCGCTCTTGCGCTCGCGGGCGGCGGCGGATTCTGCCGAATGATAATGCGAGAAGTCAATACTGGCGATCACGATTGCGTCCTTTGGCAACACCCGTGCAAGGGTCTTGCCCAATGCTTGGGCTTGGGCCACAGAATACGTCGAAGAGATCGCAATGGGGACAATCCGTGCCCCGGGGAATATCGCAGCAATCGGCTGCACTTGGGAATAGATGGAATGTTCAATGTTAAACAGTGCGGAGGTTTCTGGCAGCGGTACCTGCTGTTGGAGTGTTGTAATTGCTCCCCGATCCGCCTGCACAATCCCAAAGCGTGTTTGAAATGAATCGGTGGTCGTCACGATCGGCCACCCCCCAATGTCCTGGTGATTCGGCCCCAAGACCACAAACGTTCGCGGGCGAGTCAGAGCCGACAACCCCTTGTACAATGCAATGTTCAAGCCCATGGCATTGGGAATGTGATGGCTCACGATTGCGCCGTCCACGCGCGAGAATCCCAAAACAGAATACGGACGACGGCCACCGTTGTTGCGCGTGAGCAACCGCTCAACAACCGAATCACGCACATCATGCACCCGCACGGCACGGGAAGGCAGTGCGGGTGCAGTGAGTACGATTGCGCTCAGCAGCACGGCAGAGAGCATCATTGGATGACAAATGGATTATCCGGACCAAAGTTGTACTGATCGGGGTGCAGAATCCCGCGGATATTAGGGCCGTCTGCACGGAAGGTTCCTTGCTGGACCGCACGGGCACGGTACACCACCGTCTGGGTGTTGCTGCCCCGCGGACCTTTGCCCACATGCAGGCGAACGATTTGGCCCTCGATTTCTTGGATGCCAACAATGCGCACGTCTTCGTCCTGCCGTCCCCCATCACCGAAATAGGTGATCGCGGAGGTGGGCTTGAGCCCTGAAGGCAAGTAGTCGGTGATCACATAGTCATTCTCCTCACTACTCGGATCGATGCGATAGGTGAGGACCACATCCACCGTATCACCGACTCGCGTGACTGCCCCACCGCTGCTGCGATTACGATACCGGCGCTCAACCGATAGTTTTGGATTGCGCGCCCCGTCATAGGTAACGGCCGGGAGGCGGGCGAACGAAACAACAGATGCAGAACCCTTGAGGTTCTTAATCGACAATTGTGAAAGTTCTTCCGCGGTGACTTCGACCGACTGATCACGCACCTGCCCATCCAGGCGCACGGCAATGGTGCGGGAACCGGCAACCAAATCAAACGTGGTCTCGGTCGATGGTGGCGCCGAAATACCCTGTGCGCGTACCCGAGCGGCTGCCCACAGCTCAAAATCGATCAAGTCTGAATCCCCTGCCCGTGCCTTACTATAGGCGTATTCAGAAAGCGCTTGGGCATCGGGGCTGCCAACAGCGATCGCCACGCTCACGGCCAATGCGCTCTGACGCAATGTCTGGACCTGATTGTCCCCGGGGATCACGGCACTGGCGGCTTCGCGTGTAATCGATGGAGCAATGTGATCCTCAAAAATTGCCCGGGACTGATCGGTGGCACCCAAATTTTGGAAGCTTGCGGCAAGATAAATCCAATCTCCGACCGAAAGATCAGAACGCGAAGATAATTGCTCCAACTGTGGGAGGATTGCTGCCCGGACGGCGGAGAGGCCGTAGAATACTTTTGCCGCAATGTGGACATCGCCAGTTTCTCCCGCTGCTATCTGTGAGAGCAAATATCGTTTTACCGACCCGGAATCATACAGGGTAGATTGGGGCAGAGCATTGACAAGACCAATGGTGGCATCCAAGTCACTGCTGCCATACGGCACGACAGCAACACCGCCATCCGGTTGTCTGTACGGGGTAATATCGGCCGTGTCCGCCGCGGGCGCGCTGCAGGACTGTTGGAAGTTCGGCAACAGTTCTTTGGCGACGCGGGGGCCCACCTCCCATTCGAGCCGCACGCCATCCGCATAGCAGGATTGCTGGAGATGGCTGACCAACGCGGCATCAGTTTGGTCGATAATGGTGAGTGTTGTGGTGCCGCTGGGGTTGCCCTTGATTGATAGTTTGCCGTCCTTGACCGATTGGCGATCCACTCGAAGTGCAACTTTATGCGAGCGGCGCACAGATATAACGCGCTCGATCGCATCGCGAAGCCCACCGGCAATGCCTTCAATCGACACGCGGTGTTCCCCTTCAGGCAAAGCGCCCAAGGGAATATTGACCTGCGCAGTGCCGCTGACTGTTTTATCCAGGTTGAGCGTCGGACTTTTAATGGAATATTGGACAGTGCTGGGGGGTTGCCCAGTGGCGGTTGCAGAGCGCACGACCATCACCGGTGCATCGCCCACAAGATACACTTCATTGAGAATCGACCGGACAAAAAATGGCAAGTTGGTCGTAATCGATTTTATCGCAGACCCAAAATACAGATCACTGCTGGCCGCCTGCAACCGCACCCTCCAACCGGTGAGGTTGTCGGGCAGAGGAATCGTGAATTCGGTGCGTCCGTCGTTGTCGGTATCCTGCGTTGCCACAAATGCGGTATTCTTAAAATTCTTGCGTACATCCCCCACCGGCAACCCACGGCTCCCATCCCCGCCCCCGCGTTCGGCACCCAACTGGTTGCCAGAAAACCCATACCGCAATTCAAACGGATGGGAAGTGCGCGTCTGGATATCATAGACAAACCCGCGATAAGTTTCGGTCAGCACAGTATCGTCATACCCATAGAGGCTATAGAGTGCTTCGTCCACGAGGGTGAGTTCGGTGTTGGAAAGCTTGCCCTGCCCATCCGGCGTGGTCACCCGAGCGCGCGCCACGGCGCGATCCCCCGGGCGGTACGACGCTTTATCAAATTGGAGATCAATCGTGAGCTTGCGATCCTCCGTATCAAGCGAAAACGTGGCTTGCTCAATCCGTTGGAATCCCCGCGGCCCCCAAAATATTCCGCCGACCACCAACGTCGGGATGTCCCGCGCCAAAAATGTGTCTTTATAATTTGCTTCTGTTTGGACGGTGACGGATTCGATCCCAGAGCCCGATGCACGATATAGCAATACCTGCTGACCCGCGATGGCAACCGGCTCGTTGCGTTCGTTAACGACCTGGGCTGTTATGGGCTGGCCGACCTTATAGAGTGCAGGAGTCCATTGGTCTTTACTATTGGCCAATACCGGGTTCACGCGCAGATAACCGGGCTGTTGATCGGTGTCGCTCGATCGCAAGAACGAAGAAAAATACCACCCGGAAACATACCGATGCTCAAGAACCAGACGGCCATTTGGGTCCACAGTCGAAAAACTCACTTTATACCAACCGTTTGTTTTTTTCACTGTCACAGAATAATCAACAGCCCCATTGCTATTGGTAAGCAAAGGGGGATGAGCCACCGCTACTTCTTCGACGCGCTCGACATACTCATGCACCGGATAGGTTGTCTTGGTAATAGGGTCAAACCGGCGTTCTTTGACGACGGCTTCGGTCCAATGGTAATCAACGGTCACGTTGATTGTTGCATTTGCAAGCGGTGAGCCGACATAGTTCGTTTCGGCTGGTTTCGACAAATCGATCGTTGATGTCTTCACGTGGAACGTCGTTGTTTTCTCCTTCTGCTCGCTGTCGATATCCATCATAATAGTCGGCCCATAGACGCCGAACGATGCGCTCGCCGTAATCTCCGCTTCTTCTTGTTCTACCGGCGAAACAGATAGATAGGCATAGTACGGGTACGATGTGGTCAGCACATATTGGGGCTTGAGCCGGAGCACGGCGTTACCGGAAGCATCCAATCGCACTCGCCCGGTTACGCTCTGGGGAATATTGCCAGAGTATTGGAGATCCATGAGCCCCACTGGTTCGCCGCTAAAAAAACGCGCTTGAATATCGAGAGCGATTTCATCACCGACAAACAGTGCGTCTCGTTTCGGCATGACGGTGATTTGATACGAAGGCTTCGTGAACGTGGCGACTTCAATGCCTTTATCCAAGAGCACTTGATCACCCTGGCGCATGCGCACGGAGTAATACCCCGGTTTGAGGGTATTGATCGCGAGTTTCCCGCTGAAGGTGTTTTGACGACTGATTCGACCCGTTGTGGTGGCATAGACAGGAATTGACTGTGACTCGCCCCCCGGCCCGAAGTATTGATTGTACAACCCTTCAAACCCCCAAAACTGTTGGTCAATGAGCTCGATCGTCACTTCCTGGTCGGCCATCGTTTTGCCGGGGGCGCTCACAACACCCCAAACCCACACCTCATCGGTGGGCAAATACATCTTTCGATCGGTGGAAAGAAAACTGTACATGCGCTCCTGGGGCGCAACACGGACATCATCCACCGGAATAAACGCCACATCAGTGCCAGCGCTCACTTGCACCAGCGCACCGATCCCATGGGCGCTGCTGGATGCCTCCCGCTCTGGAGGTGATGAATATTTCCATTGTTCAGGCGTAGCAAACTGCGCAACCCCCCGGTCATCGGTTTGCGCGAGTGGCACAGAGGAACTCGCCACGGTGGCGTTGGCAACGCCCGTGGATTCGTCTATTTTACGGACCCAGAGCACGGATTGCGATTCGCTCACTGACAGCGCCGTGTGCAATGGAGTCACCTGGAACCACAAAAATTGACCCCCACCGGTGGCCTGGGGTGCCATCAACAGATACTGCCCGCCCTGGAGGCTTGTTGGCAAGACCAGCCGTGCCGATGTTTGGCTTTCTTCCTCTGCAGTAAAGGTTGCTGCAAAGGTGCTTACGCGGTTGCGTTCAGGCGGCGCGTACCGGGGATTGTAGAGACCATAGATACTCCATTGATTCTCGAAGATCATGGATTTCTTCCATTCTTGCTCAAATTCAGACGGATCAAAACGATAGAGTTCAAAATTCCACTTACGCTTGAGGGCATGCTCATTAACCGAAACGTAAAATGTTGGGCTTTGGCGATCAAAATCGGGCAACGTGCTATCGCTATAGATATACCAATAGCTTGGATCCTTCGATTCTTGAGCACCAGGGGTTGTTGCCGGATCTGCCTCTGTTTCGAACGAAACAACAATATCATCGGAGAGCGTATCCTTCCCATCTTGCTTGGGGAGGGCCGCAAAACCGCTCTTTAACCGGAATGTATAGACCGTGCGGTACTGAAGCTTCTGCTGCGGCGTAACAACAACTCGATTATTGTCGACCTCCACTGCTGCGGGTATTGCGGGATCCAAACTCCAAAGACCATCGACTGAACCCAATTGCGGGCGATTGAATTGGAGCTCGATGCCGGTATCAATGGGCACGCGGGTTGCCAGATGCCGCGGAACCGAAGAAATAAGCGCCAAATTCGATTTGGTTTGGATCGCAAAGGAAACCGGTGCGGCAGAGCCGTTAGCAGCCGCCAAGGCAATGGTATATACGGTGTTTTCTTTCAGCGGCGCGTTGGCCGTAATTTCAAAAATGTTGGACGTTTGCGCAACGGGCTTGACAGTGACATCTGTTGCAGGGGTCACGCGCAAATTCTCCTGCACCTGGACGCTGGTCATCGCGCCTTCGGTCTGTAAATAAATTTTACTGTTTGCGTCCATGATGCGGCTGGTATTGCCAATCGCGGTGGTATAGAGTTGATACCCCCCAGAGGCCACGGGCTTACTCCCCTTCCGCATTGCCAGAAACCCTCCGGCAACAATCAACAACAAGACAACGATCACAGTGAGTGTTCGTTTTATGCCATGAGACATAGGATGATCGCCGGTAATACCGGGAGTGCGAAGAAATAAGCCTACTCGCACAATATCATTTTTTTTCGTATAATGGCAACATCAATGCAATATCAAATTTCCAATTACCAAAACATTGTCAGTGGAAATTAGACATTAGAAATTGGAAATTTCGTGCTATGTGCTTCTCCCCCAAAGTCACCCTCGCCACATTCGTACTCGAATGGAGCCTTGCAATTTGGGCATGGATCCAATACCGCTACCACCGGTTTGGCCAACTGGCTATAGCACTGCTTGTGCTGCTCGGGTTCTACCAATGGAGCGAGTATGCGATTTGCCGCGGGTCCAATCCGGTCGACTGGGCGCGGCTGGGGTTTGCCGCGGTGGGCTTTATGCCGGCCATTGGGCTCCACTTGATTATGCTCTTTGATAAACAAAAACCCGGACGCACGCATGTCGAAACCGTCACGCGCTATTTGGTGCCGATCGGATATGCCCTGGCGAGCCTGTGGGCGCTGGTGTTTTGGGTCGAACCCGCTGTGATCCGCTCGGCCACCTGCATGCCAAATTTTATCCTGTACGGCAAAAGCATGAGGCCCTACACATGGTTCGGGTATTACTATACGACCCTGATCGCCTGGTCGCTGGTCGCAATGGCAGCGCTGCGCGAACGTACCGCCGGTGCTTTGCGGTCGGCGACCAACTGGTTGGCAATTGGGTATCTCTCGTTTATCATCCCCACCTATCTCGTGATCTTTATGTTTCCAAAGATGATACCGGGGTTCCCGAGCGTCCTGTGCGGATTTGCCGTGATCCTCGCAATCATTATGGTCAAAAAAGTATTGCCGGAATACGAAAAGACCCATCGGGATATGAGGATATAAGGAGATATGGATATAACAAACCGCTCCAGACCGACCCCCCTCTTGGGTCCAGCCTGGAGCGTTTTTGAATTGGATTCAATGCAAATACGATCACGCGCGCTCGAGCAGCTTGGCAGTCGGGTAGACTCGGAAGAGTTCGTGCTCATCCGGTACGCCCTTGAGGGCCACCGCCCCCATGGCCTCCACTCGGATGAGCCCGTCGCGCTTGAGCGCCTGCACGCGCGGGCCCTCTCGGACAGCCTGGGACACGACCACATGGTCACCCAGTTCAAGGTCGACCTTGCCCTCAAGCCGTGCGGCGAAGTTGACGATCGAATTCATGATGTCAAACTGCCGCACAATGCTCGAGCCCAAGAAAACCGACCCATAGTGGAGCCCGAACCGAGCACGGAATGGGAGACCGCTTGTGTGGATCTCGTGCTGGGCCTGGAGCCAAGCCAGCACGCCGTCGCTGCGACGCCGAAACAAGGCCATGATGCCGTCGCCGGTGGTCTTGAGCACTGCCCCGTGGTAGCTCTCGACCCACTTCTCGAGGATGAGCATCGCTCTTCGGACCGTGATCGCCGCCTGGACTTGGTCTTGTGCCAGCGCCCAGAATGTCGTGGATTTCTCCAAGTCGCAGAAACCCACAGCCCCTGAACCCATCGACAGTCCGGCCACAACTTCCCACGGAAGGCACTCGCTGGGGAAGTTGTAGCGGAATTCGCCGAGCATGACGAGGTCCAATGCCGAGACCATGTCTACCCGCCAGGCCTCTTGCTCGATCACGACTACGGCTTTCTTGCCGGTATAATTGACCAAGCAGAGTGTTTGGCGTGGGTAGGCGATCGAATGCTCTAACTTCACCTGATCTCCACGATGGAGCACCACAGTGAATAGGTCGCCGGGGTCTGATCCTGCGACGACCTCGAACCGTGATTCGGCCGAACTGCCGAGTACCCGGATCCGGTACCACCCTGATTCCAGTGGCGACGAAAACCGACGCATGATTCCGTCGCACGCCACGTCCGGATCCAGCTCGAGCTCGAGCTGGATGTGCTGCGAGTGCATAGGGCTGGACAGACAGTGTGTCGGCTGCTGGGATCTCCGGGGCTTTGCGATGTTCGGATTCGCTCCGGCGACCACTTCCAGTGTCTGATGGAGTGTGAGCGG
This sequence comes from Candidatus Uhrbacteria bacterium, assembly GCA_016215325.1. Taxonomy (GTDB): domain Bacteria; phylum Patescibacteriota; class Patescibacteriia; order JACRJV01; family JACRJV01; genus JACRJV01. The sequence continues at coordinate 43,517 of JACRJV010000026.1, forward strand.
GTAACGCGCCGCGCACGACTCGCAAGGAACAACCGGGTTGATGGCCTTGAACGTTGTCTTGGTCTCCTTCACCCCACGACAACTCTGACAGATGCTGTCGTAGTGGATAGTGACCAAATCGCGCGTTGCCATCAGCACGAGCGCTTTGAGCACAGCGTGCCAATCCAAGCCCTGAGCTTGCGCCCGCTCGCGTGGCCGAATGGTTTCGTAGGTCTCGAGCCATTCAACAATTGTATCCCAGAGCTTCGGCTCGATCTTCTGTTGCTCGATCACAAGCGCTTGTCGGGCCGCGGCGATCTTCTTTGCAGCGCCCCACCGCAACTTGCGGTGCTTGGGTGGCGAGGGCCGGCTGTTGATCTGCCAGTCGTAGATCCAGAACTGGATCTTGAACCGCAAGAGCACCACGCGCAGAAGCAGCCACCCAACCAGCCACAACAGGACGTTGGGCTGGTGGCACTCAAGTTGGTACTTGAGCAAGCTCCTGCACTTGGGCCGATCGGCGTTGTAGGGAAACCCCGTTAACTGCATCCGGGCCGTGAACATCTTTGCCCAGAGGATCGGAATGAACCAGAACAAGTAGACTGTGAAATCCTCCCGTCGGAACAAGAAGTACTGCTCACTCACCCACTCGGCTTTGCGCTCGACCCACTCGACGCGCAAGAACCGGCCGATGATCTTCTGGACCACGAGCGGCTCGAAGCCGACCCCTCGCTCGATCTTCTGGATGCCGTTGTCCTGGTTGAACTGCTCAGTGTCGGCCGACTTTGGCCAGAACATCCCGACCGTGGACCACAGCCATACCTGGATGGATGCCGAGATTTTTGTCGTGGACATCGTTGTCCTTCCTTCCCGCGGTCTCCCGCGAAATCGATGTGAACATTTCTAAAATCAAGGTGCTCAACGACACTCAGAAACCCCGCCGGCAATGCCGCCAGCGAAGCAAATGTTTATACCACAAAAATAACACCAGCGTCAACCATTGCGCCACCCGAAGAGCGGATCCAGTCTGGCAAGAACGGCTTGATGGGTCTTGCGCGTTTGCGCTTGTGAATCCCCTGGGATCTTTACCTCTGCGTAGCGGTGCGTCCATCCATCGCCGACATAGTGGGAGAGCCGATCCCCTGCGCCCACAAAGAGGTTGATGCGGATGCCGGGGAATCGCGCTTCGATTGCCTGTACTTGCTCGGGTGTGGGAACGCTGGCAACAACCGCGTCTTCATGCTGGCGCAAGATAAAGCAAATACACACAGTGGGCCGCCCTTGTTTGCGAGCGATCCTGCGCACCGCTCGCTTGCCCACCGCGACCTCCAGTGCGGCATGGAATGGATGATGGCCGGTTACGGAATCAATCAAGTACATAAACTGCTGGCTCACCCGGCTGTTGATCTCAATAATCTTAATCAAACCCGTCGTGGGATTACACTTGAGTTCGACATCAAACAGCGTGTTGTCTAATCCCAGAGCTTGGACGAGTTTGCGCACAACGGTTTCGAGTTTACGCCGGAACGCTCGCTTGTGTTGGTAGTATGGATAATGGAAGCTTTCAAAACTGAGCGTGCCAGGGATAAACTCAGACCGTGTGATACCAAAAAAAAGAAACGTAGCCAGCAGCGACAAACCCATCCACAGTCACTTGATCCGACGCCTCGATGTACTCTTCGGCCAATAAAATATTTTGGAATTCTTGGTATACTGATTCCTGTATGCGATCGTTTATCCCCATCCGGGATTATCTGTTCATCGGCGACCTCTATTCGGCGGCCCTTGTTTCCAATACCGGATCCATCGACTGGCTTTGCTGGCCGAACTTCGACTCCCCGAGTCTGTTTGGGAAGCTGCTGGACAACGAACGTGGCGGCCGATTCGCCTTGGACCACCCGCAAGCGAACATCCAAACGCAGTACCTGGGCGATACGGCAGTGCTGGAACATATCGTGGATGATCCAACGACCGGGTCGTTCCTTGTGCATGATTGTATGCTGCCGCAGCCCATCCAGCAATGCCCGAGCCACCTCCTTTGCCGCAACGTACAGACGCTCCATCAAGAGGCGCTCGTCCGTTTTGTCTTTGACCCACGACCAAACTTTGGGCAAGAGCATCCGGTTATGCAACAAGAACAGGACCGCCTTCGTTTTATGGATGGCCAAACGATGGTCGATCTCATCCTTCCCCCTATGGCAGAGGTGCGACAACAACCCAGTGGTTCATGGGGGATCACTCTGCCCTTGTCCGCACATCAACGATGCGCACTGGTCCTGGAATACCGTGATCACTCCCCATTTTCCTGCTATACCGGGCAAGATATCGAATCAGAAACAACAGAGTTTTGGCAGCAATGGGTGGCGCGCGGCCGTTACCCAACTTCGCGGCGCGCACAACTCGTCCGCAGCGCAATCACGCTCAAGCTCATGCAATATTACCCTACCGGCGCCCTTGTTGCCGCGCCCACCACGTCGTTGCCGGAATGTATCGGCGGGGGGCGGAATTGGGATTACCGCTATGTATGGATCCGTGATGCGACATCCACGATCTATGCATTCTTAACGCTTGGGCATACCGAAGAAGCTAAACACTTCCTCCAATACATGGAGCGGGTCTTGCGTAAAGAACGAGATTGGAATCTGGATGTCATCTATACGATTGAAGGGAACCGAGCACCCACAGAAAAAATCCTGGACCATTTGAGCGGATATCAGGATTCAGTCCCCGTGCGCGAAGGCAACGCCGCAACAGAACAATTCCAACTCGATGTCTACGGCGCGCTCATTGACGCGATCTATTATTCGATTCGCAACGGCATTGAGCTCACCGATAATACGCGCTCCATGCTGTTGCGCCTGGCAGAACACATCCGCACGAAATGGCAACAACCGGACCATGGGTTCTGGGAAGCGCGCATCGGACCGCAACAGTATACCTACAGCAAGGTGATGTGCTGGGTAGGGATCGACCGCATCCTTCGACTCAACACGGAATTACAGTTAGACGCGAACCAGCAGGAGCAGTTCCATCAATTGCTCGAGACAATCCGACAATGGATCTATACCCATTGTTTTGATGCACGCCGCAATATCTTCTATCAATTCGCCGGGGCACTTCACCATGATGCAACAACCATCTTGTTTGTCCTGCTGCAATTCCTGGACCGATCGGATCCGCTGACGCGGTCCACAATCGAAGCCACTCGCAACGAACTAACATCCAACAATATTCTGCTGTATCGCTACCATGCTGATGACGGAATAGAGGGCAACGAAGGGGTATTTTTGCTGCCCACGTTTTGGTTGATTTCGGCGCTATGCGTGTTGGGCGATACCGACCAAGCCGAGGCGCTCTTGCGATGGTTTGAAGGGATATTACCCGCGTCTGGCCTTATGGCAGAAGAAATGGAACCCACCACACAGGAATACCTCGGCAACTTCCCGCAGGCCTTCTCCCATATCGGGTACATCATGGCGGCATCGTATATCCAGCGGTACCGGAATCGCGCCTCATCCCCTGACCGTTAAAATGCCAAATAGTCTTTCCAGCGCCGGTACAATTCTCGGGTTGCTACAAGATCGCGCGTATTGTATCGGGCAATATCCAGATAGCGCCCTTGCTGAAAAAGTCGCTTCACATCATTGCCGGTGATCCCCTCTTCTTTCGGGCTGGCAATCCCGAACGCCCGACACCACAGGTGGAGGTTTGACTTGCGCCGCACGGCACCATTGAAGGTAAGCTGTTCTAAGAGATCCACATGACGCGCGCCGGATTTTTGGCTAGAAAGGTAGCGATTGTTCATAAAATCCTTGCTCACCCGCACTCCATGGATTGCGGAACGGATCATAAGGAAAGGCAGATCAAAACACCGGCCATTGAATGTGACGATTTCTTGGTATTGGAGCACGCCTTTCCAGAACAACGCGAGCATATCTTTCTCGCTCATGCACTTAAAGGTGAATTTCCCCTCGACAAACTCCTCCTGCCCCCCGGCATCGCCCAGCGGCGCTTGATAGTAAACAACGCCATGATCCTTGGCATCGTCCATTACCCCAATCGCCACAATCTGGCCAGTGACGGACGAAAACCCCAGGCCATCCTTAAGCATCTGCAATTCTTTTTGTTGACGTTCGGGCGGGAACCCTTCTTCCTCGATCCAGCGCGTGAGCATCGCCTGCGACGTCGAATCCATCGCATCAAAATCCTCCCCCACAGTTTCGATGTCGATGATGAGAGCAGACATATGGTTGAGCTTTTTTATAGGTGATTCAATAATTTAATACCCAAATAGCGGAATTGAGGTACATCGCGAAGCTCACCCAAAGAATATACGGCACGAGGAGTAATGCTGCTGGCTTTGAGATGTTGTAGAAAAAGATGATCGTTGCAAGGATGGCAACCCAGAGGAACACAATCTCGATCAAGGCGCCGCCGGGGCTGCGCAGACCAAAGAATATAATGGACCAAAGGGAATTCAAGATCAGCTGTACAAAAAAGACCGTGATACTAATTTTCCGCCAACGCAACATGCCAATATACTCCAGTTTGTTGGTATGTTGGTTCCAGACGAAAAAGAACGCGCCCCCAATCAATGCGTAAAGTGTAATCCACACTGGACCAAACACCCACGCGGGAGGGTTAAGGGCCGGCTTCATGAGCGCCGCATACCATCCGGTAATGGACGGCGTCGTAAAGACCGAGCCAATAATCCCGGCCAACTCTGAAACGCCAATGGATATAATGAGCTTGGATGTAGTGCTAATCTTCATATCTCTATTTTTCAACGCGGAAAATTATTTCCCCTTCTTGGTATGCCCGAGAATAGCGGCGAGCCAACGATCGGACCACCTCCAGTGACGCGCCGAATCTAAGAATAGCATAGCGGCGAAACCGTATCCAACCGTACTCCCAAAGCGTTCGACGATAAAATCTAAAACCCCAGATATGGGGATGAGTCGAAACAACACATAGAACGCTACGACGATAAAATACAACCACACACCACTAACAACATAAAAAAATCCTTTCAATAACGAAACGCCGATATGGTTCCACAACCATACGAAGGATGTCTCTATGGTGGTGGATAGTCTCGGAGTAGTACCGCGCCATCGCTCTACCAGTGTTGCCGGTATGAAGAATAGAGCAAAAATCAGTAATGCGCCTTGAATACCCCAATACAACAAAAAGAACGACCGCGCGACAGACTCCGCTGTATGAGGGACACCCAACCAGCCCAATACCATTAAATCAACGTCAACCGGGGGAATAAAAGCTCGCGCGATGAGTAAAAACGCAACGCAATGAAGTATCCAGTAACGAAGGGCGAGCATACGGGATAATGACAAACAATTGATATATGCTGATCCACGTGAGTTGGATTTCCATCAGGATCCACCACAATTACATAGTATTTCAACTACTGAAGCACCAACAAACTGGAGTGTGTTGGTATATTTTTTGGGATAGCATTAACCGAAGGTTTTTAAGAACTTCACGCATTGCCTGCCATAGGGTGAAAGTACGTGCTGGACGCTCCGGCCTTTATACTTCTTGTCGACCAGTCCTGCGCGATGCAATCGCCGAGCATGCTCGCCGATGGTTTTTTCATTAGCGCCCAGCTCGTCAACAATGTGTTCCAGTGTTATGCCACTATTTCTATCAATACACAAAAGAATTTCGATCCGCCAATGATTCGCGATTCCCTTCAGGTGGCGTTCCAATTGTTGAGCGGTTTTTGGCTTCGGCATAGCGGACTATATAAGCGGCCAAAATCATCGTACTCTTATCCTACCACAACATACCAACATACTCCAGTTTATTGGCAAGTTGAGTAGGGTCTGAAATGAACCAATTATTTGGATTTGAATGAGATTTCCGCCGGTATTGTCAGAACGAGCTATGATTACATTCTCCACTACCTTTGTCGGCTCCACGATGAATTTTACACCCAGCGCTTTGAGCCGTTCATACTCTACTACCTGCTCCTTGCGACAAATAATCGATCCCGTCTCCGTTGCCCCCTTCTTACGGTGACGAAGAAATGGCGTACCCCAAAATTACGGCAATAATTATTCCGGCAATGACAAACGTCCAAAAATCATTGGACGCTGTATTGAGTTTTTTGAGAGAAAGCTGCTTAAGATTGGCGGTGATCACCCGACCGACCGCATCCTCAACTTCCGGCTCTGCTACCACAATAATAGACCGTAACGCCGGCAAATAGGTCCAATATCCCCACGGCTTAACGAGCTGATAGATCGTGCCAAACACCGCTCGGGACTTCGCCATCGCAGATTCCATTTGATGAGGGGCAACGAATGTTCTTCCCCGCCCAAAACTGGCGGGAACCTCGGCGGCCACCTGCTGTGTGATCAGATATCCGGCAAAATCGCTCCAACCGTATTTCTTTGTCGAGGTACGGCGGACGACGGTAATTCCTTGTTCTGTGAGAATATAGCGATGCGGTAACGTAGAGTAATCCCAAAGAATATACAACAGGATGAGAACTTGGATGCCAAAAAGCGCTACGCCTCCCGCGTACACGGCCGTCCATCCCCCTTGTATCGATAAGAGCAGCAATCCACCCATGTTAGCGGCAACAATAATCGGCATCATCACCGGCAAATACTGACGATACCGATCCCGCCATTCTGCCTTAGTAATTTCCCACTCAATAATCGGTGGAGGAGTTTTCATACTCATAGAGCTTACGCATTTGGGTCTGGTTATATACCCTGGCTTTTCCAGGGATGACCCAAATGCGTGAATCCTAACAATGTTAGATTTCTAGGTTGGTCTGTTTAAGGCGAACACCGGCTGGTTTGGAAAACAATATAGTATGGATTTCCATAACTGCAAGGGTGACGAAATACAGCGCCCCCCATACCAGCACGGATTGCGGGCCACCCACCCACTGGGGCGTACTGTTATCGGGAGGAAACGGAAACAGTAGCGCCCAAAGCCAAGCGGTGAAGACCATACAGAAAAACGTCCAGCCAATAAACGGAATGATCGTGATCATCGTCTTCCGATAGTCTTTCTCCGACACTTTGGTGCTCGCAAATTTAGAAAAAAGGCTTAAGAAAAAATAGAGAAAAAGCCAGCGATCATGGAATACCACACTAAACGCAAGCGCAAAGATGCTGTAAAATCCAATAAGCGCAATCCCCTTCCATTGCCTGCGGAACTCACCACCCGGATGAAAGAAAAACCCACTGGAATGAATAGAAAAAAACTCGAAGAAATAGAGCGCGCCGGCAGTTTTCTGGATAAACAACGCGTGGTCAGATGGCCAAAGTAAGGCAGAAGCATAGGCCCATGAGAGCACGAGATAGCCGCCAAAGGCGGTGAAGGCAGAGAGCGTACGAGACGCGGCGGACAATGGCGAGGAGTCGGGATGCATACTGCAGACCCACAGAGAGCGCATTATTGTAAAAACGGCTGGATCGCTTCCATGCCCGCTTTGCGGTAATTACAAAAGTCGCAATCCGGATTGTTTTTTGGTAAGACGCTCCCCATGAGGCACGCATGGATGTCACGGATCGTTGGTTCGACCCAATCATCGCTGCCCTCATAGGCAATGAGCTTGACGTCAAATTCGAGCCGACCATCAAATGCTTCCTTGTCGCGATTGCCGTTGCAATAGACAAAGTATCCAATGTTGGAAACGGTAAAACCGTTTTGGCGGAAGAGCCACTGGTATACCTCCATTTGCCGCTTATAACCATCCTGCCACTGGGCGTCGAGGGTAATTTCGCCCGACTTACTGGTGGCTTTGTAATCGACGATAATAAGCTCCCTCCTGGGATTAACCCACACGTCGTCGACTCCGCCGGTAACGAAGAGATTGGTTGGAATATGGAGGAACTGGATCCCCCGCTTGAGCGAGTCGCGCCATTCGTCCATTTTTTCGTGCTTGAACGGGACTGCATCTAAGCCATAGGCCTTCATGAGTGGATGCGGCTGGCCCTTGGCACGGTGCGCGTCAAATTCTTTTTTAAGCAGTGCATCCACTGCCGAGTTTAGATTAAAAGGATACCCAGGCGGGCGTTCTACCCCGAGGCGGCGATCCAAATAGAAACAGCGGGGGCAAGAGACAAACAAATCGATCTTGCTGCGGCTCACCCGAAACGGCTGCGTGCTCTTGGGATCAAACACGCTGCGTCGTTTGACAGTATAGTATTGGCTCATAATACCCTACACACAACATTCTCACATTCTCAAGTTTGTAAGGATGTTGTGTGGGAGAGAAATAATCCGCTGGCGATATACGGAGATAATTAATGCGATCGCCGACATCAACAGATAGATTTGGAATGCGACATTTTGAATATTCCAGACTGAGATGGATGGCAGCACTAAGAGGGTCGCCACGAAGACTAATATATAGGTAATCCCAGTTTCGCTATCGGGATAACGCCATGCTTTGACAAGGGTCGGCAGGGTCGCAAACCCGTCGGCAATCGCAAGCAACAAGATAGCCGCAATTGGTGATTCTAACGCCGCCCAGATAATGAGCGCAATAATAGAAAACAATCCGCAGGCAATATCAAATCGGGTGACTTGCCAATAACTGGATGTATTGGAAAATGAACAGAGGAAGATGATGAGTGGCATGAATCCCGCCATAAAGACGCGCGCTAACGCCCATGGATCGGCACCGGCCGAGTGCGCAGCGGCAACGGCAACTAGCGGTGCTGCTGCCCAAAGGAACCAGCTGACGCGGTTCGGCTTCGTACGCCCGGCCAGGGTATCGATGATATACGCGGATGATCCGACGAGCGATATCGCGATACTCAAGAATACCAATATGTGTTCCAAGCGCATAAAGGGATGAATGTCTATTCCGTCGGTTGCGATGTGCGCCAATCCGGGGGCTCAGTGATCCGCAGATAAAACCCAAACGGATCTTCGACCCGAAAATCCCACAACCCCCAGTGTTTTTTTTCAAGCGGCGTAATAATGTTCATCTTGTCTTTGACGGCGTCATAGAGAGCGCGAACGTCATCAACCGGGATCACAATCTCGACCGCGTAGCCACGCTTGGTTTGCCGATCAAATTTTCGGAAGTATGATTGATTATATACCGCGTCGCTGCCTTCGTTAAAACAGAGGATGTACCCCTGCCGCTCCAGCACAAGATACCGATCATCGCGTCGGGCCACCGTAAATCCAAGCATGCCGTAAAATACAATCGCCGACTCGAAATCCGGGACATGGAGCTCCACAACAAAAGGATGGGGCATACGAGGGAATCATACGTCCAATCCTTACGATCGACAAGCGCTGTTGCTGCACTAGGGTTGTGACGGAACCGGCGGCATCTGGCGATTGTTAAAGAGTTGCGTTGTATCGCCCACTCGGATCATCCGCGCATTCAAACTCCCATCCTGGTTCGCTGTTCCATTCAAAACAACCGAATCCCCGGCCTTGAGTGCACTGGGCTTGATTGTCTGCGACTGCGTGACGGTTGTTTCAGAGCCAATCAAAACGATCCGCGATCCTCCGCCGATAAGCTCAACGCGGAGCTCTGTGGCATCCGTACTGATGATTTTCCCTGTGACGAATTCGTCGTTGCCGCTACCACCAGGACCGCGCATTCGAAACTCTCCACTCCCATTCTGCCCCATCATCCTGCCGGCAAATCGCGAACCAGCACCAACGCCTGTGGAAGACGTCGATTGTGAACGACCGTACTGCAAGCCGCCGTAAAATGCGCCGCCGGCGACAAGCACTACAGCGGCAACGAAACTGATAATCTGTTGTTGTTTCATAGATAATTCATCAATAAACAATTAAACGAAGTTATTCATATCGCAACGCATCAATCGGGTGCAATTTCCCAGCCCGACGTGCCGGGTAAAACCCAAAAATAATACCGATAGAACTGCTCATCCCCACCCCCAACACAACCGACGACGCCGTGACACTCGTATTGATCCCAGCAAACGTAGTGACGAGTAACGAAAGAAGCCAGCCCAGAAGTATCCCCAAAATGCCCCCTAACAACGTGAGAGCAACCGATTCGGCCAAAAACTGGAGGCTGATTTGCCATTGCTTTGCGCCGATCGCCCTACGCAGCCCAATCTCGCGCGTGCGTTCGGTGATCGTCATGAGCATCATGTTCATTATGCCGATCCCACCCACCACCAACGAGATGCCGGCGACGGAGCCCAGAAACATCGTGAACGTATTGGTCACCTGGTTGAGGGTCCCCAACACATCCTCTTGAGAAAATATGGAGAAATCGGGTGCGGCCGGATCCACGCGATGGCGGCTCGCAAGCAACTCGGTCACCTGCGCTTTGACATCCGCCATCTGTGTTTTGTCCGCCACACTCACGGCGATCGTGGAAACAACGTCTGCCCCGACAAGAATTCTTTGCATTGTCTCCAGCGGCACAAATGCAGTATCGTCGGGATTAAAGAATCCGCTACTGCCTTTGGCAACAGTCGTCCCAATCACACGGAAATCCATGCGGTTGATACGAATGGTCTTGCCGATTGGGTCTGCGTCACCGAACAAATCCTTTACCGTCGTCGGGCCCAACACCGCCACACGAGAGAACGCGGCGTTGTGCTGCGATGTTATAAATGTTCCCGCATCTATTGCTAAGGAACGCGCCGTCAAATATCCTGATTCGACGCCGATCACATTGGAATTCGTATTGTTGCCCAGCGACGACGTCATTTGGAACCGGCGATTGAGCTCGGGCGACACCGCCGCAACACCCGCGATACCGGCGATCGCAGAGGCGTCGTCAATCGAAAGCGGCGCCATGCCGCGGCCGGTCGAAACTCCACCACGGGCATTCGAAAGCGCACCCGGGCTCACCGTCAACAGGTTTGATCCTAATCCTTGGATACTGGACTCAATCGACTTTGCTCCGCCCTGCCCAATCGAAACCATCGCAATCACCGAGCCAATCCCGATGACAATACCCAACACCGTGAGGCCGGTACGAACTTTATTCGAAGTTAAGGCCGAGCCTAATTCAATCGCAAGATCAATCGCGGTCATATCGTTTTTCGATCCTCGATAATTTCTCCGTCCTTCAGGCGCACGATACGCGCTGCGTACGCCGCCACGTCTGACTCATGCGTGATAAGCACAATCGTGCGACCATGCTGCCGATGGAGCGACTGGAACGTTTCCAACACCATTTGGCCCGTTTTGCTATCGAGGTTGCCGGTCGGCTCATCCGCCAAAATCATCACGGGGTCGTTGGCCAACGCACGAGCGATCGCCACCCGCTGCATCATGCCGCCCGAAATTTGATTGGGCGAATAGTTGTAAAATTTTTCGGGCAAAGCTGCTTTCTCTAAGGCTGCCCGCGCCCGCGGTTCGCGCTGCTGCCGCGGCACACCGGCATACATAAGCGGCAACATCACATTACGGAGGACTGTTGCACGCGGGAGCAAGTAAAATGCTTGGAACACAAACCCGATGCGGGTACTGCGGATCTGCGCCAGCTCATTTTCGTTCATCTCGGTCACGTCTTGGCCATCCAGCGTATACGTCCCGCTGGTGGCAACATCCAAGCACCCCAGTATATGCATGAGCGTGGACTTGCCCGAACCGGACTGCCCCATAATCGCGACAAATTCGCCGGTGCCAATGGAGAACGTAATCCCCTTCAAAGCTTCGGTTGGCCCCGCTTGAGAAGCATAGATCTTGCGGATACTCTGGCAGTCAATCATACCGGCAGTCACCCGCCACCTCACGGCCGGCGGATCATCATGCCGCCACCGCTGCCCGCGCCGCCGCCAACCCCGCGGCCAACGCCGGGGAAGCCGAAGAAGGTTCCGTTGGCATTGCCGCTGCCGCCAGCGGTCGCATTCTGCCCGACAACGCGAGTGACAATGACGTCGCCGGCCGTGAGCCCGCCGGTCACCTCGACGATCGTGTCATTGGCGAGCCCCAACTGGACCGGAACGGACTCTATGGCACTCGTAAGCGCGACCGGACGATTGCGGTCGACCTCTTCGGCAACGGCGGTATTGACGTTGTCCACGCGCTGTACGACGGAAACATCCCCTTGCGTTTTCACAGCCCCCAAGGGGACAATGATGGTATCGTTTTTGACATCAACGATGATGGATGCCGAAACGCTCATGCCATGTTTGATCCTCTGGTCTTGCGTATCGAAGACAATCTGCACATGATACGTGGTCACCCCTTGCGATATGGTTGCCAGTGTATCGACCTTCGCAACACTGCCGCTGACCGTAAGAGCGGGAATCGCGTCAAATGTGAGGGTCGCCGCTTGGCCGGTCGCCACCCTCGCCACATCAACCTCGCTCAATGAAATGTCCGCGAGTTTTTGAGCTGTCGTCATTGTTGCAATCACTGTGGAGGCGCCGGCGCTGTCCCCCACTTGAACCGGAACCGACGCCGCGATGCCGGCGATCGGGCTACGAATTGTATAATCGGAGAGTTGCTCCAACGCGTCGGTGAGGGCGTTCTGTCGTTGGGTAATTGCCAGCTCTTGTGAGCGGATGTCCAACGCGTCGGCGCCGCTGGTTAACTTTGCGAGGTTGGCCTTCTTTTCGGCAATGGAACGAACGATATTAGTTGCTGTGTTGGTATTGTTGGCAATCGTCTGACGGACTGTAAGCAGGCTGCTTTGGTGCTGGCTGATCGTATTCGTGTCGGTATTGAGTGTTGTAATATGCGTGTCTGCGATGGCAACCGGCTTCCGGCCATTCGTGGTTACGGTATCTTTGTAAAACAGGATAAAGTTGTTCAGCTCTTTTATCGCTTCGCCGGCCAGTTGCGCAGTGTAATGCGTTTGATCAATCAGCGCCTGAATAGCCACGCGATCCGACGACCGCGAGGTCCCCTTGTACGCGATAAAATTGGCATCGTAGGAGCTGCGCGATTTCTGGTATGCGGCGATCGCTTGATCGCGATATTTTGTGATCCGACTATCAAATTCGTTCGCGCTGCTCATATAATAATCCGTATTCCATTGCGTTGGCGAGAGGTCATTGCCATAGAGAATTTTCTGCAAATTGCTCATGACCGAGGGCAAATCCGTGAAGGCTTCCGCGATGGCAGCAAATCCGTCATCATACGCTTTAGCGATTGTCGTTTGAGCTTGTTCTTTATCTTGATAGGCTTGATCAATGGAATTTTGCGCCTGCAAGAGCGTAAGGGTATCAACTGGTTGTTTGAGTTTTTCCAACGCTAACTGCGCGCTTTGGAGATTCGTCCGCGCATCACGCACTGCCTTTTGCGCGCTGGTGGAATCAAGCACCGCTAGAGTAGTACCGGCGCCCACACTCGCGCCTTGCTTGATCGGCAACGACCGAATGGTGCCGCCCACGGTGGGCTTCACGTCCACTTGGTTAGACGCAGACACTTGGCCGCTGCCAGAAATCGAGACAACGACCGATCCCTTCTCGACAGTTGCGAGCACGTATTGCGGCCCAATGTCAGCAGAAGAATTGCTCCGCCGCCATACCCAACCACCACCAGCAACGGCCAATGCTGCCACTAACAGTACCCAGCGCTTTGACGCCATCCCAAGCATAGTAAATAAATTAATACTCCATCATAACACCTCTCTGCATCATTGGGGATGTAACCGGACGATCAAACCGATCGACGCGTCGATTGATCCGGCGAATCCCGCGCGCGGCAATCGTGCCGTCCATTCGCTTGCCCACAACCACCACCTCATCGCCGTCGATAAAAATCATTCCATCCGGCAAAATTGTTTTTTTGGTGATTACCACCGTCAACGGCATCCGATCATCCCATTCAAATGGATCCAACCGGAACTGATCTTGGCCATTCCATTGCGCCACAATTCCACGATACCCTTGGTGCAGCCCATAGAGTCGTCGATGCTGGTACATCATGCCCATGACCGGAACGCGCGAAACCAACCCTTGTTGCTCGAGGCGCTCATGGAGCCGCACACGGCGTATCCCCGCAGCCGCAATACCCACAAATAGCAGTAGCGCCACCAACCCGATAATGACGGTCCGTCGGTACCCGCCAAAAAACGTCCGGCGGAAGAATTCGAGCAGGACAATGCCCGCCACGACGATTACGATCGCGATCCATGGGGCAGAAACAATGAACTCTTCGACCCCGAGCAGACCCAACGCCAGCAACGACAACGACTGATTGATGGTCACCACAAACACCACCCAACTGGCCGCATAGAGCACAACGGCCGCAAGCAACCCATAGCAAACGACGGCGACAACCTTAGTGAACTGGGCGCGCGTGCGCGTGCGCATGGTGACCTGGCCGTGTTCAATCGAGTCCATCACGCGGTCGACAATCGGCGGTTGATGCGTGGGTTGTTCAGACGTCATAGCGTTATTCCTCGATTGCGAGCAATAGCTTGCACCATCGACCGTGCCCGATTAAGGCGGACACCAACAGTAGAAACGGGAATATGCAGAATATCCGAAATCTGGCCGTAACTCAAATCATCATTATAATACAGCAAAAGCGGTTCACGATATTTTTCTGGCAACTCCTTGAGGCAGTCAAACACCGTATCGTTGAGCTCCGTGCGCAAGATATCGGCATCGGTCCGTTCTTTTGATATCGGATGGGGCAGCATCACGTCCCAATCCACCGCAAACACTAGTGCACGCTGCTTTTTGCGAAGGACGTTGACAAATTCATTATGCGCTATCCGATAAATCCATGGGGAAAAAACGCGGCGTGAATCGAATTCTTGGATGTGGGCGTAGGCTTTGATCATGACTTCCTGCACCACATCTTCTTGTTCTTCCCGCGAGGAAAAGAAAGTTCTGGCATAGCGCAGGAGCTTGGGCGTGAACCGTTCGACAAGCTGGCGGAATGCAAAATGGCTCCCGCGCTGGACTGCTCGAGCAAGTTGTTCGTCGGGTAATGCTGCGTAGTCGGACGGCGAATCCATAGCGGTGTTTGATACCTATTACACCAAAACTTCTATTTTGTTTCAAATCCAAAAAACCAGCAGCGCAGATGCTGCTGGTTTTTATCCCTAGCGGTCGAAGTCTGTTACGCATAGGCCTCCTCACCATGCTGGCTGACATCCAGACCATGCCCCTCTTCTTCCTTGCTGACACGCACCGGTGTCATCCAATTGGTAATCTTGAGCAATAGGTACGACCCACAGAAGGCAAACGCAGCAACAACCACCGAGGCGATCAGTTGGGCCATAAACTGCTTGGGGTTACCGTAGAACCAGCCGTTGGCGCCTGCGGAGTTCACGGCGAGCGTGGCAAAGAGTCCGGTTGCTAACGCCCCCCAGACGCCGCTGATGCCATGGCAAGCAAATACATCCAGCGAGTCGTCGAGTTGTGTCCGCGTTGTCCGCCAATGCGCAACGAGGTTAGAAAGCACCCCCGCGACCAGCCCGATCAAAATGGCAGCACCCACACCCACATACCCCGATGCTGGAGTAATGGCAACGAGCCCACAGACCGCGCCCACAGAAATTCCGACCGCCGATGGCTTGCCAAGCTTTATCCAATCCGTGATCATCCAGCTCACCGCAGCGGCAGCAGCGGCTAAATTGGTGACCACCAAGGCCGAGACCGCTAAACCATTTGCTGCTAAGGCGCTGCCCGAGTTAAACCCAAACCATCCAAACCATAGCAGTGCCGTTCCTAAAATCACAAAGGGGATGCTGTTAGGCTTAAACTCAATGGGCTGGCCATTTTTGTAATCATGGCGCTTACCGATAAAAATCGCCGCCGCCAAGGCAGAAAACCCCGCCGCAATATGCACCACCGTCCCTCCCGCAAAATCAATCGCCCCAACAGCCTTGAGCCAACCCGCGGGGTTCCAAACCCAATGCGCAACCGGAGCGTAGATCAGGGTTGCCCATAACACGATAAACAACAGCAGTGCTTTAAATCGAATGCGTTCCGCAAATGCGCCAATAATCAGTGCAGGAGTGATGGCCGCAAACTTGAGTTGAAAAAAGAAGAAGAGCAATTCAGGAATCGTTGCGGCATAGCCTGGGTTGGCGGCAGCGCCAACGCCCGTTAACGCGAATAATGAAAGGTCTCCGATCCAACCGCGCACCGATGGGCCAAAGGCCAGGGAATATCCCCACAACGCCCACACCAAACTCACAACAGCAAAAATCACAATGCACTGCACTAATGTCGAAACAAGATTTTTTTTGCGCACCAGCCCTGCATAGAAGAATCCTAATGCGGGCGTCATCAGCATAACCAGTGCGGAGGAGGTCGATACCCAGGCAATGTCTCCGGAATTTAATGCATCCATAGGCAATGAGGTCATTGAACGATAAAACAAAAAATCCTCAGTGTACAAAACAGAGGACTCCATTGTCCAGGGGCTCGCAGGCACTCCATTGTGCACATCGGGATGGTTTGCTCTTCCATTACGCTAGCACAGAGAAAATTTTTGCGTCAATGGGGATAACTATTGCGCAATCTCGCTGGCAGTGACAATCGCTTCGGCAACTTCCTTCAGGCTCTTGCGTAAATCCATACTCTTCTTAAGCAGGAGTTGGTGCGCTTGCGGTTCGGTGAGGGAATACTCTCGCATGAGGATCCCCTTGGCGCGTTCAATAACTTTGCGCAATTCCAAGGCATCTTTGAGCGTGTTGGTTTCGGAAGACAATCGTGCCATTTCGATCGCCCCCGCCACTTGCCGAGCGATAATTTCCAAAAATGCAATGGTCTCTTTCGAGTAGCCATGCCGCCTCCGGTGCTGAATATTAATCACTCCAACAACGCGCTTCTGATCTAAAATAGGGATGGAACAAATGGCCTCGTACCGATCTTCGGGCAGTGCGGTAAAGACCTTAAACCGATCATCCTGGTAGGCGCGGGCGCCGAGTGCCACCGCCTGTTGATGTTCGGCCACCCACCCGGTGATCCCCTCGCCTTTCTTGAGTTGGATGTGACCCAAGACACGCGCGTGCGGGTTCTGCGATGCTTCGAGCACAAGTATGTCCTCGCGCAGAAGATAAATAAAGCAGGAATCCGCCTGCACGTAGGCATTAACCACGCGGATAATCGAATCGAGCACGTCTTTGAGCGTCCGATCCCAGCGGTACGCGATGGTTTCACTGATGGCGCGTAATATGGCAATCTCCTTTTCCCGCTGTTTGAGCTTTGCTTTATAATACCCAATGTCTTTGGTCATAAGGATGGACGATAGTTGAAAGAGTTTGTGGTATACTGTACTCTACCATATCATCTTTTGTCCACCTATGCGCCGTTTGATTATTATCCTCCCACTGCTGCTCATTGCCCTCACCACGGTGGCCGTTGGCCGATGGGACCGGAACACACTCGGGCCAACAGTTGATACAAACGCACCTGCCCAAGAACCGCAGAATGATGCTTCGGTCGCTCAAGAACAACGCCAGGCGATCATCGCATCGCCACTACCGAGCGCCTATTACCGGGTAACAAAAAAACCGTTTGGGATCTTCGTATCCCCCAAGAAATCACCGGTGAACCCCGAACGCTTCACCGGGTATCACACCGGGGTCGATTTCGAGACAGGCCCCAGCGAACAACAGTTTGACCTGCCTGTATCAGCGATTTGCACCGGGAATATTCTCGCAATGCGTGCTGTCAGCGGCTATGGTGGCGTCGTGGTACAGGCATGCCGGATCCAAGAACAAGACGTCACGGTAGTATACGGTCACTTAAGGCTTTCGAGTATCAACGGGTCTGTCGGAGAGTCGCTTGAGCGCGCGCAACCATTTGGGGTATTGGGAGCGGGGTTGACTGCCGAGACCGATAAGGAGCGTAAACATTTACATCTCGCCATTCACAAAGGCACCGCCATCAACACGGCGGGGTACGTTTCAACGGCATCGCAACTCAGCGATTGGATCGATGCGCAAGGATGGCTGGAACCGTAATCTTGTTGTAATGGAATCAAGGATGAACGGTCTATAGTACTGATATGGCACACACATTCCAAAAACATAACGTGTATCCGTCGTTAACGCTATTACTGCTGGCAACCGCCATGATCGGGGGCGCTATTGTGATGTTATCACGCGAGCATCTCCCAATCGGCCAATCAGACGAATCACAACCGACCACAGCCGCTCCTTCTTCTCCAGAACAACCTTCTACCAATTCGCCGGCACCAGCAGATGATTCCAAGACGTCGGCATTGCTCACCCGCCCGCCAAAAAATTCCGCACAAGAACAAATCCGCATTACTGTACCATTCTTTTCTCAAGCGCCCTACGGGCAATGGGATGATCCTCGGCACCAAGATGGATGCGAAGAAGCCTCCGCGATTATGGCGGTCGCCTGGGCACAGCAAAAATCGTGGACAACGCAACAAGCCAATACTCTCATCGAAGAGATCGCCGCCTATCAAGAGAGGAACTTTGGCAATTACCATGACACGTCCGTAGAAGATACGGCAGAGCGCATTCTCAAGGGCTATTTTACATTCTCGAATTTTGAGGTGCAATCGAATGTCACCGTCACCGATATCCGCACCGCGCTTGAGGCCGGCAATATTGTGATTATTCCGGCGGACGGTAAAAAACTAAAAAATCCCTATTTTACCAATGGGGGTCCAGAACGGCATATGTTAGTCGTTATCGGCTACAACCCGTCGACCAACCAATTTATTACCAATGATCCGGGCACGCGCCATGGCGCAGGGTATCGCTACTCCTCTGCCACAATTCAAGCGGCGATCCGAGACTATCCCAGTGGATATCACGAACCGATCACCTCGCTTCCGACGGCGATGATCGTGGTGCATCGATGATCAATGACTACGAACGCCTCTTCAATCCTAAATTATTAATCGTAATGGCAATGCCCGGCGGAAGCTTGGCTCCAAAGAAGCTGGCTTCGGTAAAATTTGTTGTCTCTGTGACTGTCGCTTGCGACAAATCCGCTCCTTCAAAATTACATCCACGGCAATCCGCTGCGCTCAAATCCGCATACCGCAAATTGGCATTGCTAAAATCGCTTCCACCCACAACCGCTCGGGAAAAATTCGCTTCCTGAAAGTTAGCATTGCGCCAATCCCTGCATAGATTCCATTCTCTGCTATAATCGGCAAACTGCGCTTGCGCGGGCGGCGGTGCGTCTTCCCCGCGCCGATCCCGAAGTGGAGTGATGTTGGGGACTTGGCTGCGCATCGCTTGCTCGAATTCTTCCCGAATGCGAATCAGCTCTGGGATTACCGCATCCGTGAGATCGACCGGATGCTGTTTGTGGAGGTCTTCCATAACCCGTCCAATATCGAGATCGCGTTGCCGGATGGCTGGGGGGTCTGCCTCGGACTTCTGGCGATTGCTCCGATCCATCCGACGTCGTGCAATAAACCGTTGGCGCGCCATATAAAAACTCGGCTCGCTCTTTTTTTTATCAGAAGGCGCTTGTTCACGTGGGGCATTGCCAAGTTCCCCAAATTGCTCACTCATAAACGATTATTGGACAGGTTGATAAATTTTGCGAAATTGATAGTTGGATATCCGGGAGTACCCTTGCTGACTGATCATTGATAAAAAAATGCGATCCCAATCATTGGGTGTAATGGCATCGCTCGGATTTTTCTCAACAATGTGCGTTACTGCTTTCTTCCGTTTGGTTGAAAGGTCCTGAAGGAACGGAAAAAGAGACTGGTACAGCACACGGCCGAGACCACGGGGAAGCTTTTTGTGATTATCGAATCGCTCGATGCTGGTGCTCACCTCTACCATCGTATCGTTGATAACATCAATAGCCACAAACAGTTCGACCATTGCATCACCCACCCCGATTGCAAAGGTAAAGGATTCGGACTCACGAGATCCTTGGCGTTTTTTGTGGATGCCAATGAGCGAACAATCAATGTCGTGCAGCCGGAGCGGACGGTGCGCGTATGCGACTTCCTTAACCTCCGAATTCGGAATGGATCCAAACGGCCATTGGCGCGCCGTATCATGAACGGAATGGATGCGATCCATTACTTCTGGTCGCTGCGTGCTCCAATCCAACGTTATAAAATCAACGGGCCGTGCGTCGGGGATGTTTGGGATTTCAGACTTTTATGCCATACACACCGTCACTTCTTACGGCTCAACTGCAGTTCTAATTCTTCAATTTTATGGGCCACATCAACAAGCTCTTGTCGGATTTCGCCGATAGCACCGGCTTCGGTGCGATTTTCTCCTTCAATTTTTTTGCTTAATTGTTTTTCGCCCCGCAACCCGGCCAATATTATTTCATTGCCAATAAAACTCGATACAAACGACCCCGACAACAACAAAATCACAAAACCCACAATCATCGATACTGGCCCATCCCACCAAGGGGTAATCGTCCAGTCGATCGAGGATTGCGCATTGTTCGTCACTTGACTGATATACAAATGGAAGAAATCAACCGAATGCCAAATCCCGCGCCAAAACAAAATAATCCCAGTGCCGGCGATGATGGCATAGAGCACGGGGTAATGACTCAAAAACCCTTGGAGGCGGTGTTCAACCCGTCGGATCGTTGCGTTCATCATAATACATCCCAATTGTATGTCGAATTTTCCTGTCTGACAACGGGGTATTTAACGCTACGCACTATAGTCTACCCCATCGATACATTTAATAAAAATACTTCAGTATCGCACTGAAGTATTTTTATGGCTCCGGGGGTGGGATTCGAACCCACGACCAAGAGATTAACAGTCTCCTGCGCTACCGCTGCGCTACCCCGGAATACTAATGCAGTGTATAGTCTAGCCTTAATGAAATGAATGGTCAACAGTTTTAATAGTCCCTGTTTTAATAGTCTCGAAGCTTTTCGATGCCTTCGTAACGCTTAATTTTTTCTAACGACTTGGCCTCGATTTGTCGAATACGTTCGCGGGTGACGCCGAATTCTTGGCCGACTTCTTCCAACGTATGTGTAACGCCATCCACCAGCCCAAACCGCATTTCCAAAATTTTCTGCTCTCGTGGAGTCAATCCCCGGATCGCGTCCTGCACGTAGCCGCGCAAGAGTTGGAGTTGCGCCGCGCGGTCAGGGGTAACGCTCCGGACGTCCTCGATAAAATCCTCGAGCGTCGAATCTTCCTCATCCTCCCCAACCGATGTTTCCAACGAAACGGTATCTTGGCTGATCTTGATGATGTAGTGGATTTTTTCGATCGGCTCGCTCATTTCCGCCGCAATTTCCTCCGGCAATGGCTCACGACCCAGGTCTTGGATAAGCTGCCGTTCAATCTGCTGGAACTTATTGATTGTCTCCACCATGTGTACGGGGATGCGGATCGTCCGGCTCTGGTCGGCCAATGCCCGCGTAATCGCCTGCCGGATCCACCACGTGGCGTATGTCGAAAACTTGTAGCCTTTCCGGTATTCAAATTTCTCCACCGCGCGGAACAACCCAATATTGCCCTCTTGGATCAAGTCGAGCAACGATAACGATTTGCCCACGAACTTTTTGGCAATCGACACCACCAAACGGAGGTTCGCTTCAATCAATTTCTTTTCGGCCTCTCGCTCCCCTCGCTCCTTGCGTTTGGCTAATTGTATTTCCTCCTCGCCGGTCAACAGCGGGACTTTGCCGATTTCGCGCAAATACATCTGGATAGAATCCTGTGCAATCTCGCCCAAATTAAAATTCATGATCTCTTCGTCTTCTTCCTTCTTTGCAACGCCCCCTCCCGCAGCACTCCGATGCCGCCGCGTATGCGAGGCGGGCTTGGCCGGCTCGGGCTTGGGTGCCAAGCTCACATTCACATTAATAAATCCGGTCGATTCCACCACCCGCGCCCCCATCCGGTCCACCTGATCAAGGATATCTTCTGCGATGGACACGTATTCTTCCAGGTACGGGAGCGTATTCATGAGCTCTGTCTCGGTAATAAAGTTGCGCTGTCGCGCTTTATTAATCAGAGCATCCAGCTCTTCTTTCGCCGGCGGCAAAATTTTCTCGACAACTTCTTTTTCTTTGGGCCTACTACGGATCGAGTGCTTACCCTTGTGAACACGTGGGCGCGAAAATTTTTTTGCTCGCGCGTTCACGCGGGAACGACGCGCCGGTTTACGCGCGACCTTCTTGATTTTACGCTTGCCGTGTTTTTTCTTTTTTTGTGCCATAGATGCATCATCATGCCGGGTGAGCGGAAAGCTCCCGTGTGAGTTGTACTGCGCGCTCAAGTAACGTATTCAAATGGTCAGTTTCTGCCGGCGGTTGACCGGAATGCTCAATTGCATTCAACTCTCTTTGAATCCGCTCTAATTCCTGCTGAAAATACCGGCGGCGGATAAGCCGCGCCAGGCGCTCAAGCTCGCGCGTTCGATCGACGATTTCAAGATGATGGTACAACTCCTCCGCGGCTGTGATGACGCGGGCGTACAATGGAGTTCCTTGGGGTATTTGTTCCATCTGCCCTTGCGGCTCCTGTGTCCCATACCATGCCCGAAACTCTTCCTGGCTTAACATTGTTGGCTCAACAATGCGTTTAACGGCACCCGAAAATTCTGGCCCAAGTAGCAATAACAATCCCATAAACGCGTGCTCAATGTCAAGGGATGCACGGTCTGCCTTCTGGGGATAATTGTCCTTTGGTCCGGCCGCGGCGGCAGAAACCGCGGGCAGGCGAATCGATTGGATCCATTGCACGATCGCAGGTTGGGAATATCCCAGCGTATCGGCCAATGTTTTAATCCAAAATGATTGTTCCAACGGGTTTTTGATTTGGGCCAAAATGGGTAAAAATTCTTTCCCAATCTTTTCTTGCGTCGGCAATGCAGAAACATCCAACCCCTGTGTTACCCGCTGCCACAGTACCTCCACAAATGGCCGGAATTGCGCGGACACCTGCTTCCAAACGCCCGCATCATTGCGGATACACTCGTCGGCGTCTTTGCCCAGCCCTTCGGGGATGGTGAGCATGCCGATCTTGAACTCCGACCGAAGCAGCAGCTCAATCCCCCGTTTGGCCGCTGCAGCGCCAGCCAAATCCATGTCAAAACTAAGGACCACGCGCTGCGTAAACCGCTTGAGCAATTGGAGATGTTCCAGAGTGAGCGCCGTGCCGCAGGTGGCAACTGCGTTGGCGACCCCTGCCTGGTGCGACGCAATCACATCCATGTACCCCTCCAAGATGATCACGCTATTGGCAGAACGGATGGCCATCTTTGCCTGATCGATCCCATACAATACCGTCCGCTTATCATAGAGGATAGTTTGCGGCGTATTCATGTACTTTGCTTCCTCCACAACAGCGCGGGTGTTGGGCGTTGCGGCGGCCGCGCTGGGCAGAATCCTCCCGCCAAAGCCCACCAACATCCCCCGCGCGTCGCGGATCGGGAACATGATGCGGCCCCGGAACCGGTCGTAATAGGGTGTGGGGAAATTGCCGCGACTGCCAGCCGGGCGTTCGATCACCAGCCCGCTGTCCAAAATATCAACGGGATCAAGCTGTTGGACACTCAAATATTGCGATAGATTATCCCAACCACTGGGTGCATACCCCACTTGCCACGCCCCAAGGGTCTCGGGCTGAATCGCCCGGGTGCCGGTCATATACTCCCATGCCAGGCGATTATTGGCGGGCTGTAATTGTTGCTGGTACCATTGGAATGCCGTTTCTAACACCCTGGTAACACGCTCTTTTTTACTGGCGCTTGCTCCGGCAGATTGGCGTTCTGGCAGTGTGACGCCCGCTTTTTGGGCCAACATCTTGAGCGCTTCGGGGAATTCGATATTTTCGATTTTCATCACAAACGAAAAATGATCCCCGCCTTCGCTGCAGCCAAAGCAGTGCCACACCTGCTTGGTCTGGCTAACCATAAAGGAGGGACTCTTTTCTTCGTGGAAGGGACAGCGCGCTTTCCAGCTACTTCCTGCCTGTGCCAGGGTGCCCACATATTCGCGGATAAGCTCCACGATATCCAGCCGGGATTTAATTTCTTCGGTCGGAGTCATACAGTTCACCTCCGCTGGACGGTAATATGAAAATGTCCCCTATGGCCAGGGGGTTTACCATTGGGCCATACTTCGGCTCCAGCCCCGCTCCTGCCGACGCCATTGACGGTATTATAATTAAACTCATTGAGGGCCGGATCATCAATAATAATTTGAGTGATATGGAGACGTTCACGATTTGCATAATAGAACGCCGCAATTCGACGTGCCTCTTCTCCATTGGATGGTTTGTCAATATCAAGACCGCGGCCGTTGCCATCCGTATCGGCGTGAGGTGACGCACCAGCGCCCCCAACCTGTTGTGAATCATGACCGCCGACAATGGATTGGACATCTACTGGTATTCCCGCCGCAACTGTTGCGTTGAGGACCTCGCAAATATATGGACTCACGTT
Source organism: Candidatus Uhrbacteria bacterium (assembly GCA_016215325.1). Taxonomy (GTDB): domain Bacteria; phylum Patescibacteriota; class Patescibacteriia; order JACRJV01; family JACRJV01; genus JACRJV01. The sequence goes on from JACRJV010000026.1 coordinate 67,791, forward strand.
GATTCTCCGCCCGTCAAAACGACTGGTAATGACACCACTCGATAGCTCCCTTGCATCATTGGGCTGCACAAAATGCAGCCCTGCTCTTTCGATGAGGTCCTTACATTCTTGCGAAACCGCACCCACCGTCGGGGTCCCGGGGGGTACTTGAGTCTGTGGTGATGCCTGACTGGTCGCCCCAGTAAGGCCGGAGGTATAATCCTGAGCCGTTCCGCCTTCGGCTTCCGTGATCCCTACTTTTGGGATGTCAACCTTCTGCTGCTTTGTCACCTCGGGGAATTTAATTGCAACGGTTTTAGTTAAATCGGGGTTAATGGCATTCAGCAGCAACACGGCCCCGAGCGCTAATCCAAGCCCAACGATGGCGCCCCACATAATCTCGCTGGATTCCTCCACCTTGCCGCTGTCACCGCCGGCGGTAATGCGCTGAAGCCCAGCCCATAAAATCATGACGATCGCCGCAACCCCTGCGACCTTTGTACCAAAATCCACGATATCCACAACAAGATCGCCAATGCTGTTTTCAGTAATGTTAGAGAGTTCTACCTTAAAATCGGATGAAGTAAACCGCGAAGCGGTTGCGCCAACACTAAACGGGAGGATCAACAAAATCCCCACCAATGGAATGGAACAAAGGAATTTTTTCATGCGTCCTTACTTTACCACAAAAATAGTGGCTTTGACGAGTGTGGATGAGGCTGAGCAAATCAAGAAATCACTCAATTAATACGGATCGATCGGGCGAATCGGTGGCGACCCGTCTAAAACCGTGATTGTCATTCCTGAATTATCTGGTTGCCGGCCATCAAATGTCCGTGCCTGAGGATCCCCATTGGATGTATCAGAGGGAATGTCGATATTATTTGGATTGCCCTGGAAGTCTCCGCCGGTATCATGGAAATAAACGTAGAAGTCCCGCGCCTCATGCGCTTGGTTCTGATTATTCACCCACTTTCTAACATTAACCTTGGCCCATTTCCCAAATAACGGCGAGTCCCTTCCGACTGCGCCAGAAACATAGTTACACTCCCCGCGATACAACATTTCTAATGTACAGACCCCCTCCTTACCTGCAGCCGGTGGTGTGGCAGAATTGCCTATCCTTCCCTCCGTTGTCGCCGGTCCATCACCATCAACAGGCCAGTAATGCGTAACTCGATAGGGTTTCCCATCCGCAGCATTTGTTGAAATCGCCTCCCCCCATTCCCCGGCTCGACCCCCTCGGATATTGCGAGCGCCTCCTCCACTGCCACCACCACCAATGCGACTGACTGGTTTTATCCCCACCTCTGGTTTTTTTGCCTCAATCGAATTCTTGACCTCCGGGAACTTAATAGGCCCAAGCAATGTCAGGTCCGGATTGATGGTATTCAGTATCAGAACACTGCTTAACGCAATGCCCAGGCCGATGATCGCCTCCCACATCATGTCCCCGCTTGTTTTGACGCGATCCGCATTGCCCGCGGCCACAACCCTTGTAATACCGGCGATGATAATCATCACCAGCGCCGTCACACCGGCTACTGGCACTAAAAACGTAACTAACCCCTCAATCAAATTTGCGACCCCATTGCCGCTTTCATCCACCAGGTCGGTGAGTTTAAGATTGGGATTGTTAAAATCGATCTTGGAAACCGATTGTGCCCAGACAAAGCTGGGAATGGCCAGGAGCCAGGTTCCAGTGGCCAGGGCGATACGGTGGGGACGACGCATACAAAAAATCCCAAATGCCAATTCCTAATTTCTAATGTCCGCCAAGGGCGGAGCAGCCTTTGGCTGGAAATGCATCTACACCAACATTTTATATTCCAAATTGCGCATTTATCATTCCACATTCAACATTCCAATCTGCTCCACAAACTTCCGACCTGTCTCAAAAAAATTATATTTCGATAACTCTGCTTTTGGAACCCAGCGCACATCGTTGATCTCTTCTTCCAAGCATGTGGGTTCCCCGCCCACATACCGACACCGGAAACACACCAAGTGGATCTGGACATGACGCTCGCCAAAATCCCAGGTATGGCTCACCGGGCGTGGGAACAATTCCAATGGCTCTACATCCACCCCAAGCTCTTCTTTGAGCTCCCGCACGCAAGTCTGCTCCAATGTTTCGCCAAAATGGTTGGTGCCGCCCGGGAATTCCCACACCAAGTGAACCGCGGGGTTAGTCGGCTCATTGCGCTGGCTTAACAACACCTTCCCGTCGTGTTCAACATAGCCAAGGACAACCAGGATTTGCTGTTGTTGCATATGTATTGAGACGACCAATCGTCACGAACCTCGGGGAATATTGATTTTTAAGCCGAGCACTGTTCGAGGCAAGTTTCTCGGCCAAAAATCAGAATTCCACGGGGTTCGCGTAGTAAACAACTGACATCACTTTCCTGGACATTGAGCAACAACATTCTGGTCGAACCCTTGCCCCGCAAAATTCTTGTCAAAATAATCGCTAAATTCTTTGGTGAGCTTCTGTGCTCGCGCGTCGTAGGCCGCAGGGTCTGCCCATGTTTGGCGGGGGTGCAACACCGTCGCATCCTCTACCCCCGGGCATGTGCGCGGCACCATGATATGGAAAAGCGGATCGTGATCGTACTCCACTGTCTCTACAGTACCATCAATGGCGGCATGGACCAATGCCCGGGTCAAATTGATGTCCATGCGCTTACCCATTCCATAGGGGCCACCGCTCCAGCCGGTGTTAATGAGGTAAACGTTTGTTTGATGGTGCTGCGTGTACTGGTCAAACAACGTGGTGTAGTCCTTGGGCAGCCGTGGCATAAACGGCGCGCCAAAGAATCGCGAGAATGTCGTGGACGGTTCCTTGACCCCGACCTCGGTCCCAGCCAGCTTGCTGGTGTAGCCCATCAAAAACCAAAGGATCGCTTGTTCGCGTGTGAGCTTTGCCAAGGGCGGCAGCACGCCGTTGGCATCGGCCGTCAGTAAAATAAGTGTCTTGGGGTGCGAGCCGATGGCCCCGGGGTTGGTATGCTCTAAAAACGAAATTGGGTACGAGGTCCTGGAGTTTTCGGTCAACCGTTCGTCGTTCAAATCAAAGGTTCCGTCCGGCCACATCAAGGCATTCTCGATGATGCACCCATTCTGTTCAACTGGGCGGGGATCAAACGTAGCATGGTAAATGGCCGGCTCGCGGCTTGCATCCAGGCGCACTAATTTTGCATAGCAGCCGTACTCGTAATTGGCAATTCCCTCGCTGTTCCACCCGATTTCATCGTCCCCAATAAACGAATATTTCGGATCCGACGAAAGCGTTGTTTTGCCGGTGCCAGAAAGCCCCAAGAACACGACGGTCTCGTGCGCATCCGTCTCGATCGCCGAAGCATGCAGCGACAAGATTCCATTGCCTGGCAACAAGTGGTTCATCACGGTAAACATCATTTTTTTGACAGTACCGCAATAGAGCGTGCCCATCACCAGGCAAATCCGCTGGTCCAAGTCCATGACAATAGCAATCGGGATGGTTTTTCCATTTTCTTGCCGCAACCGGCCCTGGTACTTTTCGTGGCTCACAATCGCTGTCGGGGCAACCACAATCGTAAAGGGTTGGCTGGCAAACAGGCTCGACGCAACATCCGGTGGCACCGGGCGGAACATGGTGTCGGCGAACAATACCGAAGTGGCGCGATCGCTCACCACGGTCACGGGCAGGGCATATGAGCTGCGCGCCCCGATCACGCGATCGATCGCATAGATTTTTTTTGCTTGCCCCAACTGCGCCAAGGCATCGGCCAAGAGTTCTTCGAATAATTCCGGCGCCATGGCGTTACTATTGGGCGATGTCCAGTCAGTTGTCACCTCGCTATCCGCGCGTTTTACAATGTACGTGTCTTTAGGACTGCGGCCCGTGGCATTGGCTGGATTCCACGTTGCCAAGGCACCGCTGGCAGTAACCAACGCCTCTTTGTTCGCGATGACTTCGTGGATCAGCGTTGGGCGCGATGGATTTTTGATCGGCTGTGGATGCGATCGAAGCAGCGTTTGAATATCGGATGACGGCATACCATGGCTGTCATTCCGGGCTTGACCCGGAATCCAAAAAATAAAAAATGCCTGAGAATAAAAATCAATTTGACTCTTTCAAATATTCTTCCTTCTTCACTAAATACACCATGGGCTGGGAGATCGTTCCCAATTCTTTCGGCAGCACTACCCACCGGCCGATATACCCTTTGGTCAATGCGGTCAGAATAAGCATAGTTTCGCTATGGTCGATCAACAACGGTTGATCGCCCGTGATCTCTTGTTCTTTGCGGGCAATCGACGCATGCAACAGCTCTTCGCTCGCGGGTGCTTGCAGCTTGGGCGTATTCAAATTTCGCAGCATCCGATACGCAAGACTCACACGACGTCGATCCGCCAACGCGTTTTGGGGGAGATCTTCAATAATAAACCCGTCTTTCATGATGGTCCGCAGTGCTGGCCCATTGTTTGCGGCGACGATGGCTGTTGCCACTTCGCAGCCTGCTTCACGGGCAACATCAAGGCGCTTCTGTACAAGAAGGTTTGCGATGTTTTGTTCACGGTATTCTGGCAACACGAATTTAGAACCCAGATACGCCATCTTTACGCCGTTGCGATCATGCAGGTCCACTTGCGCGCCAGCAATAATATTTTCTTCTTTATCTCGAATCACGAATTTTCGCTTCACCACTTCATCGGGGCTGATAATACTGTAGTCGTAGGCATGTTCCTCTTTCGCCCATTCAGCCGATTGCTCAAAATCCCTTTGATCGTCCCATCCGTCGATATGCCCATGGTAGACCTTTCTGGCGGTATGACCAAACTCATAGTGTTCATCGGGAGGCAGAATTTCTTCCACATCGTCAATCGTAAACTGGCGTTCATCCTTGGACTTGCGTTGCTCTTTCGGCGCCGCTGTTGTCGATGGCTTTAAAAATTCGAACATAACTCGTAATGACGTTCGCTGGGAGCAGACGATATAATCCTTAGTTTCGTCCAAACACTCTCATCAATTCCTTAATAGTATCTGCGATACTCTGGAAAGTAAATGTATCCACCGATCGGATCGGTACAACACCAATACTCGTGCCCGTCAATAATGCTCCGTCGTACGACTTAAGTGCGTCTGGTTTGACAAGGCGATCCACAACCTTGAATCCATTGCGTTTTGCGATAGCGAGCACATGGCGCTGGGTCACCCCATCCAAAATCAGTTTGCTTGGCGGCTTACACAGCGTCCTGCCTTTGACAGCAAAAAAATTTGTGCGCGTCCCCTCGCGGATAAACCCCTTGCTATCCACTGCCAGAGCATCATAGCACCCACATTGCTTTGCCTGCCGGTACGCTAAATAACTCCCGAGCATACTCAATGTCTTTGCCTGCGGAAAGGGACGCTCAAATGAAACAACCGTCGTCGATACTCCGTGCGTATACCACTCTTTCTTTGGGAACAGCGGTGCCATGGGAAGGAAAAAACAACGGGCATCCTTCGGCTCACTGGCGCCCACCAACAATATTTTTAGGTTGTATGCCGGCTCTTGGATCTTACTCGTAAGCCGATCAATCCATTGCGTAAGTTGTTGGGTGCTCAATCGGTGCTCAAGGCCAATAATGCGCGCCGAACGGAATAATCGCTCCAAGTGTTCATCACAATACTGCGCTCCGCCCTTAACCACTCGTAAGTGCTCATACGCCCCAAACCCATACGCAAACTCAATATTGGTGACTGGCAATACCGCTTGGTTGATCGGAACAATCTTGCCGTTTATGGAACAGTGATCAAGTGGCATACATAATTCCCAACTTCTAATATCCAATGTCTAATAAAATGTTCAATGTTTATTTTGGCATTTGACATTGAGAATTTTATTAGGAATTAGATATTGTTGAGCGACTCCTCTAAACTAACTCAAGGCAATGACATGCCAATTCGTGCGAGCTCGCCTCTCAACTGCTCCGTGCTTTGATAGAGCACCGCCTTCATACCAAACCCGCGCGCCCGGTCAACATTCTTCCGGAGATCATCAATGAGTACGATATCCGCGGCCGGGACTCCCAGCGAACGGATGACATGGGGGAAACTCCCCGGATCCGTTTTAATCATCCCCATCTCGTGCGATTCAAACACATTGTTTGAAAGCGCGACCAGATCGATAAAACCGGCAATGCGCCGATGTTGCCATGCATTCGTGTCCGTAATAATTGCCACGCGTTCCCGCGGAATCGACTGGATAATTCCAACAACGTTATCATTGCGGCGAGTAAAGTGCTCGTCATGCGCGCGCTGAATTGTCGCAATATCAACAACTTTATTGAAATGACGGTCATTGAGCAACCGCACATATTCATTGTCGCTCAATCTACCGCGGCTAAAGTCTTCGAATTCTTGCTTATACATTTGCATTGCTCCGGCGCGATGTACTCCCGCTTCTTGCAATATCCGAAACGATATTTCATCGTCAAAATCGACCATCACCCCGGCAACATCACACAGGACAATCATACTCGATGCTCCCCCAGACCGGTCCGCAACAGGCCATTCACCACCCAAAGTACAATGCTAAAGAAGAGAGCGGGCAAGAATCCCGCGACTTCAAACCCGGGCACCAAGGACCCGGCCAATTGCACCAGCAGTGCATTGATCACCAATGTAAGGAGCCCAAGCGTCATGATATTGAGCGGCAATGTGAGTACGATAATAATGGGCCGGATGAACATATTGATAAACCCGAGTACAAGCGCTGCCACAAAGGCGGCGAAAACGCTCGTGACCGTGACCCCAGGGATAATGTAGGCGCTCACCAGCACCGCAAGGGTCGCAATAAACCAGTGGACAAGGGGGTGGACGCGATAGGCCATAGGATATCAAGGGATAACAGGTTAATAGGGATATAGAGGGCACAAGGCAAATGGATCAGTTTCGCTCCCCTATATCCATTACATCCTTATCTCCTGATATTCTCTATCTCCAAATTTTAAACTCTAAATCTCCCGCAAATACCCCCACGTGTGCAGCCGATCGCTGTCTTCGTACCATCGGTCTCCAATATCCGTACGGTAATACATGTGGGGGATATTAATGTGCTTAATGCGGTTGTAGGCCTGCGTTTGCGCCTGCCGCATGGTCTGACCTTGGCCGCACACCACCATCACCACGCCCGACGTCCCAGTCACCACCCACTCGCCATTCACCAGCTTAACATCCTCGATGTGGATGCCTTCCGTGGGATTTTTGGTATTTTTATCAAAAAAGACGACGTTATCTTTTGACTGCACTTCAAAGGTTTCTTTGTCTTTGAATGGGAACGGCGGCACAACAATTTGGACTCCGATCGTAAACCCGCTTTTGACTTTGAATTTTTGCAGCGTCCCATTGGCCAAATCAAAGAACAATTCTCCCATTGGCGTAATAATTCCCTCCTGTTGGATAAAAATCGTCGGCCACCCAAACCGCGCGGTCCATTCGAGCGGATAGATGCCGTAGTTATTGGCAATGCAGTTAATGTCGATGTACCCCACAAATCCCTCCTGGGCAAGCTTGCCTTCCATCCTTTTAAGCGTTTGGTTAAAGATCCGGTTCGGCCCGGACCAAAATAAACTGGTGCCCATTTCGCCCGTCGATGGCCCAATATTGCCGGGGAACAATTTTTTGTGTTCAAAGTTGATGTTAATGGGCATGGCAAATTCCTTGCCATTAAAAAATCCGCCCACCGCAAGTTCTACCCCTTGGATCGTCCGCTGGAGTTGGAACTGCGGGATCTTTTTCGACCATGCCTTTTGATAATCCTCTAAGACCGCAATCACATCGCGGCCGTCGTCTTCGCTGCCCACAAACAATAAACTTTTGTTTGTTTGTGCCTGGCCGCTCGGCTTTATCACATAGCGGTTTGGGTTTTCGCGCACGTAGGCAATTGCGTCATCAAAAGACGTAAAATCTTTATACGGGATTATCGAAACACCGTTACTTTTGAGCTCTTCTTGGCCAAAGGCGCGATCATCCTCCAGCCGATCGGTGTACGGGGTGCCGCCGATCACGGCTTTCCCAATCTGACGCAACTTCTGCGCTTTCACCCCTTGGCCCAACACGTCATCAAGCACAATCACGTCGGCCCAATCCACTTCCGCCTTCCAGTCGTCACACTTTGGCACAAAGCCATCAGCGACGTCTTTTTCCGACCCGTGTTCAATACAGTACTTTACCTGGTGCCCCTCTTTAGTAAGCTGCCAGGCAATGTCGCCAATGAGTCCTTCCAGTGAAATGAATAAAAACTTTTTTGGTTCCATATCTTTAGTAATGCATCCTCTGTCATCCTGGCCGAGACCAGCCTGCCTGCCGGCGGGGATCCGGATTCTGACTAAGCCAGAAGGATCGCGGATGATTATTGCATACACCAATCCTAGCAGATCCTGCGATTCAATCAATGCCTTCAACAAATTCACTATCACTGTCGAATTGCATGTTGTTCAAATTACCATGGAGCACAATCGGCTTTGTCGCCTCAATCTCGGTTTTATAAAGTTCGATATTCGGGATTGGGTTGAGTAAATAAATTTTCTTGTCCAACACATGGGCGAATCCGATCTCCATCAGCGTATTACCGCCAATATAATGTGCGATGCCCTTGCGATCAAGATTCATCACAAGGATAGCATCCGAAGCTTTTATTTTTTCCCAATGCTCTTTGATGGCATCGTTTTGATATTTATGGTGCAAGGTAAGCGCCAGTTTGTCTTCGTCGCTGCGCCCCAAGTAGCTCTCAATAAATTCCGAAACAAAAACCCGATGCCCCAAGGCCTCGAGTTTCTGTTGATAATCGATCATCTGCTCGGCCAATGCCATGCTTCCACAAATCGTGATGGTCATACACTAAACGGCATCCTCAAGAGTATCTTTTTCACAATGGCGCGGGTGTAGCAACGGCACGCTTGGAGCGGATCAAATACCCAAACCCCTGATACGCTCCGAAGAACGCTCCGGTATACAGGAGATCCCCTAACAACGTGTTGCGGAAGAATGGGAGCCCCAGAGTATACGAAAGCATCAACCCCGCCGGAGTATGCGGATACCAACTCGAGAGTAACCACACGGCGAAGTTTGTAACCAAAAAAAAGAACGTCGAGGCAACAAGGGAGCCTGCCAGCAATATGCTCGGGTCTTTCCATCGCCGCAGAACCCGCCCAATCCCGACGGTCACGATAAAACTCCCATACACGGTCGCCATCAAGCGCAGATCATAAAACCCCACAAACAGATCGCTCGCGAGCATGGCCCCAATAGGCAATGCCCAACCCCACCGCTTGGGCAGATAGACGCCTGCCCACAAGGCCAAGGCGGCAATGGGTGCAACATTGGGCGCATGCGGGATCAGTCGGGTGATGATGCTAACGAGCAAAAACGTTCCTCCAAAAATCAAATTCATACCATGTCAGTTAAATCCGTAACAAAATTCACATCCTCGCCCCGGTGAATTTCCACTCTACAACATCACCGCTCTTGAGTAAATACTGGTCTGCCCCCACTGCCGGATACCGGCCATTCACCCAGTATTGCCAATATTTCGTCTCCCCATTTTGCACGGGCCCAATTTTTGTCACCATGGTGCCGATCCCTTTGTATTCCTTTGTTTCAACTGTGATCTCCTTCGCAGCCAGCGCTGCAATGACTGCTTGCAATACTGTATGCCCGTCGGAAAACGCTGCATCATTAATCACGGTCAATGTCTTATCATCGTTATAATCGACCATCAATTGGAATACTCCTGCCGTTTGCTTTTGGGCCGGGGCTTCAACGGGGGTTGGCGCATCGGGGACTCCCCAAACCATGTATCCAATAACCAAGCCCGTGACGAGAAACAACGGTGAGAGAAACATTTTGCGATTCATAGAATGAAGAATTTATGGCAGCGATAGCGCCTCCGCAATCACCTCAAGCGGGTGACGTTTTGAAGAGTACCATTTGAGCGACCGCAGCGCCTCTATGTTGCTGGCATCTTTCCATTCTGCCAATTCCATGTACTCCTTTTCACGTCCGTCAAAAAACTTCGTACTCAGCGCTCCGCCCACCACCCTGCACCGATAGTACAAAAGCACTGCATGGAAATACCGGTCTGCATCCCATTGTTTATAAAACGACGTATCAGCGGTGATGAGATGCCCAACCTCGACCTCTAACCCCGTCTCTTCTTTTACTTCCCGTTGGAGCGCTTGGCTGATTGTTTCGCCAATTTCAACTCCCCCGCCCGGGAAATCGTACCCTCCCCATTGTTTGGAGAGCAAGATCTTGCCATTGTCAATAATCACGCCGTACACCGATGGCCGAAACACGAGGCGTTCCCGGGGGGTGGTGTACAAGTTCCCGTCGCGGTCGTGGCAGACAACAGTTGATGGAGTGCTCATACTACCCATTCTTCTGCTGTTTGCGCTCCAGTGCGGTCAATTGTGATTCCGCCGCGGCCATAAAATGGGTAGGATCATCGCCCAACGCGCCGTGGCCGCCCACCATCGAGACAAATCCAGTGATCATATCGCTCTTGACCATTTTCTGCATGCGGTCCATGGGGTAGAGCGGATCATCCACGCTGCTCATCACAACCACCTGAACACCGTTTTCATGCAGCTTCTTGAGCATGTCCTGTATCTGGACACTGGAAATATCCCAAATTTCTTTTGCCGCGCGGGCTGGATTGGCCGCCACGTACTTAGTTCCTTCTTTCAGGGCCGTGATCGGCACTTCTTTTTCTGTTTTGGCCGGCGTCGGAAACCGCCGATTCATACTTTCGGTGCGCCCAAGAAATTGCTGCATGTATCTGCCGGTCATCTGCAGAATGCTATCGCCGCCAATAAGTCCGCTGGGGGCAACGATGATAACGGAATCGAATAGTCCCGGATTATCGTGGGCTGCCTTCACCAAATTCGACCCGCCATTGGAGTGCGTAATGGCTTGGAGATGCGACAACCCTTTGTGGCGCAGCACATCACGGATCGTCGCCGCTTTGCGTTCTTCTTCGGTGGCAAACTTGGCCCCTCCGCGACGCGGGCTATCCAAGGCGATCACGCGACGGCCCTGATTGTAGAGTTCTTCCAATCCCGGTCGGTACACTTCAAGAGGGCACGCCCATGCATTGGCAAAAAAGACCGGGGTCTCGCTTTTACAATTGGGCGGCGTGATGTCGATTACGTCTGCTACTCCCCCGGCAGTCTCAATCTTCTCCCGTTTTGCATACTGCGCGTCGAATGAGCGTTCATTCTGATTCATCTCAAAGGGCATAGATGAGGCTCAAAAGTATTAAATTTTCTTTGAAAAAACGTAGGAATCATCATTATCCCAATTCTTTGTAATTCGACCACAACGACCAAATCCCATTCTTCTGTGGAGGGCGATAGAAGGTTTGTTTATGGTATCACAATCGCTCATGATTTCTCTATACCCTTGTCGCTTGGCAATAGCAATGACGTGTTCGACCAATGCTCGGGCAACCCCGTGTCGACGCAGCGGTGCTTGGACAAACACATCCTGAAGGTGGATTTTATTCCAAAGAGTGCCCCAAACGAGGTAGGCGATCACTTCCCGATTGCTGACGGCCACTAGGCAGCGACGTCCACGGATACACTCACGAATATGTCGCGATCCCTGTTGCGTATTGTTCGCCCACCACCCAGGCCATGAGCACTTGCTGAGCCGGATGCACGCGGCGACATCGTTTGAACGGGCATACCGAATCAACACTTCACCAATGGGGCGGTCCATACAATATTACATCTTTTCCAATTCATCCTTTGCGTCTTGATACCATACCTTGGCTATTCTTTTTGCCTCAGATGATTTCAATCGAGTGTTAAACATGTAATCGAGTTTTTCTTTCATCCATTCCTTCATTCTCCCATTTTTGAGATAATTTTTCACCTGCCGGAGAGCCTTTTGTTCAAAGAAACTCAAACAATCTGCATCGCATAGCACATTCTGGTCATTATCGCCGCCGATTTCGTATGCATGAACAAGATGCTGGACGCGGTCGATAAAGTCCAATGATGCGCCTTCCTTGGTCAGGAACATTCCGACGATGGTTGCCGAAAACTCCTGGTGCATGGTGAGCAGCTCGGAGTCCATGGACCCGTGCTTCCAATCTCCGAATAACGCTCGCTCGATATCGTGAGCCACGGCCGCGGTGAGTAATGCTTCGTCTGCATCTGGTTTGAGCTTCTTCACCCACCCAGCCGTATTCAATTGATGCTCGATGTCCCGGAGCTTCCCAGTCTTCGTGCAAATATCGATCATGAATTCTTCTGTTTTTTTGTAGAGATCCATATTGCCCCTATTGATAGACAAATCTCCGATGCTCGATCTCATAGAATAACGCACTATTCTTTGCTTTCCATGCGTACAACACCCTGTATCTGCGCGTCACACGAAAACTCCATAATCCTTTCAAACGCCCTCGCAGCGGCTTGGCATGAAGGCGAGAGTCAATAGGGTTCAATCGGAATATTCGTTCTTGCTCAATGGCGAGACGCTGGATATCGATGAGTAATCGTCGAAACGAGCGCACAAAGTTCGACGAATACTCGATGGTCATAGATCTACCCGAGCAGTTGTGACAGCGAGGCCGCTTTCACGGTCTTACGGGCCGCATATTCTTGATTGCCTTGTGCGACAATATCAAGAATTTCGTCTTCTTCGTGATGCTTCATTTCCTCCAGTGTTCGCAGCGCCTCATATCGATCTAATCCCATAATTACGGCAGCGGGCTTCTCACGGACAGAGAGAATATACTCCCCGCCATATCGATCCAAATCGCGCACAACCGTCTTGGTTTGCCGCTGGAGCTTTGCCATGCCAATGATGCGAGGGATGAATTTAGAAGGCCGTCTCATATATGAAAATTATATGATAAAAATCATATTAATATCATATAAATGTTATCGGAATTTGTCAACAATGTTCACTCTGCATCCGGAGCCTCGATCAGCCCCAACTTGACAAGGCGAGAGCGGATAGCGCACTTCCGTCGGCCAAAAGCCGTTGAAATATCCTCGATGTCACTGCCCGCGGTATACTGGTCTGTGAGCAATGCGTCGTCTGCCTTGCTCCAGGCGCGGTAGGCATTGGGGTACTCCTTGCGAATCCTGTCTACAGCGTAGGCTTTTTGCGCCCTTCCAACAAGTGGGACGACGGGTTTTTTCTTTGGTTCCTCCGATAATTGCCCCCCGCAAGCAACAACAAAATTATTCTGCATTCGTGAGAATTCTTCAGGGTTAATGGTGCCAAACGCATCACGCGTCTGTTGGCTGCGTTGCCGCAGCGCATGGTCATATTCGAGCACGTGGACATTGATGGTAAGCGCCGTCTGATTCCATCCGGACAAATAGAGCCCTTCCATGGTTCGCACCCGTGAGAGCGCCACATAGCCCTGCCCTTCCACAAACGCATGCTCTAAATCCACGTAGGCGTAATCGAGCGACATCCCCTGGCTTTTGTGAATAGTAATTGCCCAGGCCAGACGCAAGGGCACCTGCGAAATTTGAGCCAGCACCCGCCCATGCTCTTCCAACGACCAGGACGCGGGTTCGGCAAGAATTGTCCGCCCCCCACGCGTTTGGACGATTGGATACTGCGTATCGTCATCAAAGTCGACCACCACCCCCAATGTTCCATTCACAAACGCACCCGTTATACTATTTTTGGTAAACATCACGGATGCTCCTTTTTTAAGCAACAATTGTTCGGGCGAAAGGCAGCCGCGCTTGAGCTGCTCTGCCAATGCCGCACGACCAGAATACGTCATGTCATGACGCACCGGCTCCCCGGGGATGCGTGCGAGTTCTGCACTGTTGATACGATCCACATCAACCGTATGCGGGTAGAGCTTGGGCGTATCATTGCTCAACCGTGTGGGATCCGCGATGCAGCGAGTACTCAACTGCGTGCAATGCGCATCGGTGATCGCATTGTTGCGCAGCGCAGAAAGAATAGACAACAATGTTTGATCTTCTTGCCGGTAATGCTCTTCAAGATAGCACACAAATGGGCTCACTTCCGCCCAAGCTTGAGATTCAAACGCAAATTGCGCGAGTGGCTCCCCCGGGCGCGACACCGGCGGGAGTTGAAAAAAATCGCCCACAAACAATACTTGCATCCCCCCAAATGGCTCATCGCGGCGTTTGACTTCGCGACATACGCGGTCCACATTGCCCAAGATCGCCCCATCCAGCATCGAGATTTCATCAATTACTAGTACCCGCGTCCGATCAATGCGCTTGGCTACGCGCTCATTGCTGGCAATGCGGTCGATATCCCAATTGGAAAGATTCTTGCTAATGCCAATCCCGCTCCAGCTGTGCACCGTCATGCCGCCCAAGTGCGTTGCCGCAATGCCCGTGGAAGCCGTCACCGCCACATCAATCTTTGCCTGTTTTAAATACCGGACATACGCATTGGTCACATGCGTCTTGCCGCTTCCGGGCTCCCCGGTTAAAAACACGTTCGCGCCGGTCTTGAGGATATCCAGCGCTTCGGATTGGAGCATACGATCTTGAATTTATTCCAATATTCTCCCGCCAGAGGCGGGCAAGCAAGAATTTGAGAATGATAAAAAGAACTGATGCACGGTGGGCTTCTCTAAATATTCTGGATGAAACGTGCTCACCAGCACATTGCCTTGTTGTGCAAGGATCGGCCCACCCCGGAGGTTGGCCAATACGGCCACACCATCCCCTACCGTGACGATCTTCGGCGCACGGATAAACACGGCTCGAATTTGCTCTCCTGTCGGTGTAAATACGACATCTTCTTCAAACGAGTAAATCTGCGATCCGTAGGCATTGCGCGAAATTGCGATGTCGATGAGTTTGAGAGAGTCGATCGGTTTGGGCGATCCCACTTCCGAAGCCAGCGCAATGGCCCCTGCACAGGTGCCCATCACCGCAAGCGTGTTCGCTCGCACGCGCTCCTGGATTGTTACCCCCAGCCCACTTTCGTTTAGAAATGCCGTGATGACCGTGCTCTCCCCGCCCGGGATAATCAAATGTGTAAGGGCATCGAGCTGCGCTCGGTCCGTTACCCGCAGTGATGTGGTGCCCAACCGTGCCAAAGCGTGTTCGTGCTCCGCGACATCGCCCTGAAATGCGAGGATACCACACGGCATACTAGGCGTCGCGCCCCGCCATGTTAATTGCCAGCGCCCCCATCTCCAACCCTTTCATCGCTGCGCCAAGACCCTCCGATACTTCGGCCAATTTTTTATAGTCTTGATAGTGCGTCGTTGCCTGCACAATCGCCTTGGCCGTCTTGACGGGATTCTCTGACTCAAAAATCCCAGAACCCACAAATACGCCATCGCTGCCCAAATACATGAGCAGAGCGGCGTCCGCCGGCGTCGCAATCCCGCCGGCAGCAAAATTCACTACCGGCAACTTCCCTCCTTTGGCAACCGCGGTCAGTAGATCCAACGACACGCCGAGTTCCTTGGCATACACAACAAGCTCTTCGTGCCCCATGGATTGCGCGCGCTTGATTTGCGACTGGATCGCACGCTGGTGTTTGACGGCTTCCACCACATTGCCGGTCCCGGCCTCGCCTTTCGTTCGGATCATGCTTGCGCCCTCCGCGATGCGCCGCAATGCTTCCCCAAGATCTCGGCACCCGCAAACAAAAGGAATTCGAAATTGCGTTTTGTCAATATGGAACTGGTCATCCGCAGGCGTCAAGACTTCGGATTCATCGATAAAATCGATTTCAAGCGCTTCTAATATATGGGCCTCAATACCATGCCCGATACGCACCTTGGCCATCACGGGGATCGTCACCGCGCGTTTGATTTCCTTGATAAGCTTGGGGTCGCTCATGCGCGCTACTCCCCCCTCGGCTCGAATCTTTGACGGGATGCGTTCCAAGGCCATCACCGCGCATGCACCGGCCTCTTCGGCAATCCGCGCTTGATCGGCCGTGGAAACATCCATGATCACGCCGCCTTTGAGCATCTGTGCCAGCCGAATTCCTTGAATGTTTTGCGACTCCATAACAATTATTTTGAGAACAATGTCCAAATGCCGACAACAATAAAACCGGTTCCGCCCAACAGCTTGAGTGTTTTCTCGCTGACAAATTGCGAAAGGGTGCTGCCCAACAGCACGGCAATCGCGCTGGTGGCAATCAGTGCCAACGCGGCGCCGGCAAATACCGCCCACCGACTATACTCCTTATTCGCACTAAACAGCAAGGTGGCGATTTGCGTCTTGTCCCCCAACTCTGCAAGAAAGATCGTCACAAACGCTGTAAAAAAAATATTCATAACCGTTGCTTCTGCCATAATGAAAAAAATTTTCCTGTTTGGTCCATGAGTTCATTAAAACTCCCTTGCTCGATAATTTGGCCGTCTTCGATCATCAAAATCTTATCCATTTCGCGGATCGTCGTCAAACGATGAGCGATCACGATCGCGGTGACATGCTCGAAGAATGTATGCAGCGAATCCCTGATTTTTTCTTCCGATTCTAGATCTAAATGTGAAGTTGCTTCATCCAGCAGTAATAACTGCGGCTGCTTAAATATCGCGCGGGCAATCCCTAACCGCTGACGTTCGCCGCCCGAGAGCTTAATGCCTTTTTCCCCAATCATCGTTTCCAGCCCCTGCGGCAACCGTTTGACAACCGTGTCCATGTGCGCGATTTGGAGGGCGCGTTTGAGCAGCGTGTGGTCATTGTGTTTTTCGGAATTCGTAATGGTAATGTTATCCTTGAGCGAAAAATTAAACACCTCGGTGTCCTGGAGCACCACCGACACTGCGCCAAAGTAACTCTGTTTGCGGATCTGTTGGATTGGAACATCGTCAAGGGTGATAGAGCCCGTGAACTCTTCGCGCTCTTTAAGCAGGAGTTTAAACAGCGTTGACTTCCCTGCCCCCGAGAGCCCAACAATACCGACCTTTTCGCCCCTGGCAACATCAAATGTAAGGTGAGACAACACTGGGTTTCGCCCGTAGGCAAACGTAACATCCTGCACACGGATTGTTTTCCAGTCCTGGGGGACGTCGACTTTACCGGTGTCATCATCGATCGTTATCGGTGTATTCAAAATATCCTTCATGCGCATCACGCTGATCTTTGCGATCACCAAATCTTGTGTGACGGCCGAAAGTTCGTCGATCGACTCGCGTAAATTTGTATAGTAGGTGCTAAACATCACCAAAAATCCAATGCCATGTCGGCCATCAATAATCCCTAGTGCGATCATGACGACGATCGCCAGGCGCATCCCGCCGCTGTAAAAATACGCAAACATGTTGCGCGATTGATGCCAAAAAATACGTACACGCAGGCGGGCAAACAACTCATCCATTTGGGCAAGCACGAGCCGGACGATTGTTCCGGCCATGCTCATCACCTTTACGGTCTTGATGTTGTTGATCGCCTCGTACACCAAGCCGTTCACTTTTTCCTCTTGGACATTGACATGGTACGAAGAGAGCCCGGCGCGGCGCGTGATCGCGCTGGAGATAAAGAAGTACGTTATGAGGTAGAAGACCAGCACCAATAACACCGAGCGATCAAACTGGGAAATAATAATGTTGATCGCCACGAGATTGACGGCAATTTCAATCAGGTTATCAAACCAGATACGCAACATCTTATTCAACCCCTCCCCCGCATTCTGGATGCGCTTGATTTTATTGCCGGTATTTTCCCGTTCATGCCAGCGCATGTCTAACCGAAAAAGATGTTTGAGTGTGGAAAGGTTCGCGTCAATACCCACCCGCTCAGCCACCTGATAGCCGAAGAATTTTGCCAAAAATTGAGCGAGCGCCCGCGTAAACAATGCCACTAACCACAGCGCCATGATCCGCCAAAATGGAGTTAATGACGCGCCCGGAGAATACGTTGTCAAATACGTTACAACAGCAGCAAATGCGTACGCGGGATACAACCACGCCATGTCCCCGACGACACGAATGAGCGATGCAGCAACAAAACGCCCGCGATAGGGCGTAAGCAGATGCACCAGATCGCGAATCAACTGGCCATTGCTATACTGGCCAATCGCCTCACGGGCTTCAGTGGGATCGATGAGTCTATGCGCGGATGTCATGGTTGTTATTTCATGGCGGATTTGACCAGAGCATTGAATTGCTTGTTGGTGAGCAACCTCCGCTCGATGATCACTCTGCGCAACGTTTTGCCCGACCGCACCGCCTCTTTCACCGCGGAGGCAACCGCCTCATACCCGAGCCGCGGGGAAAGGCCCACGCCAAACGCAGTGGAGCGCTCTAATAATTCTCTACAGCGTTTTTTATCAGCGATAATACCAGCGACGCAGGCCATGGCAAATTGCCGGAGCATTTCATCCATCATCTGGATTGACTCCAACAGGCGATCCGTGATAATCGGCAAAAACACCGCCATCTCCAATTGTGCGCTTTGTGCCGCAAGCTCAATAGTAAGATTGTTGCCGGAAACAAGACAATACAGTTGCGTGAGTGCTTCGGGCATGATCGGATTCACTTTACCGGGCATAATGGACGAACCAGGCTGAAGTTCTGGTAAATGGATTTCTCCGATGCCGCCCTTTGGACCGCTCGAAAGGAACCGAAGATCATGCGCAATCTTTGTGAGATCCGTACACAGCGCGGTCAAACTCTGGGAAAACGCCACAAAATCCGAGCTGCTGCTCGTCAAGGGCATAAAATTATCAGCTGGCTTGATGGGTAACTCCGTAATTTTTTTAAGCTGCGGGTAAAGGGCGCGAATATATTTAGGCGAAGCGTTAATAGAATTGCCGACCGCACTGCCACCCAAATTAAGTTCAAACAATGGCTGGAGGGCCGCTTCAACGCGCCGACCCCCCCGCTTGATCACATCGCCATAGGCTTTGAATTCACTCCCAACAGTAATTGGCGCCGCATCCTGCATGTGCGTACGCCCGAGTTTTTGAATGCTGCGGAATTGCTCCGCCTTTTTATGAAACACTTTTACGAGCTCTTTGACCGTCGCTAATAGACTGTGCGTTCGTCGGATTGCCGCGATGCGCAATGCCGACGGCATCACATCGTTTGTGGAGTGTGAACGATTGACGTGATCATTGGGGTGAATAACAATTTTTTTATGGCCTTGCGCAGCCAGTTCAGTGGCCCGCGTTGCAATCACTTCATTCACATTCATGTGATTGGAGGTCCCTGCCCCGCCTTGGAAGGCGGGGAGAACAAATTGATCGTCAAATTGCCCAGCAAGAATCTCATCACAGGCCCGGATAATTGCTTGCGCACGCGTCCCCTTCAGTTCGTGAACAGTACGGTGTGCGATGGCTGCAGCCTTTTTGATTTCAACGATCGCATACAAAAAATCCTTGGGTGTGGCCCGGGAGGTAAACGGGAAGTTCCTGATCGCCTTTTTGGTTTGATAGTCGTAATAGATTTTCATATCCTTGGGCTATCGAATCGCACTTGCCACTGCCGTAACCACCCTCTTATCCAGCGCACCCGGCAGGATACGCGTTCTGGTCGGCCGATGAATGCACGCTGCAAGGCGCTTTGCGGCAGCCAAAAGCATTGCCTGCGTGATCGTTCGTACCTGGTGGTCCAATGCGCCGCGGAACACCCCGGGGAATGCCAAAACATTATTCAATTGATTGGGGTAATCCGAACGACCAGTGGCCACGATCAGTGCCCCCGCATTCTTGGCAACCTTCGGATCAATCTCTGGGTCAGGGTTAGATAATGCAAAAATAATAGGGTCTGGATTCATTGTTCGGACCATTGGTGCGGTCACAATACCGGCGGCGCCACTGACCCCGATAAAGACGTCCGCGCCGATCAGGGCGTCTATGAGTTTTCCAACCTGCTTTTGGCGATTGGTATGCCGCGCCAGCTCGGCCATGGGTTTGTTCAAGCGCCGGTCACCATGACATAAAATCCCATGCCGATCCACAACAATAACATCGCTCGCCCCATATTGTACCAAAAGATTGGTGATCGCGGTACCCGCCGCGCCAGCCCCGCACACGACAATACGGCAGGCTTGAATGCGCTCTCCCTTGACCTTGAGCGCATTGATGAGCGCCGCCAAGGCAACAACCGCCGTGCCATGCTGGTCGTCATGAAGTACCGGAATACTAAGCGCACTGCGCAGACGCCCCTCAATTTCAAAACAGCGGGGAGCGGCAATGTCTTCAAGATTGATCGCCCCAAATACCGGGGCGATGTGCTTAATCGTGGCAATAACTTCCTCAACATCTTGCGTATCCAAACAAATCGGGAACGCATCAATGTTCGCCAGCTTCTTAAAGAGGATGCACTTCCCCTCCATCACGGGCAACGCTGGCAACGGCCCCAAGTTCCCAAGTCCCAACACGGCGCTGCCATCCGTGATCACCGCAACGGAATTTTTTTTAATCGTCATCGAGGCAGCTGCGCGGGGGGTTTTGGCGATGGCGCGGCACACCGCGGCCACTCCCGGGGTGTAGGCAACGCTCAAATCGCGGCGGTTGTTGATGGGCGCCTTTGATCGTACCTCAAGTTTTCCGCCCCATTGTTTGTGGAGTTTTATCGATCGCCGTCTAATGGCCATGGGATGGTTCATGCCGTTGCTGTGCCTTTGCGCGTCTTCCAATACGCATCAAGGCTCCATGCTCCAGCGCCGTACGCCGCCAAAAAGAGGAAGATAAAACACAGGAGCACCGCGGGCTGACCTTGGTTGAGCAGCGGCACGAACAGATTGCCCTGCGCCGCATGGCCCATAAAGTAGGCAACCGCCATTTCACCAGAAAGGATGAATGCCACGGGGCGCGTAAAGAGTCCGAACAGGATTGCAATTCCGCCAAAAAACTCCAGGACACCCGCAACCAGCATGAGTGGTGGCAACGCACCGCCGGGCATACCTCCGAACCATCCCCACAATTTCAATCCACCCACTTGTATAAACAATCCTGCAGCGACCACGCGCAGCAAAAATACGGCGATTTGAATTTGACGATCTCGACTCATCATAATAATGAAGTTATGAATAACAAAATACAAACACTGCTCAACTGTTGTTCTGGGGCTACCCCTTCAACCACAGTGCTTCGATTGTACATGATTTATCCAGAATGTAAAAGAAAAATAGGGCGAATGATGCTATTTTCTAAATGAATATCAATAAATATATATTGACAAACGATAAAAATGAACACATCGCGCATTGTGCTCAATCAGCATCGTTCAGCTGGAAGTCTTTGTACAACTCAAGCTCTTTCATTATTGGACCGAGGATTTGGTCTGCTTTCCGCCGCGACAAGTTAAACGATTGCCATGTTGAACGATCGGGTGAATCGATCTGTCGAGCCCGCCAATACAACTGGTGACCGACCGATTTCCGCACCTCTTCATTGGACATCGTTAAGAGCGGTACCAGGTCCGGTAGAGCATCACTCGAAAGCTCCAACAAATAAAACGCATCAAACTTCCCTGTGGCCGAAAATCGCTCAATGTTGCGACGCACGATAAACGCATCGGGATTCAGTATATTCATCGACACCAGAAACAGTGCTATCGAAACAAATACTCGAAACGCAAATGCATTTTCTCGGTTATCGTTGTGCATCTTATACAGTAATAAACAGAAAACGACTGCGAGCAAGATGATAAACGCATGGCTATATAATCGGAGGGTGGTCAGCCCGTACGCTTCTTCATAGAGTGACAAACGACGTACGGCAGAAGCCATAATAAGCATGACTTGGACTACAAGGGCGGTGCCGAGGATTTTGAAGCCGATCGCATGGCGCATTTCTCTTTTAAGGACATACTGGTCGAGAGCGAGCAGAAGTAACAAGGAGATAATCGCGACCGTAATCAACTCAAAAAATCCCCGTCGCGCATATTCCGCATACGTTAAACCCAGGTCAGCCAGGGCAATCCCTCCTCCAAAAAGATATGTTAACTGAACAAGGATAAACAGAAAAAAAAGACCATTCACTGAACCGAGGAGAATAGAACTTTCTATTTGGCCAAGGCCGTAGTTTGTACTATTGTCCTCCATGGTAGTCTGATCATTCTTTTCCGACAATAAATAGGAATACGCGCCAATGAAAATGAGTGTGACAACCAACACCAGGATCCCGCGAGCAATCACTTCTTCTTCAATATGAAACGCGATCAGATCCGATACATATTTTTGGAATACTAAATCTGCTGAGGAGAACAGGAGTGCGAAGATGACGAAAACAGGCACTGTGATCAACAAACCCTTAACAACCTGCGATGCTATTTTCCCATCATTATATGCCCGCCGCAGCAAAAACAACGCAGACAAGGTGGGGATAATCCGACGGATAAACGCAAAGGGAAGGGAGAAGATTGATAGGTAATCTCTAATTAAAAATTTTTTTATATTCTGCCCAAAAGACACTTCATTAATGATCAATAACAGTAGTAGTGAAGCGACAATGTTGAGAAATGTGAGAAGACCGCTTGAACGGACAAACACCATTGTGCTGAAAAAAATAAGCGGCATCAAAAGCCAAAGGACATCCGAATTTACCGGTTTATGTATAGAGCGTGCAATGCCAAATACCCCGAGAACCACCAACGTAACGTAGATCGGGAAAGAAATGCCGGGAACTTTTTCAACAAAGAAATAATTAAATAGCAATCCCAACAACAACGATATTCCGACCACGAGCCCGGTACTAGATAACGGATTTGCTTGCGGATGTTGTCTATCCATATATCTTGGGGGGTGGGGAATTTCTGGCGGAGAGGGAGGGATTTGAACCCTCGATACCTTGCGGTATGCCGCCTTTCCAAGGCGGTGCACTAGACCACTATGCGACCTCTCCACGAATTAATTGTTTTAATTTTTCACCCGCGTTGTCCCTCTGGCGATTCTCCATTGAACAGCAACCACTGCCAAAATGACCAGAGCAATCATACCGATATATTGCGACGGGGTCAAACCAAAATACCGTGCTTCTGGTAGTGCAATATCCGCAGCACGATTAAAATCGAGCGCAAACCGGGCCAGCCCCTTTAACGCGATAAACAAGAGCGCCACTGCTCCCGCCGAAAGTTTCTTCCGACTCAAAAAAAGGAACAAGGCGAAGATGGCTCCATCCGCGAGCGCCATCTCCAATCCCCCATCATGGCGAATCCCATCGGGGTAATTAACGCCGAGGAACAAACTGGTGAATTTTCCAGGATGATCATTGATGAAATAGCATCCAATGCGGCCGAACATGAGCCCCAGTGGCGCGGCAAACGCAAAGACATCCAGCCACTCAAGCGCTGGCAAACGGTGTCGGCGAATAAACCAATAAACAAATAAACCAGCCCCAATAATCCCCCCGGTCGAACTCATCCCTCCGTCCCAAATCCTCACGATATCCCAGGGGTGCTCCCAAAAATAATCGGGCCGATAAAAAAAGATTTCAAACAACCGTGATCCAATGATACTGGAGAGCACAATCATCCCGGCTGCATCCCAAACGATTTTAGGATCCAATCCCACCGCGCGCGCTCTGCGCGCCGCGACAATCGTGCCAATCAAAAAACCAGCGGCAGCCATCGCTCCCCACACACTCAAGGTGATCGGTCCGAGTGGAACAGTAGTGAGTCCAAAATATGGGATCACACGGTCGTCGTTTAATGACAACATCAGAGTAGGCCGAGCCTCTGGAAGGCTTTTTCAAACTCATTGAGCGCCCCCTTCAGGCGCCCACGGGGCATATCATGATGTTCATGCACAAGATCGTTGCGCACCTTGTGCGCCCACCAGACGTCTTTCAGCTCCGGGTATTTGTGCCCAGCGACCTTGAGTCGTTCTGCTAGCGTCGTACCCGGAAGCATCATGCTTTTAAGCAATTGGTCTAGCAGGCGATCCGATCGAATGACAGCCAGTTCCAGTTGATGGGGATCGTTAGAATTGCGCATCTGCTGGATATCCCCCCATTCTGCTTTCATACGCTGGCGGTCTTGTGGGTCATGCATGCGCTGCCGGAGCCAATGGCGCAACATCCGGAATGCGAAGGCAAAAACACTGATCACAAGGAGGATCAGGACCGCTGCCGCGAAGACCGCTTGGAAGGGAGTGAGTTCTATCATGGAATTCGTTGCTTGAGATCGGAACATGGTAATGAAAAATTGAAAATAGCGCCAAGATCGTTCGTTCCCAATTTCTACGAACCATTCCCCATTACTAATTTCTATTTCCGACAACCATTTTCTAGATCAATGGTTTTCTCAAATGCCACTCGGTTGCTTGCTCGTAGGCTGAACCAATCTGCAGCAATCGACCCTCATCAAAGTAATTGCCAACCAGTTGTAGGCCGATCGGGAGTTTATTTTTTGTAAACCCGCAGGGGACCACCAATCCTGGAACGCCTGCCACATTGAGCGTTACCGTAAACACATCCGCAAGATACATTTGGAGGGGATCGTTTGATTTTTCGCCAATAGGGAACGCCGGCGTGGGGGTCGTTGGCGCTGCAATGCAATCCACTTCTTGGAATGCATTGATAAAATCTTGGCGGATCAACGTCCGAACCTTTTGCGCCTTGGCATAATAGGCATCGTAATACCCTGCCGATAGCGCATAGGTGCCAATCATGATGCGCCGGCGCACTTCCGGACCAAACCCTCGACCGCGCGAATCCCGATACACATCCAAAAGCGAAAATGACGGATGTTGCGCCAGGTATTCACGATCATTCTCTACCGAATACCCATAGCGGATGCCATCATATCGAGCCACATCGGCGCTCACCTCGGACGGCACAATAATGTAATACACCGCCAGTCCATATTTTGTGTGCGGCAAACTGATCGGCTTAATCTCGGCGCCCAAGTCCTTCAACTGATCAATGGCGGCGCGAACCGATTTTTCAATTTCAGCATCCATGCCTTCGATAAAATACTCGCGCGGAACGCCTACGCGCGTTCCGCGCAGATTTGAGATTTGAGACCCGCCTGCATCGCTATGCGAAGCATTGCGAGCAGATTTGAGATTTGAAATTTCTTTTTGTACGGTGACCGCATCTTTTGGGTCATGGCCAGCAATAGCTTCAAAGAGAATTTTTACATCTTCCACGGTTTTCCCAAGCGGAGCAATTTGATTGTGGCTTGCCGCCATGGGCATAAGGCCGTATCGTGAAACGCGCCCATACGTGGGCTTAAGCCCCACGATGCCACAGAAGGCCGCTGGTTGCCGGATCGATCCACCAGTATCAGACCCCAGCGCCGCAATGCACTGGTCCGCTGCCACCGCCGCTGCAGACCCACCCGAAGAACCTCCGGGCACGCGCGTGGTATCCCATGGATTGGCTGTTTTTTGGAACGCAGAATTTTCGGTAGACGCGCCCATGGCAAATTCGTCGCAATTGGTCTTGCCTAAAAATACACCGCCCGCCGCCCGCAACTTCTTAATCACGGTGGCATCGTAAACGCTCACATAATTGGCGAGAATCTTTGATGCCCCGGTCGCAAGATCACCGGCGATCAATATCACATCTTTAATCGCAAGAGGGATCCCATCCAGTACGCCCAGGCGCTTACCGGCCTTGATCCGTAAGTCGGATTCTTGGGCCTGTTGGAGAGCGTTCTGCGCGAATACAGTGATGAAGGCCTTGAGCTGTGGTTCGGTGCTCGCAATCCGATCTAGGCACGCTTGCGTCAACTCAACAGCGCTACACTCCCCGCAATTCAATCGATCAGAGGCCTGGGCAATGCTAAGCTCGTTGGGCAGGGGGTACCCGTTTTCATGAGGCATATCGTTATTCAAAAACCGCTTTCACTTTCAACAAATTTCCTTCGTGTTGCGGGAACTGATTGAGGATTCGTTGGTGCTCGTCAACATTGGCCAACTCAACGCGATCTTCGCGGGTAACATCCGTAAGGCCGGTCACTTGGCTCGTGGGCTCAACGTTGCTCGTATCCACCTCTTTCAACTGCCCAACGTAATCCAAAATCGAGGAAAGCTGCCCACGGTAGAGCTCAACTTCTTCATCGGTCAAATGCAACCGTGCGAGGTTTGCAATCTTCTTGACTTCGTCTATATTCAACATAAGAATCGGATTAATGGGAGTCGGAAATTGGCCTCCCAATCTCTGTCTTCCAATTTCGATTACTATTTTCTAGTTTCCAGCAACCATTTTCTACTCAGAGATCAGCTTTAAAAACTCTCTCTCATCCAAAACCTTCACCCCTAATTTTTTTGCTTTCTCCAGTTTACTCCCGGGGTCTGTGCCAGCGACGACAAAATCAGTTTCGCTGCTTACCGATCCGGTTGCTTTGCCGCCAAGGGACCGAATTTTCTCTTGTGCCTGTTCGCGACTCATCGAATCCAGCTCGCCGGTAAAAACAAACGTTTTGCCGAGTAATTGGGAATCGGGAATTGGGAATTGGGAATTTACGACGGTAATGTGCTTCAGCAGCCGGTCGAGAAAATTCTGATGCTCACGTTGCTCCAACCAATCTCGAACGCTTGCGCTCACAATCGGCCCTACATCGTCCACAACCTCCAACTCCTCGGCCGATGCATCCGCAATCGCCTTCCAGCTTCCAAAATGTGCAGCGAGGTCGCGAGCAGTTTGCTCTCCCACTTGCGGGATGCCCAGGGCAAAGATAAACCGATCGAGTGGGACACTTCGGCGCGCTGCAATCGCTTCCACCAGATTGCTCGCTTTTTTTTGCGCAAATCGTTCGAGTGGTTCCAGGTCGCCGACGGTAAGCTCATACAAGTCCGAGGCGTCCTTAATTAGCCCTTCGGTAAGTAATTGTTCGATAATCTTATCACCTAACCCGTCAATGTCAACCGCATGGCGGCTCACAAAATGTGCAATGCGCTCCCGTTGCGTTGCAAAACAATTCCTATTTGTACAATAATACGCCACGCCCTTACGCTCCACGGCGCTCCCGCACATCGGGCACTTGGTCGGGAAGTGAAATTGTTTTTCATTGCCCGATCGCAAATTCTCCAGTACCCGAACCACTTTCGGGATAATGTCTCCCGCCTTCTCAATAATCACAGTATCGCCAATCTTTACCCCGAGTCGTTCTATTTCGTCGGCATTATGCAGCGTCGCCCGGCTCACGGTGGTCCCTGCAACTTGGACGGAGTCCAACACTGCCACCGGGGTCAATGTGCCATTGCGTCCGACTTGCACGATAATGTCCTTAAGCATCGTCGTTCCTTGCTGCCCCGCATATTTAAACGCAATGATCCCGCGCGGGGCCTTCCCCACCACGCCCAACCGTCGATAGCGTGCAACACTATCGACGATCACCACAACACCATCGATCCAGAATGGCAAACGATCGCGTTGCTGCCCAATCGTCTGGTAGTGTTCGATGACATCTTCCACCGATCGACACCAGCGCTCCCAACATTGGTTTACTTTAAATCCCATCAACTGTAAAAGGAGGTGGCTCTGCTGATGTCGCTGCTGCCCAAGATCTGTCACAATATCCCACCCCACATACTGGAGGCGTCGGGATGCGGCCATAGCTGGATCAAGTTGCCGGATCGATCCGGCCGCAAGGTTGCGCGGATTGGCAAACAATGGTTGGCCACTCTTTTCTTGCATTCGATTGAGTGTGTCAAAATCTTTTTTCAAGATGATGACTTCACCACCAATTTCGATTTCGCCCGATTCTATTGCGCGGTCAACGTGCTGGGCAAGCGATCGAGGCAAAACCGCTCGCTGGGCAGGGCTAAGTTCCTGCCAACGACTGCTCGGCAATGCGAGTTGGAGTGGAATCGATTCTATGGTGCGAATATTATTCGTTACATCCTCGCCTACTCGCCCATCGCCGCGTGTGGCTGCCAACACCAATGCACCGCGATCGTAGCGCAGCCGTACCGCAAGGCCATCCATTTTGAGTTCAGTGTAAAAACCGAGTGCTGTCGCCTCGGGGTCCATGCCCGCGATCCGCGCCTCCCATTCCTTCACTTCATCTGGCGAAAATACATCGTTAATAGAAAGCATCGGCTGGCGATGCACAACTTTTTGGAATGCGTCCAATGGCTTGCCGCCGACCCTCTGCGTTGGCGAGGTGGGCACAATACACTCCGGGTGTTCGCGTTCGAGGACATCGAGTTCGTGTTTAAGGCTGTCCAACGCGCTGTCGGAAATTTCGATCCTGTCCAGCACGTGGTACAAATAGCGGTGCCGATCAATTTCATCCCGCAACTTTTTAATGCGCACTTTCGCTTGTTCACGGTTCATATCAAGTTACGGGCGTGTCACGGTCACGCTTAATCCTTCGCTCGCCTGTTTATACGATCCCCGCGCGCTGATCGTCATCGAAGCGGTTTTGGCAGGATTCGTCCTATCTGGTGTGTACTGGAACTGACGTTTGCACGTTGCTCCATTTTGGAAATTAGCAATATCTTGATCCGAAAACCCTGCAGCAGACAAATCAGTAGATCCCCCGAGCACCACATACTGTCGCAAACTCTGCTCGAGGCATGACTCTGCCGCATAAAACGCGGGGATCGAATCCGTCAAGAATCGCGTCGTCTTATTGGCATTGGTTGCAAGAATGCTTAACGCGAGCGATGAACTCATCAACAGCGAAAGCAGGATTACAGCGTACACAAGAATGCTGCCGCGTTTATGTGTCCGAAAAGAAGAATAAATGGTCATACCATCACGGAGGCATTGGGGTGCAAACAAGGTCAATGTTATTTGCATCAACGATCTTATGATAGACACGCGATGACGTGGATGTCTGAATATATTCCATCCTGGCCCCACCCTGCTTTGGGACCAACACACCCAACGTCAATGTCACAAACGGCTGGCGGATATTCGCACCATCGTTCATGCATGTCTTGTTATATGGGTTGCAGAGCGGCCGCACGTTGACAGCAAACGATTGAATATCCAAATCTTCGGCCGTGACGCGCGCCGATGGTACCGGGTTCGGAGTGGATGAATCCCGCACACTCGCAATGCTGCCATAAAATGTTTTAACGATACAGCCATTATTCACACCAATAGAGCACGGCCGTTGGAATACGTAGCGCACGCGCTCTTTATCTTCGTCAATGAGGTACAATACGCCATTCGGCTGTGCGTTCAATCCACAATTACTTGCTGTAAATGTTGGGGATGAACCATTGGCATAGCCAGCATAATAGACGGTTCCGACGCGCAACGCCGTTGCCATCGCTTCAAGCGCATACCGGGCTTCAGAGATCACTTTATTCTCCCCCTGCGTACGGCGCTGCAACAATGAGACTTGTTGGTGGATCGCAACAATGAGGATGGACAAAAGAGAGAACACCCCCATCACCGTCAGGAGCTCCAACAATGTGAAACCACGAGGATTCACAATAAAAATCCAATTTTCAGATATATGGAAAATTGAAAATGGAAAATTGAAAATTCGTCTCATATCACCAATTGTACAACCGATCTTCGACTTCGATCTTGCGCGCCCGACCCCCCTCTTGCCACGTGACGCGCGCGATGACCTGCACTCCAATCGTCCCGCCTTGCCCAGAATCAATATCGTTAAACACGCAACTGGACGACGTATCGCTGCCCAAATCATCGACTTGCGTCGACCCAGAGGAGCAAATCGGATAGAGCTGGACCGCTCGATGATATTTTGTCGCCCCGCTCGAAGGACCTGGTTGGACAAATTGATTGGACTGGAAGGCGATAGTCGTATTATCCGGGGATGATGTTTTGGCAATCAGAATCGGGTTATCGGTGCCAATAGCAGCAGTGTTGATCGCATAGTCCCCTTCGATGTTGATCCCGGCATTCCACCGGACCGATTCGCCCGTGGCATCCCGCTTATATTTGTTCGAGTCGCGGATATTGCGGACAATCTCGATCCCCTCCCGGGCAAAGTTCGCGGCTTGCACTTCATTCAAACTTGTTTTCGTCTGCACCGCATTGCCAAAACTTAACCCGATAATTGCAAACAGCCCAGTCGTAATTACAAACAAGGCGATCAACATCTCTAAGACTGTGTTTCCGCGTTCTCGATGGAACCTATTTTTATTTGGGTTCAACTGCATAATCGCCGAAAACCAACATTCAATTTCTAATTCCCAATTTCTAATTTCTAATGTCCGCCAGAGGCTGATCAGCCCTTGGCTGAAAATGTACGCTATCGTAATTTGTTATTTTGACATTGAAATTTTCATTGGAAATTAGGAATTGGGTATTGGAAATCCGCCGCTGATGCGCCTTAATACTTCCGCTTCCAACCGGCAATCTTCCAGTGCATCATGGAATCCCCGCGGCGGCAAGCCAAAATGTTGGAACACGGTTTCAGAATCTGGAATGTTATTCCAACCCTTTTGCATCAGGTGCGCCCACGTGAGGGTAAAGAGGTCCAGCGCATGGTGGTTATATTCGCGACCCCATTGATAGCCAATGGATTTGAGCAGTTGACTCAAAAACGCAACATCAAAGGCTACCACCCACGCCGCCACGATCACATCGGTGCCAAAGGTCGCTACAAACTTCTCGGTCACGTCTTCCATCCGCGGCGCTTGCGCAATCGCATTGTAGTCAATCTGGATTTTTTTCAGTGCCCATTGCTCGATAGGGAAATGTTCGTCTTGGTGGATATGGGAAACAAATGATTTTTTCTCTACAAGTGTCTCACGGTCCAACAGCACCGCGCCGATTTGCAACGGCACATGGACATACGGGTCTGATCCGCTTGTTTCGATATCGATGATGAGGAGGTCTTTGGGGAACATAGAATTCGAACCTAGTATACTATAAAACCGCTCTTCCACGCTAGCTTGGAAGAGCGGTTCCTTGTTGACGTATTACCCTTGATTTCCAACCGATTGATGACGTCGGCGCCACCAGAATACTACAATCAATACTGGGATCCATACCACCGCAAACACTACGATCCAGATGATCGCATTGGCTGCATTCTGGCCGACATCTTTTAGTGATCTTAATGCGGCCTTCATAACGGCCAGGGGTTCCCATCGTTTCTGGGGATCGACGATCGGCAGTTGCGACTCTTCAGTCGACATATAGACCGTAAGGGTCGCGAGATGAGCCGATTGGCTCAAATACTTTTGGCGCCCCAACACGCGCTCAATTTCTCCGCGTACCCGCTCGAGTTCACGCTGGACTTCAAGCACCTCACTAATCTTACCCGAGCGTTTCATGATTTCTAAAAATTGTTGTTCACTCGCGCGCAAATTCCGCAGTTGGCTCTCCAAATCCACATACTCCTCGGTCACATCCTGTCCGCTGCTGGTTTCGCTGGCGATTTTGACGGCTTTGCCCTTTACCCACTCATACGTCTGCCCGTACTTCTCCACCGGGATGCGCACGGTCATGGAAGCTGTTGGATTGGCGCTCGCGCTGTTCAAAGAGCCACTCACCAAAAATCCGCTCTGGCCTTCCACATAGACCCGAACTTCATCCATCACTAATGGAACATCCTTGACGACAAGGCTCATGGAGCCAGTGCGGATAATCAACCGATCCTTGGGCGCATTCGCATCCCCTCCGGCGCTCTGATCGGCTTGCGGCGCATACTCGGCCAACGGCGCCATCGACGGAGCGGCCAATTTGTTAAATGCCATGGAACGAGAGGAAACCATCCCCAACTCGTTCTGACCGAACATGTCCGGCGCTCCCGGAGTGACATACGGCCGCACACCTCCATTACGACTATTCACTAACACTGCCAGCGCGGCGACCACGATGACAACCCCTGCGATGTGAAAAAATTTTCGCATACTTCAAATAATTAGAGGTGTAAGTACTGACAGTATAGCACAGAATTCCCAAAGCCCTCTGCGGTTGCTCAACTCACAACGGCGGATGCTCCTCCGCCGTTCAATCAGATTCTAGAGTTCTTTTTGTAATTCCTCCAACAAGCGTTTTGCGTTGCGCGAAAGCCGCTTGGGCGTTTCAACCGTCACCTGCACGTATAAATCTCCGCGGCCGCGATTAGTTTGGATGCCTTTGCCTTTTACGCGCAGCCGCTGGCCAGACCCAATCCCGGCCGGGACTTCAACGTCCAATTTTTCTTCGATCGCATCGATGGTCTTTGTTGTCCCCAGCGCTGCTTCCGCAACATTGACGGTGAGAGAGGTCACCAAATCAGCGGTTTCGGGGATCCGTTTAATGATGTGGTGTGGCCGCACCCGTACATGAATAAACAGGTCCCCCGTGGTTCCGTTTTGCACTGCCTCGCCTTTTCCTTTGAGCCGCAACGTCATGCCATCGTCAATGCCGGGCGGAACTTCCACGCGCAAATCTTCCTTTTTTGACTCCGTCCCCCGCCCACGGCAATGATCGCACTTTGTTTCAATAATTTTCCCGGTCCCACGGCACGTGGGGCAGACCCCAACCGATTGGAACACCCCAAACATCGTCTGCCGCGTGGTCGCCCGTTGTCCGTTGCCGCCGCAATCGCCGCACGTCTTGAGCGCCGTGCCGCCTTTCGCTCCAGTCCCCTTGCACTGGTCGCAGGCAACATCGCGCTGGATATTGAGTTCAACCGTTCCGCCCATGACCATGGTGGTAAAATCCACGGTCACCGTTGTTTCGAGATCCCGCCCCCGAGCGGCGGCTGCCGCGCGACCACGCCGCCCGCCCCCCATACCAAACATATCGCCGAGATTGCCAAAAATATCGCCGATATCCTGGGCGTTAAATCCGCCCGCTTGCGCATAATTGCTCCAATCGCGGAATCCTTCAAATCCCCCGAATCCCCCTTGCGATTGGGCTTGTTCAAACGTCTGGCCGTACTGATCATACTGCGCCCGCTTGTCTTTGTCCGAAAGTACTTGGTACGCCTCATTAATCTCTTTAAACTTGGTGGCATCCCCCGTGGATTTATCTGTATGGTATTGATGCGCTAAACGCCGGAAGGCAGATTTGATCTCCTCCGGCGTTGCATGTTTTTCTACGCCTAATACTTTATAGTAGTCTTTGGCCACAACACGAAGGTTCTAGGTTTTAACTAGAAAAAAATGCAATAACGTTTTACTAGAACCTCGCAATTATTTCTTCTCCTCGTACTTCGCATCAATCGGCTCATCCGGCTTTTTTGACTCATCTCCAGCAGTTGCTGGTTCCTGGCCACTGGCACCGGGTTCCTGGGCCTTATACATCGCCGCCCCAACCCGCTGCGCAACCGTGCTTAATTCCTTCATCGCCGCTTCGATCGCCGCAAGATCTTCGCCGTCCTTCACCTTCTTGAGTGCCTCCAACTTTTCCTGCAGTTCTTTTTTATCCGCTTCGGCGATCTTGGCACCCTGCTCATCAATGAGTTTTTGGGTGGAATAGACAACCGTGTCGGCGTTATTGCGCGCTTCGATGGTCTTTTTTTTCTGCTCATCTTCTTGCGCGTGGAGCTCTGCATCCTTTTTCATTTTTTCGATCTCGTCTTTCGAAAGCCCCGACGATGCCGTAATCGTAATCTTCTGCTCTTTCCCGGTTGCCTTATCTTTCGCCGAAACATTGAGGATCCCATTGGCGTCGATGTCAAAGGTGACTTCCACTTGCGGTACTCCGCGCGGCGCATTGGGGATGCCCGAAAGGATAAATTTCCCGAGCGTTTTGTTATCCGCGGCCATCGGCCGCTCGCCTTGCAGCACATGAATCTCTACCGATGTTTGATTATCCGCGGCCGTTGAAAATACCTGCGATTTTGATGTGGGCACGGTGGTGTTACGATTAATCACCGGCGTCATCACGCCGCCCAATGTTTCCAACCCCAACGTGAGCGGCGTCACGTCCAACAAAAGAATGTCTTTCACGTCCCCCTGCAGGACCCCTGCCTGGACGGCCGCGCCCAGGGCCACTACTTCATCCGGATTCACGCTGATGTTCGGTTTTTTCCCAAAGAGTTCCTCGACTGTTTTGAGTACCAACGGCATGCGGGTCATCCCGCCCACCATCACAACCTCATCAATTTCCTTCATCGAAAGCTTCGCGTCGGCGAGCGCCTTCTTGCAGGGATCAATGGTGTTGCGCACGAGATCGCCAACCAGTTCCTCTAATTTCGCTCGGCTTAATTTCAGCACCAAGTGCTTAGGCCCGTTCGCATCCGATGTAATAAACGGTTGGTTAATTTCCGTATCGACGGCGGTCGAGAGTTCAATCTTTGCCTTTTCCGCAGCCTCCTTCAGCCGTTGCAAGGCGAGCTTATCTTTGCTTAAATCGATTGCTTCCTGCTTTTTAAATTCATCAATAATCCATTGGATAACGCGCTGATCAAAATCATCACCACCCAAATGCGTGTCGCCGTTGGTTGCCTTCACCTCAACCGTGTCATGTCCGATATCCAACACGCTCACATCAAACGTGCCTCCGCCCAGGTCATACACAATGATCTTCTGCCCCTTCTTTTTGTCAAACCCATATGCCAGCGCCGCGGCCGTCGGCTCATTGATAATGCGGCGCACATTCAACCCCGCAATGGTGCCGGCATCTTTTGTCGCCTGGCGTTGGCTATCATCAAAATACGCAGGCACCGTGATCACTGCTTCGGTTATTTTTTCTCCCAATTTTTCTTCCGCGTCGGCTTTAAGCTTTTGCAAAATCATGGCCGAAATTTCCTGCGGTGAATTTTCGGCATCGCCCATCCTCACGACTACGCGATCCCCCTTTGGGATAATTTTGTAGGGCATGAGTTTTTCATCGCGGGTCACCTCCGGGTCATCCGCGCGTCGGCCAATCAACCGCTTAATGGAAAAAATAGTATTCTCCGCATTGGTGACCGCCTGGCGTTTGGCTAACAGTCCCACGAGCCGCTCCCCGCTTTTGGAGATCGTAACAATGGACGGCGTCGTGCGCGCCCCCTCGCGGTTTTCAATAATTTTTGGCTGACCTCCTTCCATCACTGCAACAGCAGAGTTGGTGGTACCGAGGTCAATCCCGATAATTTTGGACATACGTCGTATATTGAGTAAATCCAGCCAGGCCAGTAAATTCAGTGGGCCAGAATCGGCCATCGAACTGGATTTACTAGATTTACTGGATTTACACTATTCTTGCTTATCCCTATCTTGTTCGGATTGATAAATAACGACTCTCGCTGGCCGCAGCACCCGCCCTTGTATCCGATACCCCTTGGCCACGACGCGCGCGATCTTCTGGTCCTGTTCCCTCTGCCCGGGCTCGTGCTCCACTGCTTCGTGCAATGACGGATCAAATACCTCACCAATCTGCCCATACGACTCCACCGCGTGGCGTTTGAGCAAATCTTCCAGCTCCCGACGGATGTGCGTAATTCCTTGGAGCCACCCCCCAGTCTCCGGTGGTACATGGGCGATCGCCTGATCAAAGTGGTCGACCACGGGCAATAAATCGTGCACCATCATGCTCACGGACCATGCGGCCAATTCTTTCTGCGCGGTTTCCGTTTCTCGTTTGAGATTCTGATAATCGGCCAGCGCCCGCTTCCAACCGGCTTCAAATTCTTTCATTTTGCGTTCGCATTCAGCATGGCTTGTATCATTAGCTTGTAGTGTATTCTCATCACTCATATCATTTCTTGCGCTATCAATTCTTGCATGCGTTCAAACAGATTAATGTATTTCCCATACGCCATCCGCATCGGGCCCAATACCCCCACCATCGTCGGTGGATCGGTTGGCAGCGTCGTGCTAATGGTACTCAAACGACTGCACAAGGGGTTTTCCCGGCCAATCATCACAGAAACTGTCCCGGATTCCCTGGCGTCCATCATCAGCGGCCACAATTCTTCCAACCGATCAATGGCCTGGCTCCATGCATACACCAGTTCTGGATCGGCAAACTCCGGCTGGACAAACAACCGAGATGCACCCGTCCAATACACATGGTGCGGCTCTTGCGCAACAATCACCGCTTCATGAATATGTGCAGACATCGCATGGGCCAGCGTGCGTAACTGCTCAAATGGATCCGGGCGTTGGAACGCCTCTAATACTTGCTGCTCCCATCCTGATCGCGTGGCCTTTTGGTGCTCGGTGGGCGAAGATTCACGCACATACCATTGGTAGGCTTGTTCGGTGGGAATTCGGCCAGCCGAGGTGTGCGGTTGCTCTAAAAATCCTTCTTGCTCCAGGTCGCGCATCTCATTGCGGATCGTGGCAGAACTCACTGGAAAATGATACTCTCGAACAACCAGCTGCGAACCAATCGGTTCTGCGCGGTCGATATACGCTTCGATAATAGTCTTCAAGAGATCAAATTTTCTGTCCATATTTACTATTTAGCACTCCATTATATAGAGTGCTAAAATCATTATATCCACTTTTTAAACGGTGTCAAGGGAGGAGGGTCACTGCAGCAACTCTCCGACCACCGCATCGCCTTCAGACAACCCCGACTGAACTTCAACCCACCCATCATCCCCTCGCATGCCAATGGTCACCGTACGCGATTGGAGCTTACCATCCCCCATCAATACCGTCACAGCGGCGGGTGTTGTTTTGGGGGCAAGCCAACCCGGTATCGCAACCACGGGATTGCCCGTGCTCAATACGATTGTTGCTGTTACTGATGCAGATCCCCCCTCTGCCACAGACCGCAATGGAGAAAGTTGAATAACACCCGCATCCGTCCGCCCGTGGACAATCGCAGTTTCAACGCTGGTTGCACTTCCGGTACCCGTAAGTTCCACAACCATTCCCGGTGCAATAGTCGCAGCGTCGTTGGGGTCAACCTGTGTTTCCAACGTAGCGCCTATCGAACGGATACGAAGCAATGGCTCGCCCGCGTGCACGACATCACCGATATGCACCAACGTTGCATCAATAACACCCGCAACCGGGGCATGGATCGTCAGTTCCTCCAGAGCCTCTTGTTGGAGGGCCACGTTCGTTTGCAACGCCGCAGATCCTTTTGCACTCGCAGGAGCCCGCTGACCACCCTTCGTCTTTGCGTCAAAGAGTGCCGAGAGTCGCTTCTGTTGCTCGATCAATGCCGAACGCTGTTGCCGGCTTGCGACAACCTGGGCCCAGGCAGAGGCAATCGCGCGGTCATAAGCGGTCAATTCTTTTGACCGTGCAATAAACGCGGCCTGCAGCGCCGCTCGGATTTGCTGCCCCGCCGCAAGCTCCTTTGCTAGGCTGTCCCCTCGTTCTTGCCAAACCCCAAGAAATCGCTGTTCATGCGCTTGGAGGGTATCAAGGGTCGCCTCGATCGCAGATCGATTGCGCTCGATCAATCGCTCTGTGGCTTGATGCTCGGCCAGCGGGAACTTGTCCGACGGTTCAATCGTTCCCAGAAGGTCTTTGAGCCCACCGAGGATATCAATTGCCGTTTCACTAATAGCCTTAGAAGTCAACAACAGTTGTTGTTCCGCTTGCGCGTCATCGCTTGCCGGTTGCTTCAAACGATCCGAAACGATTCTTTGGAGG
Source organism: Candidatus Uhrbacteria bacterium (assembly GCA_016215325.1). GTDB lineage: Bacteria > Patescibacteriota > Patescibacteriia > JACRJV01 > JACRJV01 > JACRJV01. The sequence goes on from JACRJV010000026.1 coordinate 105,090, forward strand.
CGCTGGGCCTCCAGCAATTTTTCCCACAACGGTACCGCCAATTGCGGTTGGGGCAACGCCTTCAGGAAACTGCTCGTGGTCCCATCCACACCGAACAACGAACGGATATCGCTCAAGGTCAGGTCTTCAGACAGTGCCCCCCCTTCCACCGAGATCCGCATGAGCGATATGGCATCCTGCACTTCTTTGGACTGGGACTGTTGTTCTCCTTGGGTCGCTGGTTGCGGCAAATCCGCCAAGTCTTTCTCAAACCCCGCAATCGCATCCTGTATTTTTTTTAGCACCTGCTCATGCTCGGCAACAACGGTGCGGGCACGCTGCAACGCCTGGTCCGCTTGCTTGTTGGCAGTATTCAGTTTGCCCTCAAGACTTTGAAGTTGGTCACTCGCTTCTCGCGCGCTCATCGTGGAATCGGCGACCGGCATCGATTGAAGATATTGCTCTACGGCGCTCAACACCAGATTCTCTTGAGCCGACCGCTCAAATTCAACCAACACATCCCCCCGGGCTACGGTCTGCCCCTCCAAGGCGGGAACAATACTCACAATCCCGTCGCGCGCCGCCTTCACCTCAACAAGCGTGTCGGTGCCGGTCCGATGCGCCGTTGTTTGGATCCGTCGTGTAATAGGGCGCAGTTGCGCCTTCACTGTGGGCACCGGAGTTTTGGCAAACCCGCGATACACGGTCCAGGCACCCACCACAACGGCCCAAAGGCCGAGCAGCATGATAAGCGTGCGCGCTTGCGGAGAACGAGAAAGCATAGATACTCTCTAGTATATCCTAACATTGGGCAATTCAGCAATTGGGTATTATGTGGATCGTAGCTCTCGTCATACGTAAGGAGTATACCAACGAGCTTCTACATCCCAATTTCGCCATTCTGGTCACCGCAGCGGGCGGAGTCCCGCCCTCGGCGTTGCCTTGGGCAGAATCTGACGAAATTGACTTGAGTACAATGCCCGACCTGGACAAGATTCCAGGTTTGTGCTATACTTACTTCTCAAAAAGAAACTGCCGTGCTGACAAACGTCGAGGTTCGCCCACAGTTATCGATTTGAATTTTATTCGCCCATTTCTTGACTATTGCTATGCAACAAGGAACAATCGCCCGTCTCACAGACCGTGGCTTTGGATTTATCGCCCGCGAAGGTGAGGAAAAAGAACTCTTTTTCCACGCTAGCGCCCTGGTCGGTGTCCAATTCACCGATCTCAAAGAGGGGGACAAAGTGACCTTCGAAGTCGGACAAGGCCCAAAAGGCCCGAACGCCACGAATGTCCAACGCGTGAGCTAACTCCTTCCGCAAAAAACACTCCGGTTCACCGGAGTGTTTTTATGTACCAAAATTCTTCGGAATGGGAGAGTGCTGGGGGTCATAACCCGTTTTTATGTTTTACAAATCACTCACGTTGTCTGGCAGATGATCGATTCCGCCAAATTCTTTAACAATGATGGATTTGATTTTTTGTTTCATTTCCGGTTTTACGAAAGTAATGGTCATTCCTTTTTCGCCGCCGATACTTTCGCAATCGTCTTCGATTAAAATTTCGGGTATGACACGCTCTGCTACATCTTTGTATTCTTCGGCATCTTTTCTAAATTCCAAAGTACCTGTGGGGAAATTTTGTAGGACACCACGAATATCATTGATCTCTTTATCAGTTCGGCGAGAAGTTAAATAAACGATTTCCTCACCTTGCTCTTTCCATTTTTTGATTTTCTCAATAGCATCTCCAATCGGTACATATTCAGCGTAACTTTTTACGGAGGACTCTTGCTCTATAACTTGCTTAACAATTGTAGAGCGGTCATGTCCGACTCCATTTTTTGGCATTAAGATTGTACCTTCGGTAAAGATGAGGATTTTCATATATTTGCCTTCATAACTAATTCTTTGTGTCCGCTTTCCGAGTCAAACTCTCTTGAGAATTCCAAATCCTCAATCTCCCCAATAGCAACCTCTGCCGTAACTCCAACCACTGAACCGTCCTTTAAGTGTCCACCAAAAGTTTTACCCTCTTCATCAGAAAGACAAACATGGATATGACTATTTCCCGCTTCTACCGTTCCAACTACGGAAACAATTTCAAAACTCCCATCCCATGTCTTAATAATTTTTGCGTTAGCCATGCGCAAAACAGCTTTTGTTAAATTGCCCACGCAAGTAAGAATGATGCCAGCGCGAATATTATTTTGTACAACATATTTATCAATTTCTTCTTTGAAGTTTTGTCCTGGATGCAAACGAAAGATGTGAGTTTTCATAGTTTATTCTCTGAATAAGTCCATCTCCTTATTCCACTTCTCAACTCGCAATATAGCATTTTTGTACACTGTCGATTTTGGCTGGTCAATCAATTCTGCTAAATCGCAAAGTTCGTTGATTCGCCCGTAGATTACCATTCGCAAAATGGGGTCAGCCACCAAATGAAAATGGGGTCAGCCACCATTTCTTGGCCTCCCAACCCCACGCACCGTTTGATCCAGTCCAAAGCGTTGAATCATTGTACTCTGCCATTCTGGTTCTCCAAAGGGCATGCTTTTTAGTACACTCCGTTGAATAGATTTTTCCTCATCTTCGGTCTGCGGCTTGTTAAGCCACGTGAGATACCCCCTACCCGGTGGAATGGGCCAGATAGACAATAACTTTTTTTGTTCATCGGAACCATTCTCTCTTCTCCAAACACTTGACCACTTCCAATCTTCTGCCTTTTCTACAATGTTTGCCCGTTTTGCATTGCGCTCCACGTATCGAACCAATGTAAGAAAATATATATCGTCCTGCACGAGAAATGCCTTATAGCGACCTTGATACAAGTGGCCTTGTCCAATAGTTTCTTTTTGCGCGTGCCATCGGCGCGTATGCGTATTGGTGAGCCAGCCCATAAACTGAGAAAGATCCCCATCGTTCTGAGGATGCACCACTAGATGCCAATGATTTGGCATGACACAATATGCCAGTAAACGCATCTTGTACTTTTCGATCGCCTCCTCGAGGATTTCTTCGAACTGTTGGTAGTCTTTCTTATTATCAAAGATACGCACGCGAGCGTTAGCGCGATTGAGAACGTGATAGATATAATCGCCAGCATCGACGCGTGCTAATCTGGGCATATGATAGCATTATATCATAATATGGTGACTGACCCTATTTTTCATTTGGAACAAACCCAAAATGCCTGGCTCGAACCCATGCGAGAATGGATAAAAGAGGCCCAAACTATAGGTGCAATCGCAAGGAATGACGACCTCTTTGCGAAAAAGGTCATCGCCAAAAAAATATTTGGCTCAAACCTCCGTTTGGGGACCCGAAATTTAACGCTCGAATCGATATCGGAGGGGGGAAATGTATTGAAAACCAAAGAGGAAACGCACTGGGCGGCCTTTGTGGCCGCCCGTGAAAAGTTTTTGCGTTGTCCGGAAATGGACGTTTGTATGATGTTGGTAGCCCCATGGGGATTCGAACCCCAGTTTTCTGGCTGAGAACCAGACGTCCTAGACCGGGCTAGACGATGAGGCCCCGAAAGACTGAACTTGAGTATACTCAAACGCTCGCGAATAGACAATGACGGCTCGAACCCAGGGCGTACGCGGACACCGTGAACTCGAGCCGTCGGAATGAAAGTGAGGTCAGCCGTCGCCTGTGCTACGGCTTGCCCACGCCGGCCACGGCCTGGGCGTGCTGCTCCAGATCCGGGCGGGGATTGCCCGCATCGGTGGCGTTGGCGGATGTGGCGTCGACTTGGGCACCTAACGCGTCTTCGATGACGTCGAACTTCCGGACTGTCGAAGCCAACTCCCGGAGCTTTCCTAGGGTGTACACCCTAGGCTCCTTGAACTCGTCGTCGACGAATTCCCAGTGGACGATTCTGCCCTGATTGTCCTTCTTGAGGATCAGGGTGAGCCCTTTGGCCACGCTGATCTGCTCGATGAGAGTCAATGATAAATGAGTATGACAAAATCACTGGTGGCAGTCAACGACACGTACTATTAAATACACCGTCCAAATTCTTTGGACGGTGTATTCGGATGGGAGAGGACACTCTGCGGTAGTCTAGATCAACGTCTCGCGGTTCAAGGGAAACGTCGTGCCATCCATCACATTCTCTGATCCTCTTACCCATTGAATGATCCGCGACATGCCAAAACCGCAGCCCGCGTGCGGGACGCTCCCGGCACGAATACGCGAGAGGTACCACTCAAAGTCCTTGATATCGCCGCCCTTCTCCAGCAGCCGTTTGTACATCCGCGAGTTTAAGAGCCTCGCCTGCATTTGGTCGGCATCGTGCACCCGTGCTGCAGAACCCACCGACTCTCCCGAAAACGGGAGGATGAGATCTGAACTTAACACGCGTCCGGGGTTTTCTGGGTCTGGGAGCATATTAAAGAACTTTTCAACCTCGATGTGTTTGCCAAAGTCCACCATCGGGTCAGGATAGCGCGTGATAAACACGGGGGCATTGCCATGGTGCTGGATGAGGATGCGTTCTAGGGCACTGCTGATGTCATCCCCCCATTCAATGCGGTTGCCGAGTTTTTGGAGCTCTTCGATCGCTTCGTCATACGTGATCCGATCAAACACTTTGGGGCAGGCTTTGAGGCGTTCGATGTCGGCCGCAATTAACCCTAAAGTCGCAGGGTCCTGGGCATTGGCAATATCTTGGGCAATCGCATACACAAATCCATTGATGTAGCCCAGCAGGTCATCGAATGAGCCCGGGAATTCGATTTCCATCATTTGGAATTCTACTAAATGCCGTGCGTCGGCAATCGGTTCAGCGCGGAAGCTGGGACCAGAGCAATATACTTTCCCGAGTGTCGGCACTAACGCTTCCAGATAGAGTTGCCCTGTTTGCGAAAGGTACGCGCGCCGACCGTTGAACCACTTAGTATCCTCATCAACCGCTACTTCAAACAACGTATTCACGTTTTCGCACGCGCCACTGGCGCGCACCAGGTGCGGGGTCATGACTTCCACAAATCCCTGACTTTCCAAGTACGACCGACCGCTTTTAAATACCGCCGCAACCAGCCGCGTGGCATCTAACCATGCCTTCGGAGCACCGATGGATGGATCAACCGTCGTATGCGTGGGGTGGATCGGCAATGTCGGGGAAGCTGGCGTTGAAGTGACGGATTGCGTGAGTGTCGCGTTTGGTAAGATGGCTCCGGGTTGTGGGGACATAGAAGTTAAGAGATAAAGAGATAAGGAGATGAAGAGATAAAGAATACGCTCATAAAAAAAGACTCTCCGTCAACGGAGAGTCTGGAAAAACGAAACAATGAGTTGTTGCGCGGTATCGTACTGGCACTGGTGATTGAAGAACCTCACAGGTTTCTTATCATGGATTTATGTACAAATTACATAGTATAATAGCACAACTATTGATTCTGTCAAGGGCCTTGGTTATCCACACTCAACTACAACGCCTTTGCGGCCGGAACGCCAGTTTGGCCTACCAAATACCCACGGACCTTGTCGTACATCTCTGCGGTGATCATACCGCTCTCTTTGTAATACGCCAACATATCCGAAAGCGTCATCACGGCATGGAGCGTCACCCCGTGCTCCTTGAGCTCCGCCGTTCCGCCTTGTTCGCGATCCACCAATACCACAACATCGTTGACCACGAGCCCTGCCTCGCGCAGGGCATTCGCGCCTTCGACTTTGGTATCAGCCTTGGTAACCAAATCGTCGACCATCAAGGCGGTCTGCCCTTTTTGGAAGACGCCTTCAATTTTAGCACTAATCCCATGGGTTTTGGTGTCTTTCTTCGGGGTAATCATCGGGATATCGGTACGATCCATGAGCAACGTTGCAATCGGTGTGGCAGCCGTTGGTAAGTCTGCCAACACATCGCATTTGATTCCATCGCGCGCCATCATCGCCTTGAGTTCATCCACGGCCAAGCGGATGGCATACGGGAACGACCGAAGCACGCGAAGATCGACATAGATCGGCGAAAGTGGAGCATCGGGGTTGGTCTCGTGGAGTTTGAGCTTAAACGCGCCGAACTTTACCGACCCGATATCGAACAGTGCTTTCGCGAACTTTTGACTTGTTTCGGTGAGCATAGACGTGGGAGATAAAGATATGAAGATATTAGGGGTGTTAAGATTGATTGAACTGCGTAATATCATCGTGCATTTTTTGGGCCACTGCTCTTGCGGCCAGGGCAAAATCGGGGCCACTCGATGCGAATAGTACTCCACTGGAATTATTGATGATCATCCCCTGCTTTTTGGCATTGCGGCCATTCTTGACCGCTTTTTCCAAATCCCCTCCTTGTTTGCCAATACCGGGGATGAGCAATGGCATATCGCCCACGAGTTGACGAATGATGCCAAGTTCTTCGGGATACGTCGCGCCAGCAACAATAGCACAATTGCCATTTGAGTTCCACACTTCTGATACTTGTTTTGCAACCACCTGATATAATATCGCACTGTCCAAAGCTGGCTTCACTGGATTTACCGGCTTTACCGGCGAGCTGATCGTAAGATCCTGGAACTCCCCTGCCCCGGGGTTTGAGGTCCGAGCGAGCACAATGATCATTTTATCGGCACGATCCAAAAAGGGCTTGAGGGCCTCTTTGCCGAGATACGGATGCACCGTGATCGCATCCGCCCCCAGCCAATCAAACGCGAATTTCACGTACCCATTGTTGGTATTGCCAATGTCCGCCCTCTTGGCATCAAGGATCAAGGGGACCTCCGGAGCTTTTTCATGAATGAAATCCACGGTGCGCTTGAGCACAGAGATCCCGCAGGTGCCGAGCGCCTCATAAAATGCGCTGTTCGGCTTATAAGCGCAGACAATATCTTTGGTCGCCTCAATAATCTCGGCATTAAAATCCACAATCGCGTCTTCCTCAAAATCCGGTTCCTTTTTAAGGTGCGGCGGGAGTTTTTCGTAATCACTATCAAGCCCCACGCACACAAACTTCCCTTCAGCCCAACGGGCATTGAATAATTCCATGGCGTTACGATCGGACATAAACGATGATAAAAAATCTTAAATTTTATTGCGGCTCTCTTTCTTGCTCTTTCAAAAGCTCGAGCACCTTCGCCTTCGCGCGTTCGAGCACGGCTTTTGCCTCAGCGCTGCTCCATCGGGCTTGAGGGATTTCTTCTCGGATGACAATTTCGGTATAGGCATTGGCCATAATCTCTTGCAGTTCCGGCCGCGGCGTTATGTTGTTGGTGGACTCTGCGAGTTTCCCGATCGCTCGATCAACCGCTGTTTCGATAACAGTGTCGGGGACTGTTTGGAGTTCGTGGGTTTTTGCTTCAATAACTCCACCGTGATCAGGCCCAGCAACAGTCATCGCCGGGGTCTCGGCATCCTCGTTCGAATGAAGCCATTCGGGGATCGGAGCATCTTGCATACGCTCGTAATATTATTGTGTTTAAAGAAAGGACCTTGATCTTTATTGAGCACTCATTATACTGGAAGTACTATCATTCACCACACTCTACTATGGGAGCCGAAATGCCTCAATCTCTTCCAGAGCAAGAAATAACGGACAGAATCAAAGAGTTCACCCGCGGGATGGCCCCCCTTGTAGGGTCCCCGGAATCCATCGCAGAACATTCTACGGAAATTCAGGGATTATTGGATCGTTTCCAAGGGCTCATTATTCAAATGGAGAGTGACGCCGTACTCATGAGTAAACCCTATGGACCAACATTGTTAGATTCTGCAAAAACAGCACGGAGAGGGTATGTGGAAACTCTCAATAAAGCCGTGTAGGTGGCAAAAGAACGATCAAACTAACGTCGGTCTTACGCCCCATGCGCCACCCCGATCAATTCTTTAATATCGGTGATATTGTTTTGATCCATATAGTCCAATAGTTGCTGCTTGAGCTCAACGATCACTTTCATGCCTTTGGTGTACGTCACGGTGCCGATCCCCACGAGCGCAGAACCCGCCATAAACATTTGGACAATATCGGTAACTGTCGAAACTCCGCCCATCCCAATTATCGGAATGTTTACGGCATTGTAAATTTCGTACACGCATCGCACGGCAATGGGCAAAATCGCCGGGCCGCTGACGCCCCCCATCTTGGCGCCAATGATGGGCTTCCTCTTTTTAATATCAATAATCATCCCCGGGCCGGCGGTATTAATGGCGGTGATGCCATCGGCGCCGCCGTCTGCGCAAGCCTTGGCGATCTCCGCAATGTTGGTCACATTGGGCGAAAGTTTTGCAATCACCGGAATAGATCCAGAAATTTTTTTTACCTCTGCCACAATCTGCCCGGCCGCGCCCTTTTCCATGCCGAGGGGTTTACCAAATTCATCATCCACATTCGGACAAGAAAGATTAAGTTCGATCGCTGCGGGGGCTTGAGGCACAATCTTCTCCACGAGATACAAAAATTCTTTTATCTTGGTTGCGAACAAACTCACAATAATCGGCGCTTGGGCGCCATAGGTTTTGATAAACTCTCCAGCCTCTTTACTCCCCTCTTCGATACCAGCGTTTCGCAGACCCACCGAATTAATGAGTCCCGCATCGTATTTCCAAAGCCGCGGCAAAGGGTTGCCTTCTCGTCGCTCAAACGTAAATGATTTGAGCGTGATGCCGCCATAGCCCGCTTCCACGGCCCGCTTATGCTCGGCCGTTTCAGTCACAATACCAGAGGGTAAAATAAAGGGATTTTCGAACAAAACTTCGAAAACGTTGGTCGCAAGGGTGGCCATAGGAGCTTGATGAAAGCGATGATGCACGATATACTGATAATATCCTTGTTTTCAATTCTATGCAAGAATTTCGTTGCCGCGTTGACCATAAATTGCTGCTCAAGGCATGTTTGGTCGATGCCGATGTCGAGATTAAATGCCGCAGTTGCGGCACCATGAATCTCTTCAAAAAACATGAGCATGTGGATCCAACGATGCTCTGTTACAAAGAAGGATGCCCCAATCGCGTTCAGCAACCGGCGACGTAAATGTCCTGCCTACATAAACAGAGCCCCGGCGATACCGATGACGCCCTCGCACAACGAAGCATTCAATGCTCATGCGATACATGAGTTTTCTTTTTGGTTTATGGATCTACAAAAACTCCGCAATGACTTCCCACTCCTGGCTTCGCCTTCGAACAAGCCAGTGATGTATTTTGACAATGCGTGCATGAGTTTGAAGCCCCGAGCAGTGATCAACGCAATGAACCAATATTATGAACAGTTCCCCGCCTGCGGCGGCCCTGGCCGCAGCGGCCATGCGCTGGGGGCCCGCGTCCGGGAGGCAGTCGATCAGTCGCGCCAAACAATCGCACGCGCCATCGGCGCCCAACACCCCAATGAGATTATCTTCACCCGCAACACCACAGAGAGCATCAACCTCGTTGCCCGCAGTTTCCGTTGGAACGCCGGCGATGTCGTGCTCACCACCGACAAAGAGCATAACTCTAATTTGATCCCGTGGCTCAATACCCGGAGGTTGTCCAACATCCGGCATGCCGTAATCCCGTCCCTGCCGGACAACACATTCGATTTAAGCGCGTTCGAGCAGCTGCTCAAACTGGGCTCCGTCCGGCTCGTGAGTGTTGGCCTCGTCTCCAATCTCGATGGCGTGCGCGTCCCTATTGCTGAAATCATCAAACGCGCTCACGCCGCCGGCGCAATGGTCATGGTTGATGCGGCACAGGCGATGCTCCATTCCCCCCTAAACGTCCAAGCGCTTGGTGTCGACTTCCTCGCATTCTCCGGCCATAAAATGCTCGGGCCCACCGGTACGGGCGTTTTGTATGGTAAACGGGAGCTGCTCGAAAATCTCGAACCATTCCTACTGGGCGGCGATACCGTGAGCGCAACAACCTATACCGATTTCCAACTCTTGGACGTGCCAGAGCGTTTTGAAGCAGGACTCCAAGACTACGCCGGCATCATCGGCCTAGGGGCAGCAATGGAGTACCTGCAATCCATTGGTTGGCCATTCATTGAGTCGCAGGATCAGCAGATGAATCGGATCATCACAGAAGGGATTGCCCACCTAAAAGGAGTACACATGATCGGACCAGCTGATCCGGCCCTTCGTGGCGGCATTGTGGCATTTACCATCAAGGGCATGGACCATCACCAAGTGGCGGTGATGCTCGAGCAGATGAACGCCATTCTTGTGCGGTCTGGCCAACACTGTGTACACTCTTGGTTTGGGAGCCGCGGCATCCCCGGCTCGGTACGCGCTTCGGTGGCCTTCTACAACACTGTCGACGAAGCCGAGCAGTTTGTGCAAGCCATGGAAAAAATAACGACGTTGCTCTAACAATTTTTACCGCGATTCATTAGACATGAGAAATTTTGCAGGAGTATGGTCTGTATCCTTTCCTTTATCGTCCTTTCTATCACAGGGCTCTTTAGCTCAACGCACCGGGAGCTCGCCAAAGAGGCATGGGGGTGCGTGTGGCGGCGCGTGACATTGCGACCCTGCACGGTCGGGTTCAAAGAAAAAATAAAAGGCCGGCTCGTGGCATGGCTGTTGGGCCGATCCACACTCGCGGCAAAAATCCTCAACCGCTACTTTGAACTCCTTTCCTGGACGTTAGTGGTGCTTACCATGGTGAGTACATTCTGGACCGTGCGCGGGCTCTACAACTATTATTTCTATGGCAGTTGTAATGGTTTAAACAGTACCGGCTTTTGCGTGTTTGACCCTGCCGGAGAAAATAATCAAGTTTCCTCGCTCAATACCCAATGCAGCGACAAACCGCAAAAAGAATCCGACGTAATTCTCTCCCCGGTCCCTGTGGAGGAATTCCCCACCAAAAATGCGGGAGTAAAAAATCAGGTCGTCTTCATTGGGTGCTACAGCTGCGACTATACGCGGAAGTCGTATCCGCTGATCCAACAACTCATCAAAGAAACAGGTGCTCAATATACGTTTGTCCATTTCCCGGTCAAACCGGAAACCAAATATTTAAGCGCCTACGCGCAGTGCATCGCAGATCAGAATATCGAACAATTCTGGAAATGGAATGATGTCGTCTTTGCTTCAGAGAAATCCGATATTGCCAAACCAGAATACATTCAAACGCTGATGGAAAAGAATGGCATTGATACAAAAAAAGTTTTGGAGTGCGTCAACGACCCCAAAACCGCCGAAACCGTCAATCGACAGTATAACCAAATCAAGTCCACGCATCTCTACGGCACGCCCACGATTTTTTTCAACGGACGCGCCTACGTTGGCCCCAAGCCTTACCGCGTCTACCGCAACGCCCTGCGACGATTCCTTCCCTGGTAAACCATGTACTTCCTTTTAAAAGCGCCTACAAAGGATTTATCCCATACCCCTCTCATGAAAGCCGCTTAAGACAGTCCGGCGGATTGTCTTTCTTGATAGCGAGGACTCATCTCCACCACCACTGCTGTCGCACCAGCAACTGCGCCGCTTCTAAGGGTTTGGCCATCAGCTCTTTCACCACGCGCTCCATGCGCATCACTTGCGAGCCCTTCACAAGGATGACATCCCCCTCGCGAATATTCTCTTGCAGGAATCTCCCCGCTTCCCACGCATCCGTCATTTTGTATACCCTCTCCGGCGGGAAACCCGCCGCAATCGCTTCGGAAGCAAAGAATCGCGCATTAATCCCGACCACCACCAGCGCCCCGGGCCGCTTCTCTGCAATGGTTTTGCCAACGTCTCGATGCGCGCTTTCGGTCTCGGCTCCCAAATCGGCCATATCACCGAGCACGGTCCAGGTAGTGCGCCCCTCATTGAGGCCAAGATACTCCAATACGTTCACAGCCTGCAGTACTGCCTTTGGCGAAGCATTGTACGAATCGTCAATCAATATCGAATTGCGGATCCCATCCAAAATGCGCATCCGTCCCGCGGGCCATTCTACGCGCTTGAGTGCATCGCTGACCGCAATGAGATTCATGCCTTGCGATAATCCCACTGCCGCAGCCATGCAGCTGCTTTCGACCACGGCCCAGCCGGCGACGTCCACGAGCGTGCAGGGGACGACCGAACCGTTCCAATGCAATTTAAAAAATGTTCCTCGGCCCGGCGCCCCTCCTGGTCGGGAGACGCGGATGCTCACATCCGTCGCAAACACATCGGCGCTCGAATCGATCCCGGCCGTCGTCATACGAGCGCGCGTGGCCCCCTTCACATCCCACGAGCGCGCCACGGAGCTATTCACGATCGCTGAACCGTTTGCCGGCAAGGCAGAAAGCAAACTAAGTTTTTCTTTTGCGACATGTTGAATCGTGCGCAACTTCTCCAAATGGACGGCTGAAATGGATGTGACGACTCCCACGTGCGGCCGCACCCAGCGGGCAAGCCGCGCAATATCGCCCGGTCGATCCGCCCCAAGCTCAAGGACGATCGTCTTGGGGTATGAGCTGTCGTGCCACAAGAGCATCCCTACCCCGCGCGCGAGCACTCGCAACCATTTCCAGGGCGATCCCGCGGGGTACTGCCCCCCGATAATAGTCAGCGGCACCCCCCAATCGGTATTAAAACTCCCTTGTGCCACGCGCGTTGTGGGGTCAGAAGCGGCCAACAAGGCGCCAATCGCTTGCTTGGTTGAGGTCTTTCCCACCGATCCGGTCACGGCAATAATCCGCGGTTGATAAATAGACAGCAACGACCGGGCTATTTCGGTGATCATCCGGCGGAGCAGACGTTTCATAACGAGATTGAATGATGTATTAATTTATTACTTTATTCGTTTGTTGACGCACACCAAAAATAAATAAACGAAAAACTATCTTGAGATCGTTCTCGTCGGCGGAATCTGATCATATGGAAGCAAAAATTTGATAATTTTGCCAGCAGTGGGAACAGCGGTCGCCTCCGCATACAACGCTTCCGGGCTCTTAATGCTCACCACCACCAAAAACGATGGGTCTTCTACCGGACCAAACCCGACAAATGTATGATTAAATTTGCTGGTATACCCCCGGGCTCCCTGCGCGGCAATTTGGGCCGTCCCGGTTTTCCCCGCAATGTAGTATCCTGGGGCAGCAGCGCCTTTCGAGTGCCCCTCTTCGACCACTTCTACCATCATACTGGAAATGAGCGAACTAGTTTCCGGTGAAATCACTCGGATCTTGGGCTTTGGCACTTGATTGATGGTTATCCCATCGGATGTACGGAAGGACTGGATAATGGTCGGCGCAACAAGCTCCCCCCCGTTGGCAATGGCCGAGAATGCCCGTGCTAACTGGATCGGAGTCACCGTAATGCCCTGCCCGAACGAAGCAGTGGCGGTATAAATAAATTGCGGTTTGCCCAACGATGAAAGCCATCCCGAATTTTCGTTTGGTAATTCAATACCCGTCAACTGACCGAATTGAAAATTTTTGATGTATTTGGTCAACCGATCTCCGCCCAAGCGTTGGGCAACAAATACCGCACCCGTATTAATCGATTCTTTGAGCACCCCCACCATGTCCTGGAGCCCGTATGACTTATCGGCGGCATTATGGATCGTATCGGGTCCGATGCTCACAAACCCTTGGTCTACATAGGTCGTCTTCGGGTTTACCGCCTTTTCTTCGATACCGGCAGCCATGGTGATCACCTTCATCACAGAGCCCGGTTCGTAGGCATCATCAACCGCCAAATGATTGTACACCCCGATATCGCCCACTGCATTATAACTATTCGGGTCAAACGATGGCAGCGAGCATAGCGCTCGAATCGCGCCGGTCTTAGGGTTTAACACGATCACGCTTCCGCCGAGTGCTTTAAACCGATCAACGGTTTCCTTGAGCGCCTCGCAGGCGGTAAACTGCACCGACCGCTCAATGGTGAGGATGATATTAATCCCGTCCATGGGCTTACTGCTGCTCGTCCCCGGCGCTGGAATCAATCGGCCGCGTCCATCGCGCAACAGATACTCCCACCCTTTCTGTCCGGACAATTCTTTGTCAAAATACCCTTCAATTCCATATTGCCCGCGCAAGGTATCATCGTCTTGGCGCACAAATCCCGTGATGGACCCCAAGAGCTCCTTTTCCGGGTATATTCGCCCGGCAGATGACTGGGTATAAATCCCCTTCCAATGCTGCTGCTCAATCTGTTGGGCGGTGGCCACATCTACACGCCGCTTGAGCGCTGCGTACTGCGTGTCGCGTTTGGAGAGTTTGGCGGCCACCTCTTTTGGATCGAGTGAAAGCAGACGCGCGAGCTGCTCGGATACGATTCCCCCTTCTTCCACTTCTGGCGGCACGGCATACACCGTCACAAATGGTTGATTGGCCGCCGCCGGCAACTCTTCTTGGCCGTGGTCATCGGTAATAGAGATTTCGCCACGGCTGGGCAGCACCTTTAAAATTTTTTGCCGGCGAACAAAGATGTCCTGTCCAGAATTGCCGCTCGAACGGATAATCTGAATCCAAAATAATCGGGAAATAATCAATACCGCAATCAATGCGCAACCCATCATGCCGATCCAATACCGCTGCCCAGTATTGATGATGTGGGGAGTAAAAGAATGCCGCACACCCGGACCCCGAGCATTCATACGCTCTACGGCGTCCCGACCCGATAGGCAACCGGGGAAGCGGGACGAGCGTATTCAACCGCACCTTCGGGGATAAAGCTCAACTCTTTCAACCGCTTTGCGACAGAATTCATCGACTGCGCAATAGAAGCGTTCTGCTTAATCTTCGCCAATTCTTCTGCTGTTTGCGCCGAAGTGGTACGCAGCGATTGAATTTCGTAGCCCTTTGTCGACACATCATTCACCAAAAACACGTAGGTCACACCGGCCGTGGCCGTAAGGATTGCCAACAGCAACTGCAGACGGATGGAACCGCGTGCCATCTTGCGACGCGTGCGAAATACCGTTTGTCGTCCAAGTTGGTGGTGGAGCATAGATTATACGTGTTCGGCGGCCCGCAATCGTGCACTGCGCGAGGTGGGGTACTGGCGGAGTTCTTCGGTCGAAGGAGTAATAGATCTTGCCGTTAACAATTTGACGGTCGCCGAGGTACCGCAAATGCAAATCGGCGCCTCGGGCGGGCAAACGCAGGACTTCGCTAACATCCGCAGCGTCTGTTTTACAATCCGATCTTCGAGCGAATGATACGAAATAATCACAATCCGGCCGTTTGGGTTCAGGACATCCACCCACACCTTGATGGCACGCTGGATAATGGCCAGCTCATCATTGACCGCAATCCGAAGGGCTTGGAGCACCAGTGTCATCGGATTGTGGCGGCGATGCGCTCGCACAAGAGGGACAACAAGGAACTCTAACTCGCCAACAGTGGTCAGCGGCGATACGCCGCGATACTGGACGATAGTGCGTGCAAGCTGTTTTGCAGATGGCACTTCTCCATATTCGCGCAACCAGCGTTCGATCTCTTGCGCACTCTTGTCGCGTAAGAGGTCTGCAGCGGTCGGGATGGCGGCGCTCGGATCAAATCGCAGATCCAACGGGGCGGAGGCGTAGCGGAAACTCATCCCGCGTCTGGGATCTTCGAGGTGCTGGATCGCCACTCCCAGATCGAGCAGCACTCCATCGACGTGGGTTTTACCGGCAGCCCCGAGAATCTCTGCCACGTGGTCATAAGAGTTATGGACAAGCATGACACAACTCTTCCAGGCAGCAAGGGTTTCCGCGGCAGCCAGCAGCTGCTGCGGATCTCGATCGACGCCGATGAGCATCCCATCATGACCAGCGCAAATGACTTCTGCAATGCGTTTGGCATGCCCTCCGGATCCGACAGTACCATCGACCACTGTCTGACCGGGAGCGCACGCTAAGTATTGAATAGCTTCATTCGCGAGGACGGGATGATGGCTCAAAAAAATTCCAATTTCCAATTTCCAATTTCCAATGAGCGATCGGCATCGATATTGAAAATTGAAAATTGAAAATTCATTGTAAATTGAAAATTTATACTCCCAGTTCTCTCATCTGCTCGGCAATATCCACACTATTGGTTTCTGCCTGGAGCTTGTACTGCTCCCACGCCTCCTCATCCCATAATTCGATCCGAGAATACAAACCGGCGACAACCACCTGCTTATTCAACTTTGCGTATTGGCGGAGGTATTCGGGCAATACGATCCGACCATTACCATCGAGCTCCGCGTCCATAGCGCCGCCGAACATGAGCCGAGCGAATGCCCGCGGATTGGATTGGGATATCGGCAGCGCGGAGAGCTTTTCTGCCAACTGCTTCCAGGAGTCTGCGGGGAACAAAAAAAGACACTGGTCAATTCCGCGAGTAACAACAGCGCCTTTCTTGAATTGTGCTTGATATTTTTTGGGGATGGCAAGCCGCCCCTTATCGTCCAATGTGTGGTGGTATTCTCCGATGAAGATTGCCATACGTGAATGAACAGGACTTATCCCCACTTATATCCACTTTGAACCACTATGTACCAATTATACTCCAAATTGTCCACAACGTCAACCAATCTTAACCACAGGTCGCTGAACGAATTACGACCGAATCAGACCGAATAGTCAAGAACATAAAAGACCACGCACGGGGGCGCGGCTCATTCGTCCTGATTCGTTAGATTCGTTCAGTGTTTCGCTGATTTTGTGATATTCGGCTTTCTGCCATAGCGAATTGTTGGCAGTAACCGTGCAGGGAATCGGCCCCAAACGGGGGGGAGGTCGATCGGATGTTCTAATAGATTCATGGGGAGATATCGAACAAACGGAGTGTCAGAGTTTGTACGAGCCAGGATATGCGCAAACACGATTGCCTGTCGCAAACGGCTAAACGGCCCGGGACCGCGATAAACACCCACCTCAAGTCCTTCGTGCGGTATTGGGATAAGCATCGATTCCGCCAGCTCTGGGAAAGACTCGCGCGCCAAGCCATACGATTCTTTCCAGTCCCAACGGCTTGTCAACCGTCGCC
The DNA here is from genome assembly GCA_016215325.1 of Candidatus Uhrbacteria bacterium. Lineage (GTDB taxonomy): Bacteria > Patescibacteriota > Patescibacteriia > JACRJV01 > JACRJV01 > JACRJV01. Next base: position 121,941 of record JACRJV010000026.1, read on the forward strand.
CCAACAAGATCCGGCGATTAAGGCCGTCGACAATCAGAATAACCCGGGGGGTGTGTATTATTTTTTTGGTATTCATAGTCACTCTACGCTATACTAACATCAAATAGCTCCCCCTTGCCATGGCCGAATCCTATTTTTTGCCATTTGAATACCCGCATAAAAGCACGAGTCGCTCTCATCGCGTCTGGGTTGCTCCTGTTTCGAGTCGGCAACAAGAATCCTGGGGCACGCTGTGTGCCGTGGTTCAGGTCCCCTCTTCCGCCAATGCCGACCATCTCTTCCGCCAATTGTGCGATCTATTTACCAAGTTGTATTATCCCACCACCATCGCAACAAGAACCAAACAGAGCCAAAGCGATCAAGCGCACGCGCGCACGCTCCAGTTTGAACAAATGCTGCAAGAGCTCAACGAAGATTTTGTCAATCTCGAACGATTCGGGATTGATGCGCGAGAGCGCACGGAATTTGACGTATTGCTCGCACTCATCCACCCCGACGAAGTATTGATTGCCAACCACGTTGGCGCACATGCCTGGTTCGTGGGCGCCAACGGCCAAGGACCATCAGAAGATTTCCGGATGGAGCAGCTCACAAATGAAAACAATGGCGAAGACTTCTTCTCGTCCGTAACCAGCGGCACCTTGTCTTCCAGCGAAACAATCGTATTGGCCACGGGAGATTTTTTCTCGTATTGGCGGCCCGAGCGGGTGATCCATCAGATCGATACGGCCGAAAGCACCGAAGAGCTCCTAGAGATATTAGAACAGGAAGGCAACGATTCGCAAGCACAACCGCAAGCGGCATTATTTGTTCTCGGGTTAAGCCCCGAAACCCAATCGGAGCCAGAAGAAGGAGAGGACGAAGAACCAGTCTCGGAGTCCGGCGAGGTCTCATCACGGCCCACAAGGCCTGGGACGCACACCACAACATCCCCCCAATCCAATGGCCGGCAACTTCATCAAGCTGCCCAAGCAACAGTTGTATCGTTAGCGCCGATCCTGCAATTTTTCGCCAACGCCGTCATCCGCAGCGTGCGATCTCTTGGGGTCGGGAGCGTACGCGCCGTCCGCTGGCTTGTCCGCAACCGGCATGAATTGCCGCAGGTCGCCAAAACAATTGCAGATCGTTTCCAACGGGCAATCCGCTGGGTGGTGATGGTGTTGTTATGGTGCTGGTCGCTCGTGCGCAGCGTACTCCTGCTGCTGGGATTTGGCGTGGCAACGCTCATTGGGCACACCGCAGGGAAAGACGCGTTTGCAAAACAATTGGAGAAAGAACCGGCCATGCGCAGCGCCCGCCTCACCACTGCAATCCAACAACAGTCGAATGTTGCCAATGCCATTGCGATTGGGATGGTACTGATTATTATCGCCGGCGCCGGAGCGGTCACGCGCCTCCAATACAGCCGCCTCAAACAACTCGAGCAAGACCAGCGCCAAGAAATTGAGCAAAAAATTACCCAAGCGCAAGGGCCGCTCATCTATGGTGACGATACGACGGCAAAGTCGCTGCTCGAGCAGGCGCGCGCATTATTAGATCAGCTCCCCGATCGCGCCAACGACCCTACCAAAAGCCAAATTCAAAAAGAATTGGATGAGTTAGCGCAGCAACTCCGGCATGAGATTCTACTGCCCGCGCCGACCGTAACGATTCCAGCGATCGAGGAGGCGGCGGCCATGGCAGCAACGCCCACAACGTTCGTGGTCGCGAGTACGAGCCAAGTCGCTATTTTTGATGCACGCGACCTTGCCCGCAAGCGAGTCCCAAGAATTATTAAACTGCCCGCCGGCAAAATCCAAACGATCAGCTCGATTGATCTCACCACAACCCTGGCGCTGATCCATGACGGACCCAATGTTCATCGAATTCCATTAGATGGAAAATCCCCAATGACAACGGTGGCACTCCCCTCGACGGTCGGCCGCGTTCGCACACTGTTTAACAGCCGTCTCTATGCGGTCGACGCCGCAGGGAAACAATTGCTCAAATTAAATCCTGCCAGCAATACATGGGCAAAACCCACCGTGTGGTTTACCGATCCAGCACTTCAGCTACCGCGTGGACTCAGCGCAATCGCCGTGGATGGGGCGGTGTATGCATCGACCGACCATGACGTCGTCAAGTATTATCAAGGCAAACCAGAACTGTTTACCACCACAATCGAGCCGCCCCTTGAGCGCCCGCAACACATAATCGCGCCGGAAAATGATCCAAATCTTTTTGTACTCGATTCAAAGAGAGTTATTGTTCTTGACAAGGGGGCAACAAAGAAAGAACGCGGCGGCATTACCGTTGGACAATTAGTGGACAAGCGCTGGAATCAGGTTCAAGATTTTGTTGTCGACACAAAACTCAAACATTTGATAGTACTGGCAGACGGCAATATTCTGCAGTACCCCCTGCCGACACTTAAATAGTACAAATCGCTGACCGAATACGAAAACGCCGTCCAATGTTAGACGGCGTTTTTCGATTCGGGAAAATTCGGACCGGGTTCGGTCACCGATTCGTACTACTTGAGGGTTACTTTCCCGCCAGCCTCTTCCAGCTTTTTCTTGATGGTTTCGGCTTCTTGCTTTGACACGCCTTCCTTCACCACCTTTGGCGCCCCGTCCACAAGATCTTTAGCTTCTTTCAAGCCCTTTTCCGTCACCTCGCGGATCACTTTAATCACATTGATCTTGTTGGCGCCAGAATCCGTAAGTTCAACCGTAAAGGCGGTCTTCTCTTCTGCCGCTTCGGCCGGGGCGGCGCCGGCGGCCGGCATCGCACCCATCATCACCGGGGCTGCAGCGGACACGCCAAACTTCTTCTCCAAAATCTTCACGAGTTCTGCGCAATCCAGCACAGAAAGTTTTTCGATCGAATCCACCAGAGTTTTAAACTTCTCTGGCACTTCGACCACTTGCATTTCTTCAGACATACATTCGAGTGAATCCCGCTTAGCCAGTGAATCCCGCCGGCCAGCTACTGGCTCACCGGATTTACTGGATTTACTGGATTTACTTATTTCTTAGAATTTCCAATCGCGTCAATAACACTGACGAGTTGTCGAATATTGGCATTGAGCGCTCCCACCACGCCGGAAATCGGCGCATTGAGTAACCCAACCAATTGGCCGCGCAGTTGTTGTTTTGTCGGCAGCGTACTCACCGCTGTGACCTCTTCCGCAGTAATCCATCGCCCCTCGAAGATTCCCCCGAGCGGGTTGATCACCTCATTTTTCTTGCGGAAGGTCATCAAGACCTTTGCGGGTGCGACTTCGTCGCCATATCCCAGCAACAGACTGATGCTCCCGGCTAAGCTGCGGGCCGACACGGTCCAACCCGTGTCCTTCACCGCCACGTCAAGCAAAGTTTTCTTGACCGAGACATATTCAGCCTGTTCTGCTTCCAGTTGTTTGCGCAGCTCCTGGCTCTGAGCAACGCTCATCGCGTTGTAGCTTGCAACCACAACAGACTTGGCACGGCCCAAATGATCCTTGAGCCCGGCAACGATTTCTTCTTTTCGACTTCGTGTTTTTGCCATAAAACAATAAAACTGTGGTTCTTATCCCACAGTGTTCTATCACTTTCCGTCACTGTCATCCTTGGGCTTGATCCCGCTTCTCGCAGAGGCGGGATGACCCGACGAGGATCCAGAAAAGAAAAGGTTTTTTCCTATCATCGGATTTACGGTCTCTGACGACCTTTAAGGCAGAGATGACCGATGGTCTGTGGAAATAGATTGTGCCAATACGATACCGGATATCGGCTGACTTGTCAACTATTCAGCACTTCCGCTACACTGCCGCTACCACAGTGTATCCTTAACCCTAACCAAGCCCGGAAGGAGGGCTCATGAATCACAACGGAGGGGACCACCTCGCACTTGCCCAGGCGATCATGGTCGAGTGCATGGGCAACAACTTCACTCGGTTTCCCATGCTCAAGGATCTGATCTCGCGCAACAAGGTGAGGTTCACTCAGCTCGGGATCGAGACGGCAACCCTCAACCAGTGGGAGTTCGGCTGGAAGGAGGAGACGGAAGTCGAGGCCGAGCTCGAGCGCGAGCGGCTTCGAGACCAGGCGAAGGAGTTCCTGTACAGGGGGCTCCAGCCCTACGTCGGTCGCCATGGCGAGACCAAAGCGCGCGTGGGGATCAAGAAGATCTTCCAGGACTTCGCGGGCGCTGCTCGCGAGAACCGCGATAAGGTCGCCAAATTCCTGAAAATCCACCCGGCAGAACTGCAACGCATCCTCGCTGGACAATAGGAGGAATTGATGAGCACCGAAGAACAGGAACTCATGGAGCAACTCAAGCAGCGGATTGGTGAGGTCAGCGTCGACTCTCACCTCGCCACCGCCGAGCGCATCCGTGAGCATATGCACGATTTCAGCCCCGAACTCGTGGCAAGAGCAATCGGGGTCGAACTGCGGGTGCTGGAGAGCGTGCTGCACGCCATCGAAGTCAAGCAGGCCGCCTGGCTGCTGGAGCAGTACCGGAAGGCTCCGGGCGAGACGTGCCATGGCGGCGATCTCTGCTGGCTGATGGTCGGACGGGAAATCGCCGATCACGAAATCGGCCTCACGCCGTGCGAAAATCAGGCCCTCGGCCTGGATCGGTGCCGGCAATTGATCCGGCAGCTCCAGCAAGCCTAGGGCAATCACGAATAGACCATCAACAACGAGCACTGTGGGAGCCCCGGAATCGATGCGAAGGAGGCGCGTCGGTCCGGGGTTTCTCATATTGTTCCTGCCATCCCAGACTAGAACCTGGGATCCAGAAACGTCAAAATAAACGAGTCTTGTGCTAACGTATTAACACGCTAATACAGAACAACTAGGGCAGGAGGAATGCATGTCCCCTGCCCCGCTGAAATCGCTCCTCCCTTCAGGGATCGATATCTCCGCCATATTGTTCCCATAGTTCCTGGAAGTCTGCTTCGACCTGCCGATGCAACCGATCGTCGTCTTCATCGGCAAGTTCTGCCGCGATTGGACCGTCTACCTCGGGCTCGGGCATTGGGGGCAGCGGACTTGGCGCTGCCGACGGTGTTTCGGTCACCGCGGTATTGTCCAGCGGCTTGGTGCTGCTATCGGCATCGAGGGGATGTTCTGGGGAAGGCCCAGAGCGATGGTTGCGTGGCGGGATCCGCCGGGCACGCAACCAAAGCCGGTATGTACCACGCCGAAGAAGTTCAAGGTGTCGCTCATCCGAAAAGATGACTTGAATCGCCTGCACCAGCTCTTCCGCCCCATCCACAGCGCATGCCCAAAGGATCGATCCCCGCCAGGAGCGAATCGTGATCCGGAATCGAAACAAAAACGCCTCCCCAAAGGAAGGCAAATGCGGTTGATTCCTGATCAACTGATGATACAGTTGCCGGATGTCGCGCATCTCACACTCCCTTCAAGGTAGAGCGTCCGTATGGCGTTGCCGATACTATAGCAAAATACTTCCTTCTCGTCACGGATGCAGCGTTGTTGCGGCAAACGCTTTGCCCTCTAAAGCATTTTTCAAATTGGCCAATTTACCCCCATCCATAACCGTGACTGTCAACCCGTGGCGCTGCGCAAACGCAGCGGCCACTGGGTCAAACGGCGCGTGGGCGGACGGTTTGAACGTCTTCATACCCAGAATTTTTTTGTACTGCTTCCACGTGAGCTCTGGGTATGCCACCGCATGTTTATCATAACGAGGGTCGCCGGAGTAAACGTAGTCCACGTTTGTAAGATTAAAAATTCGCTTTGCATGGTAGGTCTTGCCGAGCACCACCGCATCTTTGTCCGTTGAATGCCCAGGTAACCACCCGGCCGCGATCGCAACAGGATGATCAAGATTCACTCGTACCGTTGGGTCACCCAGCACGGCGGGATGGCTATAGGGGGAAAACAACACCCTAAAAAATTCTGCGTTTAATTTTGTGGCCGCAATGCCAATCCAATGGCGGTCTACTTCCTTGGCTTTGGGGTTCAACGCCAAAGCAGCCTTGGCATAGGAACGACTCGGTCCCCCGCCGCCGGTGACAATAATAAACCGCTGTCCACGCCGAACATACTTGAGGATCAGCTCTCGGAACTTCTTAAGATAAACACCCTCAATATGGCCGATGGTCTTGCCAGAATGATCCGTTGGGGCAATCAGAGACCCGCCGATAGACAGAACGATCATACTTAGATTTCTAATTATCAAAATTTGGACATCAAAAATTTTATTGGGAATTGGGAATTAGATATTATGTTTCCGTATAATAATATTTTTTGCTGCTTGATACCTCTCTATCGTCTTCTTCCACCATGGCAAATATTTAAAGGGGGCGTGATACGCGAATGAGGGAACCCACTGGCTCATGGTCCCGCCGGTGGCTATGGTGTAGAGTACTTCCGGGATGAATACCCCCCTGCCGCCGCGCTCGGCAATTGTTAAAAAGAGGTCCCAGTCCTGGAATTTCTTGAGGCTCTCGTCAAACCGCGGGAAGGCACCGCGGCGCAGTAAAGAGCTAGTATGAATGTAGTTCAATTGGCGCAATGTTGCAAGATCAAAGGGGAATGAACTAAACTTCTTATGACTAAAAAGGAATTGGCTGTAGCTGAATGCCGCGTCCGGGTGTTGCTCGAGCGCTTCCCACATTTTTTCAAGACAATCCGGCTCCAGACGAATATCGGCATCACAAAAAAAGAGAAGGTCACCATTGCAAGCATCAAACCCGCGATTGCGCGCAGCGGCTGCTCCCCTATTTTGTTGATCAATCCATTGTATGGAGAATCCCTTACGTTGTAGTAAATCTGCAATCTGCAATCTGCAATCTGCAATCGTATCCGTCGATCCATCATTGACAATAATAATCTCAGTTTCTATTCTAATGTTTTTAAGAACATTAGAATAGATAGATTGTTCAAGAATACTCTCGACACAGGCTTCGAGTTCTTTGGCGTGATTATATACCGGGATGATGATCGAAACTAGCATAATCTAAGTCACAGAGGTACAATAGTCGCAACACTGCTAGAGTATCAGAAGCATCAAAAATCAACAATGTTTATGGATCCCATTGAATTCCTCCGACAATTCCGCTTTGGTGGATATGCCATTTTCGATTTTACCACGGCATTTTTAGGCATCGCCATCATTTCGCCGTTACTGTCAAAACTGTTCCGCAAGATCAGACTCGATATCCCCAAACGAAACTGGATATTTTTGACATTGCCAATCGGCATCATCACTCATCTACTGATCAACAAAATCACACCAATGACCGCGCGCTTCCTAGACCTCCAGGGTCATTATATTCTCAAAATAGTGATCGTCGCTCTGCTCATTCTGGGGTTACGCGGGATTAAAGTGGTCCAGAAATCTAAATAACATCTTATGCACCCCGACAGAACCATTCCCGGCATCACCCACACCGCAGACTCACCAATAACTGAGCATGCCTCAATGGAAGCGGATCGGACGAAGCAAAATACGGAACGAGCCGCACAAGAGCTACAGGAACGATTGGAACAGATCAAACGCGAAGTTCTCCTACTGCTAAAACAAAAAGAAGAAGCCTCCACGAGCGCCTCCCAAGAGCGCGGCAAACTTTTAGATTTATGGAGGAAGAAGCTCATTAGCTCAAAAGATGAGTTCAAACTTCTCTCCGATAAACTTTCGGAATTAGAAAATTCTATCGACAATCAAATCGTCAGAAAGAAAACAGAGTACCGACTAACAAGAATGGAGTATCTTTCTGAAACGACTCCTCCCGATGCCATCCGCCAACGCGTACTGGACTTGCATATCGAGGATAACATCGAACAATTTACAAACCTCAGCATCCAAGCGGGGGGCTCGAATGCTCAAGGAGTTTTTGAAATTGAAAATGGTGACTTTGTGTTAATAAAGAAAGTGCCGGAAAGTTATGAATACAACGTTGCCCTGCCCTTCATCATGCAGGGAATACAAAGCGATAGGATTCCTCGTGTACTGCAAATCTTTAAAACCGATGATGCAACGTATACTGTTACAGAGAGGGCACGGGGCACTCAAGTCGATCAACTCTCCGAGGAACAAATCGCAGAGATTCCACAAGAGCATTTTAATCAGTTCCTCCGCGATCTTGCAATGTTAGGCGAAAAAGGGTTGCAGATCGACCCCTCCAAAAAAAGTAATTTCTTCTATGATGCTCAGAAAGGGTTTAGCATCATTGATATTGGAGACCATCACAACGCCCCAACGCAAACCGGGATACCGAACAATCTACGCGTTAACGATCTGCAAGCAATTCTCACAGGACCAAAGCAAGACCAAAGAATTATTGATAAAATCCAAGAAGCTCTTACACAGATAAATCGCCCACTATGAAGGTAACACTATACATGGCAACAACCATCAATGGATATGTTTGAGTACCAAAAAATTATCGAAAGATACTATACAATTGCATTATGAGATTTCGCGTTGATCATCATTGGTCTGCTTATTCTGGGGTTATGGAAGACAAAGACTGTGAAATAATAAGACGAACATGAATGTCTAATCTAATACATATAACATCTATGCGTCCAAAGAACCTAGGCATACTGGTCGTAATTGTGATGGTAATTATTTTAGGTGTTTCACTTTATATTGATATTGCAACAGAAAATGAAAAAATACCCCGGATTCTCACCACAACAGAGCAGTACGCGTGTCCTGACCGCAATAAACTTGATTATAACAAAACAACACAAACGTACATCCAATGGAATAACTGCATGCCCTGTCCAGGAGTGAGACCGCCATGTCTCCCTGATTCTCAATTTGAACAATGGGTCAACAAAAATTGTGGGATAAAATTCAAAATTAACGTCGCGGAGTAGAACAGACTCTTGAATGCATTGTGTTATGCCCAACGCGATCGAACTCCAAAACTTGAGAAAAATATTCACGTTCTCGGTAAAAAATCCGCGCTATAGCATTTGGAAAAACTTTTTTAATCCAGACCGTCAAGAAATCGTAGCGGTGGATTCAATATCCCTCGCGGTTGAACGCGGGGAATCTGTGGCCTTCATCGGCCCCAACGGCGCTGGCAAATCCACGACCATCAAGATGCTCGCTGGCATTCTATACCCCACCAGCGGAACGATTTCTGTGCTGGGCTTAAATCCGCAGCGTGAGCGGCAACGCCTAAGCTACAACATTGGAACGGTGTTCGGGCAGCGCTCGCAGTTGGTGTTTAATCTTCCGGTTCGCGATTCCTTTCGGTTGTTCGGAAAAATCTATGAGCTCTCCGATCGGATGATCCAGCAGCGCCAGAAAGAATTGGTGGCGCTGTTTGCGATTGAAGACATTATGGATCAACCGGTGCGCAAACTCTCCCTTGGGCAGCGCATGCGGGCGGAGATTGCGGTGTCGCTCATCCACCGGCCGAAGATTATTTTCTTGGACGAACCCACCATTGGCTTGGATATTGTTGCTAAGCGCCGGTTGCGCGAAGTGCTCAAGAACCTCAACCGAAAGTTTGGCACCACAATTTTCCTCACATCTCACGATGCGGGTGATATTGAGGCGCTGTGTGCGCGAACGATTATCATCAATCACGGGAGGGCGATTTTGGATATGGAAACGGCAGTCTTACAACGAAAATTTCTTACTCAAAAACGCGTGCGCGTGGATTTTAGCCAGCCCACCAAATTTACGGCGATCGCCGACACCAGACTCGTGCACCGTGATGACAATTCAGTACAGTTTATGGTTGATACGTCGAAGATTGCGCTCAAAGATGTTCTTGATGAACTGACAACACACTACTCTATTGAAGATATGGACGTCGAACATCCATCATTGGAAGAAATTATCAGCACAATCTATGGCCAGCAGGCACGGTAGCGCCAAGTACTGGCACATTTTCTCAGCGTCATTTCGAGAAAAATTCGATTCTCGCGGCACGATCGTTACGTATGGTATCATGTGGTCAGTGCGGGTGATTGTCCTGCTGCTCATATACTCCTTCGCCTTTCGATATCGCGGCGGATCTCCCGTCAACGGGATCACCTTGCCCACAGCACTGTGGAGCATGGCAATTTATTTTATCGTTCTTTCGTTTGATATTCGCTGGCTATACCGCGCCATCTCCCGAGACATCCGCCTGGGAACCATCGAAGTAAAGATAACGAAACCGTATCACTACGTACTCTATCACGCATCACACAATTGCGGACGAGGATCCGCTTCGTTGCTATTTGTTCTTTTTATCACCATTGCAGTGCTCCCATGGTTGGCCGGCTTTCCCCCCGTGGTACTTACGGGGCAAATCATTGTTGCGGGCACACTCCTGTTGTTCATGGGAAGTACCATTGCAATTCTCCTGTATTCTGCGATTGGACTTTCGGCCGTGTGGCTCCATGACGCCGACCCGCTCTACTGGATTATGGACAAAACCATCATGGTGCTCGGGGGATCATTCGTGCCGATGGCGCTGTTCCCCCCGTCGGTGCGATGGTTTGCCGAACATAGCCCCTGGGGAGCAACGATGTTTATCACACAGATTGTCAATCCTGATTTTATAGAGCGGTGGCCGCAGCTGGCGCTCTCCCAAATATTTTGGGTAATGATAATGGCGGCAATCACGGGACTGATCGCACAGCAAGCCAATAAACGACTTTCTATTCATGGGGGCTGATATGGTTACAATCTTCAAAGAATTGCGGATTGCGTTAGAAATACTTCGCACCCATTTTGCGGCGGCACGCGAAATCCGTTCTGCTTTTGCGCTCCAAGTGGTGGGTATGATGATCAACAATATTGCATTGGTTTTGGTGTGGATTTTTTTCTTTGAAGCGTTTGGGGAGATCCAGGGCTGGAGCTCGATGGAATATGTTGCGATGCTGGGCATGAGTGCCTTGGCGTTTGGCATTGCCTTTACCTTTATGAGCGGCGCAGAAATGCTTTCAGAATACGTCTACAATGGGACATTGGACCAATTTCTGCTCACGCCGCGGCCGCTGTACCTTCGAATCCTTTCATCCTGTGTCCGCGTCTCAGCGATTGGCGACATGTTTTTTGGCCTTATTTTGCTAGCCATCTACGCGGTGTGGTCTCATGCATCGTTGCTCACTATGGCGATGCTCTTGAGCTCAGCAGTACCGGCGGCATTACTGATGAGCAACATCGCATTAGCAACTTCGCTGGTGAGCTTTTTTATTCCCGACGCAGAATTCATCGCCCATAATCTGTTCGAAGTGTTTCTCTCCCCGAGCCTCTACCCGGGTGGATTATTTCAAGGAGCATTACGATTCGTGTTTGTATTTATCATTCCCTCGTTGCTGGTCGGGGGCCTGCCGGCCGAAGCGGCGATTGCGAACAATGGGTGGCTGTATCTGTTTATTTGGGCAATGGCCGGGGCGTGGACAGCGCTCACACTCGTGTTGCTCGGCCGGGCCGTGAAAAGATATGAGAGTGGGAACCTCACCGGCGCCCGAGTGTAATAATAATGTTAACTGACCCCATCCATACGCCCTTGCATGATAGGCACGTCATCGGATACATGGAGGGAGTCGCTTTCACAGGGGCTTTTTCTGTTGTAGAATATCAGCACCACCCAAAGGGTAGCAAACACCAACAAAAACAGTAATCAAGCGTTTGAGAATGTTGGCATGTATTGAGGAAAACTATGCTTCGGCTTACTCGGCATATTCATTATCCTAAACTTCTTACACTGTTGGCCTGCATTGTCGCAGCCTATATCCTATTCCAAACGGATTTCTTTTTGGCAATCTCACAGGCATTCAATTCCAGCGGTTACTCTACCATCCTGCTTGCGGGGTTCTTATTCGCCTATGGATTCACGGCGCCGTTTGCCGTGGGCTTGTTTGCTTCCGTTGCTTCCGAGGTGAATATCTTTACCGCTGCGCTGCTGGCCGGCGGTGGCGCGCTCGTTGCTGACCTCATCATATTCCAATTTATTAAAACATCCTTTGCCGATGAATTCGACCATCTCCGCCTCACCCGATTATTCCAGCGTATCCGTGACATACTGGACCACAATTTCGGCGATACCCTCAAAAAATATCTACTCTGGACAGTTGCCGGATTTTTGATTGCTTCACCGCTACCAGATGAATTTGGCGTCACCATGATCAGTGGATTCACCACCATCAATAAGCGGATTTTTAGCGTGCTGTCCTACGCACTCAATACCCTTGGGATTCTGGCCATTTTGGCGATTGCGAAGATGAGTGCGGGTGTCTAAATCCTATGGCAGCAGAAAGCTCTGACCGCTATCGCTTATTCGCCGCAACGTACCTCGTTCTAGAGCAGGGCAGCAAGATCCTGCTCCTCCGCAGATTCAATACCGGGTACAAAGACGGTTTCTATAGTTTGCCCGGTGGGCACTTTAATGGCGGCGAAACCGCTCGCGCATGCATGGTCCGCGAGGCAAGCGAAGAAGTCGGTATCACCATTCGGCCAGAAGACCTAACCGTTGCCCATACAATGCACCGCTGTACACCCAGCCGGGAGTATGTCGATTTTTATTTGTTGGCTCACGCTTGGGAAGGAACACCAAGTCTCAACGAGCCGGACAAATGCGACGATCTCCAATGGTGCGCACGCAAGAATCTCCCGGAAAATCTCGTGCCCGAAGTCCGGCAAGCGTTGGACTGCATGGACCAAGGCATTCCGTACAGTGAATTCGGCTGGTGACACGCATCAGGTGGCGAAATAAACCGCGGTCGCGGTTTATAATGCACCTCCGGTGCGTTCCAGGATACGAGACAACTTCTGTACCCGTTGAGTCCACTGAAACTCTCTTAACACCCGCTCTCTTCCTGTAGCTCCCATAGTATTCATCCTGTCCGAGTCATTCAACAAATCAATAATGTCCTGGACGATTTTTTTGATATCTGTCGGGCTCGTGAGCACCCCAGTGCCGCCATCTTCCACCGCCTCCGGCACGCCTCCACTGCGTGCTGCCACCACCGGCAAACCATACAGTGCCGCTTCCAGGCACACCATGCCAAACCCTTCCACATCGCCGTTGGGCAGTTCTCGCGGCAAAAAGACAAAGCAGTCGGCAGCGCGATAGAATTGAGCAAGCCGCTCTACAGAGGCCGAAGGTTCAAATCGAATGACATCGTGGACATCGAGTTGATCGGCCAATACTTCAATGCGCCGGCGATCCGGTCCGTCGCCGACAAACGTCCAGTGGAATTTCTTTCCCTGTTTTTTGAGTTCGGCGGCAACAGACACGGCGGCATCGTATCCTTTGCGTTCAACAAACCGGGCGATGGTAAGGAGGCGCCAGGTCGTCGCGTCATCCTGAGGGAAGGCCGAAGGATCTCGAGATTCTACGCTCGACCCAGAATGACGAACAGCGGCAATGACGGTTGCCGACGGACACGGAGTGAGCACTGTTATTTTTTCTTTATCAATTCCGTACTCCAAAACAATCTTTTTTGTATATTCCGAATTCGTGATGACCCAGGTTGCACGCTGCATCACCTTTTTTGCAATCCATCGCTTGCGGCCGTTCAGTGCGAGATCAAGACCATGCGCAAAAATTCCGTAACGAAATCCAGGTATTAAATCATTAAACCAATAAACTAATAAATCAATAAACCAAACCGCTTCTCCAACAGGCAATACCTCGCCCGCAAATATGATGCTTGCCTTGTGTCTTTTCATCTCCCTGAGAATCCGCCACAGCATCGGGAGCCACCGCGGAAAAAATCCCCAGTATAATTTTTCTTCGCCCACGAACGGAATAATCTTTCCTTCACTCGCATCCACAAGTCCGCGATAATATTCCCCCACTCCGCCCACCATGGGCGGGTATTCCAACGCGGCTAACAGTATTCTGTTCATACTACTGCGGACGTGCTGTGTTTCGCAAATGCGCGGACAAGACGCTCAACATCCGCGCGCGTGATAAGCCCAACCGCAACACTCAAAAGCATAAACACCATCGCACCGATAAGAATCACCACAACAAGCGGCATAGTCTCCAACAGCGATCGCACGACAACCATCATTGCTGCTCCGGCAACGATAGAGCGTGCAAATAACCCAAGGATGCCGCCAAAGGGGAGCGCAATCACCTGATGCGCCTTATACCAGCTCACCAGTAGAAATACGGTGTTCGCGATCAGCGAGGCAACCACAGCCCCCATCATGCCCCACTGGGGAACAAACAAAAAATTCGCAATCACATTCACCACCATCCCCACCCCCATGGCTGTGGTTTGAAACCGCTGGTTGTTGGAACTGTTGAGCAATGCGCCAATCGGATACTGGGCGAACAAAATCACCAGCACCAGCGGCAACACTTGCGTTGCCGCAATAGCAGGTGAAAAATTGTTCCCATAAATGAGCGGCACCAATATACTGGCAATCGATGCGATCCCAAATCCAATCGCAGCGGATGCCACCACGAGCAACCGCACGCTTTCCATAAAGACTGTTGCAAGGTCCGGGCTTTTTTGTTTATAAAGGTGGCTCATGGCGGGATAGAGCGTGGCCACGAGTGCCAATGGGATAAATTGGAAGGAATAGGTGAGCTTGTACGGCACGCTATAAAACCCAACAATTTCCTTGGGGTAATACAACCCCAACACCACGGTGTCGGTATACGCAATCATCTTGACAAACACGGCCGCCAAGGCAAACGGCCAACACTCCCTCAACATGGAGCGCACCGCAGTTGTATCAAATCGCGGGCGTACCCACGTGAGCGTGAACCGATGCACCAGACCCACGGAATACAGGAGGTGGAATATGCTCGCCAACGCTAACACCAGCAAGAGCAAGGCGACCGAGCGGGATGTTGCCAGAACGGCAATCCCCCCTAAAACAGTGAGAATCTGCGCTAACACCACCGCGATGGCCTCGTATCCGATTTTCTGTAATCCCCGTAGATAGGAATAGAGTGTGACCTGGAGCGCCTCCATGCCTACGACAAAAAATGCGATGGTCAGCAACATAGTGTCTATCGGCAACCATCCCAAAAAATGGAACAGCGCGATCCAAGCGCTCACAAACCCCATCAATATAATTTTGGCGCCCAGCGCGTCTTCGGCGTACCGCAGGCCCTGGCGATCGTCGCGAGCCGTCTCACGCACAATATAATTGGCAAATCCCCCATCCAAAAAAACGGATAGAACCTGCGAAACCGACAATGCGTAAAAATAAATCCCCGTATTTTCGGCTCCCAGCAGTCGTGCAATCGCCGCAAAATAAAAAAAAGACAGCACTTTTTGCGCAGTGCTGGCAAAGGCCATGTAACTTGCGTTGCGAATAATCGTGCGACCGGTATGGGGCATAATTATGAATTGTTTGGAATCCTAGGGTTAACCTTAGGATTCTTTTTGTACAGCCGCTCCAGCAGCGCATCAACTCCTTGCTTTGTTTTGGTGGAAAAAGGAATAATCTCTGCCTCAGGAATTTCGTTTTGAAGGGCGCTCAATTGCCACTGGACCGGTTTAAGCTTATCAATTTTATTGGCAATAACAACAAAGGGTATTCCCCCCGCAGTCAAAACTTGGATCATCTCGCGATCAAAACCGGTGAGCCCCACCACGCTATCGATGGCCAGGGCCACTGTCAACGACTCGACTCCCGACCGCGTCAGATACCAAAGGATCATCTTTCGAATTTTTTCACGCTCGTCATGACTGGTGCGCGCATACCCATAGCCCGGTAAATCTACAAAATAAAATTCGTTGTTGATCAAATAAAAATTAATCTCCGTGGTCTTTCCGGGTTTTTTCCCCACGCGCGCCAACTCATTCTGGAGCGTCAACGCATTGAGGAGGCTGGATTTGCCCACGTTGGATCGCCCCACAAAAGCAATCTGCTTGCGACCATCCGTCACAATATCATCTGTCCCCCGAATTCCTTTAATAAACCTCGCAGATCGTATCATCATACATCCCCGTCCTTCACCAACCCAATATCCTTAAAAAAAATTTTGATGGTCTCTCCTTCGCTGCAGTCCGCAGACGGATGTTGAAATATTTCAAAGTGGAGATGTGGCAGAAACCCATATCCGGTTCTGCCGCTATATCCAATGAGTTCGCCTTCAACCACACGTTGCCCAACATGAACCAATACTCCTTGTGGTTTAAAATGCTCATACGCGCTGTACTCATCATGATCGTGCCGAATCACCACGCGATTGCCTTGGAGCCAATATTTTTTTGCGACCCCTCCGTAGAGTCCATCATTTTTTACCCAAACGACAAGGCCGGATGCTGCGGCTACAATCGGCGTGCCCGTTGGTACCATGATATCAATCGCATGACGCACGGTACCCGAGTGCGCCCCAGCCACCCAATCTTCAATCAACCATAATAATTTTCTCCAACGTTTTGGACCGAGACGTGATAGGTCCAAGGGCAACCGATAGTCATTTTTAGATTGCATACCCCAACACCATAGCACGATCAGAAAACTTAATATACCCCTCGATAGGCAGAAAACGTACCGACACACTCATTCTCACATTCTCAAGTTTGTAAGGGTGTTTGTCTAGTACCGGAACTCACTACTGTTAAAGCGCCATCCGCGCCCTTCTTCGATCTGTTTTTGCTCATCGGGCTTTAATACGGTCAACAAGAAATGTTCATCAAAAATGTGCCACACAAACTGATAGCCTGAATCCTTGATCAACTCATTTAACTCTCGGAATGGCTTGGCGGTCCACCACCGCTCATAGGGATGTGGAAAATGGATGACAAGAGGCCGTCCATTCCAGCGGAATCGAACGGGGATCCACTTTTGCTCATTCTCATAATCTTTCTCCGGGTCACCCGACAACGTCGCGCGCCACAATTCTTCCCGGCGCTCCCATTCTTCACCAGACACCGATTCCCACCGATGCTCATGTTCGGAATAATCGATATCCGTTGGCGTAAATACTCCCCGCGAGATGCTTCCCCACTGCTCGAGAAATTTTTTATACGAATCTTTGTCGGTATTCTCTGAGATATGTTCGGTGCTGAATACCCAAACGCGTGTCGTATCGCACTGCAACAAAAGAATATCTTCTCCGGGATATTCCGGATCGAAGCCAGTGCATGGGTCCTGCGGAAGAAACACACTCTGAAGCGCATCCTTGCCCTCGTTTCGAATACGAATGATTTCTTGTGTAACGTCTTGGTCGCTCATTGCGGACTTACCGGCAAAATCAAAGAATCCGAATGATCCATAAAATCGAGTCGATTCAAGAAGCCACTGCTCGGGCGATAACATCTCCAGATATTTACGATTGCGCCTCATCGTTCTTTTTACTTTTCGATCGGGAGAAAACCGATCGTAGAGGAAAATGACAATGGCCAGTTTGACAACCAATCCAATTGTTTTATATGGATCGACCACTCCGTTATCAATCATCCCCAATACAGTCAGTATGACGTCAAAAAGATACACTAGGATAACAAAGGAGATGAAACGCGTCATATTGACAAAACTCATTCTCACATTCTCAAGTTTGTAAGGATGTTGTTAGTTCCGCTGGAACGACTTCAAGAATCGGACAAGTGTTTTGCCGTACGGGGAGAGCGTATGCTCAACAAACTTCCCGCGATATTTCTTGTCAATCAGTCCTGCAGTAAACAAACGGCGCGTATGTTCCCCGATCGTTTTCGTATTTGCCCCGACCTCATCGACAATGTCGAATAACGTCATGGGCCCGCGCTGTGCAACGAGCAGCAAGATCTCAATGCGATAATGATTGGCGACCCCCTTGAGGTGGCGCTCCATCTGTTTGGCGGTTTTAACTTTTTGCATACACAAAACAATTACCCATCGTCGAGATAACGGGAGTATATCAAAACATTCTCACATTCTCAAGTTTGTAAGGATGTCAGGACTCAATCCGCTTTGTAGTTGACCGAAGAAATGTGGATCATCCACCTCTGCTGACGCTGTGGCGAGAACATTCTTTCGTCGTATCAAAAACACCCCCACAGAAAGGGGTGTTTAGTGTTTTTGATCCCCGGGCTTAGCGTTTGGAGAATTGTGGCGCTCGGCGCGCTCCCTTGAGTCCTGGCTTCTTTCGTTCACGACGGCGCGGATCGCGCGTGAGATACCCACTCTTTTTAAGAGCCTTTCGGAATACAGGGTTGAGCTCGAGCATGAGTCGCGAGATTCCATGGCGTACCGCCTCGGCCTGGCCCATCGTGCCACCGCCGCTGACCTTGCAAGTAATCTCGTGCCGCTCCCATTGGCCGACCGCTTTCAGCGGCGAGCTTACCATCAGTTGCAATACTTCGGTCGGAAAATATTCTTCCCAGGGTCGGCCATTCACCGTAATCGACGCGCTCTTCCCACCCCGCTGCAACCGCACCCGCGCCACGGAAGTCTTCCGGCGTCCCACGGCTTCAATATACGTACCGCGGTTAGCGACTTGGACGGCGCGAACTTCCGATTCAATCGGTGCCGGCACTAATGATGGTTCTTCTGTTTCTTTCTTCACAGCAGTTTTGCGCGGGCTGGTTTTGCGGACAGCGTCTGATTTTGCCGTAGCTGATTTACGCGACGCCCTTCGTGGCTTGGCTGGTTCAGTCTGTTCCGATTGTACGGGAGTCGTTGTGGCAGTCGGTTCTGGCATAATCAAATATTATTCAATTATTAGGCGTTTCATCATCCCGATTCGGAGGCGATTTTCCGGCAACATTCCCATCACGGCATGCTTGAGTACCCACGCCGGATCCTTCGACCAAATCTCGTTAAGCTTGCGCTCTTTCATGCCGCCCAGATAGCCGGAGTAATGATAATACACTTTTGTCGCGAGCTTAGAACCCTTGATGCTGGCTTTAGAAATATTTTTGACCACAACCATATCGCCCTCATCCAAATGGACACGGAATGATGGTTTATGTTTTCCACGCAATAGTGTCGCAATCCGCGTTGCTAAGCGTCCGACCGACTGGCCTTCGGCATCCAGCTCGTGGCGATCACGATGGAGAGTTCGAGTAGGCATAGATTTTAGGCTTTTTTGCTTAGTTGCGTTCCCGCTTCTGGAGCACTTTCGACAAACAATAACGCGCTCATTTCGGCGTTATCCCCTTTTCGGGCAGCTAATTTTACCCGTCGAGTGTATCCACCGGGTCGGCTCTGATACCGGACCGAAAGAACTTCGAGCACCTTGCTGACCGCCTTTGGTTTTGGAAGCAACTTTAACAATTGCCGGCGATGTGCCAGGGTCGGCTGTTTGCCAATGGTGATCAGCTTTTCCACAAATGGCTGCACCGCGCGCGCCTTTGCATGCGTTGTCACAATTTTTTCATGATAGACAAGCGATTCGGCCAGGTGTTGCAATAATGCCTTTCGCGGGGCCTTTGCTCTATCTAAAACAAATCCCTTTTTTCGATGGCGCATACGGAAGCTTAGGGTTGATCAGTGCTTTCCAAAGGGGCTTCTTGTTCAACCACTACTCCCTGGCCCGTAGAAAGTGTTTGCAAAAATTGAAATTGATCGATCAAAATAGCAAGGGACTGTTCCACCGCCTCTTGTGGCGAAACCGTCCCGTCGGTTTCCACCGCTAGTTGGAGTTTATCATAGTTGGTCATCTGCCCGACACGAACGTTTTCGAGGTGTACTCCAACGCTGCGCACAGGGGTAAAAATGGCATCCACAGCAATTGTGCCAATCGCGAGCTTCTGTTTTGTATCGCGAGTTTCCGTCGGAACATATCCTCTCCCCCGTTCAATGGTAAACTCCATTGAAAGGCGAGCGTCCTTCGCTGTGAGGGTAGCAATGACTTGTTCCGACGACGCAACCTCTACCTGCGCATTGGGTTCAATGTCAGCAGCAGTCACTGTTTTCGCCCCTCGCGCATTAAGACGAACGGTGACCGGTTCATCGCCGTGGAGGCGGAATCGCAACTGTTTGATGTTTAACAAAATTTCGACGATATCTTCCTTCACGTTTTCTATCGTTGAAAACTCATGACTTACGCCATCAATCCGGACAGCGACGACGGCAGCGCCGGGTAACGAATTGAGTAATACCCTTCGCAAGGCATTGCCCAGCGTTGTCCCATACCCTGGGAACAACGGCTCAATGACGAGCGTCTTACGGTTGCTCGAATCGCCCTGTTGCCATGCAAATTTGCTTGGCTTGGAAATAGTTTCCATAATGCGTTACCGTGAATAGAATTCGACAATCGAACGAATATTAAATTGCGGGGGCATCTCATTTGCTTCGGGGCGCCGAACAATCGTGGCTTCCAGAGTCTGATTATTGATCGCAATCCATTGCGGTAGCGCGCGATCCGATCGCTGGTCAGCAATCGATTTTATCCCGGTGGGTACCTGGCCGCTCCCATTGCGCTTGAGGCCAATGACATCCCCTGGTTTCGTCTGATAGGACGGAACGTCCACGCGTTTCCCATTCACCGTAATGTGGCCATGGCTTACGATCTGTCGGGCCTGAAATTGTGTCTGCGCATATCCCGATCGCACGACAACGCTATCCAAACGCAATTCGAGTGCTTGCCCCATCAGTGTTCCAGTATTGCCTTTAATACCGATCGCAATATCGTAATATCGTCGCATTTGGCGCTCTCGCAACCCGTAACTGCGTTTGACCTTTTGTTTTTCGCGCAACTGTGTTCCGTAGGGGGTCAGCTTCCCGTAGCCATTCGGCCCATGGATCCCCGGAGGAGACGGACGGCGTTTGACCGCGCATTTGACGCGGCCGCACAACGATACGCCTTCGCGGCGACACATTTTGCAGGTTACTCGATACACACTAGCCATACTGTCGATAATTTTCAATTTTCAGTTTACAATTTTCAATTCAGTCGCATGTTTGAAAATTGTGTCTTGAAAATTCATTGGAAATTGATAATTGAAAATTTACTATATACTATACTCGACGTACTTTGGGCGGTCTCGGCCCATTATGCGGCAATGGAGTAATGTCCTTGATCGATAATACCTCGAGACCATTGGCATTGAGCGCCCGCACGGCAGCTTCCCTGCCTGCTCCGACACCTTTCACGAACACTTCCACCTCTTTGAGCCCCGATCCTTCGATACGGCTCACTGCATCGCGCACCACGATCCCTGCGGCATAGGACGTCGACTTCTTGGGTCCCCGGAAGCCCACCTTCCCAGACGAAGACCACGATAAGACGTTGCCTTGCGGATCAGTAAACGTGATGATGGTATTATTGTACGTTGCCTGGACATAAGCGCGTCCACGCGGCACCATCCGGACCAACTTTTTCTTTTTTCTACGATCTTTCGAGGGTTTTTTTTCTGCCCCTTCAGACTTCACAACATCCGTAGCAAGACTTGCGTCTAGGGCCGCTTCTTCTGTTGCTGGAAGTATTGTTTGATCATCCATTGCCATACCGTGTGGTACGATAAATTCTTATTACGTCTTCTGCGCGGGCGCCTTACGGCCGCTGCCCATGGTCTTGCGTACGTTGCCGCGGACGGTACGGGTGTTTGTTTTGGTGCGCTGGCCGCGAACCGGCAAATGTTTTGAATGCCGGATTCCACGATACGAACCAATTTCCTTGAGTCGCTTGATATTAAGCAATACCTCTCTACGCAAGTCTCCTTCAATGATGTAACTTTTTTCAATAAAACTTCGGAGTTTGGTTGCCTGATCTTCGGTAAGATCCTTGGTTCGAATCCCTGGCGCCACACCGGTCTGTTCCAATGCAATATTCGCGCGTTTGGGGCCGACGCCATACAAATACCGCAGTGCAATTTCAATGCGCTTGTTTGCCGGCAACATCAGTCCTTTGATAATAACGGCCATAGTGTAATTTCAGATTTTAGATTGTAGATTGATGATTCTAGAGCGTATGCGATTATTCTGCAATCTGAAATCTAAAATCTGCAATGTGTTCAACCTTGTCTCTGTTTGTGCTTTGGCACAATACAACTCACCACAACGCGGCGACGGCGACGGCTTAATACACATTTATCGCAAATTTTTTTCACGCTCGGTCGAACCTTCATAACTATTAAAACCGATACACGATCCTCCCTTTTGTGAGGTCGTACGGTGTCATCTGCACCTTCACCTGATCGCCGGGAATAATCCGTATACTATTAAGGCGCATCTTTCCCGAAAGATGCGCGATCACAACATGTCCATTTTCCAGTTCTACCCGGAATGTCCCCGCAGGCAATAATTCAACGACTTTTCCAGTAAATTCAATGACTTCTTTGGAATCACTCACAAGGGACAGAGATAACATCGACTCCCCAAGATTTCGGAGAGTTTAGCCACACGATAGCATAAATGAAGGGTGGGGTCAAGACCGCCCTGGGTACTCTTCACCGGCCTGTTCGCCCTCGGCCATGGTACTGCCCCCGGAAATCACGGCTTTAATGCGACGAATGCCAGCGCTCACCGCTTCCTCCTTGGTGATCTTGAGCGTCCCGACTTGGCTCGTATGCCGCACATGCGGCCCTCCGCAAATTTCGACAGAGTAATATTGCCCCAAGGCGCCCATCTTGTAGACTTTGACCGTTTCGCTGTAGCGCTCATCAAAAACGCCGGTCGCGTTCTCCGCCCTCGCCTGCTCTAATGGCATCACCTCATAATGCACCGGTAAATCCTTCGACAGATGTTCGTTGGTCAACGTTTCGATTTCGGCAATCTGCTGGGTGGTTAACCTTTCGGGATAATTAAAGTCTAACCGCAGACGCTCGGAAGTAATGTTACTCCCCCTTTGGTTCACATCGCGGCCCAACACGCGCTTCATGCTTTCGAGCAACATGTGATTGGCGGTATGGAGCCGTACGGTGTTCACGGCGTGGTCCGCAAGCCCGCCATGAAATTTTTGCCCTGCACCCGAGCGTGAACGCTCTTGGTGCTTTTTGAGCTCTTCGTCAAACGCCGCTCGATCGATCATGATCCCCCGTTCAACGGCGAGCTCTTGGGTCATCTCCACGGGGAATCCATAACTTTGGTACAAATCAAACGTTTGTTGCGTGGGTAACGTTCCCCCCGCGCTCACTGCGCCGCTGGCTTGCTCAAACACTTTGAGGCCAACGGCAAGGGTCTTGCGGAATTTTTCTTCTTCCGCTTGCATAATCAGCGCCACATCATCTTTTTTTGTTGTAAGGTATGGCATCGATCGTGCATATTCTTCGATCACTGCTGCCGCAACATCAGCGCAGAATCCCGGCCGAAGATCAAGGACATTGCCAAACCGGATCGCCCGGCGCATGAGTCGGCGCGTAAAATAGCCTTGATCTTTATTCGATGGCAATGCCCCATCGGCAATCAAAAATGTTGCCGCCCGAAGGTGATCCATAACGACACGGAATGCCTTTGTGTGCTCTGGATCCGCGCCATAGGATTTGCCGCTGGATTGTTCGAGGATTGTTTTTGACTTTGCAAACAAATCAATCAAGAACATATCCGGGCTATCATTGAGTGCCGCAGCGATCCGTTCAAGCCCTCCGCCAAAATCAACGTTTTTTTGTGGGAGTTCTTTAAACCCCTCTTGGACACGCTGGTATTGCATGAACACGCTGTTGCCGATTTCAAAAAACCGTCCGCAATCGCAATTGACATGGCAGGGGAGGGCCTTCCATGGCGATTGCTCATGCAATTCCCGCTCCACTCCAAAATCCCAAAAGATTTCGGTGTCTGGTCCCCCGGGCTCCCCCACCGGCATATTAGCTGGTACCCCGGATCGGCTCCACCAATTCTTTTTTTCATCGTAGTAAAAGATCCGGCCGTCGCGCATACCCAGTGTTACTGCATCCGCATACGCAATCGCATCAATGCCAACCTGTGCATAGACTTCCTTCCAAAGCGCTACCGCTTCGTCATCGCGAGGGATCCCGATTTCTGCATTGCCGCCAAACACCGTACCATACAATCGTTTGGGATCAAGCCCGACCTCCGTAGTCAAAAATTCAAACACCCACGGGATCTGCTCTGCTTTAAAATAGCTGCCCAACGACCAATTACCCAACATTTCAAAAAAAGTCGTATGGCGATTGTCGCCCACCTCATCCATATCAACAGCGCGGAAACAGCGTTGGGAATTTACCAACCGATTGCCTTCAGGGTGCTTTTCTCCTAGCAAAAATGGGACCAACGGCTGCATGCCCGAACTTGTAAATAACGTCGTCGGATCGTTATCCGGCAACAACGGCGCCGAGGGCAGCACCGCATGGCCGCGAGCCTTAAAAAAATCAAGATATTTTTGGCGGAGTTCATGGGAAGTCATAAGCGATTACCATTGTACTCAAATTGTCGCATTGGAGCAAGAAAAAGTCACCGGAATCTTGAAAGCATGGGCCCAACGCAAGGGGGGGCGGAGCGCAGAGCATTGGCTTTACAAGGTGAACGCGCGAGCGACCGCAGTGTTGCAGCTCGCTTGTTCGATCCGGTGACTTGAGTGAATGTGGCGGCCGAAGAGGCGGTACTGGGATCAACCGTGGCGCTGCAGATTTACATAAGTATCACGCGGCGCCGCGAATGTGGCGGCGATCGTACCGCCTGCTCCGGCCATGATCGAGAAGACTTACACGTCTGAGGCTTTGTGTACCAGCAGCCGCAAACGCGTAAGTCCTCAATAGTGTTAACGTTCCACCATTTCAATAATCCCCCCTCCCAGCAGTTCAAGCCCTTCCGCAGTGTCCTGGTAGAATACCACGCTTTGGCCGGACGTCAAAGCCCGCTCCGGCTGATCGAACGTGCAGATGATCGTCTGCGCACTGGCCCCTGGAACTCCCGCCTCAGCGGGGCCCCGCCCTGGCGGTGACTGGCCCCTGGAACCTGAAACCACGGCTGTCGCGCCCGGGTGCCGATACCGCGGCTTAGCAATCACCCGAATCGGCTCTGGTGGAGGTTGACCGCTCAACCAGTTCACTTTTGATAAAATAACAGTCCGCGCAAAAAGCGTCTTATCTTCTGCACCGATCGAAACCACCAGAGTATTTGTTACATAATCTTTTTGTGCCACATAATACGGCCCGCCGCCGCCCAGCCCCAACCCCTCGCGCTGGCCAATCGTATAAAATGCGAGCCCGCGATGCCGGCCGATTTCCTCGCCCGTTGTGGTCACAACCACTCCTTCAGATTGCTGCCGGATTCGCGATTGTAAAAACTCTTGGACATTGTTTTTAATAAAACACACCTCTTGGCTTTCCTTTTTGAGCGCCACGGGCAACTCCATCTCTTGCGCCAATGTCCGCACCTGCGGCTTGGCGAACTCGCCAATCGGGAATAGGAGGCGCTTGAGCTTTTCTTGCGTCAAGGTATACAAAAAATACGACTGATCTTTGTGGGGGTCTTGGGCGACAAACAATCGTTGCCGAAATTGGGAATTGGGAATTGGGAATTGAAAATTTCGTACATAGTGCCCGGTGGCAAAATAAATACTCTCTTTCTCTGCTTCTGCCGCTTCAGAAAGGATCCTGTCAATCAGCTCAAACTTAATCGTTCGATTGCACTCCACGCAAGGGTTCGGGGTGAGCCCAGACTCATATCCAACCAAAAATGGTTTCACCACGTTCTGACGAAATTGTTCTCGTAGATCCATCACCGTCAACGGGATGCCAAGGTGGTCGCACACGCGTTGGGCATCATTCATGGCATCCAAATTGCAGCAATTGGTAAAATCCTTTCCACCCGGCACAAGGCCATCCACATCCCCCCAGTAGCGCATAAAAACTCCGCGTACCTCAAAACCGCGCTGCCCAAGCAGCGCGGCGGCGACCGAGGAATCAACTCCGCCGGACATCGCGACGTAGACTATTGTTCTATCCACAAATTTATTTTATACCATCATCTCGTTTAATAATCCGATCAAGATTCGAAACAATCTCTTGGAGCCGTGCACGGAATTCTGGCAACATCGTGGGGCTCATGTGCTTGAAGATTGCATCATAGTCTTCGCTTGCTGCCCCGCGCAGTCCCGACCAGAGCGTATTCAATGCATGAATAAACGGCGCGCTCTCAACAGGCTGGGAGAAATCGACGTTCTCAACTGCGTGCCCCCCCCGCTACAGGATTAATGGGCCGATTGGGATCAAACGGTTTTTCGCCTTCCATAGACGTTTTTTAATAGATACATCATTGCCGCAACCGCATGCTCTGCCCAGGCTTCAGCACCGTGGGTTTCACAGGGACCGGTTTGGGCTCTGGGGCCCCGCGATCTGAGGCCCCAACAATGGGGGATGTAGCCGGGGCATCGGCTGGTGATGGTATTGCGCTTGGCCCACCGCTCGTTCTGGGTTGTTGTACTCGGCCGCGGAAATCTACCGGCTTCATCTGCATCGCCGCATCCAGACTCATGGGGGCAGGCGTCTCTGCGCTTTTGGCAGACAGAGCAGGAGGTTTCTCTGCGACAACCACCACCGGCGCTGCTCTGCCGGAGCGTACCTCTTTGAGGCACTCTTTGCAATAAATCGGTTTGGAGGGGTCTGGAATAAAATTGAGCATGGTGTCGGTCCCGCAGCGGCTGCACTTGTATACGGCTGGGTTGTCCACCGGCGGCTTGGCGTTTTCGGGCGGCTTCTTTTTTTTGCGTTTTTTTGTTTGGAGTTCACCACTGCCTGCTCCGCTGCCCGGGATGGCTGCGGGGGCGGGGACAATCGTTTTTACGGGTTGCGCCGCAGGCGCTGCATCCATTCGGCGTACCACAACAGGGGCGCTGGAGGCAGCCGAACCCGTTGTGGTCGCAATCCCTTCGCTCCATCGATTAATCTTATCCTCAACCACCTCTCTGCTCGTGCCATACCGTTCGCGAGAGACTGCGATCACTTTCGCGTTGTTGTTTTGCCGCTGCGAAAGCGGCGGCAAAATCGTTGCAGAAAATGGGTCCGAAGAGACTCCGTCAATCATGAGTTTCAAATATACGGAGTATTTAGCCAGATTCACAAGGTCTTCCTCCGTAAATCGGGGGGTAAACTCTGGCACCAATTTGAGCGCATCCGCCCCGCCCACCCGGAACGAAATAATCGTGCCCACGTTGCCGAACACCGCGGCTGCCACTTTCTCATCCAGCTGTTCAATATACTGGTGTGCGACAATAAGGCTCAAACGATATTTCCGCGCCTCGGACAAAATGTTAGAAAAACTTTCTGTCGCAAAATTCTGGAACTCATCCACGTATAAGTAAAAGTCTCGGCGGTCATCTTCGGGCGTGTCCACGCGCTCCATGGCGGCCAGTTGAATCTTGGTGATTAGCATCCCGCCCAAAAGCCTTGAATTATCCTCTCCAATGCGCCCTTTTGCCAGGTTCATCACAAAAATCTTCCCGCTGTCCATGATATCGCGCACGTTAATGGTCGAACGGACTTGGCCCACAATATTGCGGATCACCGCCGTCGACAGAAATTGTCCAACCTTATTTTGGATTGGCGCGATGGCTTCGGATGCGTAGCGGTCATTGTATTTCGCAAATTCATTCACCCAGAACGATTTGACCACCGGGTCGTTAATCTTGGCGATCACGCGTTTACGGAAGTTGGTGTCCGCCAACATCCGGTTGATCCCCAGCAGCGTCGATCCCGGGTAATCCAAAAGCGCTAAGACAGTATTATTTAAGATGTATTCCATGCGCGCGCTCCACACATCCGGCCAGATTTTTTTGAACACGCCCATGAGTCCCGACGCGATCAAGTGTTTGTGCGTTTCATCCACGGTTTCGAGTATATTGAATGCAAGCGGATAATTCACATCCGACGGATTCATATAGACCACGTCGTTGATCCGATGCGAGGGAATAAAATCAAGGATGCGCTCTGCAAAATCGCCATGCGGATCCACGATGCCCACCCCATGTCCGGCCATGATGTCATTGAATAAGAGATTTTCGAGCAAATTGGTTTTGCCCATGCCGGTTTTCCCAATCACATACATATGCCGGCGTCGATCGTCGGTTTTAATGCCAAACCGACGCCGTTGGTTCCGAAAGTTCGTTTCGGCAAACACGGCGATTTCATCATTATGGTCGTGGTCGTATTCTATCGGCACAAAATCGTATGAATTCCCAATTCCTAATCTCTAATACCCAATGAAATGGCGGGTATTGGAAATTGGAAATTGGAAATTGGAAATTTACGCTACCGGAAGGTCTCCCGGCACTCCATCTTGCTCGTGCGCTGGCTCTTGTGCCGGTGTACGGAAGGGGGCGTGTTTCACGCCGGTAGACTCGCGCGAAATCCGCGAACCGGCATACCGCTCCGAGACCGGCAACGCAAATGGCGGCTCGGCCTGCTTGGTGAGGGCCTTACTAATCAGCGGCGCCTTTACCGTTGCCACTGGGAAGTGGTAGAGCGTTGCGAGCTCTTCGATGTTGAGCACTTTACCCTCACCTTCTCCAGCCTCATCCTCGCGCAAATGAAACGCATGCATAAGCTTTCGTTGTTTGCTCGCAATCCGTTCCTTCACAAAATAATATTTTGCGGCCGTCGTCACCTTCCCGCTCGGGCTCAACCCATTCATGTGTTGGGTGCTAAACTGGCGCATGGCACCCAAAATCGGTACCACCCCCCGCGCTTTGTTAAAGACTTCTTTTTTGGCGATATACACAAATCGCATTTTGGTAAAATACCCGATCTTCGCCATTTTGAGCTGCACCCCCTCTAACACCGCGCGTTCGCCCGGCGTTAAATATTGCACTTTATTGGGAGCCTCGTCTCCCCCGCCATGCTCACCACCGCCTTCACCCGGTGGGAATATAAACGAAAGCAAAAATTCAAAGAGCTTAACTGGGTACCCCAATAACGTTGTGATAAAGGGTGGCGCGTGCTCACGATGCGCCCCAATCATCTCGTCGACGATGTGCTGGGCGTGCTCTTTCCACCCATCCCCGGTCGGCTGCACGACATACTGGAGCCAAATATGCTCATCAGGTCCCAGTTTGCTCATACTCTCGAGCATTCCCGCTAAGGGGTCTTTGAGCTCTTGGCTCATGGTGTGTTCAAATTCGGGATAGGTGCGCAACGGGTAAGCTTCGTGCTTCGTAAGAATAAATTCCGTGCCCCACATGTCCCACTCCGGGTTGGGGAATTTATGCGGGAAGTGATGCGTGTAGTCTTCCACTTCGATAATCTCGGCATCCGGATACTGCGAAAAAAATGCGGCTTCGATAAGATCACGGAATGCCGTGTTGGTCCATACAAAAAATCGAATATATCCGCCGCTGGAAACAATCTCAAAGCTAAACCGCTCTTGCGTTTTGCCCAGCCACCATTTTTCGTAGAAATCTGCTCCCGAAAGCGCGCCATGCACTTGAGCAAAAATTTGTTCGACAGCTTTGGGGCTTTGTTCATTCAGTTTCGGGATATTAATCGCCAATAGCAGGAATGAACGCTGATGTTCAAAGTGATGTCGGACGCGCTTGAGCCACACGAGCTGTGAAATTTTGATACCCCCCCAGACAACAATAATCCACCCGCCGTGGGTAATGATGTACCACAAGAGGGAAAAAAATGAGAGATTCGCGAAATTCGCAAAGAAATCAAGGTTCAATACCATACATGACGAGAATGTCTATGGAATATCGGTGGTCGAGGCCCGCATTGGTTGGTAGGTCTCGTCAGCTGGCCGGCTCCCGATGACCGTTTGACAATACGGGCATCGAGATCCGATAACCCATTATCCCTGCGCTTTTACCGTTTGGGCGAGTTGATACCGACCGTCAGCCGTTCGATCAAAACGGGAACGATCGGTCAGCGCAAGCACAATCGTACTCTTGCGCACCATGCGCCGTTTGAGGACCTCTTGGATGATTGTATCGCGATGGAGGGGTGCGGGGGAAGTGGAAAGAATCTCTGCGATCACATCCGAAACAACCCCGGGGGTATACCCCCATTCGGCCAAGGCATAAATGCCCCGCCCCACAAGGATATACTTCTTATCGAGGATCAGTTCATTATGGACGGTCGATGGGTACGCCGTCTTTTGGTCAAATCCGGTTTCGTTAATGCGTTGGGTAATGTCATTAAAGTGCAACGGTTTCCCCTCTTTCTTGAGAATCAAATAAATCTTGTCATTCACGCGTCGCGGTGCAATCACATTCCAATGATGCAGACCCCACTGGCCTAAGACATTCTTGCGGATCCGTTTTGAAAGTCGAATATGCGATCGGATGACGGATTCCGAATGGTCCGGATGCCGATCAGACAGTGACCGGAAAAAAATCGGCTCATCCATCGGTGCGGCATGTGCTTCCAACACCGCTATGGCAGAAGTAACTGTCTTAAGCCATCCCTCGATATCAAAAAAATGGAGTTTCCAACCCTCATGCCGATCTTTGGTTTCAGCCAACGCGTCAATCCGATCACCCAGTAAATGCTCAAGGACAAATTCCAACGCTTGTCGTACCCCGCTATCCGGTGATGACGTATCGCTATGTTCGCAAATGACTTCCCACAACTGTTGTCGGTTGATAATCCCCCCATGGCCTTCAATTAAATGGACGGTGCTCGTAATCATGGGGTCGACGACATCGCGCACAGAAGCGTCGCGGACGAGTTCTTTGAGCCGCGCCAGCGCGCTGGACTCGATTTGGCGGACGCGTTCACGGGTGATCGCAAATTGCGACCCAATATCCTTGAGAGTGAGTTGTTGTTGGCCATATAAGCCAAATCGGCGGGTCAAGATGTCCCGCTCGCGGCTCGTGAGGCGCGAAAATAGCGCATCCAACATCTCCGGGATCTGGAGATGCGATGCTCTCTCGTTTACTTGCGCTTCCATGACCTTATCGAGAATCGAATGGTCCATAAGAACCAACTATCAGCAGGGTCAAATAAAATTGCTTAAAATATGCCAAAAAATTCTGCTTTTTTTGATATAAACATAATATAGCACAAAATTAACATTCTGTCAAGAATTTTGCTTTTCTCCCTACTTTGTGGTATATCTACGACAATTCATGATGTCATCCGGTCCACTATGGTACTTTCAAAAGAAATACAACAAGCATGGTTCAAATTATCACTCTTCCCCCACTTTGGACCGGCGCGCCTCATGCGGATTTACTCGCGATGCCCAGATCCGCAATTATTATTCGGCCCAGAAGCACGCCCTGTCCTCGAGCAAGCGCATATTGAAAACGCGCTCATCGAACAATTTTTAAGTATCCAACACGACCCGTCATGGCAAGCGCGATGGCGCACCATTGAGGATGAACACATCAGCATCACGGTGTTTGGCAGCGCAACATACCCGCCGCTGCTATCGACCATTGCTCATCCGCCGGTCGTTCTGTTCCATCGCGGGCCACTGGAGCAGCCGTGGCAGAACATGATCGCAGTGGTCGGCACTCGCTCGCTCTCGCCCTATGGCCGCGCAATCACCCCACTGCTCGTTGGGCAAATCGCGACGCGCGGCGTCGGTGTTGTCAGCGGGCTTGCCTTTGGCATTGACGCGCTTTCCCATCAAGCCGCATTGGAGGCCAATGGCCCAACGGTGGCGGTCATCGCTAGCGGCGTTGATCGAGCTTCGATCTTTCCCTCGGCGCACTCAATGCTTGCCGAGCGCATTGTGGATTGCGGGGGGTGCGTCATGAGTGAATTTCCTCCCGGTACCATGCCGCTCAAACACTATTTTCCTATGCGCAATCGCATTATTGCCGGGCTTGTCCGCGCAACGCTGGTCATTGAGGCGGATACGCAGTCTGGGGCGCTCATTACTGCGCGGTCTGCTTTAGAGGAAAACCGCGATGTTTTTGCCGTACCGGGCCCCATCACGACACAAACGTCTGCCGGCACCAATGCCCTTATCCGATTGGGCGCCCACTGCGTTACCAATGCAAATGATTTGCTGGACGATCTGGAACTTTCCACAGTAAGAACAGCGATTGTTCCTCGGCGGCCGCAATACGCCGATATCAACACGCAAGAACGCTCCCTCCTTGATCATCTCACCGCCGAACCCATGGAGATAGATACGATCATTCGTGCGTCTGGACTGCCCGCTACCGACGTGTTGAGTACGTTATCGTTAATGGAATTGAAGGGTTGGGTGCGCTCCGTAGGGCCGTCGTTGTTCGTAAAAGTGTAACAGATATTCGACATGCGCATCGATGGTGTGTTAGACTATCGCCAATGCATTGCAAAATTATGCCTCCATCAAAAAAAATAAAAACCCTGGTGATTGTAGAGTCGCCCACCAAAGCAAAGACCATCGCAAAGATGCTTGGCCGCGAATTTAGCGTAAAATCATCATTTGGTCACATCCGCGATCTGCCAAAAAGTAACATGGGGATCGACCTTGCCCACGACTTCGATCCCCAATATGTGATCCCGAAAGAAAAGCAGCAGCATGTCACAGAATTAAAGGCCGGCGCGAAAGCCGCTGGGCGTATCATCCTTGCGACGGATGAAGACCGCGAAGGAGAAGCAATCGCATGGCACCTTGCCCAAGCCCTTGGCTTGGAGAGCGCAAAAGGCAAAGCGCAAAACCCGTTGATCGGATAGTGTTTCACGAAATTACCAAGCGGGCGATTGAGCAGGCGCTGGAGCACCCGCGCACCATCAACAAGGATCTTGTTGATGCGCAACAAGCGCGGCGCGTGCTCGATCGGCTCGTCGGGTACGAACTTTCGCCATTCTTATGGCGCAAAGTGGCCCGCGGGCTATCGGCCGGACGCGTGCAATCAGCGGCGCTGCGGCTGATTGTCGAGCGAGAAGAAGAACGCGAGCAATTCAAGCAACAAGAATACTGGACCATCGAGGCCGAAATGCAATCAGCATCCGGATCATTCCATGCTGTGCTCACGCACCTTGATAACACTCTGCTATCAAAGTTCGCAATCCCTTCTCAGCAGCGCGCCGATGAAATTTTGAGTGCCATTGCCCACGGCAAGAGCACCATTGACAAGATCGAAAACAAATCTGCCCGCCGCACGCCCCCGCCGCCGTTCACCACCTCAACACTCCAACAAGAAGCCAACCGTCGCCTTGGGTACTCGGCAAAACAGACCATGCGCCTCGCCCAACAACTCTACGAAGGAATCGATTTGGGAGCAGAAGGGCACGCAGGCCTTATCACCTACATGCGTACTGATTCGGTCAACCTCTCGCAAGATTTTCTCGCTGAAGCCAAAGAAGCGATCCAACAACAATTTGGCCCAACGTACTGGCAGAGCTCGCGCGCATTCACCACAAAATCAAAACTTGCCCAAGAAGCGCACGAGGCAATCCGACCGTCCATGGCTCATCGATCGCCAGAACTCGTGAAACCATTCCTTGATCCGCAACAATGGAGACTCTATGACCTGATTTGGCGGCGAGCGGTGGCAAGCCAAATGGCTTTGGCCGAAGTGGATCAAACCACCGTGGCAATCCGCACCATCGCCAAACAGCACGCCCAATGGCATGCCAGCGGTGCGGTGATCCGTTTTGACGGTTGGCTTCGTTTGTACCCCACGAATACCAAGGAGGGAGAATTGCCAGCACTTTCGGAAGGCGCGCCCGTCACACCAAATCCGATCACACCAGTCCAACATTTTACCCAAGCGCCCGCACGCTATAGTGATGCAACTCTCGTCAAGGCTTTGGAAGAGCACGGGATTGGCCGCCCATCCACATATGCCCCGACCATTTCAACGGTCGTTGACCGTAATTACGTTGAGCGCGACGATGACAAGCGCTTGAAGCCCACGGACATGGGCCGACTCGTCACAAAGGTACTCAAAGAACACTTCCCGAATATTGTCGATCTTGCCTTTACCGCAACCATGGAAGATGACCTCGATGCGGTGGCGGAAGGCAAAAAGAAATGGCAGCCGCTCATTGCATCATTCTATACGCCGTTCCACGAAAATCTCCTCGCAAAAGAAGATGTTGTTTCCAAGAAAGAATTAACCGAAGAACACAGCGACGAGCTGTGCCCCAAGTGCGGCAAGCCCATGCTCATCAAGATCGGACGATTTGGGAAATTCTATGCCTGTAGCGGTTACCCCGAATGCAAAAGTACCAAACCCCTTGCCACGGAGGCGGCGGAAACCGGGGCCGCAGCGGCCTCGTCCGAACCAGCGCCCGATTGCCCCGAATGCGGCAAACCCATGGGGCTGAAACGCGGGCGCTTTGGTTCCTTCTGGGGCTGCACGGGGTACCCCGAATGCAAGGGCATCAAACGCATTGAGCGTTCCACGGGCATTGTCTGCCCAAAATGCGGGAAGGGTGAAATTGTCGCTCGCCGAAGCAAACGTGGCAAAACATTCTACGGGTGCAACACGTATCCAGATTGCGACTTTGTACTCTGGAGCAAACCCGTCGTGGATCCAGAAACCAAACAGGCAAAACTTTGCCCAAAGTGCAAATCCTTTCTGGTATTCGGAGCAAAAAATACAATTCGGTGTTCGAATAAGGAATGTGGGTACAGCGAGGAATCGACGATGGCGGAATAATGTGGTACGGTGAACGTATCAGCATTGAATTCTCTTTTCTATGCTCAATGAAGAGTTCAAAAAAGTTCGTGAAGAAATAAAGTCTGCCAAAGACGATACCTTGACCGCATTGGATGAACAATCAGTCATCCTTCGGCGCTTAGACCAAGAACGGACATTCGCCTTGGAAAAGGTGAAGAAGTCAGAGGAAGAGGGGCGGCAGATAAAACTCAAACTTGCGATTGCATAGCCGTATCAACATCGTGCGCGTTTCCGGGAGGGTACTACTGCTAACTAAACATTGTAACTCAATAAAAAAAGTATGAGCCGCCGGACAGGAAGAACCTGTTCGGCGGCTTTGTCTCTTGCATGGTAGGAAACGATGTGGTCTAATACGAGTGGTGGGGTAGGATACACTCCCTAACATCACCTTTGGTTTTCTAGGGGTTAATATCACTACCTCACCGCATCAAATAATACGAACACCGCGAATAGCGCGGTATTTATTCTGCGCTCGCAATCCCCTCACCCTAACCCTCTCCCGCGGGAGAGGAAACTCTGCGGTAATAACAAAACTCCTCCGTTCCGTTTCGGACGAAGGAGTTTTGCGTTTTTTGGAGTATGCCTTACGGCATCCCTAACATCACACATTCACGCTATCACAAATTTGTGCAAATGTCAATACGTTGACGCCCCTGCAGGCGCATAAACGCTCAACGCATTCGAAAGACTGGTGATCATAACAACATCGCCTGCAGAGGATGCACTCCTTGTAATGCGAACTTTTATCGATTGAGCGGCGATACTCCTAGGGAACTGGGCATGGAATACACTCTGCTGCCACGATTGCATGACATCACCCCCTGCAACCGGCCGATACACACCGTCTGCCCCAGCAACAAAAATCGCGACTGAGCTCGTTGAGGCCCCGACACCCTCCAACGCCAACGTGAGCGATTGGATTGTTTGGAGTTGATTAAGTTGCATTCCAACGCTCGTTGAATCATCCGGGGCGATGATAACCCGTGACGGTGTTGATTCGTCCGCAACGCTCATCGAAGAAGGCTCTTGACCGGGCGTGACAATCACGGGGCACGATTGTGCTGCCGACAGAATATCACCCGAAGAGGAACGCAGCTCCACCTGCACAGGCCACCCGTCGGGGGTGGGGGCTGGTGCAAAGGTATGGTCAATACGAAGATTTGCTTGAGCACTACCGAAGATGGCGGTATTGGATGGGACCTGTACGCGTTTGCCATCACCCCAGTCGATAGAGATATCCGGAGTTTGTCCGACATCCGATCGATTCTTCACTGCGAACACCATTGTTGATGGTCCCCCCGCAGCAGGGTATCGGTTCGGTAACAATCCAATCGCCTCGATAGTGAGCGGATAGGATGGCCGATCCGTCGATGCGGCATTGCAGGACAAAAGAGAGTCAACGGTGAGCGCCGCATCTTCTTTAGAAGGCACCGCGCCCCCGGCAACCAGCACCGGACCGTGGAATGGAAGCCCTGGAATCGACGGCAGATCCACGGCCATGGCGGCGCTCATAAAGGGCATAAACCACTGGATCCCGCTCACCGTGGCGTGCGCTCCGGGGAAGGAATCTGCCCCACCGATGTGGAACTGGAGCTGCTGCGCTCGGTCGCACTGCGTGTCCATGCGCAGTTCAAATATTTTTGCTTGTCCGGCTCCCAACCGGATAGGAGTATTGCGATATGTGCTATAGATAAGGTTATTCGGCATGACGTTCTCCCAAACGGCTACTTCATTGATTTGAGGATCCGTGATCTCTACTAACCGGGCTCGTCCCGGCTTGTTCATCCCATTATTGCATGAACCCGTACCAACGAATTCAATGGTCTTCACACGGATATCAGTTGTTTCCGATCGCAATCCAAATCGAAACACCGCCTCATCAATTCGGCCTCCGGTAAACCCGGCAATGGGATCCTCGGGCTGTTCAACCAGCAATAGGCTGGGGATGATCATGTGGGCGCCGACGGTGCTTTCCGCTTCGGTAGCCGAAATCGGGTTCGTGATGGCGACCGAGACCGCTTCCAACGTAACGGCATTGCGTGCCGCTATGCCGGGTTCGATCCCGAGTCGAGCGAGGATAATGTCGCTGCCGATCCGATTGAGATCACCGGACAAGACTACATACACCGAACTGTTATTGGGAATCCGCAACGGCTCCTCCGAAAAATCGATTCGCGCTTTGCCGCGGGCATCCAGGGCAACCCCTCGATCAGAGCCAAGAGCGATCTGATGCCGCATGGTCGGATCGGTATCAGCAAAAACATGTATAGACGACAGCGGCGCAACAACAGCATTGTTCCTGGATTGGCTTTGGGCGGTAAGCACAACGGGGATGGCGCTCACAACGACATCAGCCCCTCGAGCAGTCAGGCGATATTGTATCCATTGGGTACTGCGCTCGCCGGAAGAAAAAATGTACTTGAGCGGGAGCTCACGGGAAAGACTTACCTCCAAACGGGCTTCTGCTGCCTCCGACGATGGTGGATCCGTTGGCCCGACGACAGACTCCTGCGCTTGGATTTGTACTCCCTCTGTGCTTGTGGAAGAACGCACCGGCCCCAATGGCAAAACCCCATTCACATCGTGGTAAGCGACCCCCACCGTGCCGACGAGCCGCCGGGGGCGAACACGCGCATCCGCAGGGACGGTGAATCGGGGCGCGATCTCGGCGAGCCCCACATCGGTGGTGGTGCCACTGACTGCATCAATCACGAAACGGAATCCGAGCGTTCGCTTCGGTTCTGCCAGCATCACGGTCGCATTTGGAAACCCCGGATCTGCTAATGACGCGATACCAGCAATGGACCCATCAGGACGCGGGGCCGGCAGTCGAGACCCGTCAAAGAATTCGAAATGGCCATCCGTGATCGACTGGAGAGCGCTCCCGCGATCGAATAATCGGATGGATTCGAGGATCACTTCTTTTGGGAACTGCACCTCGATAAAGGCGCCGCTGCCCTGCCCGTCACTCACCCACTCACCGCTGGCGTTGGGCAAGGCATTCGTACAGTGATATCGATTACTGGCATCCGGTTTTGTCGTTGAACAGACAACCGTCCAATCAAGGGCGCTCTCGGATGTATTCCCAAACGATTGACCAGGCCGCACCCAATTGGGTATAACAACCATAGCAGCCATGGCGAGCACCCCCAGTGTGGCCATGGATGCAATATGATAATGGTGCTTATTCATAGGGTAGAATTCATCTGTACTATAGCAAAAAGCCATTGCTCGTGGAAGTGAATATCCCCCACGCACCAACGATGGTACAATGAGAACGTATGTCCACCCCCCCCACATTCCAACGCCTCAAAACCATTTTGCTCACCAACGCCCCAAAACGGGACATCGAATTAGTCCATCGAGCGTATCATTTTGCAAAAGATGCTCACAAGGGCCAGCGGCGCGCAAGCGGAGAAGAGTATATTGTTCATCCGCTGGCAACAGCCATCACGCTGGCCAAGATGCGGCTGGATAACGCAACGGTTGCGGCAGGCCTGCTCCACGATGTTTCGGACGATACCCCGATCACCATCAATGAGATTGAAAAGGAATTCGGCTATGATGTTGCGCAACTGGTCAGCGGCGTCACGAAGCTCGGGAAAGTCCGTTATCGCGGGATTGATCGGTACGTCGAAAACTTGCGCAAGATGTTTGTGGCCATGGCGCAGGACATCCGGGTCATCATCATCAAATTTGCCGACCGCTTGCATAATTTAAAAACTATCCAGTACCTCCCCAGCGAAAAACAGCAACGCATCGCAAAGGATACGCTCGAAATCTACGCCCCTATCGCCAATCGATTAGGCATGGGAGACATTCGCGACAAACTCGAAGATTTAAGCTTTAAAATCCTTTACCCCAACGAGTACGAATGGCTGGGGCACCTGGTTTCCTCTCGGTTCCAAGAAAAAACGCGATACCTGAAAAGCATCCAGCGCAAAATCTCGCATGAATTGACCCAGAAATACCATATTCCGATTTTGTCGGTACACGGGCGCACCAAACACCTCTATAGCCTTTACCGAAAATTGCTTGCAAGAGATCGCGATATCACCAAGATATACGATTTGATAGCGTTGCGGGTTGTGGTCAACACCGTGGGCGACTGTTATACGGTGTTAGGCGTCATCCACACGCTCTGGCGGCCACTCAAAGGGCGGATTAAAGATTATATTGCCCAACCCAAACCCAACGGCTATCAATCCCTGCATACAACGGTTTTTTGCGATGATGGTGAAATCGTCGAATTCCAGATCCGCACGCAGACCATGCACGACGAAGCAGAATACGGCATCACCGCGCACTGGCACTATGATGAGCGCGGTGCGGTGGCCTTCGACCGCAAATTATCCTGGGCCAAAGAATTATCCGAATGGCACCACCGGATCCAAGATTCGCATCAACTCGTGGAAACCGTAAAGATGGATGTCTTCCGCAACCGTATCTTTGTCTTTACCCCCCAGGGCGATGCGATTGATCTGCCAGAAGACTCGACACCCGTGGACTTTGCCTACCATATTCATACCGATCTGGGCAACCAATGCGTAGCGGCCAAAGTGAATGATCGGCTGTGTTCGTTAGACACGGCGCTGCATAACGGCGATGTCGTTGAAATTCTCGTGAACAAACAAAAACGGGGTCCGGACCCCGTTTGGCTTGAATTTGTCCATACCGCAACTGCGCGCAATAAAATCAAGGCGCATTTACGCAAAAAAACGTTCGATCGCATTCGGCGCATCCTTACAACACCGGCGATGTAATCGTTGCCGCAATGTGATGGAGTTCTTCCGGAGAATAGTAATAGATGACAACCTTCCCCCCCTCGCCCACCGGCTGGATCTCAACCTTGGTGGCGAGTGCTTCCCGCAATTGTGTTAATAGCGCCTGATGGTTCGCATCAAGCGGCAACGTTCCTGACGAACCAACGGCGGCGGTGTGCGATCGTTTTCGGGATCGAACCACGGTTTCGGTCTCCCGCACGGTGTAATGTTGTTGAAGGATGGTTTCGAGTACTGCCTTCTGTTCATCGGTAGTCTCAAGGCTTGCCAAAATTTTGGCGTGCCCTTCGGTAATTTTGCCTTCGCGCAAGGCTTCCTGGGCTTTAAGAGGCAAATCAAGATACCGCAGGGTATTGGCAATCACAGAACGGGCGATGCCTAAACGCTTGGCTGCTTGTTCCTGCGTGAGACCGAAATCATTGAGCAATGTCTGATACGATTGCGCCCGCTCAATGGGATCCAAGTCCTCCCGTTGAATATTTTCGATAATGGCAAGTTCTAATTTCTCTTGCTCCCCTGCCGTGCGAATCACAACCGGAACTTGCTCCAAGCCAACAATTTTGGCAGCACGCAGGCGACGTTCACCGCTGACTAGCTCCAATCCGGTCTCGGTGACGGTGGCCACAAGCGGCTGGAGCAAACCATATTGGCGGATGGAGTCGGCCAACGCATCCAATTCTTCTGGAGCAAATCGCGTGCGCGGCTGGTGGGGATTGGCGCGCAATTGTTCGACCGCAACCATGCGCATCCCTTCTCGATGATCGCTGGGTTGATCGGCTCCGTCCGATGCTGTCGCTCGGCTCGCGGTCGATGTCGCTAGCGAGGACGCTGCCACTGGAGCAGCGGGCGGAGCGTTTGTTTTTTTTGATGGGATGAGCGCATCCAGTCCTCGCCCCAGTCCATACGGCGGTTTTGGCATATTATTATTGAATTGAGATGAGTTCGCTAGGCAATAGGGATATGAACGCGTTGCGCCGCGGTAGGCGCCGCGGTAGTGGGATGATACAGTTGGGTTAATTTGCGCTCGATCACATCCAGGACCTCTTCCGCTAATCGTTCATACGACCGCGCCGCCTTTGACGCGGGGTCATACCCCAAAATGCTTTTCCCATGGCTCGGCGCTTCGGCCAGCCGAATAGAACGCGGGATAACGGTACGGAAAATCGTTTCCGGGAAATACTTATAGAGTTCCATCATGACTTGGTTACTCAATCGATTGCGGGTGTCAAACATCGTGATCACCGCGCCCAAAATCCCGATCTGGCTATCCAAGTTATCGCGCACGAGGCCGATTGTTTGGACCAGCTGCCCCAACCCTTCCAATGCATAATATTCCGCTTGGACCGGGATGAGCACGTAATCGGAAGCAACAAGACTATTGATCGTCAACAGACCGAGCGATGGCGGGCAATCGATGATAATGTAATCATAATCATTGCGGACCTCTGCCAATGCCTCACGCAGTTTATACTCCCGGCCATCGACCGGGACTAACTCAACACTTGCGCCCGCCAGTTGCATTGTTGCTGGGGCAATGGTAAGCCCCGTGTGTTCTGTCGTGCAGATGACATCGCGCATACTTGCCGCGCCAATAACGGCTTCGTACATCCCTTTATCTAAACTGCGATGATCGATCCCAAACCCGGAGGTGGCGTTGGCTTGCGGATCCATGTCCATCATGAGCACATAGTTGCCCCGCTGTGCAATGTAGGTTGCCAGGTTAACGGCAGTGGTGGTTTTCCCAACACCCCCTTTTTGATTTACAATTGCAATAATAGTAGCCACAATCGATGTGGATAATAATTACCATTGTATTATACCACGGATCACAAATACCGTGGAATACGTTTGACGCTAACCCAGAAAATAGATACACTCATCCTCAAGCCGGGATGGCGGAACTGGCAGACGCACAGGTTTCAAAAACCTGCGAAGGCAACTTCATGAGGGTTCAATTCCCTCTCCCGGCAGATACACAAAACAATCCGCCCCGTAAGAGAACGGGGCGTTATTGTATAGTCATATGCTTTCCGCCGCCCTCGTTGTATTCATCCTTCTGGTCCC
This sequence comes from Candidatus Uhrbacteria bacterium, assembly GCA_016215325.1. Taxonomy (GTDB): domain Bacteria; phylum Patescibacteriota; class Patescibacteriia; order JACRJV01; family JACRJV01; genus JACRJV01. The sequence continues at coordinate 163,101 of JACRJV010000026.1, forward strand.
ACTCACATTTGCCTATGGCGCATGGCGTGCAGCACCGTGGGTGCCATCACTGCGATCAACAGTGGACCGATTCCTCCCGCTTGCGCATATCCACCCTGGACAAACAGTGGTGGACTTGGGTTGTGGCGACGGAAAATTGCTCGCCGCAGTCGTAGCCCAGGGTGGCATTGCCATTGGATTTGAGATCGCCCTACTCCCCTATCTGATCGCAAAAATCCGTGGTCGGATTCTACCCGAGGCTCAACGCCAGCGATACTTTGTCTATTATAAAGACTTTTGGTCCGCCGATCTCTCATCCGCCGATGTCGTATTCGCGTATCTGCTCCCACGCGTTCACCAACGGCTACGGAAAAAATTGGAAACGAGCTTAAAGCCCGGAACAAGAGTAATTATCTCCACATGGCCGATCATCGGGTGGCGGCCGAGCGTCATCGACACACGACCGGGGCAGATCAAACTCTATTCGTACCAACGCTAGCCAAGAGCATCGATCAATAGGAGAAGTGTAAACCCCTGGAACACAAGGCCGACCTTCCAGCCCAACCGTACGCCAATAAGGTTGTGTACGGATTCGTGTGCACGACGGTACCACCCAAATAATCCGCTGTCTGACTTGAGGATAATGGATGGTAATTGCATGGCATCCGGCAACATCGCTCCAAATGCCGCAGCAATCGGTAGAATCCCCCACCCCAATGTACTCGTCGCAAATAATGATGCTTGGACAATGCCTGCAATCGACAAATCAAGGAATGCAATTTTAAACAAGAGCAAAGTATTGCGTTTGGGATGAACGTGATCGCCGATATCTTCATCCCCGTGCGGAAGCGCATCAAGGAGGAAATGAGAGAGAAACCCCATGACCAGCGCTTGCCCCGGCGTAACCGCTGATTGGGCAATGAGTTCCCCTGCGACGGCGTGGACGGTAAGGAACATAAAAAATAATGCCAATATATTACATCCGCAGCGGCTAACCAGAGATGCGCCTGCCCGCCAAAGCGTTGGCGACGGCGGGAGTATCACGTATGTGATCGCCGAAAATGGCGAGCAACAAGGACAGCCACCCAATCCCCAACAATGTGCCGGCGAGAACATCACTCGCCCAGTGCACGCCCAAATAGATTCTACTGAACCCCACAAGCAATGCGATGGTGATGTTGACTATGATGAAACTGCCCAGAACGATCGGAGACCGAAACGCACGCCCGAACAAAACGATCAGCAAGAGGAAAAAGATCGTCGCAATGGTCGCGTGACCGCTCGGAAAACTATAATCAACTCCCAGTAACCCTTCCACCGGCGGCCGGGGCCTCGCGATCACGAGCTTAAACAATGTTTCAAGGATAAAACCTCCTCCCAGCGCCACGATAATCAATGCCGATGTCTGCCATTGTTTAGGCAAGAACCAAAGAACCAGAAACAGTGTAAATAACGGCCCCGTCACTGGGCCCAACAAATCTGTGACGATCGTCATCATTGTGGTAAGTGCCGGTGATTGAATCTGGCGCATCCACTGCACGGCCCAACGGTCGCTTTGGACGACCCAAGATGGATACGTCGTGGAGATCGCCAAAAAAATAAAAAAAATCGCTGCGATCACGCTGACAACGATCCTGAACCCCATGAGCGTTTCTTTGCGCATAGGCAGAAAATAATTTGAACCCCTACAATGTGGAATCTATTTTTAGCTGGGGTGGGGTTTCCGCGTCGCTGCGGCTCCTTGCCCTGGGCAGCGCCAACGTGCCACAGGCACCTTGGCGACTCTCCGACTGCGCTACGGCTTGTCATCGCTGCTGCCCGTTCGAACCCCACAATATCGAGAATTCACTTTAGCTGGGGTGGGGTTCGAACCCACGACCACTGCCTTATGAAGGCATTGCTCTACCGCTGAGCTACCCAGCCACCAAATAAAATCCGAAACCCGAATTTCGAAATCCGAAACATCGTGGTTTCGTGCTTCGAGCTTCGAATTTCGGATTTACCAGATGTATGAATTTGAAATTCAAATTCATACATCTGGTTGCGGGGAGCGGATTTGAACCGCTGACCTCCGGGTTATGAGCCCGGCGAGCTGCCAGACTGCTCCACCCCGCGGGAGCAGTATACAGGAGATGAGCGATTACTGCAACAGCTTCTCAAACGGCTTTGGGTCTTTGTATGGCCCAATGATCGCGAGTCGGAGATTATTTGGCGTAAAGAGTTCTTTCGCAACGGCTTGAACGCCCGCTCGGGTGACGGCGCGAATTTCCTTGAGTCGATCCTCTGGCGTCTTGGAATGCCCGAGCAAAATCTGTTGTCCGCCGTACCATTGGGCAACAGCCGAGGAATCTTCCAGCTGCAGGGCAACGTGACCGGCCAAAAATTCCTTGGCGCGCATGAGTTCATCCGCAGTTACTCCGGTAGCGCAAACGCTCTTTAACTCTGCAAGAATCACTGTGATCGCTTCCTCCAACCGCGATTTATCCAGGCCGGCATGGATCATGATGTTGCCCGTATCTTCATACGGAGTAACGCCTGCGCGCACCATGTACGCCAACCCCCTCTTTTCGCGAACCGACACAAACAGCCGTGAGCTCATGTTGCCGCCCAAGATCACGCTCAACACTTCCAATGCCGGCAATCGTTTATCTTCGTGCGCATAGCTGGCAGAACCAAGGCCGATATGGATCTGCTCCGTTTCTTTCCACTTTAAACGCACACGGCCCTTGGCCACAGATCGTTTGAGCGGCACAAAGGGTTTCCCTAATGGCGCTGTGGCCTTGAGTGGCTTGAACGCCTGATTCACAATCTTCGGTAACCCCGAGGGGATGTTGCCCGACAGCACCACAATCATATTTTTGGGCTGATACCAGTGCCGATAATACTCCACGATATCGGGTTGAGTAATCGACTTGAGGATATTTTCCCGCGGTCCTGAAATCAACCACCCCAGAGTATTGTTCGGGTACAACAATAGCTCAAACTCATCGCCGATGGACATGGTCGGGTTATCATCATACATGTTAATTTCTTCTACAATTACGGTGCGTTCTTTGTCCATCTCTTTCGCGGCGAACAATGAATTCAAGAGAATGTCCGAAAGGATGTCGACCGCTAATTCGCTATGACGGGCGTCGATCTTCACGTAGAACCCCGTATGATCTTTGGACGTAAACGCATTGTACGCTGCCCCCACACCATCGATCTCTCGCGAAATGTCCAATGTCTCGGGGCGTCGCGTTGTCCCCTTGA
>JACRJV010000025.1 GCA_016215325.1 Candidatus Uhrbacteria bacterium
GCAGTTTGGGCAATATCGATACTTTTTTTAGAGCCATATCATAGATGATTAATAGTTTAGTGGCTCTAGTATTGCACAAACTCCAGATTTCAGCCTTACGGATTTTCCATTAACTCTCGAATTTCGATATTCGAATTTCGGATTTACTCGGCAACTCTAAATACTTCCTGCACGCTCGTGATCCCATCGAGCGCTTTTAAGAGCCCATCTTGCACCATGGTGATCATGCCATTTTGGACAGAGATTTCCTGCATGGTAACTTCCGAAATATCCCCGCCATGGACCGCCTTTTCGATCTCTTTGCTCATGATCATGATCTCATAGATACCGATTTGCCCGCTATAACCGATTTGATGGCACGCATCGCAACCCGGGGCTTCAAAAAAATGGAGCGCGTTCCAATCCACTGTTACTCTCGAAGCGGGGGAGATTGCTTCTAATGTTTTGCGTGCGCGCCCCTTCAACTCATCAGGTAGCTGCGCAGGGCGTTTGCATTTCTCGCAGAGTCTGCGCACAAGGCGCTGCCCAATCATGGCATTCATGGCCGGTGCCAACAGGAACGGCTTTGCCCCAAGGGCAAGCAACCGCGGGACGGTTCCTGAAGCGGAATTGGTGTGCACAGTGGAAAGCACGAGGTGCCCCGTGAGCGCCGCTTGGATGGCGATTTCGGTTGTTTCCGCGTCGCGAATTTCTCCCACAAGGATAATATCGGGGTCTTGTCGGACAATGGATCGAAGGCCATTGGCAAAGGTATACCCTTGTTGGGGGTCGACTTGGCTTTGATTGATACCCTTGAGTTCATATTCGATCGGATCTTCGATGGTGATAATTTTCACGTCCGGGCCATTGAGCATTCGCAAAATAGTATACATGGTGGTTGTTTTACCCGATCCCGTGGGGCCCGTGGTAATAATCATCCCATTGGGGCGGCCCACTTGGTACTTGAGCGCATCAAATGCCTTGCCGCGGAGCCCAAGGGTTTCAAAATTAATATCGCCAGCCAACGACGAACCCAATAACCGGATTACGATGGACTCCCCGAATTTTGTGGGCAATGTCGAAACGCGGACATCGACTTTCCCCCCTAATGATTCTGGAAGTTCAATACGGAATCGGCCATCCTGCGGATGCTGGCTGACATTAATCTTCATTTTGGAAAGAAGCTTGATGCGTGCGACGAGCTGCGCCCACGCGTCGCGTTCAAGAGTGGCAATATCCGTCAGCACGCCGTCGATACGATACCGTACTTTGATCCCAGACTCTTCCGCCTCGATATGGACGTCGGAACTTTTGGTATTGAGCGCTCCGGCAATAATGAGGTTGAGCATTTCTGTTGTTGAAAGTGTTTGGAGTTTGGTCCCGATGTCCTTGAGCCCGGACATGGACTGCCATTGCTTGATGTCCTCGGGGTTCACTTCCACGCCATCATTGCGATCCAGAACTTTGGGGACCGTGCCGTAGAGTTCGATCGCGTGATCAAAACTATTTTGACTCATGAAGTGCCATTCGACTGTCACGTATCGGGTTTTGAGCAAATGATCCGCAAGCTCTTTCCGCTTGTCGTTAATAGCAGCAATCGTCGCGATTGCCACCGTTTCGCCGTGGCGACGGAAGGGGATCACTGCGAGCTCTTTTGCCTGCGCCTCTGGGACAAAGCTTAATACCTCTGCGGGGATGGAATGGCCGACCAGACTCACATATGGCAAACCTAAATCAAGAGCCTGTTGTTTGGCTCTTGATTCAAGGCGTTTGAGTTCGATTTCCCGCATTTTGCCTTGGAGATCTTTATTCGCATCCGAGGCCGTCGACAGGGGCATAGTTATTGCAACACATTGCTGGGTTTGGATCCCAGTGTTTGGACCGCTTTGACGACGCGTTCTGTTTTGCTTTCAAAACCAGATTTTTTTGTGAGTTGTGTAAACAAAAGTGTCCACGAGTTTACCGTGAAGACCGAAATAATGCCCCACAACGCGAGGATGAGGAAGTTGTTGAGAAGGTCCATGAGCATGCCGAGCACAGAAATGACTGTTGGCGAGAACATGCCAGAGGCTGCCATGGAGAATAAGAGATAGGTGAGCGGCAGCATCGCAAACAATTGGATGAGGAACGTCCCAATGACGCCCCCTGCTAACGCAATGACGTACAAGACCGCTGACATTTCGATATTCACCAGCCAATATTGTTTGAGCAGCGCTACGGTTTGTGAGAGTGCCGCGCGCAGCCCCAATCGTTTCATCACTACAAAGAGGATGGTATAGAACGCAACAAAGTAAACAATAGCGATCACGGCCATGATGGCGAGAATCAACAACGCGATGGGGACCGTCACGACGAATTGTTGCGCAGGAACGGTGAGGCTCGCGCGGATCCCCAAGAAAAGCCCGCTCAACAACAATACGGTTGCAACTAATACTGCGGCGATGGACCAAAAAGACGTGTGTCCCTCCTTGAGACCTTCACGGATCGTCGGGAATTCGTTCTTGAGCGCGTGTCGTGTGCCGCTAATGAGCGCATCAATAGAGATGATGATGAGCCATGCGAGCACCAGCGCCCCAAGCCCTAGCACTGTGAGCAGGAGGATTGATGGTCGGCCCTCGGCTGTGATTGTCCCGATGCGGCCCATGAGCGTACTGACGGAGTCGATAAGGTTGAATCGCGAGACCGTTTCGACAGCCGCGTTCATCCATTGGCCATCATTGACGCGTTGGAGTCTCAAGCTTTGGTACAATAGCTCAAATACACCCCCGTTGATAACAGGGCCAGCAAAAAGCCCAAAAAACCAGAGCGCGGGATTCTGTTTGGTAATCTTCCACGCGGTTTTGAAGACATCGCGATAGAGGGTCATAGAGAAATGAAAAGCGTAAAATGCAAAGTGTAAAATGTTGGAGTCCCGGATCCTGGGACACAATAATTTTGAACTTTGAGTTTTGATCTTTACATTCCGGCTATGCGGGCATCGGTGCCGCGGAGGAAAATTTTCGTGTCGGAGTTTTTGGCGTTGGGATTTCTGATTCCACCGGAGTGCCCGATGACGGAGGAGTAGGGCGTGCGGAATCGGGCCGGTTACTATTCTTGGGTGCGCCGGTCGTGCTAAAGAACGCTTCGAATTCTTCTTTCTCCAACGTTTCTTTTTCTAACAGTGCGACAACGATCTTATCCATGATTTTGCGGTTTTTCTTGAGGATTGTTTCCGCTTGTTTTTGCGCTTTGAACACGAGTTTGGTAATTTCGGCATCAATGCGTTCGGCCATCTTCTCGGAGTAGTCGCGCTGTTCGGCGAAATCACGGCCCAAGAAGACCATTTCTTCTTTCTCGCCAAACGTGCGGGGGCCCAATTCGCTCATGCCGTACTCCGTAATAAGCCGCCGGGCTACGCGGGTGGCTTCGCGCAAATCATTCGAGGGCCCGGTGGTGATATCGCCCATGGCCATGCGCTCGGCGGTTTGCCCGCCCAGCAGCACCGCGAGCTCATCCAAAAACGCGCTCTTGGTTTTCATTTGTCGGTCTTCGGTGGGGAGCTTAATGGTATAACCGGCCGCACGCCCGCGGGAGATAATCGAGATTTTATGGACCGGATCGGCATGCGGGAGGATATGCGCAACGATCGCATGTCCGGCTTCGTGGTAGGCCGTGACTTTGCGTTCTTCCATCGAGAGGAGGTGGCTCTTGCGTTCGGGTCCTAACATCACCTTTTCGATGCTTTCGAGCAATTCAATCATCTCGACTTCTTTTTTGTTGCGTCGCGCCGCCAAAATTGCCGCTTCGTTCAAGAGATTCGCAAGGTCGGCTCCGGTAAATCCCGGAGTGCGCACCGCGATGCGATGGATGTCGGTATCGCTGGCAAGCGGTTTGTTGCGGGCGTGGATTGCGAGGATGGCTTCGCGGGCTTTAAGGTCTGGCGGGTCGATAATCACGCGCCGGTCAAAGCGCCCGGGCCGCAACAGCGCGGGGTCAAGCACATCGGCGCGATTGGTGGCGGCCAGCACGATGATGCCCACGGTCGGATCAAAGCCGTCCATCTCGACCAAAATTTGATTCAACGTTTGCTCGCGTTCGTCGTGGCTGCCGCCCAAGCCCGTGCCGCGCTGACGCCCCACGGCATCAAGTTCATCGATAAACACAATGCAGGGGTTATTCTTTTTGGCACGGGTAAAGAGGTCGCGCACACGGCTGGCCCCGACCCCCACAAACATCTCCACAAACTCTGAACCTGAAATATGCAAGAAGGGAACATTGGCTTCGCCGGCCACTGCGCGCGCCAGCAATGTTTTACCGACCCCGGGGTGCCCAAGGAGCAATACGCCCTTGGGGATTTTGGCGCCGATTGACGTAAACTTTTTTGGATTTTTTAAAAATTCCACGACTTCCATCAATTCTTCTTTGGCTTCGGCAACACCAGCTACATCATTAAACGTCACGCGGTTTTTGGCATCGGGGTTGGTTTGGCGCGCGCCGCTTTGGCCAAAGCTCATGGCCCGCATGTTGGCGCCCTGCACTTGCCGCATCATCACCCATAGGAAGAATGCCACAATGATAAAGGGCACGAGGAAGGGGAGTATCGCCCCCGCCCATACTTGGAAGGTAGAATCGCCTTTGACGGCAATTTGGACGGCCGCGATTTTATCCGTCGTTGCGCCGTAGTTTTTTAAGAGGTCCGAGAGCGACTCGCCGGATTCTTTGAGTACCTCAACTTTTTTGCCGTCTTTGAGAGCGACCGTGAGTTTATCGCGGTGGATATCAATAGAGGTCACCTCGTCTTTGTTGACGTATTGGATCAGCGCCGGGATCGATGCTTGCTCGACTGCTGCGGATTGCGAGAAAGCATTAAACAACGACGCGATCGCAATAAAGGCTAAAAAGAAAATAATAAAGTGTCTGGTGAGTTTGCGGAACATATACGAGAGATAAAGAGATGAAGATATCCGGATACAATCATTTGACGCAGTCAATCGGCGCTCGTGTCATAATGGATGTATTATACAAGGATTGGGGTGGGAGGGGAAGGGGAGGGCGCGAAGGCGCCCGACCTATATTCCCTGAGCACCAGAGTTCGGCCGCCCAGCGGCGGCCGCCTCCTACGATCTCGGCTGATGATCCCGCTGCGGCGGGAACCATGCTCATCAGCCTCCGATGGTTGCCAGGGAATATAGGTCGGACGCCTTCAGCGATGATAAGTGAAATGTCGAGACTCGCTCACACAGTCCTCGCTATAAATTCTTTTGTCCTCCGCCGGCCCTGAGAAGTATGAGGTAGAACGGCGTTATCCTGGCTTGGCCAGGATCCGATCATCCCTCCGCCTCCTCATATCTTCGTCTCTTCGTATCCCGTATAAAAAAACGACCCGGGGTCCGCTGCATTGCCGATGTGGGCTTTGCAGGGACTCCGGGACGAAAGGGGTGGGGCCGCGCTCAGGGAGCGGGCGTGACGACGGCCCTGTCGGCCTCGATCGCGAAGTATCCGCCGATGACCATCGGGATGACGGCGATGGCGCAGAGCGCCATCATCACGTCAAGCGCGACCATGAGGTCGACCACTCCCCACCCGGGGGTAACGCCGGTGGCAGCGGCCGGGGCGGCGACGCAGAGGCTGCGGAAAAGCGCGGCCCAGAACGGGCCGGTGGCGCCGAACAGCATGAGCGCCACATCGCTGACCAGCAGCCCGCCGACGAACCAGGTCCTGCGCCGTTGGTCGGCCAGCCAGGAGTATGTGCGGAACAGCACGTAGACGGCGATGCAGGCGAGCAGTAGCACGAAACCGAGGGCGGCGAGCCGCAGAGCGATGTCGAACATTTCGGTCCTCCTTGGGTCGAAAGTCCTCTTGAGGCCCACGGTGCGGAGCCAACAAAAGAACTAATTACTATAGCATACTTTCATATTTCTGTCAAGTATTTTGGAGAATAGTGCCTTAAATAGGGCTGTTTTAGGGGATTTTGGGGTCACACCACACGTCATTCTGGCTTGACCAGGATCTGATACTCCGATCGCACGGATTCTGGCCAAGCCAGGATGACGCCCATCAAAAGATCCACAAAAGCAAAACAAAAAAGTCCACGGGCCGATTGACAGAGCTGTATCAAGATTTATACTGAAGAATACCTACTGCATCATAAGAATAATATGGAAGAAAAAATTATTCAGAAGCTGATTGATCACGATGAGCAACTACAGTTCATCCGGGAAAACATGGCAACGAGCAATGATGTTCGCAACATGACGGGGATCCTTGAGGGGATTGCGACAATTACTCAAAAGATTCAAGAAGATCACACTTTTGGCATCGAATGGATTAAACGTCTTCAGACACCGGTGGAGCGACAGGAGGAGGATATTCGTAAGATAAAGATGCAACTACAGATCGCATAAGGTGAAAGCAAAAATAACCCTTTGTAGATAGGGGGTTATTTTTTTTGTATCCCCGAATGATTCATTTGGACTGCGCCTTCTGGATCATCCGCTCTAACACATCCGGATCTTTGGGGATCGCTTGCGAAAGATTTTTGGATCCCGTCCGCGTCACCAGGATATCGTCTTCGATGCGGATGCCAATATTCCAATATTCTTTAGCAATGTCTCTGGAGGGCCGGAGGTAGATGCCGGGCTCGATGGTGAGGACCATGCCCGGCGCGAATGGCCGGTTGAGTATGGGGTATGGAGTATTGGGTATAGAGTATTTTTTTGCCTTCGTTTTTTGTGGACCGTTTTTTTGGAAATTGAAAATTGGAAATTGAAAATTGACGTTGGGTTGCGTATACAACCCAACGTCATGAACGTCCAGTCCCAGCCAATGGCCGAGTTTGTGAGGGAAATAGATTTGAGATAGAGATAGAGAATTGAGACGATCGCCCCTCGATCCCGCTTTTCGCGAAGGTCGGGACTCGGGGAGTAAAACTTTGTATTTTACTAATTGCTTCGTCATAAACTCGCGCGCGCTATCCTCTAACGTCTGCCACGTGACTCCCGGTTTGATCATCGCAATGGCCCGCTCTTGTGCCTCGAGGACGATTTCGTACACCGTGCGCTGTTGCTTGTTGAATGTTCCCGAGGCCGGCACGGTGCGCGTAATGTCCGCCGCGTAGTAGTCCCATTCGGCGCCGGCGTCGACGAGCACCAACGAATTTTTTTGGATGACCCCCCGGTCGTGCGGGTTATGGAGCACGCAGGTACCTGCGCCAGAAGTGATGATTGCTGGGTACGCATGGCGGGCGACCCCGCGCCACGAAAGGGCATGTTCAAACTCGGCGCGCAACTGGTATTGCCGGAGGCCGGGCTTTAATACTTCCAAGCACTGCCGGAACCCCTGCGCCGTCACGTCAATTGCTTTTTGGATTGCGACGATCTCTTCTTTTGATTTAATGAGCCGCATTTCGGCAATGAGCGGAAGGGGATTATAAATGCTGTCTGGGGCGTTTTTTCCACTTCGGGTGTTATCGCGTAACTGTTCTAGTACTTCCTGAAGGAGGTGCCCCGTCTTGCTACTGGAGTCCAATCGATACCATAACCGTGATGCCCTCGAGAGCAAATTTCCAATTTCCAATTTCCAATTTCCAATATCGACGGCATGATCGGATTGATAATATTTTATGGCTTCGTCGACCCCAACGGATGGCCCACTCCACAATTCTTTTTTGGCCTCGCGCGGGTGGACAAAGAGCGTGTACGGTTTTTTGCTCGATGGATCAAACACGGCGATAGCGCCGGGCTGTTCCAATCTTGTAAGATAGTAAAAATTGGAATCCTGGCGGAACTCGTGCTCCACGTCGTGGTTGCGTTGTGTTTGAGTGCCAGCTTCGAGCACCACAACACCACCGCCGGCTTCGGTAATCCGGCGGAGGAATTCTTTGCGACGTTTTTTGAAGATGGATTGGTCCATAGATATAAGTCTACCCCTATCCTTCCATAGCAACGGGTATTGGTCAACTTTGACGGGCTTTGACGAATACGCAAACACTCGATACACTTGAGATTAGTTGTCTGTAAGATATGCAGATATAAGGATACGAAGATACGATACCGTGTGCCGTTTTCTTGTATCTTTATATCTTAATATCTTCGTATCTTCATCTCTCGCCTATGGATCGCAATCTTGCCCTCGAATTTGTGCGTGTCACCGAAGCTGCCGCTATTGCAGCTAGCCAATGGATTGGCCGCGGCGACAAAAATGCCGCCGATGGCGCGGCAGTGGATGCCATGCGCTCGCGTTTTAATCAAATCGATTTTTGCGCTCGCGTGGTGATCGGCGAGGGCGAAAAGGACGAAGCGCCTCAACTCTATACCGGCGAGGTGGTCGGCAAAAACCGTAAGGGCAAGCCCACGTTTGACCTGGCGATTGATCCGCTGGAGTGCACCGAGTCGGTTGCGTATGGCCGGTACAATGCCATGTGCGTGATTGCGACTGGCCCTGCCGGCAGCCTCCTACATGCGCCGGACACCTATATGGAAAAGATTGCGGTTGGCCGTGAGGCCGCCGGGGTGATTGATCTGGATGCGTCGGTTGCCAGCAATATTAAGAAAGTCGCCAAGGCCTTGGGCAAAGCTGTTGGTGATGTGACAGTAGCGGTGCTGGATCGGCCGCGGCACGTCGAACTGATTGCGAAGGTTCGTTCCGCCGGCGCGCGCGTGCGGCTCATTACTGACGGTGATGTGGCCGGGGCTGTGGCCGCGTGCATAGGCGGCAACCCCATTGATATGTTGATGGGAGTGGGGGGATCGACCGAGGCGGTGTTGGCGGCCGTGCCGGTCAAAATTATGGGCGGGCAGCTGTTGTGCCGTTTTAAGCCCAAGAGTGAAAAAGATATTCCTAAGATCAAAGCCGCTGGCGTTAAAAATCTCAAGAAAATTTACACCGTGGATGATTTGGCCAAAGGCAAGCAACTGACATTTACCGCCACCGGCGTGATTGATGGGCCGATACTCAACGGAGTAGTGGTGGGGGCAGGCCATATCACCACGCATTCCGTCGTGATCCGGGGGACATCCGGAACGGTGCGGTATATGACGGCGGAACACCATCTATAATTTTCAAGTTTCAATTTATAATTTTCATTGAACGTCTTATTTCAAACAATGAATCATTGTAAATTAATTGAAAATTCAACCTGTATGTTGGAACACGCGCAAACGCAACAACTCAATCAAATCGCCAAGCGACTCGTAGAGCCGGGCAAAGGCATTTTGGCTGCCGACGAAAGTAATGCCACTATTGAAAAACGATTGGCAAAAATTAATGTGCCGTCGACCGAGGAAAACCGCCGTAGCTATCGCGAGATGCTGTTTACCACTAAGGGGATTAGGGAATATATCTCCGGAGTCATTTTGTACGAAGAAACGATCATGCAGAGCACGCATGTTGGGGTTACTTTTGTTAAAACGTTGGAAGACGCGGGAGTGATGGCGGGTATTAAAATCGACCAAGGAACAAAAGAAATGGAAGGGTCTGCGAATGAAAAAGTGACGAAAGGACTTGATGGGCTTGCAGACCGACTCAAAAAATTCCAAGCCTTGGGGGCCAAGTTTGCAAAATGGCGCGCGGTCATCACCATTGGGCAGGGGTTGCCGACACGTTCCAACATTGTCCAGAATGCAAAAGATTTGGCCCAGTATGCACTGGTGTGCCAGCAAGTGGGCGTTGTGCCGATTGTGGAACCAGAAGTGCTCATGGATGGAGCGCATGACATGGCGCGGTGTGAAGAAGTAAGCCAGCAGGTGCTGGAGGCGGTGTTTGAGCAGATGGCTGCCGCGGGTGTAGCGCTCGAAGGGATGATTTTAAAGACCAATATGGTTGTGCCGGGCAAAGAATCCGGTCAAAAAGCAACATCGGCCGAAATTGCAGAGGCAACGTTGCGGTTGTTCGAGAGCGAGCTCCCTCCGACATTGCCGGGCCAGGCATTCCTGTCGGGCGGCCAGAGCGAGGTAGAGGCAACCGCCAACCTCAACGAAATGGCAAAGCGCGGGCCGTTCGCATGGAATTTGTCGTTTTCGTATGGACGAGCGCTCCAGGACTCGGCACTCAAAACTTGGGCGGGTAAACCCGAGAATGTCGCGGCCGCGCAGAAGGGCCTTTTGCATCGCGCGAAGATGAATAGCTTAGCGACGCTGGGCAAGTATTCGGATGCGGCGGAGCAAAAGGCAGAATAAAAAAAGCAACCCCAGGCGCGGCTGGGGTTTGGGCCCATGTGGGGGCCGATGTGGTCAGGGGTCGGGGAGGGCGATCACCATGTGGTTGGCGGCGTAGAGGGTCCGATCCAGTTCCTCCATGAGCTGGAACCGGAACTGTAGGAGCTTCTTGAAGTGTAGATTTCCTGGCTGGGGGATCAGCCGGATCGCTTCGAACTCCTGAATAAGCGTTGCCACATCGCGCTGGAGCGCGACGGCTCGTGCGTGCAGCGCTCGCTGTCGGACCACGAGTTCCTCCGCGTTCGTGAGCGGCGCTTCGACGAGGTTGATTTTTTCCTCGTCGATCTCCTTTACGATGGAGCGCATCTCTTCGCTCCGCACTTTGATCATGGCATGGTACTCCCATGCTTTGTTGAGGTCTCTAATCAAGACCCCCGTGACGCGGATGGTAGCCGGGCTGCTGTTGATGCTGGCGGGCGCAGTCGTCTGGGCCGCAGCAACGGTCGGAAAGAACAAGGCAAAACTGATGAAAAACCGGAACATTTGGACGCCTCCTCGTCGTTTCGTGAAACCAAAAATACCGTCTGATGACGGTATCAAATGGTAAGGCCAATGTCAACGCATCGGGCCCTGTGCCATCTTATTTGAAATCGAAGGACGCGACCTCTTGTTGGGTTTTGATGTTGATAATGCGGAGGCGTTTTTTTATAAAACTATTCTTGAGCGGCACCACAAACGGCAGCCCGGTCTCGATGGTTTTGCTCACAAGCTTGTCCTTGTTTTTGGGGTCGATCCCGAAATAAGTGCGCGACGGCAAGATAAAATCCGTTCCCCAAAATACGCTGCCGTCCGCGCCCAATACTTGCGCTTGATGCGTGAACACTGCCTTTTTGGTTGGTTCTGGCAACTCCCCGTTGGCGTCGTATGCAATTGTTTTGAGCGTGATCGTGAGCGGCGATCGGCTTTTTATTTCGAATTCCGCGTTGATCACTCCCTTACCAGTGTCGGTTGTGGAGGAGGGCGCAATTGGCTCAAGAAGGGGCTGGGGGGGTGCCGTCGGTTCTATGATCGGTGGCGCAACACGTGCGTAGATGCGAAATTCTGCCAAGCCTGCAGCAGCAGTGGGATGTGTACGGTTGGTTGTGGTGATCGTCAATTGAACGGTTTTTGCAGTGATGGGGGGATCCAGAGGAATGATTGGGCGTTGTTGATGGCTTAAGGATCCTATCCCGAGATCGTTGAGTGTCTTGCGTTTGCCAGGATTGCCGTCAAAGTCCAGTGTAGCACCGGTAATTTCGTTAGCCGCAGCCCCCTGATCGACCAATTTGATCCCTGTGATGCGCATCGGCTCATTGTACTGATATTGCACCCACGCATTTTCGATTTCTGTGCTTACCCAGTCCCCCCACATGCCAGCACGGGCGTTCTCGCACGGGTTGTCCTTGGTTTCGGACGAGCACTGGATGATCGGCTCGCTCACCTCGGCGTTCGATCGCGGCGGAATGAGTTGAAGCTGGAATGCAAACACCACGATCACACTCGCCGCTAATGCAATAGCGGAAGGAATAATGAACGCTGCAGGCAAATGTACTGGTTTGTGGAGGATTTGGCGCCAGCGTGGTGATAGCAGAGCAGGCTTCATAACCTATCGTAATTGTAGATTGCTGTTGACTGCCGCAAGAAAGTCTATTGTCAACGCTGTTGAACCATTTGATTCCACGTCTAATTTTGCTACTACGTTTAAAGCGTCCTTCAATTCTTTGTTTATCATTTGGTATTTTGTCGTATCAACCTTGACATCTTTTTTGGGTAACTTATCAAAGACTTTTTCTAATTCGATTGCCACCAATTTTGCTATCTGCTCGATTAATAGTTTTTTCTTGGGGAACTCATCGAGTGGCTGCAGGGGGAACGCTTTTTCTGTCCGCGGGGCGCCTTGCGCGTTTAATACTGCGATCGTCAGTGTGTCTGCCCTCAAGGTCTTCCCATCCAATAATGGTTTTAGTTTATCTTGGGCAACATTCAATAGAGCCCCGCCGGTATACCCTGAAAATTTACCCTTGTCTTCTTCGTAGAGATAGAATTGCGCAAGAGCAACAGCCATCTTTTTACTGCCCTGGGAGCGCGTCAGGGTGCGGGCAATATTCACATACGGCCTATTGTTGATCCAGCCGGTTTCTAAGATGCAGCTATTGTTTGGATCAGATTTTTTAATTGTGAGATTGTTTGTCTGAGATGGGGAAATGAGATCTTGGCTCTGCATCGCTGCATCATAGGCAATTGTTATTTCGCCCTCCTTGCAAGGTTGATCAATCGTGGTCTGTATGACGATCGATTTTTTTTCTGGGGAGTTTTCGTATTTGGCTGTAGCAACGAGATATTTTTCTCCGTTGAGCGTTGATTGTATCTTTGAGAGTTGATTACTATTCGTTTTGAGGACAAGCATTCCCTGGCCCAGTTGTCTGGCCGATACAGCGGATTGAAGTGCTCTGGGGATTTCTACAGACCACCTGATTTTTTTTCTGTCTATGCTCCCATCTGCTAACATCGCTTTGGCTTTGAGCGTCAATGCGTTGTCTGGCGTGAGGATGATCTCTTCTTCTTTGTTGATCGAACGCTCTCCCTTCGTATCGACGACGCTCACAGAGATGTCCTGCACAATGTCCTCCTTTACTACATTCATGGAAATAGGTACTTTCGCAAGCACCGTACCGTTGATCGCGTAGATGACGAGGGTGTCGGCATACTTCCCGGGCTTCTCAACGTCTTTGGCGCTTACAAATACCGTTACATCCTCGGCCCCATCGATCTTGTAATCTGAAAGATTTGGGTCTGTTGCTTCGAATGGTTTTTTTGTGAAGACGCTCATTCTTGGGAGGACGCAGCGAGCTTTAGGATTCTTACACACCGGATGCAACGCGGTCTCCAGCCTTTGGGGCGTTTCCCCAGCGAGGACATCGCCAAACTCGATCTGTCTTGGGGATGTCGTTACCGTATATGCAGTTTCCTTCTGAGGGTAGTCGAATAGTATTTCTATTCTTTCCCCTCGGAACGGAAAGATATTGGTATATTCCGCTTCTGCGCGGTGGCGTGCTGGATTCTTCAGATCGCCCGTTGGTTTGAATGTCGCGCTGACACTGATTGTCCGGCCCTTGACGGTCAGTTTGTATGGGATAGTAGTACTAATCGGTTGCAGGCGTTTTGATAAATCATCCGAGGAAACAGAGATCCCATTGCGCAGCACCTTGTCTACCTGCAGTGTTGATTTGTCTGGGGTTGGTTCTGCGGGTTCGAGCGTATACTCTGCGGTGACGACCACAGTGTTATCCGCGTTGTATTGATACTTCATTGTCACCATTGGCTTTTCTTTAGGCAAACAATCCGGGAGCTTGCTTGGATCCCTGGGGAAATTGGCGCGATAATAGGAGGTTCGATAGCAGCGCACTTGCTGATCGATGCTGCGCGCATATCCTCCATCTTCATATATAAACTTATCGTGGTTTTTTGGCGTAAGCACTGCAAAGCTTGATCCGCATTGGTTGACATTCGCAACCGTGAATTCGTTTTCCAGGCATCCGAATTTGGTTGTGCACCCCAGTGGCACGCGGTAGTATGTTTTTCCTGAACCACTGCCTTCACACTCGCTCCACGAAGTGATCGGTTTGATCGTTTCAATGGAGGGAATTTGTGTGCCCCCATTCTGGGTTTCTTCCAGGATTTTTTTCGTACCAAAAATGGAATCACCCGGTGATATTTGGGCATTAGCCCTCGAAAAAGCGCTCACGCTGAATACGACCGCGAGCATGATCAGCATCAAATTGGCGGGTAGCACGCGCATATCATTGGAACTGCTCTGGGCGAATGACGAGCGTGTTGCTTTCGGCGGTTTCGTTGCCGGCATCGGAACGGAACTTATAGGAGATATAATAGGTTGCGGGCTTGACTTCTTCGGCAACAAATACGCGGCGGTTAAGCGGGTCGTTGTCGGCTGTGTCGTACCCCCATTTGTACCATGCGCGCCATTCAGCGCGATCCGCTGGCGTGCCATCAGCTTGGAGATAGAGCGGTTTTGGGTCGCTCGGGGATTTGCGCACGACAATCGCCACCTCGGTGCTCTTGTCGGCAAAATCGCGTTTGGGGATGAGGAAGGAAGGCGGGAATTTACCAGCGCCAGAGAGCGTAGATCCAACGGGTTCTTGTACGACCGCCGGTGTTGAGGGAATAATCGTGTGCGCCTGTTCTTGCGCTGTCTGTTGCTGGATCGAGCTATGCGATACGGATCGCCGTGCCGATGCCGTGAAGGCAAACGTCACGGTCACTTGCCCGCCGGTGTCGCCCGAATTAGCGACAAAGGTGATCGAATCTTTTTGGATCGTTTCGCTTGTTGCGCTATTCGTTGCGCGGAAGATGATGGGCCCGGAAAGGTTATAGTATTCGGTGTTACCGTCTTGATACATGGACGTGAATGGTTCGAATTCCGTTCCGCCATCAAAGCTGCCTGACAAGCTAATGACGGCGCGATCCGCGCCGGTGAATACGATTTTGGCCGAGCAAGAGCTGCAGGTGTCGCCATAGACGACCGATGGGGCCGTGAACAATACGACACTCAATATGCTGCTGATGATAATCAGTGGGAGGAGAGAAGTACGGATGTGTTTCATAATACTATTCGACGATGTTGCATATCCCCAGTATACGGCCGCTTTTGCGTGGGTGTCAAAGACGGCGGACTGCGTATCGCAGCAAAAGTGCCCCATCCTTATTTAATCGTCTCGCAGAAAGAAGTCGGAATTGCTTGGTTTGTTTCCCACCGTCGAACATGGGTTTGCCGTGGCCGAAGATCAGGGGTTCAATGGTCACATAGAGATCATCGATAAGCCCAGCATCGAGCATTGTTTGATACACCATTGCGCCGCCGAGGATACACACCTGGCGGTGTTTTTTTAGCATTGCCCGGAGGTTCGCCTGTTTTGGATTGATCACTATAGGCTCTGTCATTCTGGTCAAGCCAGAATGACGAGATGGTGATCGGCCGCGGCGCGAAAAAAGATAGACGGATTTTCCGCGCAACAATCCTTTGCTGGCGGCGTACGTATTGCGCCCAACAACAACCGCATCCGCGCGAGCAAGCATGGTGCGGAAAAATTTCTGATCTTCGGCGCTTGCCCAGACCGGCCGGCTGCGGGCAGTGAGACTGACACGGCCGTCGATGCTGCCGACAACAAGTGCGATACAACGCGGTTTCATAATCGTGGTGGGCACAGATGGACTCGAACCATCGACCCCGGCTTTATAAGAGCCGTGCTCTCACCAGCTGAGCTATGTGCCCGAACTGCCGGCATTATAGCACCTTACTTCTGGACTATGCCATTGGCCTTGGCGTGTTCTTGGAGATATTCCCACAATTCTTTTTGGACTTCGGTGACCGTGCGGTTGTTGACAATGAAGCTGGCTCGATGCGGATTGCCACTGGGTTTGTAGGGGGACAGGAGTTCGAGGAGATGAATTTTCCGGCTTAACGCCAGTGCCTGCCACGATCCTTCGGTATTGGGATAGAGCAGGAGCATGAGCTGGATATCGGGAGAGGTGTGGAAGACTTCTTCGGCAACATCATGGACATCGGCAATCTGCGTTTTGGTTTCCAGGAGGTCTTCCATGGTCACGGACCCTACGCCGATTTTGCGCTGTTCATCATGGTGGAGCCGGCCTAAAATTTTACCAAAGAGTTTGAGGGTTCCGACCGATCGTTTCCAGTAGAGGCGTTGGACAATTTCTTCGCGTTTCCCGCCCATGGTCATCAAGCGGCTGGCTGCGGTAAGGGTGGCGGGCGTCACATTCGGGATGGAGAAACTGCGGGTGGCGGCGATGATACCAGTCAACAGCAACGTGGCGGTATCGGCGTCGACCAGTTCGATCCCCAGCACGTCGTGCATGCGCAAGACGATTTCTGCGATGGACGGCGAAGTGACATCGATGAGCTGCCATTGACCATGGTGTTCATTTTCGACTGCGTTGTCGATATTGAGCAAAGGGGTCGAATAAAACAGGTCTGGTTCTTGGGTTGCCACGGGGCCTAACGATGCGATATCGGCGCTGCCGATGGTGATGATTAAGTCAATCGGTTCGGTTTTGTCTTCCACTGTCAGTTGATCCTTGTTGATGGTTCCGCTGCGCGGGTTTACATAGATGGCCAGGGTGTGGTCTTTGAGTTCATAGCTGATCTCCTCAATTGGCGTGTTGGTCGTATTCATGAGGATGGCATACCGATGCAGATGTTCCAGGATAGGCAGAATGCGATTATGGTCGGGCAGGAATCCAAATTGTTTCTTGGCCGCTTCGTCCCACCCATGGCAGACAAGGCGGACATCTTTTTCTTTTTTGATAAGCGTTCGGGCTAAGGCAAGGCTGCTGGCGATGGCGTCCACCGAAAACGCAGCAGCAACCGCAATCACGACGCGGTGACTGCGGTCAATCGCAGAAACAAGCTGTTGGGTTACGGTAAGCGCCATAGATGAAGTCCACCAGTGTACCCGAAAGTTCATTGGGAGTCAACCCCATATATGGAAGCGGATGTTCGCTGATCGACACACAGATCAACGCAGATCAAAAACCCCCCTTTCGGGGGTTTTTGTCTACCATTCAGAACCCGTTTTCTTATACAGCATCTGTCGATGCTGCAGACGTTTCGGCCTCTGTCGCAGATTGGGAAGATGACAGTGCTGTTGTTGGTGTGTTGTGAGGCGGCTCTGTTTCTTTGTTGTTCTGTTCTCCAGTCGATGTCGGCTGTTCTTTCGGTGCGGGTTCATCAATCAGTTTCCGGCTTAATCCCAAGCGATGTTGGCCCGCATCGATGGAGACAACAATAAAGTCCATTTCTTCACCGATCTTGGCACCCCGCATGAGGTCGCCGCTCTTGGCTGCATCGAGTTGCGAAATATGTGCGAGCCCTTGAATAATGGGATCTAATTCGACCAAGAGTCCATAGGGTGTGATGCGCCGTATTGCTCCGCGGACGCGTTGGCCTACATGATATTTTTCGGCAGCTGCTTTCCATGGATCCTCGCTCAATTGCTTTAAGGACAACGAAATCTTTGATCCGTCAATACCGATGATTTTGACTTGGAGTTTGTCGCCCACCTTCACGACCGCGTGCGGGTCTTCCACGCGCTGCCAGGAGAGTTCGGAGATGTGGATGAGACCCTCGAGATTCTGGTCAAAGCGGACAAAAGCGCCAAAGTTGGTGATGCCGCTGACAGCGCCTTCGACAACCGAGCCGACGGCGTAGCTGGCGATCGTGTCCTTCTGTTTTTCTTCAAAGGCTTTCTTTTCGGATACAATGAGCTTCCCTTCTTGTTCGTTGACATCAATAATCTTTACTTCCAATTCTTTCCCGGTTAATGTTTGTAATTTTTCCAGGATGCGCTGTTTGTCGCCGCCCGCCACCCGCGGGTAATGTTCGGGCGTGAGCTGGCTCACGGGTAAGAAGCCGTTGAGGCGACTGACCATCACCATGAGTCCACCCTTGTTTGCGCTCAAGACTTTGACATTCAAGAGCGATCCTTTCTTCATAGTTTCTTGGGCTGCCTCCCAGGCGCGTTTGTGTCCAGCGGATCGGAAGGAACACTCAATTTCTCCGCGTTCATTTTCTAACGCCATCACCGTTGCATGTACCGTATCGCCCACGGCGATGTGTTCGTTCTCGCCGGATTCGTCGTAAAGTTCGGGGCCGCGGACAACGCCGGTTGTAAGGCCGGGAATATCAATAAGCACCTCTTTCTTGCTCGCGCTTAATACCTTCCCTTCAATAATGTCACCAACCTTGGGCAAATTTTTGAATGCACTGGATTGGATCAAATGCGCCATTGAGTTTTGGCCTTCGGTATCATTGCCGACGACATTGACGCTTGCATTTGCGTTCATAGCGTGGTTAAGGATAAAAAATTAAGGATAAAAACAAATAATTTGTCGAGTAGGAATTATACTGGATTGATGGGGAGAACGCAAGGGGAGGGGCGCGAAAGAGATGCGCGTAACCGTTGGGGTTTGGGGTTGAAGTTGCCTCTGGATTATGGTATGATCTTCACAGTTTCTTTGAACGTGTTTTGTATGACATTTGAATACATTGGCGGGGATGTCCTCCTCATTTCCTCAAAACGCAAAGATACGGGGGAAGTGTTTGTTGCGACTGACCCCGTTGGCCCGTTTTCGGGAGGGTTGCGCAGCCGTAAGGCGGATGTTGCGATTGGAAGTTTTCATCAACCGCAGTCAGACCTCCTCGACGTCATCAAGCCAGCGGCAACGGATGGGACCGTATTGGCGATTACCACACCGGGAGAATTTGAGCGCAACACATTTTTTGTAACCGGAGTCGAGGCGGCCAACGGCAATACCATGTACCGTTTTGATGGGGAAGAGATTGCGATTGCCTACCTTGCTGGCGCGACCGAAGCGCTCACGCAGCATCAGCTCGATATGTTTGAGGGTGTGCATGTCGTGATCCTCCCTGCTGCGGGCCCCGTTTCGGGCAAAGGCTTGGCAATCGATGTTGCCGCAGAAATTGTTCGCGCCCTCGAACCCGCCGTTGTGATTGGAATCCGGACACACAGTGCGCTGCATCCATCGCTCAAGGGGGCGGAGATGCTTGCGAAGGCGTTAGAGCTGCCCGTGAATGTGCAAGAAGGGTCGTATCGGCTGACCAGAGCCAATGTTGTCCAAGGCGACGGCGCCGCAATGCAGCTCATTGGTTTTGCAACACGGTAATGGGAGGAGTATGGCATCCTATGCGATGCGACAGCGATTAGTCACCATGTTTGTTGGCGCGACCGCATTCTTCCTTGTATCAATGTGGGTAGCGTGGAAGATGATTCAAGTCGCTGATATCGCCGTTCGTTCGCAGAACGCATTACCCCAAGGCACTCCGGCCCCTGCGCAGGGAGCGAGCGATATCGCAAGCGGGTGGGAGAAAGGGATGCAGGAATTCCAGTCACAATTCACCATTCTTAAAAATCAGTGGCAAGCGCAACAATCATTCGCCCAATATTTAAATACCAACCCCCCTCCCACTCCGGCCCCCTAAACTATGGCAGCCAAATCCAATCAACAACCATTATCCTTTGCACTGGGATCGGTCGAACCCCGATCGATTGTGAGCGAAATCCAGGAGTCGTATTTGGATTACGCCATGAGTGTGATTATTGCCAGGGCGTTGCCGGATGTGCGGGATGGACTGAAACCGGTCCATCGGCGGATTTTGTATGCCATGTGGCAGTTGGGGTTAAAATCCGATGCAAAATTCCGTAAATCTGCTGCGATCGTTGGAGAAGTATTAGGGAAGTACCACCCGCATGGCGACGTGGCGGTCTATGATAGCCTTGTGCGCATGGCGCAAGAATTCTCGATGCGCGAGCTGCTGGTGCGCGGACAAGGAAACTTTGGTTCGGTTGATGGCGATAGTGCGGCAGCAATGCGGTATACCGAAGCAAAATTAGCGCCCATTGCGCATGAGCTATTAGGAGATATTGAAAAAGAAACCGTGCCGTTTACCGCCAACTACGATGGGACGCAGCAAGAGCCTACGGTGTTGCCCAGTGCCGTTCCGAACCTTCTGCTCAATGGGACCGTCGGGATTGCCGTTGGCATGGCGACGAATATTCCGCCCCATAATTTGGGCGAATTGTGTGACGCTGTTCAAATACTCTTGGATAACCCCGAGGTGACCGTCAAGGAACTCATGAGCGCGGTCAAAGGTCCGGACTTCCCCACAGCGGGAATTTGTTACCACGCGCAAGCAATTGAGCAGGCCTATGCAACGGGGCGTGGCGCGCTCGTGATGCGCTCCAAGGCTGAAATCGTGGAATCCGGTTCTGGGTATGCCATCATCGTTACGGAGATCCCTTTCCAAGTGAATAAAGCGAATTTGCTGGAACACATTGCCGAGCTCGTTGCGACCAAGAAGATCGAAGGTATTCGCGACCTGCGCGATGAATCGAACCGCGAAGGGATTCGGATCGTTATTGAACTCAAGCGTGATGCCGTGGCGCAAAAAGTGCTCAATCAGCTCTACCATCATAGTCAGTTGCAGGAAACGTTCCATGTCAACATGCTGTCGCTGATTGACGGCATCCAGCCCAAGCTCTTGAATCTTAAAATGATGCTGGAGGAGTTTGTCAAACACCGCAAAGTGGTGATTCGGGCGCGGACGCAGTATGAACTGAACCGCATCAAGGAACGGCTCCATATTTTGGATGGGCTCGTCATCGCGCTGGAACACATCGATCAGATCATTGCCATCATCAAAAAATCGAAAGATCGCGCGGACGCAAAAGAGAATTTGATCAAGAAATTTAGGTTCACCGACCGGCAAGCGATTGCGATTTTGGAAATGAAGCTGCAGCAATTGGCGAACCTGGAACGGCTTGCGGTTGAAGAAGAACGAAAAACCAAGCAGGCCCTGGCCAAAGAGCTTCAGAATATTTTAGATCAGCCTAAAAAAGTGACCGCGATTATCCATAAAGAACTCTCGGCAATCAAAGAGAAGTATGCGACCGTTCGCAAAACGCAAATCATGAAGAGCGCCCCTGGCGAATTTTCCGCCGAGGATTTAATTGCGGATGAGCCCACTATGGTGATGATCTCGCGGGATGGGTATTTGAAGCGTTTGCCGATTGATACATTCCGCGTCCAGGGTCGGGGCGGGAAGGGGGTAGTGGGGATGACCACCAAGGAAGAGGATTCGGTTGAGAATTTCTTTGTGACCAATACCCATGCAGACCTCTTGTTCTTCACGAGCCGCGGTCGCGTGTTTCAGCTCAAAGCGTACGATGTGCCGATGGCATCGCGCACGGCGCGAGGTCAAGCAGTTGTCAATTTCCTCGAGCTCGATGCTAACGAAAAAGTAACAGCGGTACTCACTAACCTTACGCCAGAACAGAAATATTTTGTGATGGTGACGCGCCAAGGCACCATAAAGAAGGTCGATCGCAGTGAAATGAGCAATGTCCGGCGATCAGGACTGATTGCCATCAAGCTCGCGCCCAATGATGTCCTTGAGTGGGTGGTGCCGACCCGAGGCAGCGATGAGATATTCTTGGTGAGCTCAAAAGGACAGGCCATCCGATATCCCGAAAAATTTGTCCGCGCCATGGGCCGCACTGCGGCAGGAGTCCGGGGGATGAAGCTCAAAGGGGGTGATGCCATCGTCGGCGCCTTTATCATTCAGCCCGATGTGCATAAAAGCGAGACGCAGGTGGTTGTGGTTACGAATCTCGGTTTTGGCAAACGGACAGCGCTCAAGCAATTCAAACGCCAAGGCCGCGGGGGAGTAGGGATTAAGATCGCTAAAGTAACGCCAAAGACCGGTGGTATCGCCGGAGCGTTCCTATTGCCAGCGGGCAGTGAAACTCGCGAAGGGGACATCATCATTATTTCGATGAAAGGGCAAGTGATCCGATTGTCTTCCAAGATGGTATCGGTGCTCGGGCGTGCCACGCAGGGTGTGAGAGTGATGCGGTTTAAGGAAGAGAAAGACGAGGTGGCTTCTGTAACTGTGTTGCCGTCATAAACACAGAAATTTGCATTTATTTTAAAAGCATCGTACCTTTAAGGTATCATTGTCGTTCAAATTCGAAATTCTAAATTCGAAATCCGAAACAAATTCAAAATTCAAATTTGAAAATAGTTTCGAATTTCGTGCTTCGTATTTCGTATTTTTCTTTCTTGTATGGGCCTCCCTGGTCATCGTCGTTCTTCTTCTCACAAACGCCGTCGCGCGGCTCATTTTGGCCTTACGTCGACAAATACTGTGGTTTGCTCGCATTGCGGATCCAAGCGGTTACGCCACCATGCCTGCCCCAAATGCGGGTACTATCGCGGGCGCGCGATCGTCGTACGGAGACAAAAAAGTAAGAAGGCATAGCCAACAAACGAATACGTCAATCGTTCTTTGATTCACCACCGGGGACTTCGGTCGCCTACTCCTGTGTCCAATAGACACCTCTCGCGTTCAATGGCCATGCAAGCCTTGTTTGCCTGGGATTTTGGCGGGTACCAAAAAAGTACCATTGCCGAGATTGCGAGTTTTGTCCGGCACGAATTCGCGTCGGGAATGGATGATGATACATTTATGAATGGCATCATCCGCGGAGTGTTAGAACACCATGACGCCATCAATTCGTTATTGACCAAGTTTGCCCCGCAATGGCCGTTGGAACAAATTACTCGGGTCGACCGGAACGTGTTACGGGTAGGAATTTACGAATTAAAATTTGGTCGTGAAGTCCCAAGCAAGGTGGCGATCAATGAAGCGGTGGAGCTCGCCAAGACATTCGGAGGCGAATCATCGAGCCGATTTGTTAATGGCGTACTCGGATCGGTCTACAACGAAATGGTCGAATTAGGGGAAATGCCCCCTGAAGAGCAAAGCGATGCTATTTCATAAGTTAGGTGCTAGACGCTAGGTTCTAGGTTCTAGAACGTATTTAATCGCGATGGACTAGAACCTAAAACCTAAAACCTAGAACCTCGTGCTGTGCCCATCACGACAAGTTCTCTCAATGACCTTGAAAAATCATTGGAATATCATTTTAAGGATAGTAAGCTCATCCAGCAGGCGGTTGTTCATCGTTCCTATTTGAATGAACATCCCACATTTGGGGTCGGACACAACGAACGACTTGAATTCTTAGGGGACGCGGTGCTTGAGTTGGTCGTCACAGAATATCTGTACGAGCATTATCCGAGTTCCCCCGAGGGCGAGCTTACCA
>JACRJV010000027.1 GCA_016215325.1 Candidatus Uhrbacteria bacterium
ATGGCGGGCCGGCACGGCAACAAAGGAGTGATCTCTACCATCGTCCCGGTTGAAGATATGCCGTACCTGCCGGACGGCCGCCCTATTGATATCATCTTAAGCCCGTTGGGTGTGGTGAGCCGCATGAACCTCGGGCAGATTTTGGAAACACATTTAGGCATTGCCGCGCACCGGCTGGGATACAAAGTGGCAACCCCGGTGCTTGATGGCGTGAGCGACGAAGCGATCCAGGAAGAACTCGTGAAGTCCGGCTGGAGCGCGGACGGCAAAACGACCTTGTTTGATGGTCGCACGGGTGAGGCGTTTGACAATAAAGTGACGGTCGGGATGGTGTATATGCTCAAACTCAATCACTTGGTGGAAGATAAAATTCACCAACGTTCCATTGGGCCGTATTCGCTGATTACGCAACAGCCATTGGGTGGGAAGGCGCAGTTCGGCGGCCAACGGTTTGGTGAAATGGAAGTGTGGGCATTGGAAGGGTATGGCGCAGCGCACACCTTGCAGGAAATTTTGACGATTAAATCGGACGATGTGCCCGGACGAAGTCGAGCGTATGAATCCATCATCAAGGGGGAAGCGATCCATAAACTGAATGTCCCCGAATCCTTCCATGTGTTGGTGCGGGAACTCAAGGGGCTCTGTTTGGATGTGGAACTCTTGAAAGATGGCAAGCGGTTGAGTGAAACCAGCCAGTACCGCGAAGAGGAGCGGCCAAAACGGATAGGCGTCATTAGTGCATCGAATCCATCGCAGAATGAATGAAATCGGTTGATAGAAGGTAGAAAATGGTAATGGAAGATAGAAAGACGAAAGGGGAATCCATTCCATCATACAATATCCAATTTCCATTACCACGATCCAATTTCCAATAACCAATTTCTATGCTCAATCCAATCAGAACCACCGACTTTGATGCCATCCGCTTGAAGCTCGCCAGCCCCGACGATATTCATGGGTGGAGCCATGGCGAGGTCACCAAACCGGAAACAATTAACTACCGAACGCAAAAACCGGAAAAGAGCGGTTTGTTTGCCGAAGAAATCTTTGGGCCGTCAAAAGATTGGGAATGTTACTGCGGCAAGTACAAAAAAATTCGGTACAAGGGCATTGTTTGCGATAAATGCGGTGTGGAAGTCACGCGATCGCTCGTGCGCCGGGAGCGGCTCGGACACATCGATCTGTCCGCGCCGGTCTCGCACATTTGGTTTTTGCGCGGGGTGCCGTCGAAGATTGGATTGCTGTTGGATCTTTCGGTTCAGGAATTGGAAAAAATCATTTATTTTGCCAATTTTGTCGTGACGACCGTCGACGAAAAGGCAAAGCAGGAAACGTTCGTCCAAATTCAAGATGAACTCAAGACAAAACGCAAGCAGATCGAGGATGAAGTTCACCGGGCCAAGGAGCACGTTCGTTCCAAGACTCAAGCGGAGCAACTGGAAGAAGAGCTGGGCAAGCTGGAAAAGGTGCGCGAGATGAAGATGCGGGAATTGGATGATGCGTATCGTATTGCGGTGAAAGAGTTGGAATCGTTGGCGCCAATGAAGCTCTTGAGTGAGGACCAATACCACCAGTTGAGCATGAAATATGGACACCTCTTTGAGGCGGGCATTGGCGCGGAAGCGGTCCGCAAACTCTTGCAATCAATCAAGCTCGACCACGAGGTTGAAAGTTTAGAAGAAGGCTTAGAAGAGGTGCAGGGACTCAAACGCGAGAAGTTATTGCGCCGGCTCAAGTTGTTGCAGAACTTTTCCAATAACGTGTTGCGGCCAGAGTGGATGATCTTGACCACGATTCCGGTGATCCCGCCGGATCTGCGCCCCATGGTGCCGTTGGATGGAGGACGATTTGCCACGAGCGACTTGAATGACTTGTACCGCCGCGTGATCAACCGCAACAATCGGTTAAAGCAATTAGTGGAACTTAATGCCCCCGAAGTGATCTGCCGCAACGAAAAACGGATGCTGCAAGAAGCCGTGGACGCGCTCATCGACAACAGCGCCCGCCAAGGCAAAACCGTGGTTGCCTCCACCGGGCAGAAACGGATGCTCAAGTCACTGGCCGATATTCTCAAGGGTAAGCAAGGCCGGTTCCGTCAGAATTTATTGGGCAAGCGCACCGATTACTCTGGCCGTAGCGTCATCGTCGTGGGACCGCATTTGCGGCTGGATCAATGCGGATTGCCGAAAAAAATGGCGTTGGAATTGTTCAAGCCGTTTGTGATGAGCAAGCTCATTAAAGCGGGGTTGGTGCATAACGTCCGCAGCGCATCGCGGTTTATCGATTCGGGCCGCAGCGAAGTGTGGGATATTCTGGAAGAGATTGTCAAAGACACCTATGTGCTCTTGAATCGCGCTCCCACATTGCACCGCCTTGGGATCCAAGCATTCCGGCCGGTGTTGATCGAAGGCAAGGCCATCCAAATCCACCCCATGGTGTGTACGGCGTTCAATGCCGATTTTGACGGAGATCAAATGGCTGTGCACGTGCCCTTGACTGAAGAAGCAAAACAAGAAGCGTGCGAATTGATGTTGGCGAGCCGCAATCTCCTCAAACCTGCAACCGGCGATCCGGTGGTTACGCCCACGCAAGATATTGTCTGGGGAGCGTACTACATGACAGCGATGGAGGTAGTCCCCGACAACACCGCGGCCAAAGCGTTCTCCGATGCATCGGATGCCATCCTTGCATACCAAATGCATGTGATCCGGTTGCAGCAGCCGATTGATGTCCGCATGGATGGGACACGGCAGCGGACAACCGTTGGGCGGATTCTGTTCGCCAAAATTTTGCCCGCCAACATCCCATTCCCCACTAAGGGGATGGACAAAAAAGGACTGGAGCAAATGGTGCGGCTCTGCATTGAACTCAACGGGACCGACGTCACGGTCAAGCTCCTGGACGACGTCAAAAATCTTGCATTGGAGTATTTGACCGGTTCGGGATTGTCCTGGAGCCGCGGAGATTTGCCGACTCTTGATCGCAAAGATGAGATCATTAAAAAAGCGGAACAGTTGGTGGACGAAACGCAAGAACAATTCGAGCAAGGGTTGCTCACGGATAAAGAACGGCGAGGGAAGGTCATCTCGATTTGGAGCACCGTCAAGGATGAAATTGTGCAAGAAGTCAAGCGAGTGATGAACCCAACCGGATCCGTGTTCTCGATGATTGAATCCGGCGCGCGGGGGAGCCTGGTGCAGCTGACGCAGATCGTGGGGATCAAGGGGTTGGTGACCAACCCGTCGGGGGAAATCATCGAACTGCCCGTCAAAGGCAACTTCCAACAAGGGTTCGGAGTGCTCGAATATTTCATTTCCACGCATGGCGCGCGTAAAGGTCTTACAGATACCGCGTTGCGCACGGCCAACGCCGGGTACCTCACCCGTCGGCTTGTGGACGTGAGTCAGGACGTGGTGGTACTGGAAGAAGATTGCGGAGATCAAACCGGCTTTACATTGAACGCCACCGATTATACGGCAATCGGACGCACGATCGCCGATGGGCTGCTCGGTCGCACCGTGATTGAGACGGTCAAAAGCAAGACCGGCAAGATTTTGGCCCGCGCGGGGCAAATGATCGATGAAGCGACCGCTCGGGAAATCCGTGCGTCCACACTCAAACAAGATACTATTCAAATCCGCTCGATCTTAAATTGCAAAACACGCAAAGGAGTGTGCCGTGCCTGTTATGGGTTTGATCTGGGATATAATCGTCCGGTGGAGATTGGGACCGCAGTGGGCATTATTGCCGCGCAGTCTATCGGAGAACCCGGCACCCAGCTCACCATGCGGACATTCCATACCGGCGGCGTGGTTGGGCAGGATATTACGCAGGGGTTACCGCGGGTTGAAGAATTATTTGAGTGTCGGCCGCCCAAGAAAAAAGCGTTCCTTGCCGATGTGGCGGGGCGCGTCGAGATTCTCAACACCGATTCCACCAGCGGGTCTGGCGTCGGACTCCAGCGACTTATAAAAATCCACCCCACGCATACGGATAGCAAGGCAGCGGGCGAGGAAACGCCTGCCTATGAGTACGGCATCCCTTCCGGATATGCCCTGCGAGTGAACAATGGCGATATCGTTGAGCGTGGGGCGGTGTTAACCGAGGGCAGTATTGACGTCCAGGAACTCTATCGCCTCACCGACCGCGAAACAACGCAACGGTATATTATGCGCGAAATCATGTTCATTTATTCTTCACAAGGTCAGAAGCTCAACGAGAAGCACGTCGAAATCATTGTACGTCAGATGTTCTCCCGATTGTCTATCACCGAACCCGGCGACACCACTCTATTGGTCGGGGACGTCTTCGAACGCTCGGAGTTGACTGACGAAAACCAAAAGGCGACGGTGGGTGGCGGCGACGTCGCGAATGCCACCGAGCTCTTGCTGGGGATTACGAAGGTATCATTGACCACGCGCAGTTTCCTTTCTGCAGCTAGTTTCCAGGAAACCGCTCGCGTGTTGATTAATGCCGCCGTAACTGGAAAAGTTGATCGCCTCGAGGGCCTAAAGGAAAACGTGATTATCGGGCGCTTGATCCCAGTGGGTACAGGCTTTGAATCCGCTCGAGCGCGCGCTGCCGGGGGCATGACCGCAGTCAGTAGTACCCCAGCGGGGGGACAAGCATCGTAAATACGTCAATACAAAAACACCCCCTGATGCGCATCAGGGGGTGTTTTATAATGTAAAAATATGCTAAAATGGTAGTATCCACTGGCATATTTCACATTCAACATTCTGCATTCGCTATGTCCCGTCGTCGGAGTGCACGGAGGTTTCACATCCAAATGAGCGAGCAGACAAAAGAAGGGATCCTGTCCGTTCTCTTTTTTTCTATTGCAATATTGCTGACGCTCTCCCTTACCGATAGCGCCGGCGCGGGGGGGAGATCGCTCGATGGAGCGCTCGCGGTGGTATTCGGTTGGGTCCGGGTCGTATTACCCGTTGCGGCGGCCGTTATGGGATACAGCATTGCTCGTGGATATTTTCCCACGGTCTCATGGAGGGTGCGGGTTGGTTTTGTACTCTTGCTGGTTGGGGCGCTCCCTGGTTTGGGGATGCTCGATCAAAACGGCGACTCATTGCGAGGGGGAATTATCGGCGCTTGGGCCGCGCAGAGACTGCAAGAATCTGTTGGCCCGATCATTGCCGCTGTCATTGTCATCGTCATGGTCGTGGTTGCGAGTATTCTGATTACCGATCGGAGTTGGGAACTGCTTCGTACGATCGGCCGTATGGTGAAATGGGGTATGCAATCGATGGGAGCCTCACTGCGTCGTGCGATGTTGCGCTCGCCGATGAGGGATGAATTAGTGTCCGATCCGGGGGACCAAGAAGGCGCAGAAGAGAAGGAAGAGTCGGCGCCGCGGCAGTTGCGTTCTGGATTTTTACGTCGAACGCTCACGTCGGCGCAACATCCCTCTAAGCCAGTAGAAGAGCAACGCCCAGCAGAGCAACCACTCACGAGCACTCGTAAACGCAGGACCGCCATCACGCCGTGCTATAGTGTCGACCTCCTTGAATCGCAAACAGGATCGGCATCAAGCGGGGACACGGCACGAGCTATGAGCATTATCGAAAAGACGTTAAAAAATTTCGGGATCGAGGTCGAAATGGGCCAGTGGCGAGTGGGTCCAACCGTAACCCAATATACGCTAAAACCAGCCGAAGGCGTTAAGCTTTCTCAAATTACCGCATTGCACAATGATCTTGCCCTCGCATTAGCCGCGCATCCCATCCGTATCGAAGCGCCCATTCCAGGCAAGTCCCTTGTCGGTATTGAAGTGCCCAACCAACGGATTGCGATTGTCCGGCTCAAAAATATTCTGACTTCCCCCGAATATCAGGAACTTTCCAAACAGTCGCAGTCCCCGTTGTTATTCGCTCTTGGTCAGGATGTTGCGGGCGCGCCGTGGATTGGGGACCTCGCTCGCATGCCACACCTGTTGATCGCCGGAGCGACCGGCAGTGGAAAGACAATCATGATGAATACGCTTATCATGAGTTTGCTCTATCGGAACACGCCGGAAGAATTGCGATTATTATTGGTAGATCCCAAGCGAGTGGAGTTGCCGGTATACAATGGAATACCACATTTGGTCACGCCCGCCATCACCGATGTGCGTAAGACGATCAATGCGCTGCGATGGCTGATCGGCGAGATGGACCGCCGGTTTGACGAGTTGAGTCGCACGGGGCACCGCGATATTAGCAGTTACAATGCCAAGGAAGAGAGGGGGATGCCCTATCTGGTGGCCATCATCGACGAACTGGCCGACCTCATGTCTACGGCAGCCAACGAAGTAGAAGCGGCCATTATTCGGCTGGCCCAAATGGCACGCGCCGTGGGGATCCATTTGGTGTTGGCCACGCAGCGCCCATCGGTGGATGTCATCACCGGCCTTATCAAAGCAAATATTACCGCCCGTATCGCCTTTAGCGTTGCATCCACGATCGATTCTCGGACAATCCTCGACCAGCCCGGGGCCGATAAATTACTGGGGCGGGGCGACATGTTATTTTTGACGGCAGAACTTTCAAAACCCAAACGTATTCAAGGCGCATTTATTACGGATGCAGAGATTAAGCAAGTGACGGAATTTTTACGCAGCAAGGGGGGGGCGCAATACGATGAGACCGTCGTTGAGCGCCCGGCGGCAGGGACGGCGGGAGGAGCATTTAGCGAAGACGATAGAGGAGATCCGTTATTGGCTGAAGCGCGGGATTTGATTGTCCGCTCTGGCAAAGGCTCTGCATCAATGTTGCAGCGCCGGCTAAAAGTGGGATATGCGCGAGCAGCCCGTTTATTGGATTTATTAGAAGAACAGGGGGTCATTGGGCCTGCGGACGGGGCAAAGCCCCGCGAAGTGTTGATAGCCGCCAATGGTGGTGATACCATGAGTTCAGACGAAGAAGATCAGTTATCCACAGACGACGAAGGATATGGCGATACGAAGATATAAGGATACAAAGGGCGCGGACGTTCCTGTCCATACTCTTCGTATCTTCCTATCAGATGTCTTCGTATCTCGTGTATGATTCTTGATTCCGTCGGCCGGATATTGCGGGAGGCGCGTGAACGGAAAGGATGGGATATCCATACAACAGTCCGGCAGATCGGGCTCTCAAAAAAGAGCATCCTTGAATTAGAAGAGGGGGGGTGCGAAGTGTCAGCCGATATTTATCGGCGAGAGTTTTTATTTCGGTACGCCCATGCCCTGGGATTAGACTGTGCAGAACTTTGGAAGCAGTTTACAGAGGAAAAACGTTGGTGCATGACACAACCACGGTTTGAATTCCAAGAATTACCGGATATGGGGTGGTTGCGTGGTCCGCGTCGGTTGCGCGTGATGGTGGGTACGATCCTCCTTTCCGCTGTTGGCATGTATCTCACATTCTCGCTCTCCAGTGCAATCGCAGCGCCTCTCTTAGAAGTCGATTTCCCTCTGGATCAATATCAAACAACGAATCGAGAAGTTACGGTGCGGGGCCGAGTGAGTGGATCCGGGGCGAATGTCTCTATCAATGACGTGCCCGTTGTTGCGGACCAACAAGGGAGGTTCTCATTTACGGTCGGCTTAAGCGAGGGGCTCAACACCGTTACGGTGGAAGCGACGCGTCAGAAGAGCCAGAAGACAACAGTCGTGCGGCAGGTGGTGGTGGAGGCGAATAAATAATTTTCAATTATCAATTTACAATTTTCATTCAGTTTTAGAATGATTCAATTTGGAAATTGAGTAATTTATAATTTGCAATTGAAAATTGTATGCCAAAAATTCTTTCACCAAAGTTGCGCGACATCGAACAAGCAATGAGCAGCATCAAGGATCGCTTCGGTGACGGAGCGATTATGCGGTTTGGTGAAGCGCGGGTGATGAACGTGGAGGCAATCCCCACCGGGTGCTTGTCGCTGGATGTCGCGTTGGGCATCGGCGGTGTGCCACGGGGTAGGATTATCGAAATTTTTGGGCCCGAAGCATCCGGGAAAACGACTCTTGCGCAACATATTGTCTCGGAAGTTCAAAAGAAAGGCGGCATTGCTGCCTTTGTGGACGCGGAGCATGCATTGGATCCCGAATATGCTCGTAAGATCGGCGTGAATGTCGATGAGCTACTCATTTCGCAGCCGGACACGGGGGAACAGGCGTTGGATATTGTGGAGACGTTGGTGCGGTCCAATGCGGTGGACGTGATCGTCGTCGACTCCGTGGCTGCCTTGGTGCCCAAAGCAGAAATTGAGGGGGAAATGGGGGAGCAACACATGGGGTTGCAAGCGCGGTTGATGAGCCAGGCCCTGCGCAAGCTTACAGGTATTATTAGCAAGTCAAAGACATGCGTGATATTTATCAATCAATTGCGCATGAAGATCGGAGTTTTTTTCGGAAACCCCGAGACAACAACCGGAGGGACGGCGCTAAAATTTTATTCATCCGTGCGCATTGAAGTGCGCCGCAGCGCTCAACTCAAATCCGGCGAAACGGCCGTGGGCAATCGCGTGAAAGTAAAGGTAGTAAAGAACAAAGTCGCGCCGCCATTCCAAACCACCGAGTTTGATATCATGTATAATGAAGGGATCGCGTTGGCGTCGGATCTGCTCGATGCGGGAGTCGCGCATGGCGTGATTGAAAAAAGCGGGAACACATACTCTTACAAAGGGGAGAAATTGGGCGTGGGCCGAGAAAGCGCGAAAGAAGTATTGAAGCTCCACCCGCAATGGTTTGCCGACATCCGAACATCCGTATTAGAGCATGCGCGCAAGCAGCGCGACCAAATCGGCGGATCCACAAACCAAGAAGGGTAAACTCTATTGATCTATGCAATGGAAATTTTGGCATCGGCAGCGCAATGTCGAAAAAAACTTGCACTCGCCTATGATGTCATCGGTCATTCTCATCGCGTTGCTTGTCGTCACGTTCCCGCTCGTTCGATTTTTGGTTGGGCGCATTCATCCCGCCGCGTCCGAAGTCGTCATCTTGGTCGCCAGTCTGTTAGCAGTGATTGTCGCCGTCCGTCGGGCGAGCTTGCCATCCGCGATGGTGATGGCTGGGAGATTCGCTCTCTGGGTAATGGGAGTGCTATTAGAAACAGTCGCGTTGACGCTCGACCGTGCGGTCGGATCAATTCAGTGGATTGTCTGGGTGATGGTGGTGCTTGTGTTCCTAACGCTACTCGCACCCGATCGACCCCGATCTCAACAGTAGAGTGGCAGAGTCGACGATACAAAAAACCCGCTCACTGCGGGTATTTTGTATCGCGATCAAAACGATCCCATCAGACTCTTTCGACGTATTCCATGGTTTCTGTATTGATGCGGATGATGTCGCCTTCGTTGATAAACAATGGCGCCTGGATGGTGGCTCCGGTTTCGAGGGTCACAACTTTCATCACGCGTCCCTGTGCGGAATCCCCTTTGACTGCGGGTGGGGCGCTGGTCACCTTCAAATCAATTTTCTTTGGCAGTTCCACCGAAATCGGATTTCCGTTGAAGATGACCGCAACCACTTCTGTCCCTTCTTTAATGAAATCCCCACTGTCGCCCAAGACCGGGAGCTCGATCCCGAACTGTTCGTAATTGGATTGATCCATGAAGTAGGCATTCGTCTGGTCGGAGTAAAGGTAGTTTGCCTTCCGCTTCTCGAGGTCCGCCTCTTCCACGCGTTCCCCTGGCTTAAAGCTGTACTCCAGGACTTTACCGGTGACCAAATGCTTCATCTTGGTTTGCATCACCGGTTTGCGTTGCTGCATTCGGACAAAGTTGGCAATCTGCACTTGATAGGGTTCTCCATTGTACAGAAGAATCATTCCGACCCGAATGGAATTCAGCGATGGCAGTACCGACATAGTTCAATTAATCACGAATGGCAACAGTGCCATGATGCGTGCTCGTTTAATAGCGGTGGCGAGTTTGCGTTGGTGCCAGTCGCAGAGCCCATCCCGGCGTGTTGGAGCGATCTTTGCATGGCTGGATGTGAATCGCCGTAAGAGCCGGGCGTCTTTGTAATCAATGTTTTCAACATTGTTCACGCAGAAGAAGCATTCCTTGGCGTTGCGAATGCGCCCATTTGGTTTGGTAGAAGGTTTGCGATGAGAGGACGGTTGGTACACAGCACGTTTATTGGTTTATTTGTTTATCGATTTATTATGGTGCGATACCCTAATAAATAAACTAATAAACTAATAAATGAATAAATGGAAGTTAATTAGAACGGGATGTCTTCAACTTTAATATCGGGCTCATTGAAGGGAGCGCCAATCGCGTCAGCGTTGCTTGCCGGAATTGTAGGGGCGCTCATCGGAGGGGGCGGCATCGTAGAAGCGAGCGGGCTTGAGCCTGCCGGCGGGCGGTCCAGGAAAAGAACATTCTCGGCGACGATTTCCGTGCGGTATCGTTTTACGCCATCCTCGCCCGTCCAGTCGCGTGTTTGAAGATGTCCCTCCACCCATGCTTTACGCCCTTTGGCGAGGTATTGGCTGCAGAGTTCGCCAAGTTTGCCCCATGCGACGATAGAATGAAACTCGGTTTTTTCTTGGAGCTGTCCTTGTTGGTCTTTCCAACTGCGGCTGGTGGCAACCGAGAAAGTCGATACGGTCTGGCCCGAGGTTGTGGTGCGTGTTTCGGGGTCTCGGGTGAGGTTGCCGATGAGCATCACCTTGTTTAACGAAAGTGCCATAACTTCGTTTATGGATTAGAGCACCTTTTCTTCTAAGATCCGTTCAATCGTTTTATCCAGCTCTTCAGAACTTAAGGGGGCACTGGATGTTGCGGTTTCGGAGGGTTTGGCAGTACTTACGTCACTCGGGGCTGGAGCGCGCCCAGCATCTTCGTCTTCGCGCGGTTTTTGGGTTTTGACGTATGTGAGAATCTGGTGACGCAGGAGCGCCGACTCAATATTCAACAGCGCGCTCAACGGTTTGACGGCCTGCTGCTCCAGATTGAGGTTGAAGAGCACATAGTGGCCTGTTGACTGCTGGGCAATGGGGTAGGCCAACCGGCGAATCCCATAATCTTCTTCGTTAATGATACTTCCACCATGTTTTTCAATAGCGGCATGGACGACATCCATTTTGGCGGGAAGTGTACCTTCCGGCTCATTGTCGTACCGGAATAAACAAAGGAGTTCGTATTGTTTCATAATAACATTGCGGCGCTAATACCATCCCGAATGGGACATGGATGCCGCCATTTGGCGGCAGGTATTAGACAATAAATGGTCAGAACGGTAGGATGAGTGTATCAGAAGTGAGGCAAATTGGCAAGGGCGAGGCGGAGTCGGGCAGGACAAAAGAATTTGGGCTGCGGAACTTGCCTGCCCCGATTGAATCAGGGCACCGCACCGCCATGCATCGACCACAATCAACCGAGGCATGTCGGTGCTGGCTTCGGACAGTCCTCGCTATAAATTCTTTTGTCCTGCCCGACACCTGTGTTAAGGGAGCAAAATTGGAATAAACCGAAGTATGTATTATTTCTTGTTTGGATCATTCCCGGCAATATCGTTGGCGGAATTGGAACGAAGCCTCCCCGGGATCGGGGGGGCACTGCCCAAGGTGGACCGATGGGGCGCAATGGTGGACGGCATCGATCAGAAGCATGCGATCGAACTCTTTTATCGGCTGGGGGGATGCCCCCGTGTGGGTTTTGTGGTGCGGGAGCATGTCACCCGCGGTCAACTGGAACGCACTCTGACAGAACTCGTTCAGGAGGTCGAAGGGGATCGCATTGCGTTTGGGTTCAGTGTACTCGGGTCTGCGTTACCGATGAAGCAGGCACAGGGGATTGGCATCACGATAAAACGGCGGATCAAAGAAGCGGGACGATCGAGCCGATTTGTCGTTTCTCGAGAGCCGCTACTTTCTTCGGTGGTGGTCGCAAAAAATCATCTCCTCACCAAAGGGGCGGAGTTCCTCATTACCGCTGTCTCAAAGAGTGAATTTACTATTATCCGGACACTCGCGGTACAGGAGTTCGAGCAGTGGGGTGATCGGGATTTTGGTCGGCCAGCTCGTAATGCTCGCCGGGGGATGCTCCCCCCAAAGCTGGCCAGGGTCATGGTGAATCTGGCGCGGCCAGAAAGAATCATCCTCGATCCGTTTTGCGGGAGTGGGACCATTCTCATGGAGGCGCTGGAGTTGGGTTATCAGGCGATCGGATCGGACATCAGTCCCGAGGCAGTCGCTGATACAAAAAAGAATTTGCAGTGGCTTGCTGCTCAACGTCATTCCGGCCCCCGAGCCGGAATCCAGAAAACGAACATGGATGACAGAGCGGGGAGGGTATTTGTATCCGATGTTCGTCATTTAACACGGAAACTCCCCCCCCATTCCATCGATGCTATTGTCACCGAACCAGACCTCGGTTTACCGCAATCCAAATTATTGGGTCATGAGTCGGAAATTCAACCCGAGCGAAAACGATTGCAAAAACTGTATCAGGAAGCGTTGAGTGTGTTTGCGCAACTGCTCAAGAATGGAGGGATTGTGGTAATGAGCCTACCGCTGTGGAGAGTCCGCTCCAGGGGATCCGATCGCGTTGTGCATGCAATGGAGCCTATTGGGCTTACCAGTTCTGGATTGTTTACCCTGGTGCGCCCCCCACTACTCTATGGGCGTTATGACCAATTCGTGTGGCGGGAAATCATCATGTTGCGAACCGGAAATGCATGACGTCGCCGTCTTGTACGATGTATTCTTTTCCTTCGAGGCGCAGAGTGCCTTTTTCCTTGGCTGCTGCTTCGCCCCCGAGTTCAACCAAATCCTTCCAGCCGATAACCTCGGCGGCGATAAATCCACGTTCAAAATCGGTATGGATGACGCCGGCGGCTTGCGGGGCTTTTGTTCCTTCGGTGATGGTCCAGGCCCGGGTTTCCATGGGTCCGGAAGTAAAATAGGTGAGCAGATGCAAGAGGCGGTAGCTGGCCAGGATCAGGCGGTCGAGCCCCGACCGCGCAAGCCCTAATTCGTTCATCATACTCATTCGGTCTTGATCCGCGAGCTCCATCAGTTCTGCCTCGAGTTTTGCGGAAATAGCGACGCGTCCCACGTTGTCATGTTGGCCCTGACCAGCATCTGTCAGATCATGGTCAAGCCAGGATGACGGATCATTTGCTTTTGATTCATCGACATTCACGACAATCAATTGCGGTTTGCTCGTGAGCAATTGCAAGTGTTTGAATGCCTTCTTTTCTTCGGGGAGCTGGAGGATGGGTGCCACCGTGGAGGCGAGATTCCCTTGTTCAAGCGCAAGTTTCGTTTTTTCAAGTACGGCGAGTAATGTCTGCGCTTCTTTGTCGCCGCTGCGCGCTTTGCCCGATAATCCCTCGAGCCGTTTGTTGACGGTGGCGAGATCGGCGAAGATGAGCTCGAGGTTGATGACTTCCTGGTCATTGGTGGGATCGACGCGATTATGGACGTGAATGATATTCGGGTCGTTGAATTCCCGTACGACATGAGCAATCGCATCGACCTCGCGAATATTGGCAAGAAATTTGTTCCCAAGGCCTTCGCCCTCGTGTGCCCCTTTGACAAGCCCCGCGATGTCAACAAATTCTATGGTGGTTGGAATAATTTTTTCTGATGTTGAAACAGCCGCTAATTTTTGGAGGCGGTCATCTGGGACCTCGACAACTCCAACATTCGGATCGATCGTGCAGAAAGGATAATTGTCGATGTCGATCTGTTTTTTTGTGAGGGCTTTAAAGAGCGTGGATTTGCCGACATTAGGCAAGCCCACGATGCCGATTTTCAGTGACATAAAAAAAATTTCCAATACCTCATATCTCCGCCAAAGGCGGACCAGCCTCTGGCTGGCAATTCTCAACAAAATAACCAATGAAATGCGCAATGTCACTGCTGAATGTTGACATTAAACATTTTATTAGAAATTAGGAATTAGAAATTGGAAATTTTTTAAGCCCGAATTGCTGATACAGCTTGCCGAATGCCTCTTCTAATGCTTTGGGGTCTGACGTAGTTTCCCGCAGTTGCGCTTTTTGGCAGCGGATGTATTTGCGTACAGACCGTGAGAGTGCGGATTTGGTATGCATAGTGTTGCATGAGGTAACGGGAGACTCGCAACACTGTAGCAGGCTTTGTGAAAAGTATCAAGCGATCCGTCGCTTTGCCGCCTGCACCGTATTAGACAAGAGGTACGCAACGGTGAGGGGCCCGACTCCGCCGGGGGAAGGAGAGATCCATCCCGGTTTATCCTCGACGCTGCGCAGATCGACATCACCCACCACCACGCCTTCATCGAGTCGATTTGTTCCGATATCAATCACGATCGAATGATCGGGGATCTTCTCTGCCGTCAGCCAACAGGGAACGCCAATGGCGATAACAATGACTTGATCACGGGAAAAATCATGGTGCTCCCGTTGTTCTCTTAGGACAAGGTTGAGATCCATCCCTTCAAGTTTGAGCAGCTTTTGGAGTGGTTCGGTAAACACTTTGGAGTTGCCGACGATCGATCCTTTGAACCCTTGCGTGTTTTTCCCGCTGCTTTGGATGAGTGCGCGTACGGCCGCATGGACTGGTGGGATAAATCCCGCATTGAGGAACCCATCAGCATCCTTTTTGGGGTCAATGCGATGCGTGATGGTGTTGGTATCGATCCCCTTGGGCAAGGGCAGTTGTACAAGGATTCCGTCGACGCTCTTATCCGCATTCCATTGATCGATCGTGGCCGTCAGTTCATCAGTGGTTGTGGTTGCAAAAAATGTTTTTAACTCTACCTGCATGCCGATTTCTTCAGCTCTCTTTTTTTTAAGTCCAACGTAGATTTGGCTCGCCGGATCAGACCCCACCAGCATCACGGCGAGTTTTGGCTTGCGCGGGAGCGTTGCAATTTCCATTTTGAGGGTACGTAGGAGTTCTGCGGCGAGTTTTCGGCCGTCGAGCAAGATCATAATGAGGTTCTAAGTTCTCGGGGCTAGGCTCTAGAATCGGTTTCGAATCCCTGCTGTTACCCTAGGTAACTAAGATCAGGATACAACGGATGGGTATCGGCCAATTCTTTGACGTTCATTTTAATTTCTTGCTGCTTAGCTTCACTGCCCATCCCTTCCGAGAGCGCCTGATGGATGAGTCGACCAACCTGTTTCATATCGGTTTCG
The DNA here is from genome assembly GCA_016215325.1 of Candidatus Uhrbacteria bacterium. Taxonomy (GTDB): domain Bacteria; phylum Patescibacteriota; class Patescibacteriia; order JACRJV01; family JACRJV01; genus JACRJV01. Next base: position 15,113 of record JACRJV010000027.1, read on the forward strand.
GTAAATCCACGCGTCGTGAGTGCAGGCGTGCCCATCCGGATCCCCGATGGATCAAAGGGCTTGCGTGGGTCGAACGGTACCGTGTTCTTATTGACCGTGATCCCGACGGCATCCAATACGCTCTCTGCTTCTTTACCCGATATTCCTTTATTGGTGAGATTGACGAGAATGAGATGATTATCGGTTCCGCCCGTAACCAGTTCGTAGCCGAGCTCGAGAAGCGTCTCGGCCAGCGCCTTTGCATTTTTTACAATTTGATGGCCGTATACGTTAAATTCCGGTGTTGCCGCTTCTTTTAGTGTGACCGCAATAGCGGCGGTTTGATGATTGTGCGGACCGCCTTGCAACCCTGGGATGATGGCACGATCGATGAGTGTTGGGATGTTCTCACGGCTCCGCTCGACTTTTTTGAGAGGTGTCGATTCATTGCCGTTGCACAAAATCATAGCTCCACGGGGTCCGCGCAGTGTTTTGTGCGTCGTTGTGGTGATAACGTCGGCGATTCCGACCGGCGATGGGTGCGCCCCGGCGACAATGAGTCCCGCGATATGGGAAATGTCCGCCATGAGGAATGCCCCAACGCTGTCGGCGATTTCCTTAAGCGGCTTCCAATCGTATTGCCGAGGGTATGCTGTTGCGCCAACGATGATCATTTTTGGTTTTTCTTTTTTTGCCATTTCGGCCATGGCGTCGAGGTCCAGGTACCCGTCTGGTCGGGATTGATATTGGACAGATCTGTATATTGTGCCAGAGAAGTTCACCGGGAGGCCATGCGTCATGTGCCCTCCAAAATAGAGATGCATGCCCATGACCGTATCGCCTGGGTCGAGTAACGCAAAATAGACCGCCTGATTGGCAGGGGAGCCCGAATAGGGCTGGACGTTTGCATGCGTAACTCCAAAGAGAGCCTTTGCGCGTTCCCGTGCGATGTTTTCGACGGCGTCAACATTTTTGCACCCGCCATAATAGCGCATGCCGGGGTACCCTTCGGAATATTTGTTTGTGCCGATGCACCCTAACGCATCTAAGACGGATCGCGAAACAAAATTTTCGGACGGAATCATTTCTAGCCCGTCGCGTTGACGATGCAGTTCTGTTTCGAGCAATTGGGCGATCTCCAGGTCGCTCTGGGAAAGATGGGACATACACCGAGAGGTGAAGATATGAAGAGGCGAAGGTATAGAGAAGAGAATGCGTTATTATCTTACGGGAGCAGCGTTGGATTGACAATGGGGATAAAATAGGTTGTGTCGATGGGCTCTGATTTGATTCAGTCCATGATTTGTTTGACCATATAGGTTCCTTGGAGTTCGTAGCCGAGTTTTCGATAGTACTCGCGGACCCCAACGCCAGCGATCACGGTGACTTTTAGGATGCCGTGTTCTTTGACGATATCTTCTGCTTTTTTCATGAGTTGCCGTCCTAGTCCGATGTGTTGCACATGCCCGTCCTCTGATTCATGATTTATAATTCCTGATTCCAGTCGGACAAGTTGCCCGTAGGTGTGGAGTTCGCGGATAAATGCGCAGTCGCGTATTTCGGGAAGGAGTTCGTACAATTGTTTCTTGCTCACTGGTTCTTGTTCACTGTTTGTGGGTATCCGCAATCGGCAGAAGGCATACACCACTTCGCGATCTTCACTTTCGAAACTCAAAAAATATTCTTTGCCGTCACTCGCTTCGTATTCTTCGACAAAGGGTTCAGTACGGTCTATACCCTGAACCCTATACCCCATACCTTTGTGATGACCAACTTCTCGGCACCGTAAACACTGGCATGTTAATCCGCGCTCCCTCATGATCTTTTGTACAGTTTCGCGTAAGTTTGTCACCGCATTGCCAGCAGCGATGTGTTGGGACGGAATATCGCGAATCAAGCGTGAGATCCGGCAGTAGCGCGGAATAATTTGTGATTTGATCGTGATGAGCGTTTCGATAAGATCGTTGTCAGAGTACGGAGTGTACTTCCCGCTCTTCCACCATTGGTAGAGTTCGGCCGAAGGCGTCACCACGCACGGGTAAATTTTGACCATGTCCGGACGGAATCGAGGGTCATCAAAGAGGAGTCGAAACATCTCAATATCCTTTTGAGCTGTTGCGCCTGGCAATTGCGGCATCATGTGAAGATCAACTTTGAAGCCAGCTTCGCGCAAGAGGGCTATGGCATGGGCAATACTGGCCACATCATGTCCGCGTTTAATCAACGTGAGGATGTCATCATCAATCGCTTGAGCGCCCAACTCCACCCGCGTGCACCCGAGCACTCGGAGTTGCCGCACCTCGGCTTCGTTGATCCAGTCGGGTCGTGTTTCGAGGGTGAGCCCGATAATGCGGTGGGAGGCTGTTTCGTTCAAGTGTTGTTCCGATAGGACTTCTTCCTCTGTCGATTCTCCCGTGGCCCACCTTCCCTTTTTGTTGTAGGTCTCGACGAGTGCACGGTCGCCTTGGTTGAGTTGTTCGACATCCGAATACTGTTGAGAAGCATAATGCGAATATGCGAATGTATTCGAATACAACGAATTTGTTGTATTTGCATCAATTTGCATATTCGCATTATGATATTCGTTTGCGGCGCGATAGCATTCTTTCAAAAACCACCGTTGGTACGCCTTGGGATACGCGCTCCAGGTGCCCCCTTTTACGATGAGTTCGATTTTGTCCGTTGGGTGGCCATTGCCCTCAAGCACCGCTAGTCGGCGAACCATTTGCTCGTACGGGTCAAAATTAAGGCGCAGTGCGCGTTGGGCGGCAGGCTCTGTTTCGATGTAACTTTTGGGCATGCGTACTTCGGTGGGGCAATAGACGCATTGGCCCGGACACGCGTAGGGTTTGACCAGTACCGTGATGATCGCCACTCCGGAAAGGGTGCGTACTTCTCGTACGCGCAGGAGGCGCTCCAACGATGCGAGACCCGATCGTTCGGGCATCGAACGGATCCCATTCAAGAGTTGTTGATTGCTGATGATCCCGACTGCAAATTCTTTTGCGACTCTCCGTTTCCATAACGAAAGCTGCCCAATAGTTTTTGGTTGAGTTTTGAGTAAATCTGCGATAAGCTCTGGAGGAAGCGCCATAGTATTTATGCAGTCTATCAGAGATACTGAAATACTCAACAGCGTTACCCAAACCTACGATGCCATCGCTGGCAGTTGGGATCGAGTGCGTCGTCGCCCCGGCAAGGTTTGGAACGTCCTGTTGCCGTATATTCACGAAGGTGATCGGGTGCTTGATATCGGATGCGGGAGTGGGCGACTCTACGAGTTTCTCCGATCGAAGAATGCTGCGTACACGGGGATTGACGGCAGCCGTGAGTTGATTGAAATCGCTCGAGCGAGATATTCAATATCTCCGTCATTCCTCGTCTCTCCCATGCAATCGCTGCCGTTAGGGAACGCATCGTTTGATGTGATTTGCTGCCTTGCGGCATTCCATCATCTGCCCTCTGTAGCGATCCGGCAACACGTTCTTGATGAGTTCAGGCGGGTGCTTACACCGACCGGGGTTCTGTTGATGACCAATTGGAGCACATACCACCTCCTCTCTTCATGGCGGCTGCGACCATTGCCCATTCTTACCGGTCGGCGCGATGTGATGATCCCGTGGAAGCTCCCTGATGGCCGAGTCTATCAGCGCTTCTATCATGCATTCCTGCTTTCGGAACTTTCGGCGTTGCTTGAAGCTTCGGGATGGGAGATCAAAACGGCATGCTATATTGGCCAGCATGGAATGACGCGTTGGTTTCGATCGCTCTATTCTTTTGTGGTTGCGACACCTCAATAATCACGGTATACTTGCCTCATTCCACATCTGCCATTGTACATCACATATTACCTATTATTGGTATGAATCGTTTTCACTCAGGTATTATTATTGGGGTAGTCGCCATCACCGCGCCTCTTCTCGTTTGGGCGCAAGGCACAATTATTCACCCTGCTGACCAGGTGCATGAGGGCAATTATATCCGCGCTGCGCAGAGTATCCAAATTCTAGGCAAGGTGACCAAAGACGTCGTGGTTATAGGGCGCGATATCGTGATAGACGGTCCGATCGAGGGCGACGCGATTATCGTGGGGCAGAACGTCGTTATTCATTCTACGATTGGCGGCAATGTTCGGATTCTGGCGAGCACCGTATTGCTGGATGCCGCTGTCGCGAAGAATGCCACAATGCTTGCGGGGAATTTGGGCACCACCCCAACAGCTCGTGTCGGATGGGATTTGACCGTATTCGCTGATCGGGCAGACCTGCAAGGAACCATTGATGGATGGTTGTGGATCCGCAGCCGGCATGTCAATCTTGCCGCTACGGTTGGCAATGATGCGGATGTCCAAACGGGTTCCGCGTTGTCGGTTGCAAAAAACGCCCAGGTCAAGGGGACGCTCAAGTACTCTGGCAAGCACACTGCTGCCATCGCAGAAGGATCATCGCTTGGGAATGTTGAGTATCGCCAAGCCGGGGCAAAAGACAATGGCCGTAGATCGGGTCGGAATCGTCCGCCGTTGTTCTGGCCGCTTGTGTTCTTATTTGGCGCCTGGGTGGTGGGAGGGGTATTGCTGGTTCTGGCAGAGCCTTGGCTCGCTCAAAACGCACGGCGGTTGCAGCAGAAACCGCTGGCCACTATTGGATGGGGAGTGGTCGGACTCGTTGTCGCTCCCGTGTTGATTATGATCCTCGCAGTAACATTGATCGGCATCCCGTTGGCAGTCCTGTTGACGATGTTTTATGGTATGCTCGTCTACTGCGCGCGTGTGATTATTGGGTATAGCCTCGCCAGTATTATCCAGACGCGTACAAATTCTAAACTCCCTCCCATGGCGCTTATGGTCGTCGGGATAGCTGCCTATGTGTTGCTCATTCGACTCCCGTTGATTGGCCCGGTGTTGGGCTTGCTCGGGACGGTCCTGGCATTTGGGCTCGTGATCCAGACAGTGACGAAGAGGTATGAGCATTGATCCCGCAATCTTTAAGGCATACGACATCCGTGGGGTTGTCCCAAGCCAACTCAATGAAGAGATTGCCTATGCCATTGGTCGAGCTTTTGTCGTGTGGCTTGCGGGGCAGAGGGATCCGGCACCAACGATTGTTGTTGCTCGTGATGGGCGGATTTCCGGACCATCATTATTCGAGGCGGTCAAACAAGGGCTCGCTGATCAAGGCGCATCCGTCATCGATGTGGGGGTTCTGGCATCAGAGCAGTTTTATTTCGCATGCGCCTATGTTGGTGCGCCAGGAGTGACGGTGACCGCCAGTCACAACCCCAAAGAGTATAATGGGATGAAGTTTGTAAAAAAAATTCCGTTCTTCTTGAGTGGGGACCAGGGCATTCAGGAATTACGAACATTGGTGGAGCAGAGCCAATGGCCGGAGGTGAGTAAGAAAGGCACCGTGCGCACAGAAGACATCCGGTCGCTGTATGTCGAAAAATTGTTTTCGATAATTCCGACCTCCGACCTCCGACCTCCGACTTCTCGGCCCCAACCTCCGACAGTAGTGATCGATACTGCCAACGGCGTCGCAGGCCCGATTATCACCGATATTGCATCAGCGCTGCCCGTTACCGTCCGACATTTGTTTGCGGATGTTGATGGCGCGTTCCCCAATCACCCTGCCGATCCGTTGCGTCCCGAGAATCGGATAGCGGCACAACAAGCGATCCACAACCACAAGGCACAGGCCGGATTTTTGTTTGATGGCGACGGCGATCGATGTTTTGTGCTCGACGAAAACGGCGAGCTCGTCCCCAATGAATTTTTGGGAACTCTTTTTGCCCAGGATCTCCTGTCAGCGCATCCGGGAGCAACATTTATCTACGATGTGCGCAGCTCTTGGGCATTCCCGCGCGTTGTCGAAGCGGCCGGTGGGAAGCCGTTCATGAACCGCGTTGGGCACGCGTATATCAAACCCCGAATGATGGAGGAAGGTGCGGTCTATGGCATGGAAGTTTCAGGACACCATTACTTTAAAGATTTTTTCTGGTGTGATTCAGGGGTATTGCCCATGCTCTATACCCTCAAAATAATGAGTAAGACTGGTAAGTCTTTGTCGGAACTGGTAGCCCCCTTGCGTCAGCAATATCATTTGAGCGGAGAGTTGAATTATGCTGTCCATGATGCGCCGGGGATCTTAAAGCGGCTCAAAGAGAAATTGGCGGATGCGCCAAAGAAATACGAACTCGATGGCGTTTCGTTTGAATACCCCGATTGGCATTGTAATGTGCGCAGTTCCAATACCGAACCCTTGTTGCGGTTGAATTTGGAATCCATGGTGAGTAAAGAGCATATGGAGGAGAGAAAGAAGGAGATGGAATCAATTATCCTAGAACCTATTACCTCGTCATTATGATCGGCGTATTCGATTCTGGCATCGGCGGCCTCACCGTCGTCAAAGAAATCACCAAGCAGCTGCCGGGCATGCCAGTCTTATATTTGGGCGATACGGCCCGTACGCCCTATGGCAACAAGAGCCCCGAGACAATTGGGCAGTATGCACTCCAAGATGCAAGGTTTCTGATCGATCACGGCGCTACCGTGATCGTCGTTGCCTGTAATTCAGCCTCGTCGGTGGCTTCCAAAATTCTAAATTCTGAATTCGACAATCCAGTGTTTGAGGTGATCACGCCCGCCGCGCGACGTGCCGCAACGCTCACAAAGAAAAAACGTGTTGGAGTGATCGGCACACGTGCAACGATTGGTAGTCGTGCCTACGAACAAGCAATACATGCGGTTGACGATCGTGTCAGTGTCATGGGTCAGGCGTGCCCACTGTTTGTCCCACTTATTGAAGAAGGTTGGGCCAAGAAAGGGGAGACCACCCGGATTGTAAAATTGAGTCTTCAAGGCCTTAAAACCAAAAACATCGACACCCTGATTTTAGGCTGCACGCATTACCCGATTATTCGCGACCTCATCCATGCCAAAATCGGAAAGCGGGTAACATTGGTAGACCCGGCTGAAGAGGTGGTGAAAGATCTGCGACAGTATCTTGATGCACATCAGGCAGTGGCACAGTCATTGCGTTCCGCTGCAGACCATCGGTTTATGGTCACCGACGTCACGGAACATTTCCAATCTATTGCCCAGAGTTGGCTTAAGCGGAGTGTTCGGTTGGAGAAAGTGACATTCGGCGAAGGCCCAGGGGTATGAATGTTGTCCAAGCAAGTATCCTCGGTCTTGTTGAGGGGGTAACTGAATTCCTCCCGGTCTCTTCGACCGGGCATTTGATTTTGGCGAGCCGTTTTCTTGGCATCGTCCAGGATGAATTTGTCAAAAGCTTCGAGATTATCATCCAGCTCGGCGCCATACTTGCGGTGGGGGTATTATATGCGCCCCGGTTTTGGTCACAACGGAGGCTCTTGCTGCCGGTGATCGTTGGATTTCTGCCCACGGCGGTGATCGGCCTCGTATTTTACAAGCTGGTCAAAACGTATCTATTAGGCAATACAATGGTGGTTGTCGCCTCGTTGGCGATTGGTGGCGTCGTGATGATTGTGGTGGAGGGCTGGCTGCCCAAGCACTTCGTGCGCGTTCGCGCGACGCCGGAGTCCATCAGTGTGCGGGATGCGGTGCTCATCGGAATATTCCAATCGATCGCGATCGTTCCAGGCGTTTCGCGTTCTGCGGCCACGATTATCGGCGGATTGTTGTTGGGCATTGAACGCAAGACTGCTGTTGAATTTTCTTTTCTGTTGGCCATCCCCACCATGGTGGCGGCCACTGCCTTAGATCTTTTCAAAAATCCGCAGATATTTTCCGGGGGAGATGCGGGAGTGCTTGCCGTTGGATTTATTTTTTCATTTATCACAGCGCTATTGAGCATTCGATGGCTCTTGGGGTATGTAAAACATCATACCTTCACCGCATTTGGGCTCTATCGGATTACCCTGGCAGCGTTTGTTGCAGGTGTCATGTTGTGGTCATAGTGCAGTCGTAGCAACGACGAGATTGTAAGGAAAGCAATCCTCCTGCGTCAACTGTCTTTACCTTGGCAACGGCGCGCCCCTTTTTGAGCGTTTCCGCGAATACCATTGAGTATCTATGCCACCAATCAACCGGGTATCGCGTGCCCATCCTGCGGGATGGTACGCAGAGCTTGATGTTCTTTACCAAGTGACCGAGATCATTGGCTCTCATCATGATTTGGATTTCATTTTCCAGCGGTTGACTGCGCTCATCGGAGAGATCACAGAGTCTGATGCGTGCCTCTTGTTCGTGCGCATGGGGGATCATCTTGTCCTGCGGGCATCGCAGCGTGAGTACCACAGCATCGTTGGTCGACTCAACGTCGCCGTCGGCCAGGGAATTACCGGTTGGGTTGCGCGGCATGGGGAGCCGGTGGTATTGAGCAATCGGGCATCCCACGACCCGCGGTTCCACCATGTGAGCGAAGTGCCGGACCACCAGTTTGAAGCGTTCACAGCGTTACCATTTTTTTTCCGCAGCACTGTTATTGGGGTCGTGAATATTTATCATGAACGCCGCTGGCATTGCCCGGAGCATATCCTCCATCTGCTGATGGTGATTGGCCGGCAAGTGGGTGCCGCGATCGAACATGCCCGCCAGTTGGAAGAGCGCAAGACGCTCCAAAGCGTGATCGCAACCCGAAAACAGGTTGATCGGGCGACGAAATTTTTATCCCACACCCTAAAAATGACAACGGAGCAAGCGTATGGTGTTCTTCTGTTGCAGAGCCGGAAAACCGGCCGCACTATCAAAGAATTGGCGAGAGCCTATGCTCTGGCCGGCCGGCAACAGACGTCAGTTCTTGATCGTTCGTGAGTATTACTCTCTCGCCATTTTTGTGTTATAGTCAGAACATTGGCATCGTTTTCTATTTGTATGCTCGACCAAAACGACCTGCAACAAATCAAAGAGATCGTCTTGGAGTCCGAGAAACGGACTACGTCTCATATTATTGCCGCTGCGGGCGAAATGGTTGAGCAGCAAATATTGCCGAGGCTGGATCATCTAGAGCAAGAACTGGAACGTCTGCGAAAAGATGTTACGCGCCTGGAAAGTCAAATGGTCACCAAAGAATACTTGGATCGCAAATTCGCCGATGAATTTTCCGATTTTTATCAGCGACTGAAGCGCGAGTGGTGGAGTAAGGATGTGCAGTGGAAACAGCGTGTCATCACTATTTTACAAAACGCAAAAATCGCCAGTGGTGAGGATCTCCAAGAACTCAAATCGTTGATTGGCGTGTAAGAGTAGTATTGTCCATACGTCTACTATAAAATTGAGCCGCAAAGGGCGTTCCCCTTGCCGATGGCCATTTGGCTTTTTCTTTTTATTTTATGATTCGCAATGTTTTTAGGGTAGCAATGGCCAGCGGGCTGATTCTGGGGAGTCTTTTTATGACTGGTCCGCTGAATGCTCAAACTACGGTGGACAACGCGCAATACATGAGCGGCCCATTGCCACTGAGCACCACTCTTCATACCGGCGAAGCGCTCGGACCCCTTGTGGTTTCAGTAAAAAATACAGGGACTAGTGCTTGGCCTCAATATAATGGCGCGGGGTCAGAAGGTATCGTGATTGGCCCTTGGCCCGATGACAATCCGAGCAATAGAGCATTTGATGCTGGGGCAACTGTACATCGAAATATTTATCATAGTGTCGTTCCAGGAGAAACGGTCAGTATTGATTTACTTCAGACACTGGGAATGGTTGCGCCACAAATTCCTGGCACCTATAACCTGCAATGGAAGATGTATCGCTACAATGATGCGACCAGAGCGAATGTGCCTTTTGGAGATCCGATCCCAACACAACCGCTCATCATTACGGTTGTGGCAAACTATGACCCAACATTCAGCAGCATCGCCGCTCCAACGGCCCCAATACCCCTGAATCAAAATTTCTCTCTTTCATGGACTGTACGTGACGCAGATTCCGATCGTCTGGAGTGGAGTGTCGATTGGGGGGATGGAACACCTGTATCGCACCCACAAGGAGGGTATATTTGTCAGGCTCGTGTTGATTGCCCAGGGTCGCAGTCATTTTCATCGAACCATACATGGACGACGGCCGGAACCTATTCGGTCATCATCAAAGTCACGGATGGGAAGGGGGGAACGGCAAGGGATACTGTATCGGTGACCGTCGCTGCGCCGACGCTCCAAGACAACGCACAACTTTTAGAAGTGGGGTTTGATTCCTCTGGTAAGTCTGTATTTAAGCCAGGAGAAACGCCGAATGTATTTCTGAAATTCAAAAACACCGGAACAAGTGACTGGGAAATTGGGAAAGTATTTTTATATCCATTACCTTATAACGATGCCGATAATCGGGCATGGCAAGGCGGGGGAACCGTCGGTCGACCAGTTCCGCTTTGGGTTTCCCCCGGAGGCACTGCTGGTTTTAATCTTGGTGGGAATCTGGGTATTACCGCTCCACAGACACCCGGGACGTACAAACTTCAATGGAGGCTCTATCGAAAAATAGATCCGAATCGCGATGAAGTGACACCGTTTGGCGACGTAGCCCCCTCCAGTCCGCTCATGTGGACCGTCGCCGCTCCAACGGTTACACTCAATGCCCAGCCGGCTGGCGGTACATTCCCTACAAAAACCATTTTTGCTCCGGGAGAAATCGTGGAACCAAGGATTATCATGAGAAATACCGGCACACAGAATTGGCTCCCATGCAATCAGTTGCTGCTGGAGATATCCAAAGCGAATTTAAATATCGGTGGACAGGCGAATGATTCGGATTGCTCCAGTGTCTATGCCAAGCCCGGAGAAGAGTATGCGTTTCAATCGCTCATGTCGTTGCCGACAATGCAAGGGACGTACACTTATCAATGGCAGATGGCTAGTCGCGACCCCGGGCAAACCATCGACCAGGCTCGGAGATTCGGATCCGTGACATCACCATGGACCGTGACGATTGCCGAGCCCACACCAAACAACCCCCCGGTCATTCAAGGCATCACTGCTCCGAGTGTGTTGAGCGTGCGCGAAGCAGGTACATGGAAGATCAGGGCCTATGATCCAGAAGGCAAACCCTTGAGCTACTACGCCACGTGGGGAGATGAGATGGTTGGGTCGCAACCCGCAATGACTTCAGCTCCGTCGTATGAGAAAACGCAAAACATCACATTCACGCACTACTACACCCAGCCCGGTGTGTATGAACCTCGGTTTACCGTGGTTGACAGCGCGAATCAGAAGGCCGATACCAGCGCGAGTGTGACCGTTAACGAGTCAACGCGGCCGCCGGAACCAGTGCCAACGGGCTCCATGAAAGTTACCGTGGTTAACGGTGACATTCAGTGTATCAAAGCCCCTTGCGGCGTGCTCAAGAATGCCAAGGTCGCGGTATATGCTCTCAATGGCGACAGCCTTGGGGACTTTATTGGTAGTTCTGATACGAGCGGAGGCGCTGCGGGATTTTATGAAATTCCGGTCGGTCGGTATGTGGCTTATGCGAGCGCTCCAAACTTCAACGAGGCAAAGGGATTGTTTACCATCCGTCCCCACCAAGGAGACTACCTCACCATTCGATTGTCCGCGGTCAGAGAAATATTAACCTGCCCGCCGGATTGCCCGGATGTTATCGATGATGTGTTTGAGCCGGAATTTCCCAATGGCTCTCTTATTCAGCTCCAGCGCACGAAAGGTGTCTATTACATCGAGAATGGTCAAAAGCGTCCGATCCGCTCGCGCGCAGTGTTCGATGCCCGTGGGTTTGATATGAGCGACGTGATTGTGGTGGACAAGAAAGATTTTGATCGCTATCCCACAGGCCCAGAACTCACCGCATCCTCGACAACCACAACAACGACGACGGGAGCGCTCCAAGAAGGATGGCTCGTGAAGGCATTGAATGATAAAGCAGTCTATCGGATCGAAAGTGGGAAACGTCGGCCGTTCCTCTCGGGCAGTGTTTTCGAGGCTCGAGGATATTATTGGAGTGATATTGTGGTGGTCAACCCTTCTACGCTCGAGGCATACTCGTTGGGAGACACCATTACTTACAGTCGCCTCGGCGATGGGTTCTTGATTAAATCGCCCCGTCACCCCGAGGTGTTTTGGACAGAAAATGGCCAAAAGCGCCATATCGCTAACGAATCCGTCTTTGCGGCGCACGCCTTCCGCTGGCAAGATATCCATGTCATCAGTGAAGATGAGGTTGCCAGCTATCCAACCGGCTCGGACATGGACCGATAACATCAGTCAATACACTTTGACCCCCCTGCGGTCACATGATATAGTCAAGGGAGAGGAATACCATTGAGTATCTAACTCTCCCTACTATGGCACTAACCGGCGCTCGCACTCTTGCACGCCGCATGGTCGGCGTTTCTGCAAAACATCCGGCAGGACAGTACGACGAACTCGACATTCTTTACCGAATTAGTGATACGATTAGCACCAATCTTGACCTTGATGACGTATTTTTACGCATCATTAAACTGGTCGAAATGGTGACAAAGGCAGATGCATGTCACCTTTTCCTGTTGATGGATAATGAATTGGTATTGCGCGCTTCGAGCAAATCGCGGAGTAAACTCATTGGCAAGCTAAAATTGAAACTCGGGGAGGGCGTGGCTGGTTGGGCCGCGGTCAATCAAGAGATGGTCGAGATTCCCGAAAAAGCGTACGAGGATCCGCGTTATCGATTTGTGCAAGAATTGCCGGGGGACCAATATGAAGCGCTTTTGTCGGCCCCGCTATTTTTCCGTGATCGAGTGGTTGGGGTTATCAATATTCGCAGTAAGCAGCCGCGCCATTACCCCGATCATATTTGCAATCTTTTACGCGTGATTGGCCGCCAAGTCGGGGGTGCGATCGAAAACGCGCGGATGCTGGAAGGAACCAAGAGTTTCCGCAGCGTGGTGGCTACCAGGAAATTTATTGACCGAGCAAAAGAGTTGATTTCGCGGAAGATGCATATTTCTTCTGACACCGCCTACGAAGTCCTTTTGCGCGAGAGTATGAAAAGCGGCAAGAGCGTGAAGGAAGTTGCCGAAGCCATGATGATTGCCGATGAGATCGAAAAGTAGAGTGCGAATCGGTACCCGAATGACGCCCGAATATATCCGAATCCTATGGAAAACCCGAAGCTTATGGCTTAGGGTTTTTCTGTTTGGAAAAGATTCGGATCAATTCGTACTGTTTTATTTCAGCAGCCCAATCTTTTCTCGCGCCTGCTCCATGGTTTTGGTCGCTACTGATCGTGCGCGATGGGCGCCGTCCTCCAAGATTTTTTTGAGCGTTTGGGGCGTTCCCATGAGTTTTTGGTATTCATTCTGCAAGGGGGCGAGGGACTCAATAACCGTTTCGGCCAACTCTTTTTTGAATGCCGCATACCCTTTGCCTGCAAAGTGTTTCTCGAGCTGGGGGATGCTCTTGCTCGAGAGAACGCTCATGATGGTCAGCAGGTTTGTGAGCGCGGGCTTGTCCTTTCCGCTGATGACCTCGGTACCGGAATCCGTAACGGCCTTGGCAATTTTTTTCTTTATGGTTTCGGCATCATCGGTGAGTGCAATATAGTTGTTCGGGGAGCTCGCGGACTTACTCATTTTTTTATTTGGATTATCCAAGCCCATAATCCGAGCGCCTTCTTTTTGGAGTCGGACCTCGGGAATCCGGAATGTTTCTCCGAAACGATGGTTAAAACGCTTGGCGAGTTCACGCGTGAGCTCGACGTGCTGTTGTTGGTCTTCCCCCACCGGAACAATGTGGGGCTGGTACAACAGGATGTCCGCAGCCATCAGTACGGGATAGTCAAAGAGGCCAACCGTCACTGACCCCTGACCCTTGACTCCTGATGTCTTATCTTTGAACTGGGTCATCCGTTCCAACTCACCCATGGTGGCAATCGTATTGAGGATCCATCCCAATTCAGCATGTTCTTTGACATGCGACTGTACAAATAATGTTGACTTCTGGGGGTCCAATCCCGCGGCAAGATACATCGCTGCTAAACTCAACGTATTCTGCCGGAGTTGCTCCGGCTCTTGCGGGACAGTGATCGCGTGCAGGTCAACGATACAATAATACGCATGGCCTTCGTTCTGGAGAGCAATGAATTGTTTAAGTGCGCCCAGATAATTGCCGAGGTGTAACACTCCAGAAGGTTGGATGCCAGAGAGGATGGTCATAGTCAGTACGAATTAATCCGGATGACGCCCGAATATATTCGAATTTTCGCACAATCCATAGTGAATGACAAGGGTTTACGGGAGCTCTTGCCCAGCGGGCACTGATATGGTAGTCTAGAGGCATACTATTGGCGTTTATCCGCGTGTTGATCCCTGCCTACCGGCAGGCCAGGCGCGTTTTTCTGCTTCTACAAAAAAATATGGATGCCGCAACAATGGCCGAAATAAGCAAAAAACTCAACGAAGAAGAAAAGCGCCTCGAGCAAGATCTTGCCGATATCGGCCGACGCTCCGGTGTGGGGCGAATCTCCGAACCGGACTTCCCTTCGTTTGGAGACAAAGAGGATGAAAACGCTGCAGAAGTAGCACTCTATGGCGACAATCTTTCGTTAGAGGAAACATTGGAGCGCGAGTTGCGGGATGTCAAGAATGCGATCAAGCGGATTGCCGACGGGGCCTACGGTATTTGCAAATATTGCAAACAAGAAATTGCACTCCAGCGTTTGCTTGCTCGGCCGGAATCCAGTTCTTGCGTAACCTGTAAAGAGAAATTTTCACGGGGATAATCCTTGCCGCTGTGGCATGGTGGTTGTTGATCGTTGGGATAGGCGTGCTGGATCGGTTGATCCGCACGTTTTTTGTTGGGGCGCATTTACAGATAAGTTCGGTGACGGGATTATCGGGATACCGGTGGGCAATGATTTCATCCGTGTTGGTTGGTATGGCGGTCATTGCCACAATGCGATGGCAAACACAGCGTCGCCCGATACTCGTCGCATCCGGCGCAATGATTGTTGTGGGAGGCATCAACAACATCGTCGATCTCTTCATTTATCGCGGCGTTATTGATTACTGGACGATTAGCCACCCATGGGGAATGTTTTGGTTTAATGCTGCGGATGGTATGATTATCAGCGGTGTTATTTATTGGTTTATTGATTTATTGCATTCGGATACAAAAATAAACTAATAGATTTTAGTAAATTAATAAATCTCGCTATGCCGTCATCGTTATGGACCGCAACGATGCAGGGGATTGATGCCATCCCTGTTGCTGTCGAGGTGGACGTGAGTCCCGGGCTGGGCGCTGTGACCGTTGTTGGGTTAGCGGATACCGCGGTGCAGGAAGCGCGCGAACGGGTGCGCGCGGCACTCAAGAACAGCAACCTCCCGTTCCCTCGGCAACGCGTTACGATCAATCTCGCTCCGGCAGACCTTAAAAAAGAGGGGCCGCGGTTTGACCTCCCCATCGCACTCGCGATTTTGGCCGCTGCCGACGAAACGCTCCCCCCGATTCCTCAAACATGGATGCTCTGCGGGGAGTTGGGCTTGGATGGGTCCATACGGCCGGTGGACGGCACCATTGCCATTGCGGTTGCAGCCCGGCAGCATGGGTGTACGCATCTCTTTATCCCCCAGGCCAACGCCCAAGAAGCGGCGTTGGTGGAAGGGATTTCGGTGATCGCTGTTTCGACCCTCGCGCAACTCCTCGACCATTTGCGTGGCGTATCCGAAATAACAACAACACCCACGACGATGGTGGGCGATACGGCGGCAACGGTTTCGTTGGCAACAGACATGGCATTTGTCCGCGGGCAGGAATCTGCTAAACGCGCAATGGAAATAGCGGCCGCCGGCGGCCATAATATTCTACTCTCCGGTCCTCCGGGGTCTGGCAAGACCATGCTTGCGCGGTCGATTGTATCGATCCTGCCGCCCATGAGCCGGGATGAATTTTTGGAAGTCACACGGATTTACAGCGTCGCCGGGATCCCCAATAATCGCCGACCCGCACTGCATGCGCGCCCCTTCCGCAACCCACACCATACCGCATCGGATATTTCGTTGATCGGCGGCGGAGCGCATCCGCGGCCGGGGGAGATTACACTCGCGCATCGCGGCGTATTATTCTTGGATGAATTACCAGAATTCGGCCGCGATGTTCTGGAAGCGTTGCGCCAACCCCTCGAGGACGGCATGGTGACCGTGGCGCGTGCGCAGATGAGCGTGCAATACCCTGCAAAATTTATGTTTGTGGCAAGCTGTAACCCCTGCCCCTGCGGATTTTCTGGGACCGGGCAAAAACCGTGCATTTGTTCTGCCAGTCAAATCTTGCGGTACCAGAAGAAGCTTTCTGGGCCATTGTTAGATCGCATTGATCTCGTTATTGATGTCCCCGCGGTGGAGACCGAAAAACTGTTGGCATCGACGGTTTTGGGTGAATCCAGCAGCCAAATTCGGCAGCGGGTGATTGCGGCGCGCTCCCGCCAGCAGGATCGATTCCAAGGGACCGGCCTTTTCAATAATGCCGAGATGACCACCCCGGATGTTGGCCGGTGGTGTGCCTTGGATGACGCGTGCCGCAGTATGCTTGCAAAGGCGGTGGATCGGTATCGGCTTTCTGCGCGTTCATACATGCGGATCCTGAAGGTGGGACGCACGATTGCCGATCTTGCGTCAGAGGAATCGATCGCTCTACCGCATCTTGCCGAGGCGCTCCAGTATCGGCCGCGGTTGGCGGAAACCATTGCATAACAAAATCCCCGGCACATTGCCGGGGATTATTCCTCATCTCTTCATCTCCGCATCTCTACTTATAGAACAACAGCGGGTTCAACCGTTGGCTTCCTTTGAGTACTTCAAAGTGGAGATGCGGCCCCGTCGATCGGCCGGTGGAGCCCACCAGGGCGATCACCTGTCCTTTGGCAACAGAATCACCCGCCTTAACTAAGAGTTTGCTCGAGTGCGCATAGCGCGTGAGGCTTCCGTTATTATGCTTGACGATGACTTGCAGCCCATACCCCCCGCGGTTCCACCCTGCTAATGCCACGGTTCCGCTGTCAGCCGCATAAATAGGGGATCCTTTCGACCCTTTAATATCCAGTCCCGTATGCCGGCTTCCGCGGAAGTATTGGTTGATTTTTCGGCTGACGGTTGGCCATACTAATCCCACGATGTTACTGACATCCAGCCCCTTTGGGATCTGCGTGATAACCGGTTCGGATGTGCGGACCTTTGTGTTGGCGGGTCGCGTGGTAGCCACCACATGACCACGGGGGATAACAATCGTCGCCCCGGCCACGAGGCCATCGTCGCTCAAGGCATTGTAGGATTGAATCTCTTGAACATCGCTATTGGTAGACTTTGCGATCCGCGACAACGTATCGCCTTTTTTGACGATATATGAAATTCCGGATGTCGGCAGAATCTTCAAAATTTGACCAGGCCGAATCACACTATAGGCGCCCAAAGAATTTTCCCACAGTACCGTATTGATCGAAATGCCAAACCGCTCGGCAATGGAACTCACCGTATCCCCATCGGTCACCACATATTCGATGGTGTTTTTACGGGTAGGGCCGATTGGTGCAGGGGGAATGATATCGCTACCCGGCAAACTCAACGGACTTTCGATCCCGGCATATTGTTCATCCGTAAAGTCACCCCCTTCATCCCCACCATTAGATGTTTCCTCATCGTATACGAACAAGTCGAGCAGTTCGGGATCAACCGCGCTCAAGTCTTCGCTCATGCTGTTGCCGGCGGGTTGGAGAATCGGCAGGGAAGAATCTTGGATGAGCGGCGTTGTCGGTTGAGGACGCAGAATTTGTGCGACAATATTCGGTTGCGCCGTGGGCGCCGTTGTTTGGTCTGACGCAAATAATACTCCGCGCGTACCCACAAGTGCCACTAACACCACCGCCCCTTGTACCAGCATCCGTTTTGGGCTCCAGAGGCTGGACATGGTATTGGAGCTATGGACAGATGATCGGATCATTTTGATCCCGGCGCTTCCGAATACAAACACGCGCACAAGCAACCGCTTGAGCATTGGCATTGCCCATCCAAAACTCCATCCAATGAATCGAATGAGTCGACGCACGCTTCCGCCAACGGCATGAATCATCATCAGCAGACTGCGTAGCGCCAGTGATTTGAGGGATCGAGACATGGGATTGTCTTTAAACGCCGAAACCACCCGAGAGGATCTCCACAGGTGGTTTTATATAGACTGCCCGTTTTTTTACTCGATGACAAACATCATACTGGTGCTCATTCTGCCAGAATAGGGGTCGGCTGTCAAGGGAAACTTGTACACAAGAAGTTTCTGGTGTATGCTATGAGATATATTATTTTATTTTAGTAGAGATAAAAAAATTCGATTTTTTTTAAATTTATGTCCCAAGAGAGCCAAAAGTACAATCATGGAGAAATAGAGGAAAAGTGGCAGAAGCAATGGGTCGATCAGGGCATCTATCAACAGTACGATCGACCGGAAAAGTTTTACGCGTTGGACATGTTCCCATACCCGTCCGGGGCGGGACTGCATGTCGGCCACCCCAAAGGCTATATTGCGACAGACGTGTTTACGCGCATGAAGATGCTCCAGGGCAAGAGCGTGTTGCACCCCATGGGGTGGGATGCTTTTGGATTGCCGGCCGAAAATTACGCGATTAAAAATAAGGTGCACCCCGCCAAGGCCGTTGCGGAGAACATCGTCGTGTTTAAACAGCAGCTCCAAAAAATCGGTTTTACGTATGATTGGGATCGCGAAGTGAATACCACTGATCCCGCGTATTATCGTTGGACGCAATGGATTTTTCTTAAGCTGTTTGAACACGGGCTTGCGTACGAAGCCGACGAACCCATCAACTGGTGCCCGTCGTGCAAGACCGGGCTTGCCAATGAGGACCTGGAAGACGGCAAATGCGAACGGTGCAGCAGTGTCGTTGAGCAGAAGAAAATGCGGCAATGGAAATTGCGCATGACGGCGTATGCGGATCGGTTGCTCGAAGACTTAGACAAGACCAAGCTCCAGTGGGAAGAATCGATTAGAATCCAGCAACGCAATTGGATTGGCAGGAGTGAAGGGGCTATTGTAAAATTTTCAATTTCTCCGCCCAAGGCGGATCCGCCTCTGGCGGACAATTTCCAATTTCCAATTGACGTCTTCACCACCCGCATTGATACGATTTTTTCTGGCACCTTTTTAGTGTTGGCTCCGGAGCATGAGTTCGTGGACGCAGTAAAGGAGCATATTCAGAATTGGAATGAAGTGGAAACATATCGTCAAACACTCCAAACCGTTTCTTTGATTGACCGCACTTCTGCAGGGCGAGAAATCACTGGTATTGAACTCAAAGGCATCACCGCGATCAATCCCGCGACCAAAGAATCGATGCCAGTCTGGATTGCCGATTTTGTATTGGCGCAATACGGTACGGGAGCTGTCTTTGCCGATGCGCACGATACTCGAGATTTTGCAATGGCAAAAAAATATCGTATTCCACTCAAGGTTTCTATCCAACCAGAGGATCCTGCATTGCTTGAGCAAGTGAAGGCCCTTGCTGTGTGTTATCCCGGCGAAGGAAAATTATTTAACTCCCAGCAGTTTGATGGAATGACTTCTGCTCAAGCGCGTCCAAAGATCGTTGAGTGGTTGTCGCAACAAGGGAGCGCGAAACCCACCGTCAACTACAAAATGCGCGACTGGGTGTTTAGCCGTCAACGGTATTGGGGCGAGCCGATCCCGCTCATTCATTGCGAACAATGCAAGAAGAAAAAATATCAATATGTGTTTATCCATGGATTCACTGGGAGCTCTCAGGGTGTGTTTTTCCCGTGGCTTGCGCAAGAACTAAAACGTCAAGGACACACAGTGTTCTGCCCCGATCTCCCCAACACCGAACATCCCAACATTCAAGAGCAAGTGGAATATATTTTGGACAATACCGCAATCAACGAAGACACGATCCTCGTCGGCCACAGTCTTGGGGGGGTTGTCATGATGAAATTATTAGAGCAGATCTCGGGCAGTGTCCGGCGCGCGGTATTTGTCGATCCGGTGGTATCCAAGACATTTAATGACCATGCTCGGCCAGACGTGGAAAAGAGTAATGATTGGAAATTTGATTATGCAAAAATAAAATCAAACATTCGAGAAGTTGTTGTGTTGGCAGACGCTCGGCATCCTATTATTCGCGTCGAGGATATTGAGAAATTGCGAACAGTCTTGAATGCAAACCAGACGATCACCGTGCATCCGGAAGCAGACCATTTTACCGCCTCTCAAGAACCGGAAATTTTGCGGGCGATTGACAGCATCGGCACCATTGCGTTGTCGGAAGACGAGTTGCCGCTGAAATTGCCTGAGGTCGAGAAGTATGAACCCACCGGCACGGGCGAATCACCGCTAGCGGGTATCCCTGAATGGGTGAATACAACGTGCCCGCAGTGCGGTGGGGCAGCCCGGCGCGAGACCAATACGATGCCGCAATGGGCAGGATCCAGTTGGTACTACCTCCGGTATATTGATCCGCGTAATGGTGCCGCACTGGTTGATTTGAACAAAGAAAAAGAATGGATGCCCGTCGATCTCTATGTCGGTGGCGCAGAGCATGCCACGCGACATTTGCTGTATGCGCGGTTTTGGCATAAGTTCTTGTATGATATTGGCTCGGTATCGACTATCGAACCCTTCAAGCGATTGATCAATGTCGGCCTTATCCTTGCCGAGGATGGCCGTAAGATGAGCAAGCGGTGGAGCAACGTCATTAATCCGGACGATATTATCGAACACTACGGCGCAGACAGCTTGCGCTTGTACGAAATGTTCATGGGGCCGTTTACGCAAAGTATCGCGTGGAGCACCGATGGCGTTAAAGGTGTGCGGCGATTTTTGGATCGTGTCTGGAATTTGAAAGAGCGAACTCTGAACCCTAAACTCTCTACCCTGAACCCTAATATCGATCGCCTCCTCCACCAAACCATTAAAAAAGTCACGGACGACATCGAGGGTTTTAGATTTAATACCGCCGTATCTCAAATGATGATTTTAGTCAACGCAATGGAAAAAGCCGATTCTCTGCCCCTATCTCAATTCTCTATCTTGCTATTGTTGCTCAGCCCGTTCGCTCCGCACATGGCCGAAGAGTTGTGGCACCAGCTGGGAAACTCGGAATCGATTTTCGAAGCGCAGTGGCCACAGTACGATCCATCGCTTGCCAAAGAAAGCGAAGTGGAATTTGTGGTGCAGGTCAATGGCAAGGTGCGCGATCGGTTCGCGATTCCCGTGGGACTGCCAGAAGTCCAAGTCATTGCGCAATCGTTAGAACGCGATGCGGTCAGGGGGTGGCTGGAAGGCAAGCAAATCCGCAAGAAAATTTTTGTGCAGGATACGTTATTGAATATCGTCGTCTCATAAGGCGCTGCAAACGTTCTGTTGGTTTTAGCGAGGATCCAAAAACACCGCTATCATCAGCGGTGTTTTTTGGTATTAATTGAGGATTTGACGGAAACGGTGCGGGCCAGTAGGATCCCCGATAGTAGCTTCATACAAGAAGGAACCACGACATGGGAGGAGGTGACCTCATGAAATTCCTTCTCACGGCCGTGTTATTCGGTGCCCTGTGTGCCGCGCTTTTTGCGCTGGGCACATGGCTGGCGTTTTGCGACCGGCTGGGCCGACTGGGGGCGTGGGTCCGCGACTTCCCCCTCAATGTCTTCCTGGCATTGGCGTGGATCGCGGTCCTGCCGGTGCGAGCGTTGCGCTATGTGATGGCGCTGGCTCGTGACGGGATTGAGTGGTAACTTCAACTTGCACGCAGAGTGGCTCCACTGGCCCTCACGAGGGATGCGCGCATCGACGATAAGGATGAGGAGGAACGGATGAAAAGACCGCAAACGGAACGCCGTGTCCGCAGCGATGGACGCGACGTGATCATATGTGTGGATTCGGACCCGCGGCGGCGGGGCCGAATGGGCGCGATCCTGGAGAAGGATTCGCGAAGCTCCGATCACCGCGAGGTGATCGGGATCCAATCGCTGGAGCCGGGGTTGCTGGAGAGCGAGCGGCTTCGGGCGCTGATCTTCAACATCATTTTCGCGGCCGGCACAGGGGTTCCCTCCCTCTGTTCCGGCCGCTGCTTATTTTTGGGGATTAATGAGGACCGAATCGTTCGAGTCATCCTGAGCCCAAGCCAAGGATCTTACCGTTGAGGATTCCCCGCCTCGGGCGGGATCCCGCTGCGGCGGGACTTCGGCTCATGGCCTCAGAATGACGACTTTTTCACAGCAAACGCGTACGTCCGGCGCAATAGCGTGTCGGCAGTTTTTTGTTTGTTTGACAAGGGGGGGGTGCAGTTTGCTAGCATAGGGCGACCATCAACATCGTGGAGAGGAGGACTACTTTGAAAATTGCGTGCGTGGGCTTCAAGGCCGAATTCGTCGTGCGCTTGCGCGACCATGGACTCAACGAGGAATTCCAGGATCCAGGGATCGTCTACGATTATGTCGACGATTCGACCACCGCGGCGCATCGAGGGACGCTGGAAGGGGCCGACCTGGTGCTTGCCACGTCCGGCAGCGCCATCAGTTTGATTGCCGATGCCAAACGGCATCGTGTGGCTGATCGCCTGGTGGTGATTACCAAGGACACCGCTGATCCCAATGCGCAGTTCGTGGTAGAGACTACGGGCGGAACGACCTTTGTCTGGACGGACAAGGTCACCCACCCGCGCGATCTGGCCAAGCATGCGCGGATCCATCTGGAGAAGATTCGCCGCAACGGCTGACAACCATCACCAGCGCGCAGAGGCTTTGCGTTCCGTCAGACGATGGGGCGGATGCTTCGCGAGGGATGCGTGCTTCTACCGAAATAGGAGGCAATCATGCCGAGACCCCCTAAGGGTTGTAAGCAGGACCACTCGAGCGGCTGGTGGCTGCTCAACTTTGACAGCGATCCCGTCTTCCGGGGTCGCATTGACACGTTCGGCCACCTGGCGATGGGTGGCATGGACTACAACCGCAAGGATTCCGCTGACGTGGCGTTGGCGATCGCTGATGGTCGCCTCAAGAGCGCAACGCTCTGCTTCATTCCGGTGGAGCTTGGCGAAGCGGACTTGGGGCGCCTGCTGGCCGAGGCCAAGGTGCAGGGCTCCGCCAACCGCTGCGTGATCACCTACTTCGCGGCGGACCGCGACAAGGAGCACGCCGAATTCTGGGCCGGCAAGTTCGGTTCCGTCGCGCTTCACAAGAACATGGAGTCGACCGAGCCCAGCGCTGAAGCCTTCTTCAAGGCCGCCAGCAAGCAGCGCGAGAAGGCTGCCCTCCAGGGCGGCATGGGCTGCACGATCTGATTCCTCGGTTCACATTCAGCGGCCGGCACAGGGGTTCCCTCCCTCTGTTCCGGCCGCATCTCTTTTATTGCGAGATAGATCGAGATAACGATACGAAGATATGAAGAATTTTCGATCGCAAATTTCCAATAAATTTTTTTGCCCCTTCGTATCCTCATCTCTTTATATCTCATTTCGGATTGACACCCTCCTTGGCCTGCGATAGCATGGGGCCACGTTTCACATTCACAGAATTCCGGCGGGAGGGCGCTGGGATTCTCAAAACATCGGCCCGTTGTCCATCGGACCGAAAGGAGGCCACTTGGCCGCTCGACGAGTACTCGCGGTCGGGAGCGAAGCGCTCCTCGACTGGTGCCGGCAACACGTCGGCAAAATCGTAGTAGAGCCGGGGCTCTACAGCGTGTTGGAGCCCGAGACTGTTCTTCGGAAGGGGTTGCTGGCAGGACTCGTCCTCGGATTCGTCGAGGCCGCACTCGAAGGCGCCGAGGACTTGCTTTCGGCCGCACGTCGGACTGGTTGCCACAAGGTTCTGATCTTCGTCCACAGCGGGAGCCAAGGTCAGCACGACGCAGAGCAGCTAGCAGGCCTGGCGGGCAGCGTCCACATCGACCTGGGGGCAGACCCCGACCATGCGGTCGAAGAGATCAACGAGCATCTCCAACGGCTCGTTCACCCGGAACCGGTCAGACGTGTCCCGGCGTCCGAGCGTCAGGGGGTGAATTGACCTTGCGGTCCGCGTAAGAGCCCTCCCTCTTGCCCGGACCGCGTTTCTTTTATAGGGCAGACGAGCAGATAAGCCTGCCTGCCGGTAGGCAGGGAGGTAAAGAGACAAAGATATACGGGCGGATAATTGGATAAAGTATTGCGGTATGGTAGGGTGATGGTGTATGGATTGGGATCAATTTGTTCAACGGCATGCCGGCGATGGAGGGCTGTTGCAGTCCAGTAGCTGGGCCAAGTTTCAGCGTGGGCTGGGAAGAACGGTAGATGCTATTGTCATTCCCGCGAAGGCGGGAATCCAGAAAATAAAAACTGATCGTGGATCCCTGCCTATCGGGCGGGCAGGCCCGATCTCGGTCGGGGATGACACCGCAATGGTTGCGTTAATCATTGAACATAGATTCCCGTTTGGTCAGTCGTATGTGTATTCGCCGAGGGGGCCGGTCACAAAATTTCCAATTTCCCTGCCTTGCTGGCAGGCAGGCAATTTCCAATTTTCAATGAACGGTATTGTTAGTGAAATCCGCAAGAAATTCCCAAAGGCAATTTATTGGAGAGTAGAGCCACCATACGAAAATTTTCAATTTCCCTGCCTTGCCGGCAGGCAGGCAATTTCCAATTTCCAATTAAGGAGTGCTCCGCACAATGTGCAGCCAGCGACGACGCTCATTATCGATCTTTCAACATCCGAAGAAGAACTCTTGGCGCAGATGAAACAGAAGACGCGATACAACATTAAGATTTCACAACGACATGGGGTGCGAGTTTCAGTAAACAGTGAACAAGAAACAGTAAACAACTTTCTGGATTTGTTGGAAGAAACGGCCAAACGCGATGGGTTCCGTGTTCATCCGCGGGGGTATTATCAGAAATTTCTCACCCTCACCCCAACCCTCTCCCAGGGGGAGAGGGGGTTGAGCATCGAACTCTTCGGCGCTTTCCACGGCGATCAGCTCCTCGCCGGTGCCATTGTCGCGTTCTACGGCAAGTGGGCGTATTACTTGCACGGAGCTTCGTCATCCGGGCGTCGCGACTTGATGGCTCCGTATTTCTTGCATTGGGAAATTATGCGGGAAGCCAAACGGCGTGGGTGCACGAAGTATGATTTTTGGGGGGCAGGGGATGAATGGCCGGGCGTTTCCAAATTTAAAACCGGCTTTGCGCCGGCAACTGCGTTGACTCACTATCCTGGAACGTTTGATATTGTCCTTGACCGGAAAAAATATTTCGTGTATCGTGCGTTTCAAACGATTCGACGCCTCGGGTCGTAGAGTCTCCAGGAGGTGGAGAGTGATCATGACCAAGCTCCGTCTGGTACCCAGCGGAGCGAAATTCAAGCTCAAGGATCGGCCGGAAATCTACACCAAGCTCCCCGAACCCGTTCAGCGCCAAGGGGAGTGGTGGGTGGCAGTCCGCACTGACGGGCTCTACTCCTTTTCAAGAGGACACCACGACGACAAGAAAGTCATCATGGTGTCAGTGCCCGAACGGTAATGGCGCTATTCTACTCCCAGCCCTCTCCGGCGCTTCGCGCGTTCGGAGAGGGCTTCTTTCTATTGTTCATGAAAAAATATTAACTGCTGAGCGGGGCAGGATTCGTACTTTTCTCCGTTTCTTGCAGCGCCTTGGAAATTCCCTCAATATCTCCATCCAGAATCGAGGGGAGCTGGTGCCAGCTTTGCCCAATGCGGTGGTCGGTGACCCGATCTTGCGGGAAGTTATACGTGCGGATCTTTTCGCTGCGATCGCCGCTGCCGATCTGGGATTTGCGGGCGGCGCTGTCGGCTTGCCGGCGCTTTTCTTGCTCAAGGGCAAATAACCGCGTCCGCAGCACTTCCATGGCTTTTCCCCGATTTTGGAGCTGACTGCGTTCGTCTTGGCAACTCACAAAAATTCCCGTGGGCAAGTGTGTTAAACGGATTGCGGAGTATGTCGTGTTCACACTCTGCCCCCCATGGCCGGATGATGTCGAGGTTTCGATTTTTAAATCTTTGGGGTCAATCATAATGTCGAGCTCCTCGGCCTCGGGCATGACCGCGACGGTCACCGTAGAGGTGTGCACGCGGCCGTTTTTCTCGGTCTCGGGCACGCGTTGCACGCGGTGGACTCCGGCTTCGAACTTGAGCCACTTCCAAACATTTCCCCCCTCAATCTTGATCACCACCTCTTTGTAGCCGCCAATGCCGATACGATTGGTAGAAAGGATGATTGTTTTCCAGCCCATCCGCTCCGCAAAGCGCGTGTACATGCGGTAGAGCTCTGCGCTGAAGAGCGCCGATTCATCGCCCCCGGCGCCAGCCCTGATTTCCATGATAATATTGCGGCGGTCTAATGGGTCTGGGGGATTTAAGAGTTCATCCAGTTGCTGTTCAAGTTTGTTGCGTTCGTCCTCAAGGCCGGGGAGTTCTTGGTTGGCGAGCCCCGCGAGTTCGCTCGTGGAATCCTCCGCAATCAATGTTTTATGTTCTTTCAGTTCGTTCTCGATGCGTTCGAGCTCGGTGAGCAATTCATGTTGCTGCGAAATTTCGCGGAATTGTTTTGAAGTGGTTTTGAGTTTTTGAGCATCACTCAATACCGCCTCGCTGGAAAGTTCAGTTTGCAGGCGTTGATGGGTTTGGCGGATGTTTTGGCGCTGAGTTGGAGTGATCATAGTGAGAGTATATCGGCGTTTTTGTTGAGCGTCAAAAAACTCCCCCAAGTGGGGGAGTTTTGAGTCTCAGTTTTGGGGTTGCTCAATCTTTGGTTCTGCCGTCTCCTTTTCTTTTGCCGCTTCTTTGCGCTTAAGGGTCCGGGCTGCTTGTTTGGCGCGCTTGCCTTTGCGTGTGCTAGCCACTTCGGCTTTCTGGGTCATGCGTTTTTGATATTTATCAACGCGTCGGGCGGTGTCGAGGATGCGTTGCGTACCCGTGTAATACGGGTGGCATTTGGCGCAGACTTCGATGTGGATTTCGGGGATGGTGGAACCAACCTCCAGACGATTACCGCAGGAGCAGACGATCACGGCGTTGGTATGATACTTTGGGTGGACGTCGGATTTCATAAATACATAACGCGAATACCGTTCAGCCGCAACGGCTAGTCGGGCATGCGAATACCGCGAATAATTTTTGTAGAAATAGTATACCATCATGAGTCGTGCTTGACAAGGGAGGGGAATGGCCGGTAGGGTTGGGGGAGAATCATGTTTAGAGCGAGTCCATCGCCGCCCCACACGGGTGGCGATTGTTTTTTCCGGTGGCTCAACAGCGACCGGAGATCGGATCACCCGCACAGGGTGAGAGGAGCGGTCATGCACGATCGGCAGATACTGCACGCAACGGTGCAGGGTCTCCTGCGCCAGGCCACGGAGATCAAGGGTCTGGACGTCAACTCCTGGCTCAGGGAGGAGGATGGGAGAGAGGCTGTCGTCGACCTCCTGACCACGACCCTGGGCAGGGTCTACAACAGCGCGCACGCGGTCAAGTTGACCAAGGCTTTCGCGGCCCTTCGTGCGTGCCAGAAGGACGACGGCCGGGGCACGATGTTCCTGCGCGCCTCCCTCCGTGGCCACCCCGAGATTGACTCCGAGCTCAAGAGGCTCGAGGCGATCCTGGCTGCCAGCGTCATGGAAGCGCCGCAGCCGCTCGCCAAGGCCTGCCCGGCCGGGATCCGGCATATCGCCGGCGAGTGCGACCAGGAATGCGATCGCATCGCCGGGATGTTCGCCCAGCGCTGATCTGGACGAGCTCAACTCACACGGGCAGACGGTCGCGCCTCATCGCGCTGCCGTCTGCCCGAGGGCCCTTACACTCCTCGATTGTTTGTTTGACAGATAATCTGCGTTCCGCTAGGATAGAATCAATATGCATCGATCCCAACTCACCAGCCGTGTCGTCGTGGTCCGCCCCTTGAGGAAGCGGTGATCTTGGCATAGAAAAGAGTAGAGCCAAACGCCGCCTCCAAACGGGCGGTCTTTTTTATAGAAAATGGTTGACGGAAGATGGAAATTGGTAATAGAAAATAGAAACTGGAAACTGGAATGATCTTCGAATTTCTGGTTTCCAACATCCATTACTATTTTCTGTCTTCCATCAACCAGTTTCCAATGCTAAGCGTTCTCTTGGGCATGCCGGAGAAATTTCGTCTCGAATATCGAGTATCGAATATCTTTTCTCTCGTGTGCCGAGGATGACGATTCAACTGGAGGAGAACCGATAGTATCGGTTCAAATCGTCGTTACTCTAGGATTGACAACAAGGAGGCCACCAACCATGGTGAGCTGCGGATACCAAGATCGCGAGCAGGAGGCGTGCTACCCCGAATATGTTGCCCCGGACACCAAGCACAAGCCGGGGTCCAAGCCCATCGGCTACCAGGACGTCCGCGTTCACGCCGGTCGCAGCCACGGCCGACACCGCATGAAGCGCATGCGCGTGTTCGCCTGTGAACACTGCGGGCACCAGGATGGACACCGCACGCTGCGGACCCACAACTGCCCGGTGCTGACCGGTACCTTGCGCATGCATACGCCGATGCTCCTCAGCCGGGACACCTGGGGCTGCGCAAACTGCTCCGCCACCGGCGAGGACGACTCACTGGATGGCCGGCACTGCTCGGCCACGTCCTAGGGCGACCCAAACTTCCCGCCCCCGTAGATCACGGTAGATCGTCCGCTCAACACGCGGGAGGTAGGGTTCAATTCCCCCGGGGGCTCCGAATCCGCTCGCGTAGCTCAACGTAGAGCGGCCCGACAACATCGGGCAGACGCGGTTCGAGTCCGCACGCGGGCATCACCTCCACTCCCCGCATTCTGCGGGGCAAACCGGCTGGGGAGAGTGTCGTTCGCCTCATCGCGAACAACTCTCCCTGGCCGCCCTCCCTCAAAAACAAATCACTCTATAAAAGATAAAAATAAATTATTTTTGTGCACCCTCTTGACAGTGCAATTGAATTCCCATAAACTCGTCTGTTATACTAGGTCATGAAGACTATGAACTTCTTCCAAACTCATACACTGTCCGCAAGCAAGTTGGGCGCCAAGCAGGAGCTCGTGCTTTGCCGTGTCATTGCAAAGAATATTTTTGGCCGGGCCAGTGGTGGGAAGAAGAAAAAAAGATCCTCGTAAGTTTGTAGAACAGATTCCCATGAGAACCACACACTGGCCCTAACCAACGGCCAGTGATTTATTATACGGGGATAATACGAATACTTAATCAGGAGCAACAGACAGTCGGGGATGCGAATACTGCGAATGCTAAAGGTAGCTCTCGACTTCGCTCGAGCAATAATAAAAAGTAGCTATTCTTCGAGCAAGCCGCAGCGCAGTCGAGAAGTACCTTTTCCAGAGCACATTAAAATCACAAAAGTTGACCGACCTGTTGAGGGGGAACTTCTAACTTTCCCTCTCGCCTGGTCGGTTAACACTTGTAGGGAGTAGCGAGTAGCACCCTACCAACTCGCAGTCGCGCGGCGCGTGACTGCACGGAGGACTCACCCTATGTCCACCCCAATTTCCTCGAAGGAGCTGCTGTACCAGCAGATCCTCGTCGAAGCTCGAGCATTCGGCAAGCGCGGCGAGCGCTGGATCACAACACACGGAGGGGCGGCAGCCGCAAAGGCTGCTCTCGAGGGCGAAGTGGCGGGTCTCAACAACCTCCACACCCGCCACCTTCAGACACTGATTCAGGGTGCGGTTCTCGCGCGCAGCTTGCGCGAGAACTCCGAGGCCAAGGAGCTGGCCAAGAGGACCGTCACGGCCCTCTGCAAGCACGCTCCGAGTGCCTCCAAGGCCCTCCGCTCGGTGCCCCAGCTGGGTGGCGAGTACATCGGCGACGTCAGCGACGGTTCGACGGTCGGGCCGCGCTAGTATGGCGGCCGATCAAATCTGACAAGGAGGTGAGACCGTGAGCTGCGCAGCGCGCGTGCGGTGGTTCACGGCCGACCGGATCCTGTAGCCACCGAGGGTGTCGCGCCCTCCGGGGGTTCGGTGGAGTGTCGATCGAGGTTCCATTAGCCTACGAAGACACAGAAGCCGAGCTCGCTACGGAACCAAACGGCCGAGAATCAAGTATCTAGTAGAATGGCCACCGCGGTCCTCGAGCCCGCTTCTAGCTCGTGACCGCCCCACCCGTCCTCAACGCATCCCCTGTGATGCAGCGAGGCGGCAACACTACCCATGAGGGCTCCCGCACACCGCGTGCTGGAGCCCTCTCGTCTTTTTATAGACTTTTGACAGAATGAGGTTTTTTGAATATCGTGTGAGGCACCATTGATCTGCGAGGATTGGAGGCTTTTGGCCTATAGTCCTTGCCGATTAATATATGCAACGACCACGGCGGTCGGAGCAACCGTAACATCCGATGGGACGCCATCGGTGGTAGATTGGAGGATCGATGTACTTCCACGACGTTGTACGAGTTGGCGGTTTGGTGGTCAGGGACGGCAAGCGGCACGTCTTCGAGTGTCGACGCTGCGGCAAATTGAGCCCGGGCAGTCGAAAGGACTGTCCGGTGCCGCCTGGGGGGAAGCGCCATGACCACAAGGGGCCCAATCCGCCATCTGGCGGAGTGGTTGAGGTGTGATTCGGGAAGGAACGGAGGGCGGCTGCGCAATCCATGGTAGTTCGCGCAAACAACGGATCGCGCAGATCAGGGGGGCGCGATAGACTGCCCGCCGGAGGGCATGGGCGCGCTTCTAGGACAACGGCGATCTTGATTTAACCCCGCTTTCGAGACCTCAACGGCCCGCCCTCATCGGCGCGCCTGCGAGGTCTCTCTTCATTTCTGCAGAGTTCCCTCTCCCTGTGGGAGAGGGTCAGGGTGAGGGGATTAAGAAAAATTCCGGGATGAAAAATCAAAAACCCGCCGTGTGGGCGGGCTGTCATCCTACCGTTTGTTCATCTCCTCCCATTGATCCTTAAGCGCACTAGAAAGTTCTGCGAGTTTTGTATTCGCAATCTTTTTGTTCTTCTTGTACTCCACCATTAGCTGGTCCACGAGCGCTTCGTAGGCTTTCTTGGAACGCTTTTTGAGCTTGGGATATTCGGTGGCAATCCGGTCCGAAAGTTCTTTGGCATATTCTGCAGTATCTTTGCGGAGCTTCTTGTTAGTTTTGTCCGGGAGCATCAGGACCACGGCGCTGGCCACCAGCGCCCCCAGGGCCGAACCGGCGATAAAGGATTTCTTGCTCATAGATTTTTAGAAGTTAATGACTCCGGATCAAGGATATTACGAATCCTTCAATTGATCTTTCATGGCCATGTTTTCCTTAAGCCAGAGAACAATTTCAAGGATTTTGTGGATCATTTCTTGATCATTCATAAGTTTGATCTCCATCATTATAGCATAGAAAATAAATACCGCATCATTCTGGAGTTGTGTTCTCAATCGGGCTGCCGGGAATTGAACCCGGTCTACATGCACCCCATGCATGCGTACTACCGGTATACTACAGCCCGTTAAATTAAAACGGCTTCTCGAAGGTGCTGACCCCGGGTTTCGGCTCTTGGGGAGGTGGGTGCCCGCAGCAGAAGATGTTCAGAAGTCCATTGTTGGTCCTCATCCCATCCCTGCGCTGTGAGGCTCGCTGAAACTCATGAATGAATCCCAACGAATTGATGGCGCTGGACTGCTGCCCGCCCATACGGGGACCGCACGGGTGAAGCAGTAGGTCGCGCGAACAACTCCCAAGTCGCCTTGTTGTCCCGAAACATGCGAGTATCAGCACTGTTCTGAAGCCAATCCTATTGTAGCATGGTCATCAGCGTCGTCAATATCAATATTGCGAAAACTAACATCCCTCCGAGTATATCGGAGGGATGTATCGTTTACCTGTTTAGTGCTAGACTGTAAGCGCGTTCGTTATGAACCTTGCTTGACCTGCGTCTTTAAACACGAGGTGCAATATTGGAGCGTCTCCCCATCGCGGCGCCGAGTCTGGAGATTGGGGTAGACAATCCGCTTGGTTGCTTGGTGGGAATGGCTTCGGTCAACAATGGTGCGCGGCCCTTTGCCGCAGAGATCGCATCGGCGGGACATACACGGCGAGTATAAGGTATAAAGTATTTTGAATACTAGCAAAATATTTTTCGTACGTCAATGTTAACGGAGCCAGGTACGGCGTGGAATACCTAATACCCTATACCTCATACTCTATACCAGCGTTATGATTCTCTCTCAACTCTTTAGCAACCCGGCGCTGGTCATCGTTTGGATCACGGCCATCCTGTATGCCATGACCGTGCACGAATTTAGCCATGCATTGGCGGCGAAGCTCCTGGGCGATGATACGCCCGAACGCGAAGGGCGGTTGAGTTTGAACCCTGCGGCCCATGTCGATATGATGGGGCTCGTGCTGTTGGTGGTCGCTGGGTTTGGGTGGGGTAGGCCCGTGCAATTCAACGCTTCTCGGTTGCGTAACCCGCGACTGGATCCTGCGCTCGTGGGCTTGGCCGGGCCATTCGCTAATCTCTTGAGCGTCGTTGTCTTTGGGTTGCTTACTCGCCTTGCCATCAATGCAAATTATGCACCAGAGAATCTGATGGTGCAGTTTTTCCTCTACATTGCGTTGTTGAATACAACGCTCATGGTATTTAATTTGTTACCAGTGCCCCCGCTGGATGGGTCGCATTTACTCCTTGCGTTGTTGCCCGAGCGGTTCTGGAGGCTTAAAATTTGGCTCGTGACCCGCGGCGCCCTGTGGTTGATGGGGCTTGTGCTTATCGACATCGTTACCGGCGGCCTCCTTTTAGGCGGGATCCTCTCGTTCTTCCATAATCTTGTATTCAAGTTTGTCCTGTCTTGACCCCAGAGTAAAAGAGTGCTAGAGTACTGCCACCATTCTATGCCAACAATTAGCCAACTCATCCGGCATTCTCGCAAGCCGCTCAAGAAGAAATCCAAGACCCCGGCGCTTTCGCCGGTTCTTAATGTGCTCGAGCGCCGGCGTAAGGAAATGCCGTCCGGCAATCCTTTTAAGCGGGGAGTGTGCGTGAAGGTGACCACGATGACCCCGAAGAAACCGAATTCCGCGTTGCGCAAAATCGCCCGCGTGCGGCTCTCTAATGGCATGGAAGTGACCGCTTATATCCCCGGCGTTGGCCATAATCTCCAAGAACACTCGATTGTGATGTTAAGAGGTGGCCGTGTAAAGGATCTCCCGGGTGTGCGGTATCACATTGTTCGCGGTGTCTACGACACGCAAGGCGTGCAAGGCCGCAAGCAGGCACGCAGCCTGTACGGAGCGAAACGGCCGAAGTAATTCAACAATAGCGAGTCTCTTCAGCTCGTCATCTCTTCACCTCTCGTTCATTATGCGCGGTAAACAATCCCCAAAACGATCAATATTGCCAGACCCCAAATATAGCAACGTGACTGTTGCCAAATTTACGCATTACCTCATGCGCAAAGGCAAGAAGAGCGTTGCGCAGAAAATTGTGTATGGGTGTTTTGACCAAATCCAACAAGCCGGCCAAGACCCGATGGCGGTTTTTGACGCCGCCATCCGCAATGTCTCTCCTATCCTTGAGGTGAAAAGCCGGCGCATTGGAGGCGCGAACTTCCAAGTACCCATTCCGGTGCGCGTCGAACGCAAAATGATGCTAGCCTCCCGTTGGATTATCGAAGCAGCGAAATCCCGCAAAGGTCAGCCCATGGCCAAAAAACTCGCACAGGAGCTTACCGAGGCGTCGCAAAACCAGGGTACTGCGATTAAAAAGAAGACCGATGTCCACCGCATGGCAGAGGCAAACCGCGCGTTCGCACACTTCGCCCGATAAAAGCAAGATTAATTTTCAATTATCAATTTGCAATTTTCAGTGAATTTTCAATTGATCATTGAATATTGATTGAAAATTAGAAATTGGAAATTGAAAATTTTTTTGTTTATGCCTCGTGAATATTCCCTCCAACAAACTCGTAATATTGGTATCATCGCTCATATTGACGCCGGCAAGACCACCGTTTCTGAGCGTATTTTATTTTACACCGGGAAAAAGCATAAGATCGGCGAAGTACACGAAGGGGAAGCCACTATGGACTGGATGGATCAGGAAAAAGAGCGCGGCATTACGATTACTGCCGCTGCGACCACATGTTTTTGGAAAGATACCCGTATCAATCTCATTGATACGCCCGGGCACATCGACTTTACCGTCGAAGTAAAACGCAGCCTCAGGGTGCTGGACGGCGGCGTGGTGGTGTTTGACGGTGTTGCGGGCGTTGAGCCGCAAAGCGAAACCAACTGGCATTATGCCGATGACTACAATGTTCCTCGGCTGTGTTTCATCAACAAGATGGATCGCATGGGCGCTGATTTTTACAAGGACCTCGCCGGGATCCATGAACGGCTCACCAAAAAAGCCTATCCGATCCAGTTGCCCATTGGCGCGGAAGAGAACTTTTTAGGCATCGTCGATGTATTGCGCGAGAAAGCCGTGTATTACAAAGACGATCTTGGCAAAGACTTCGAAGAGCGCGATGTGCCCGAAGACATGAAGGAGTTGGTCGCCAAGTACCGGCATGAATTACTCGAGGCCATTGTGGAGAACGACGAATCGTTGATGAATGCCTACCTCGGGGGCAGCCCGATCGCATTGGACGACCTCAAGCGCGTATTGCGCATTGCGGTCATTAAAAATGGCGTGGTGCCGGTGCTTTGTGGCAGCGCTCTTAAAAACAAAGGCGTACAATATCTGTTGGATGCGGTCGTGGATTATTTGCCGTCGCCGTTGGATCTGCCTCCCGTACAGGCCCATGACCCGGATCATTCCGAGACAGTGATTGAGCGCAACGCCAGCGACGCCGAACCGTTTACGGCCTTAGCATTTAAACTCGCCGCTGATCCGTTCATTGGAAAGTTGGTGTTCTTCCGCGTGTATTCCGGGACGTTGTCAGCAGGTTCGTATGTTCTCAATAGCAGCAACGGGGAACGCGAACGCATCGGCCGTATTGTCCGGCTCCATGCCAACCATCGCGAGGATGTTGACGCGGTCTATGCCGGTGAAATTGCCGCCGCTGTCGGGCTCAAGTCGACCTTTACCGGCCACACATTGTGTGACCCCGAACACCCGGTGTTGATGGAATCCATCACCTTCCCGGAACCGGTAATTTCCGTTGCGATCGAACCCAAGACCAAGCAGGACCAAGAAAAAATGGGCCTTGCCATCCAGAAGCTTGCCGAAGAAGACCCCACGTTCCGAGTGCGCACGGATGAAGAAACGCTCCAGACGATTATTTCCGGCATGGGAGAGCTGCATCTGGACGTGTTGGTGGAGCGCATGAAGCGCGAGTTTAAGGTCGAAGCGAATGTCGGCCAACCGCAAGTGGCTTATAAAGAGACAATTAAGAAATCTGCTCACGCCGAAGGCAAGTATATTAAACAATCCGGCGGCCGTGGTCAGTATGGACATTGTTGGATTCGCGTGGAACCTCAGGAACAAGGGAAGGGATATGAGTTTGAGGATGAAATCAAGGGCGGCGTTATCCCCAAGGAGTACATTGGCGCCATTCAAAAGGGCGTGAAAGAAACGTTCGATAAGGGCGTGATCGCGGGCTACCCGATTATCGATGTGAAGGCAGTAGTGTATGATGGGAGTTATCACGAAGTGGACTCCTCCGAAATAGCATTTAAAGTAGCAGCCGGCATGGCGGTCACCGAGGCAGTCAAACGCGCAGAGCCAGTGATTTTGGAGCCGCTCATGAAAGTTGAAGTGATCACGGCCGAACAGTTTATGGGCGACGTGATCGGCGATCTTAATTCCAAACGCGGCCAAATTCAAGAGATGCGCGATCGGACCAATGTTAAAGTGATTGATGCGCTGGTGCCGCTTTCCGAAATGTTCGGGTATGCCACGCAATTGCGCAGCATGAGCCAAGGACGCGCCAGTTACTCCATGGAATTTTCTCATTACTCCGAAGTTCCCCGTAACGTTGCTGAAAAGATTATCGCTGCCTCAAGAGGGGAGAGTCTGAAAAAGTAGTGCGCGAGAGCGCGCCAGCGCTGGATACAAAAACCGTCCCGTTGTCCTCGGGGCGGTTTTTTGTCGTTTGAATAAGGGTTTTTGATTGTCTTGTCCAAATAGGAATTGATCCGTACAATACATTGGCTATGACCTACACCGTCAGTCAGTTCAACGCGGCGATTTCGAGCTATCTTTCCGAGGGCCTCGGCACTGTGTCGGTTCGGGGCGAAGTGGTGGACCTCAAGATCGCGAAGGATCGACTCGTGTTTTTTGATCTCAAAGATGCGGCCGCACGCGTGGGATGTTTTATGATGCGGTGGGAACTGCCGGAGGGCATCCGTGACGGCATGGAAGTTGAGATTGCGGCTCGCGCGGGATTGTTCAAGCAGTCGGGTCGTTTCCATTTGCGCGTGATCACGGTGGTGCCGGTTGGCGACGGTGCGCTCGCGGCGGCCTTGCGTCAGCTCAAGGAAAAATTGGAACGCGAAGGATTATTTGCGGCAGAGCGCAAGCGTCCGATCCCGCGCTTCCCACAGACCATTGGCATCGTCACTTCCGCCCAAGCGGCAGCATTCACGGACATTGTACGCATCCTTAATAATCGATGGGGGAACATTTCGGTTGTCCTTTCTCCTGCAGCCGTCCAAGGGGCCGCGGCGGCCGCTGAAATCGTTTTGGCGTTAGAGCGGCTCAATAGCAGGCCGGACATCGATGTGATTATTGTGACGCGCGGTGGAGGAGCAGCGGAGGAACTGAATGCCTTTAATAGCGAATCCGTCGCACGGGCGATCTTTGCCAGCCGCGTGCCCGTGGTGAGTGCTGTCGGCCATGAGCGTGACACAACGATCGCCGACCTTGTGGCGGACCTTCGGGCGTCGACGCCATCCAATGCGGCAGAGCGCGTTGTGTGCGATCGCCGGGAAACCTTGGTACTGCTCGATCATTTCACCGAAGTCATGCATCAAGCGCTCCATCGACAGGTTGAACGATCTCATCACACTCTCGAAACATTTGTGCGAACGGGAGAATTTTGGTTCGCTGGGTTGGTAGAGCGTTTGGAGCACGCGCGATCTCTGCTGGAGCACTTAAATCCTCAAGCGATTCTCCAGCGTGGATTTTCGATTACCAAAGACCATACCGGTGCCATTGTGCGCAGTGTAAAAGCAATCCATTGCGGCGATGTGATCCGCACGACTGTTTCGGATGGACAGATCGTGAGTGAGGTTATACGGTAAAAATTACGGCTTCCTCGCCTCTTTATCCCCCTGCCTACCGGCAGGCAGGCGTATCTCTTATCTCCCGTGTATGAAAACATTTCAACAACAATTCGAAGAGCTCGAGAACATTGTCCGCACGTTTGAATCCGGCGATGTCGATCTTGATGTGGGGCTCAAGGAATTTGAGAAAGGGATGAAACTCGCTGGCGAGCTTAAAAAGAAACTTGACGGGGCAGAAGTGAAGTTGGAGACGCTCAAGAAAGAATACATCAAATCGTAATTTCCAATTTCCAATGAATTTTCATTGTCATTATTCTTAAATTGAATCATTGTAAATTCAATGAAAATTGTTACTTGAAAATTGAAAATTATATCGGTATGTCGTTTGTTCATTTGCATGTCCACTCCCATTATTCGTTGCTCGACGGCCTGGGCAAAATCCCTGACCTGGTCGCGGCAGCAAAAGCCCAAGGCGCAACAGCGCTTGCGCTTACGGATCATGGCACATTATACGGAGCGGTGGAGTTTTATCAGGAATGCTTGCGTGCCGGGATCAAGCCGATTATCGGGATGGAAGCGTACGTCGCCGTCGGCAGCCGCCACGATAAGCGCAGCCGCGTGGATAATGATTATACGCACCTCGTGTTATTGGCAGAGAATAATACTGGATATCAGAATTTACTCAAGCTCACAACGTTGGGCCACATCGAGGGATATTATTATAAACCTCGTATTGATTGGGAGTTATTGCAGCAATTTCACGAGGGCCTCATCGCGCTCTCCGGTTGCTTGCGCGGCGCCGTGTCCAGAGAGATATTGTCCGGCAGCGGTGACGAGCGGGCGGCGTTTATTATCCGCCAGTATCAAACGGTATTCGGGGCAGAGAACTATTTCCTCGAAATTCAGCATCGCCCGAGTCTGCCAGATCAGGCGCGGGTCAATGCAGCTCTCGTGCGCCTCTGCCAAGCCACGGGCGCTGGGCTGGTGGCCACCAACGACGCGCATTATATCAACCCGGATGATGCGGACGCTCAAGATGTATTACTGTGTTTGCAGACCAAATCCAAGCGCGATGACCCAAAACGGCTCAACATGATGGGAGAAAATCTATCGCTGATCGCACCGGAGACGATGATCCAGTTATTTTTATATGCCCCGGACGCGATCGCCAACACCGCG
Source organism: Candidatus Uhrbacteria bacterium (assembly GCA_016215325.1). Lineage (GTDB taxonomy): Bacteria > Patescibacteriota > Patescibacteriia > JACRJV01 > JACRJV01 > JACRJV01. The sequence goes on from JACRJV010000027.1 coordinate 53,409, forward strand.
AAGATTGCCGACCGGTGTTCGGTAGAGATCCCCTTGGGCAAGGTGATCCTGCCCGAGTTTGCCGTTGCGGGGGGCGCAAACGCCATGGAGGAACTGGAACGACTCTGTCACGATGGGCTGGGGCGCATGTACGGGCAGGCTCCGGCCACGGACGTCGTCGAACGTTTGCAGTACGAATTATCGGTGATCGCAAAGACCGGATTTGCATCGTATTTTTTGATCGTTGCGGATTTTGTCAATTGGGCCAAGCGCCACGGGATCATGGTGGGTCCGGGCCGCGGCAGCGCAGCGGGGTCGCTGGTGAGTTTTTTATTGAACATCACCAGCGTCGACCCGGTGCGGTACAAATTGTTTTTTGAACGGTTTTTGAATCCGGAACGCATCAGCATGCCGGATATTGATTTGGATTTTGCCGACCGCCGGCGCGATGAAGTCATCCACTATGTGGAGCAAAAGTACGGCAAAGATCACGTGGCGCAGATTATTACCTTTGGGACCATGGCAGCGCGGGCGAGTATTCGGGACTGCGGACGGGTACTCGGGATGAGTTACTCATTTTGCGATACGCTGGCCAAGCTCATCCCAATGGGGTTGAGTTTGCACGAGGCCGTGGATCAAGTGCCAGAGCTCAAAGAATTAATCAAAAAAGACGAGCAGGCAAACGTGGTTATTGCCACTGCTCAAAAAGTCGAGAATGTGGCGCGCCACAGTTCTACGCACGCTTGCGGCGTGGTGATTACCGATAAGCCCCTAGTGGAGTACACGCCGATTCAATTTGCCTCCAGTTCGGACCAAACGATTATCACGCAATATGGACTCCATAGCATCGAGGCGCTGGGGTTGCTTAAAATGGATTTTTTGGGGCTCAAGAACCTCACCATTCTCGAGGATGCCCTCGCCATCATCCAGCACACCCGATCGGTTACGGTTGATCTTGCGTCCATCCCGCTCGACGACGTCAAGGCCTTTACGCTGCTGCAGTGCGGGGATACCACCGGCGTCTTCCAACTCGAATCCAGTGGCATGAAGCGCTACTTGAAAGAATTAAAGCCAACCGGGCTGGAAGATATCATCGCCATGGTCGCTCTGTATCGGCCGGGCCCCATGGAGCTTATCCCGGATTTTATCGCGAGCAAACACGGGACAAAGCGCATTGAGTATTTGCATCCTAAGTTGCAACCGATCTTGGATTATACGTATGGCATCGCCGTATACCAGGAGCAGGTACTGCAAATTGCCCGAGATATTGCGGGGTTTACACTTGGCGAGGCGGACGTCTTACGCAAAGCCATCGGCAAGAAAATCAAAACACTTCTGATGGAGCAGCGAGAAAAATTTATCGTTGGCGCAATCAAGCAAGGCGTTGAGCGCAGTATTGCGGAGCGGCTCTTTGACTTTACCGAACCGTTTGCGCGGTATGGATTCAATCGGGCGCATGCCACCTGTTACGGCTTCATTGCGTATCAAACGGCGTACCTTAAAGCCAACTATCCCGTGGAGTTTATGGCGGCCCTGCTCAAAAGCGAAGTGGGAGATGTTGAACGGATCGCGGTGCTGGTCGGGGAATGCAAAGGGATGGGGATCCGCGTGCTAGCGCCCGATATCAACGAAAGTTTTGAGAGCTTTACCGTGGCGTCCGAAGACGCCACCGGAGCCTCGGTCATTCGGTTTGGTTTGGCCGCAGTAAAGAATGTGGGCGAAGGGATTGTGGATCGGATCGTCAGCGAGCGCAAAACCAACGGGCCATTCACGAGTTTAGAAAATTTTCTCTTGCGCGTGGGCAGCGAAGTGCTCAATAAAAAATCTCTGGAGAGTTTTGTAAAGTGTGGGGCGTTGGATCGATTTGGTGATCGATCGCAATTGGCAGGCAATATTGAGAAAATGTTAAAATTCGCGCGATCGGCATCCAGCGGCCAAGAACAATCTGCTCAGTCATCCCTCCTTTCGATGATGGGAGCAAGCGTCGCCCCTCGCGTCATGGCCCTGGATCCCATAGCCCCAGAGCGTCCAGAGACATTGTTGTGCTGGGAAAAAGAATTACTGGGACTCTATGTATCCGAGCATCCGCTGACCGCATTTTCGGCCCAGTTGTCAATTATCAGCATCCCGATTTCAACGGTGAAGAACTTTGAAGAACGCCAGGAGGCGGTGGTGGGTGGGCTGGTACTATCCATCAAAAGCATTTACACAAAGAAAGGAGAGAAGATGCTCTTTGCAAAAGTAGAGGATCCGCAGGACTCGATCGAAGTGATTGTATTTCCTGAAACATTCCAAAAAACGGCTGGTCTCTGGGCCGAGGGAGGATTAGTGCTGCTCAAGGGTACCGTGACGCAGCGCGGGGGGGCCGCTCAGATCGTCTGTTCAAAAGCCATCGCGCTCACACCGGAACGCATTCAAGAATTAATTGCGGCTATGCCAAAACGTCCGACTCCCGCCGTTGCAGCAACAGCCTCCCAATGATATAGTAAGTCCATCCGCCCTGCGGCGTTCATTGGAAATTAGAAATTTCGTATCTATGGCCCACGATCTTCCCCCCATTGCACTCTACCGACGGATCGCCGTTGGTTTGCTGGTATCGGTCGGTGTCGTCTTTCTTTCGATTTTGTACATCGCCATGGTGCGCGCAACCATATCGATTACGCTCAAGAAGCAATCATTCCCACTGAACCAATCTTTTGCGGTCAGCAGCCGCGTTCCAGCTCCGACGGCCTCGAGTACAACCATCCCGGGGCAAGTCACGGTCGTTGAGCGCTCCGCAACACGGGAGGTGGCGGCCACGAGCCTTACGCTGCAGGAAGGCAAGGCAGAAGGGGTTGTCACCATTACCAATCGGACCACCCGGGCGCAACCGTTAGTGCCGACTACGCGCCTATTGTCGCCACAGGGGGTATTATTCCGGACCACGGAATTTGTCACGGTCCCCGGAGGCGGCGCGGTCGATGTCCACGTTGTTGCGGATCAGCCAGGCAGTGCCGGGGATATTGGTCCGACCACCTTCATCTTGCCGGGGCTTTGGAAGGGGGCGCAAGAGCAAATCACGGGGGCGAATGCAAAGCCGATGAGCGGGGGGAAGAAGACCGCGACCAGTTTGAGCGCAGAGTCCCAAAAAGATGTGGAAGAGCAAGAGTCGGCAGCGATAAAAGAAGCAGTGCTCAATGAATACCGATCAAAACTCGCCAACGCATCAGACGTGGTGATCGCTGCGGTGTCCCGGAAGAGTTCGACCATCGAGCCTGCAACTCCCGCGACCGTCCGTGTTGTCGTCAAAACGAGCATCGTGGTCGCGCAATTTAACCCGCAGCCGTTGGAGGAACCGCTCAAGGCATCGTTAAGCCAGGCGATCCCGAGCCCCTACGTCTTCGGCGGGTTGGATCAGTCGAAGGCATTCGAATACACACTCAAGCAGTTTGATGCAAAATCCAAGACCGCGCAGTTTGTGATCCATGCGTTTGCTTGGGCAGCGGTTTCGGGGGATGCGCTTCCGATTTCAAAAGATCAGTTCCTGGGGATGCGAGTTTCGGATGTATCGGCATTTGCGGCGAACATCAAAGATATTGAATCAATCCATGTCCAAACCTCACCGTTTTGGCTGCGCACGATTCCCAAGCGCGCCGACCGCGTCACGCTGGATGTGGTCAGCCCAACCGAGTAGTCCTTAAATTTCCAATATCTAATATCCAATTTCCAATAAAATGTCCAATGCTCGAATGACAGAATAATTTGTTTATTCCGACATGTAGCATTGGATTTTTATTAGAAATTATGTCCAACCTCGATCATCTCCAGTCTATTCGTCATACGCTCGTGCACCTCTTGGCCGCGAGTGTAATTGAATTATACCCCGGAGCCCAAAACGCCATCGGCCCGGCTATTGAAGATGGATTTTACCAAGATTTTTATATTCCAGTCGCAATCTCCGATAAAGACCTTGAAGCGATCGAGAAGAAGATGCGCGGCAAATTGAAAGTTTGGCAGAAGCTCAAGACGTCGGAAATGAAGACGGTCACCGTCGAACAAGCGCGAAAAGAATTTTCCTGGAATCAGTATAAATCAGAACTCATCAACGATTTTTCTAAGGAGAGCAAGGAAATTACCTTCTCGCTTACCGGGGATTTTCTCGACCTGTGCAAAGGCGGACACGCCCAAGATCTCTCCGAAATTAAACTCGATGCCTTCAAACTGGATCGGGTTGCGGGTGCGTATTGGAAAGGGGACGAACATAATATCATGCTTACACGCATCTACGGGCTCGCGTTCTTTACAAAAGAAGAATTAAAGGCGTTCCTCGCGCGGAGAGAGGAAGCCAAAAAACGCGATCATCGGAAAATTGCCCACGAGCAAGACTTGCTCATTTTTTCGGACTTGGTAGGGTCGGGAATGCCGCTCTATACGCCGCGCGGCAATGTCATCCGCAACGCTATCATTGGGTACTCCCGTGAACTGAATGCGCGGCTGGGGTTTGGCGAGGTCCACACCCCCAATATCAACAAGGCGGAGTTGTTTAAGATTTCCGGGCACTATGATCTCTACAAGGCAGACATGCTGTCGGTCAAAAGCCAGTATGTGAGCGATGAGATGTTCTTAAAGCCCATGAATTGTCCGCAGCACACCCAGATTTACGCTTCCCGCCCTCGCAGTTACCGCGATCTGCCGATTCGTTTTGCGGATTTTGCGAACCTTTATCGCGACGAGCAGCCGGGGCAACTGTCAGGGCTTACCCGATTACGATCGTTTGCCCAGGATGACGGGCATATCTTCTGTCGCCAGGATCAAATCGAAGAAGAGATCAGTAATATCCTTTCGGCGATTCAAGAAGCTCTTTCAACCTATAAAATTGGATACCGCATGCGGTTTTCGCTGCGCGACCCGGATAATTCGGCAAAATATTTAGGCAGCGACGACGTATGGGAGCATTCACAGGACATCATGCGTAAGTTGCTCCAATCCAAGGGCGTTGATTTTTGGCAAGCAGAAGGGGAAGCCGCGTTTTATGGTCCCAAGATTGATATTATGGCCGTTGATGCGCTGCAGAGGCAGTGGCAGATCTCCACGATCCAGCTCGACTTCAACATGCCGTCGCGTTTCAGGCTCACCTATACGGCCAGCGATGGCACAGAACAAACACCGGTGATGATCCACCGGGCGCTCATTGGCTCACCCGATCGGTTTTTAGGCGTTCTGATTGAACACTATGCGGGCGCATTCCCGGTATGGATGGCCCCGGTGCAAGTTGCGGTGATCCCGGTGGGAGAAGACTTTATTCAGGCGAGCCAGACGCTTGCCAAAGAATTTGCGGGTGCTCGCATTCGCTGCGAGGTGCGCGATGAGAATGAAAGCGTCGGATACAAAATCCGGACAACAGCCAAAGAAAAAATACCCTATGTCATCGTGATCGGAGAGCGTGAAGCACCGAAGGTCGGGACGTGGAAAAAATCGAGCACTTTGTCTGTGCGCGTGCGCGGGAAGGAAGAATTGCTTTCGATTTCTCTCGGAGACTTCTTGAAACACATCCAGCAAGAGATACAAGAACGCAAATAACGTATGCCTCGTTTGCCGGCATCCACAAAACGACGGGCCCTCCACCGGATCCACCTGCTGATTTTTTTGTATTCTCTCGGCATCGCTCTTTCCACGTACGTTGGGTCCTCCTATCTTCAAGGCGTTGTGGGCACCGGGGCGGTAGAATCGATCTATATCGCATCGGCCGCGTTTACGATTATTGGCATGGTGTTGCTCCCGGCGTTCGTCCACCGCGTTGGCAAGCGGATGGGGTTTAGCGTGATCGCGGTGTTGTTGTTCGCCTCGTCCATTCTGCTGTCCATGGTGGCTTTGCCGGTGATCGCGGTGCTTTCCTTCACACTCTATACCGCTGCGACTTGGATGGTGTTGTTGGGGTTTGACGTGGCGCTTGAGCAGTATTCCTCCGATGGCAATACCGGGCGATTGCGCGGGTGGTATCTGACGATCATGAACGCCGGATGGGTTGTGGCGCCGCTGGTCATGGGCAGCATTGGCCAACGGTTTGGGATCCAGTGGGTGTTCGCCGCATCCGCAGTCGCGTTTCTGCCCATGAGCCTGTTGTTCCCCACAATGTTTCGTTCTTCCGACGACCGATCGTTCCATCATCACGAACACCTCCGCGACGCCCTACGGCGCATCATCCAGATCGATGGGCTTTGGAAAGTGACGCTCGTTGCGTTTGCGCTCCAATTTTTTTATGCATGGATGGTAATCTATGCGCCCCTCTATTTGCATGACACAATCGGATTTTCGTGGGGGATGATCGGGTGGATGTTTTCTATTATGCTGATTCCGTTTGTCCTCACCGAATATCCTGCAGGAGTCATTGCGGACCGTTGGTGGGGAGAAAAAGAATTAATGATCGTTGGTTTTGTCGTGATGGCGGTTGCGAGCATTGTTTTTGGGGTGATGAGCCCATCCGCATCGTGGCTTGCGTTTGCCGGAGTATTATTTTGTTCGCGCGTTGGCGCGAGTATTGTCGAGAGCATGCGCGATACGTATTTCTACAAACACGTGGACTCGGACGATATTGCCATCATCAGCGTATTCCACATGGTATGGATCCTCCCTTATGTCATCGCGCCGGTGTTGGGGGCAGCGATGCTCACCACGGTGGGGTATGCAGACCTGTTTGTCATGCTGGGGGGCTTGCTGGTAATACTATCGGGGGCGGCCCTGTATCGGTTGTCGGACACCAAGTGATTGGGGATAATTGGTATTGATAAAATAGTCTGAATATGATATAATAATAGAGTAAAAATACAAAATAAACATCAATGAGTTATGGAACCGCAACAACGCAGAATTCAACTGCGGAGATCGCATATCATCGCAATCTTACTCGCTGGTTTTGGCGGGTTTTTTGTTGCGCAAAAATTGACCGCTCCCACCCAATCGCGCACCCAAGCGCAGATTCAATTACAGCAGTCGGCAGCGGCGCGACCACAGGCTGCATCCGTCTCTGCCGAGGGGGAGAAGACGATCCGAGAGCGTCTGCGCGCGGTGCTGGCAGCGCTGCGCACGCAGGCGCAGCGAACGGAAGCAGAATCGGACACTCAATTTTCTCTTGGGCTGTCGCAACAGAAACGGGCGGTCGTTCCAGCAGTTGAGCAGCCGAGCACTGTCGCCCAACCGAGTGCCTCGTTATTGCCGACCGCTGCGCCGACCGCTGTCCCAGCGGCTGCGGCAACGCTTTCCCCATTCATTCCATCGACTAAAGTTTCTATCACAGGGGTTGCGCGTATTCGTGTGGAGGATGTTCGCCTGGATGCGTCCGTCGATTCCCAAAATCGGAAGTCACTCACCGTCCAAATGCGTGCGCGCAACACCGGCACGGCGGCTTCGATCGCCAATACGCCGATCAAATTGTTTATGACCATGGCCAGCGGGAACTCTCTGCTATTAGGCGAGCAGCTCGTCCCTCCGTTAGAACCCGGCGCGAGCGTTGAAAGGAAAGCAACCTATCAGTGCCCGGAATCCGGGACAGCGCAAGTGTGTATCACGATCCCACCAGAATTTTCAGTTGCCTCGACAGGATCATCCCCAACGACCGTCTGTACTACTGTAACAGTTCCAGAGTTGGCTGCTCCGGCGGCGTCTTCGACGGCACCGGCAGCAACGGGTACCACCGCAGGCACTGGTAGTGCAACTTCGAACGCTGATTGCCTCTGTCACCGTTGATACTCGGTTCGACAGTAAATAATAGTGATGGGCCCTCATCGGAAACGATGGGGGTCTGGCGTTGTGGGCGGAAGCGTAGACACGACCGCGGTATTCTTTTGCCTGGCTGCGGAATTCAGCTCCTCCGATTGCGATCGGAGGACCATCCCGACACGCATCAACAGCAATCTTTCCTCAGCATGTCGGGATTGCCTCAAACAGTCCTCGCTATCAGCAAAAGAATATCACGGTCGTGTCTATCGTTTAGTAGATAAGAAAGTTGAGTTTTGTGGTTGGGTATGGTAGGGTCGTAGCCAGAGGAAACGCGATGCCTGCGAGACCTCTCGAACGTGCGGAGGTGCACGATGAAACAACGGACCATGCTCACGGTGGCCATCATCGGCATGTGGGCGTCTTTCGGCCTTTGGCGAGCGCTGCCGGCATACTCGGTGGCGTCCATCAACGGCGCTGCGTCTGGAGCGATCGCCATCAACCCGGTCGCCATGAGCGACCATGAGGTCATCGTGGGCGAGACGACTGTGTGGTTCAGCGACCATTTCTTCGATACCATGGACATCGACGACGAGGATGAATGTGAACTCCAGATCATCGATGATTGCATCCGGCACGTCATCCGCCGGTCGATCAACATTCTGGGGACCTTCCGGACACAGACACTGGTGCTTTGTTCGGTGGAGGACTTCCGGTCCACGACGTACGCGGCCTGCGCCAGCGGAATGACCTCGGAAACTCCGGCCAAACTCTATTGGGATCAAGCCGAGGGGGTCGCGTACATCATCGCAAACGCCCGTCCGATTCCAGGGCCGCTGCTGGGGACCATGATTGCGACAACCGGTCTAGGGTACTCTCGAGTGCTCAAATGGCCGTTGCCCTCGGTGCTCCACCAAGCCATCATCGGCATGATCGCCGCTGACCGACCAGTGGATGGTTTGGCGTTGCGCGCTGATCCCCGCGGCCGGCAGTTCCTCGGGAGCCCCGCGTTCGCGACGATTGGCGGTCAACTGACAGACGGCATCAGCGGGTACCAGATTGTGGCTGCGAACGTCGCGCTCGACCAATTGTGGCGGGTCTCGCCCAGTGCCATCGCGACACTGGTCAGAGAATACGCTGACCGACACTGGAGGTACTACCAGTGTCTGGAGCGGCTGGACCAGTTTGCAAGAGCCGCAGGGTTGTCAGTCCGAATAGGAGAATGGACTTCAACCTACGGCTGCTTCCAGGTTCCGCAGGAAGGAGTGTGGGCGTTTAACCCCTGCGATCCGGCCGGTGTAGACCAGAACCTGGTCTGCATTGTCGCTCGGGACGCAGACGGACGCCTGCCGGCCTTTAGTGCACGGTTCGTCGATGCGTGCCGTGTCAGCAACCCGCCGTTGGACGTGCCCTCCGGTGCGGTTGCGGGTATCAAGGTCGAGACGTTCCGCCGCGAGTGCGAAGCGGCTGACTGGGTCATTATCAAGGGGATGATTGGGCGCCGGACGTACACCACTCAGGCCATCTTCCCGCCGTGACCACAAGCGTTTCTATCGTCCCGACCGCGCTGCCGTTGGAGGGGGTGCGCGGTTGGGACACTGTTTTTTATTATCAACACATCATTCTCACATTCTCAAGTTTGTAGGTATGTTGGAATTGTCTATAAAATAAGAAAAAACGCCGGCAGGGGAGGTGTCCCGTGCCGGCGTTTTGATTTCGGGTATTCGTTAGGTTGGGGGAATTTGTGATGAATCGTCGTTTATCCCCTCCGTCAACCGTTCCTCGTACTCGATCCATTCACCCGAGGGATGGGGTATGCGGTAGTATACGCGCATGTTCTCCCTGTCCACCCGCATGTTCATTGCCCAAAGCGAGTGGTAGGAGAGACCGAGGAGTTCCGCAAGGTGTTCGTCGGTACGGCGGTTATTGATATGCCACTTCCAGTCGCCCCAGAGCCTTGCTTCTCGTTGGGGGCGGATTTGTTCTTGCTCCGCTACCTCTTCCACCGTGATGCCATTGCGACGACACAGTGACGATGTCTCGGCATCGAGGTTGCAAACGTACCATGCCCGCCGCAATGCAACGATCGTAAACAGAGATGAGTAATTGGTCGTATTCATGGGTCCCTCCAAATTGTTAAGGTTCTTATCGCATGGTAGAGATCAAGTCAGAAAATGTACAGAAAAATCAACAATGATTGACATATAAGATAATTTGTGATTTAATATTGGGCATAATATCGTAATCATTCGTTGTCGAAAAATATGTACGTTCATGAACTCCAGCACGCGGGGCTCACGGAAAAGCAAGCCAAGATCTACCTAGCGGCGTTGGAATTGGGTATGGCAAAAGCGCCGGAGATTGCCAAACAGGCCGGGCTCAAGCGGACTACTGCCTATGGCATTGTCGATGAGCTGGTCCACAAGGGGTTGTTGAGCACGCAGAAAAAAGGATCGCGGATGCTGTTTCGAGCGCAAGATCCGCTGACCCTTTTGGGTTTGGTGGACCAAGGGCGACGTGCGGTGGCGCAGGTTGTCCCGCAATTGGCAGCCGTGTATGCTTCGAGTAATGTCCGACCACGCCTTGAGTTTTTTGAAGGCCGCGAAGGTATCAAACGGATTTACGAAGATACCTTGCAATGCCGTTCGAAAAAAATTCTCCAGATTGTAAAGGTGGAGGACTTCAAGGAGTTCCCCGGTGGAGATTTTTCCCAGGAGTACATTCGGCGACGCGCCGAGAAGGGGATTATTGCCTTTGCGCTCCACCCGGCCAGTGGTGATACCTATGACCAGACGTATGGGCAAGAGAGCGCGCAATGGAAGCGGCACGTCCGGTATCTCCCCCCTTCGTTATTTTGCGCATCGATGATCATGATCTATGACCACAAGGTGATGATGATTTCGACCAAGGCAGAAAATTTTGGGTTCATTATTGAGAGTCAGGCATTTGCCAGCACTATGCGCTCGATGTTTGAGTTTCTCTGGAAGTTGGGGAGCGCCACTGCGCAAGAATGATATGGTCAGAAATATGAAAAAAATTGCTTTTATCATGGGATTGGTTGCGCTGGTAGTGGTGGCTATTACTGCGATGGCTACCGTGTACTCCCAGCAACAACAACGGAAACGATCGACCGCCGCGGTGGTGTCTACACCGACACCAGAGGGGCGGTCGACGTTGGCGCCAGTGCCGCCAACGTCGCGGCGCGTGAGCTTTGCCATTGCCGGCGACATTATGTTGGCCCGGTCGGTTCGTCGGGCATTTGGGGCCAATGCATTTCGCGACCTACTCACATTTTTTGACGCCACAATATTTGAGGGCGTCGATGCCGCCATTGCGAACTTGGAAGGGGCATTGAGTGATAAACCGGTTGCAAAAGAATCAAACCCCCATACCTTTGTCTTCCACTTCCCTCCGGAGGGGCTACGAGTTCTGGAAGACTTGCATCTTTCCGGCGTCAGTCTTGCCAATAATCATAGTTTGAACGCCGGCACCAAGGGCCTTGCCACAACGCGCCGGGTGGTGCAAGAAGCCAACATCAAGCCGATCGGCGATCCACAATCGGTCACCGAGGATCATGTCGGACAATTTGAAGGCAACGGCCTTACTTTGTATATTATTGCGGTCAACGATATCGGCAACGGCCAACCGCATGATCCCATCCCGCTGATCCGGCGATTAACCCAGGATCCCAACGCGCGCGCGATCGTGTTCCCGCATTGGGGGGTAGAGTATGCGCCCCGGCATAGCAAACGGCAAGAGCAGCTCGCGCACGATTGGATCGACGCGGGCGCTGACGCAGTGATTGGGGGCCATCCGCATGTGGTCCAAGACATGGAGCTCTACCACAACAAACCGATTGTCTATTCATTAGGGAATTTTATTTTTGATCAGATGTTCTCGGCCGAAACGCAGCGCGGGCTCATTGTAAAAGGCGAGTTCATAGAAGATCAATTGGTTCTTGCAGTTCTTCCTATTGAATCGAATCGCATGCAACCCCGGATGGTCGAGGCTCCAGAATGGTTTGATCGTTGGCTCCAAGAGAACAAAAACGCTCTTGACGCGGTGGGCGGTATTCCTTGATTTTGGGGCTGATTGTCTAGTATAGTGACCCTATCGCTCTATTTTTGGACCCCCGGCTGTATGATTTTTTTAAGTTATCTATTGGGCGCGCGTGTTCGTGATGCGCAGGGCTCCGCGGTTGGGACCATTATCGATGCCCTTGTCGACTTGCGCCGATCGGAGGACGTTCCACCCCTTGTTGGTTTGCTGTGCCGACGCAGTGCCGGCGAAGAAGCGGTTTGCTTATCACCAGATTCGTTAGAAAGTTGGGGGCCGGATTCTGTAATTTTGGATGCCCGTATTGACGATGCAATCATCACGACACCAACAGGGCCAGGGGTCGTAGCGCTCAAAGAATCCGTGATGGACAAGCAGATCGTTGATTTAAGCGGGCTTCGCGTGGTGCGGGTGAATGATGTGCAATTTAGCCGCGTCCGATCGGTTATGAGCCTGGTAGCGTTGGACATCAGCACGCGGGGGTTATTGCGCCGGATGGGATTTTCGCACCCGCGTTGGGATCGCCTGCTTAAGCCCAATTTTTTAGAGTGGAAGGATGTGAGTCTTGTAGAAAACCAGCTCCACTTGACTCAGCATGTCGAGGACATGGTCAAGCTCCACCCCGCGGACATCGCAAACCTCATCGAACACATGAATATTCGGCATGGATCCGTTGTTCTCCAATCCCTGGACCAGGCGACTGCGGCGAGAGTGCTGGAAGAAGTCCAACCCGAGATCCAAACAATTTTGGTGAAAAGTTTAGGTCCAGAGCGCGCTGCCAGCATTATGCAAAAAATGTCGGTCGACGAACTCGTCGACCTCATGCAGGCATTGCCCAACCCAGAGTCGGGAGAGATTATGCGTCGGCTCCCGGGCAATGAAAAGACCGAAGACCTTCGTTCGATCATCAAGTATGATGAAGATACGGCGGGCGGGCTTATGACCACCGAATTTGTTTCCGCGCAGCCCAACCTTACTGTACGGCAAGCCGTGGACCTCATCCGAAAAGTCTCTACCATCCATCATAGTCTCCCCTTTGTCTACATTGTCGACCAAAGAGAAAAATTTCTCGGGGTCGTTTCTACGCGGCGGCTACTGATTGCTGATCCGGACCAAACGCTCGCGGAGGTGATGAAGTTGAGCGAGCGACTCCCCACCGCTGGTGAGAATGATCGTCTCATGGATGTGGCAACATTGATGACAAAATATAACCTCTTTACGGTCGCGGTGTTGGATGGCAAAGGAAAGTTACTTGGCGTTGTCACCGCCGATGATATCATGCGTTCGCTCATACCGAACGCATAAATCTTGTTTGTATGGCGTTGCGTTGGAAAAACACTCTTTGGCCCAAGGTGTTATTTTTTTTGAGCGTGATCGGCCCTGGGATTATTGCGGCTAACGCCGATAATGATGCCGGCGGGATCAGCACGTATTCCATCGTTGGCGCCCACTTTGGCACCTCGATGTTATGGATCTTGTTTTTACTGACCTTTTCACTGGCGGTGACACAAGAGATGGGCGTACGCATTGGTCTGGTCACGCAACAAGGCTTGGGCGGGGTGATCCGGGAATACTTTGGCGTGCGCTGGACCGTCTTTGCCATGGTGGCAATGCTCATCGCCAATATGGGGACCATCGTCGCAGAGTTCGCCGGGATTGCGTCGTCGTTTGAATTATTTGGTATCACAAAATATCTTGTCGTTCCTATTGCCGCTGTGGTGGTCTGGACGGTGTTATACAAAGGATCGTTTCGCGCGGCTCAAAAAATCTTTTTGCTGTTTTCGATGTTCTACATTGTTTACATCATCAATGGGTTTATCGTCAAGCCGGATTTTGGGTTGGCATTCAAGAGCCTTATTACGCCGCAAATCCAATGGTCTGGCACATATTTACTCACCATGATTGCTCTGATTGGGACAACGATTACCCCCTGGGGACAGTTTTTCATCCAATCATATGTGGTGGATAAGGGGCTTAATATTAAGCATTATTCTGTAGAAAAATGGGAAGTATTCATCGGGGCGCTGATTACGAATGTCGTCAGTTTCTTTATTATTGTGAGTACGGCGTTTACATTGTTTCAAGCGGGGATTCGCATTCATGACGCGAAAGATGCGGCGTTCGCTCTGGAACCGTTAGCGGGGCATTTTGCCGAAGTCCTCTTCGCGTTTGGATTATTTAGCGCCTCGATGTTGGGAGCGTTTATCTTGCCGGTGGCGACATCGTATGCGGTGTGCGAGGCATTGGGCTGGGAATATGGGTTTAACACCAATTGGAAGAACGGGCGGATGTTTTATAGCATCATTCTTTTTTCGATCATCCTGCCGGCGCTGATAGTGCTCATTCCGCGTTTGCCATTAGTCAATGTGATGCTCTTGAGCCAGGATATCAATGGGATCTTATTGCCCATCATCCTTATCTTCGTGATGCTCATTATCAACAACCCGCGCATCATGGGAGCGCATACAAACAAGCGATGGGGGAATGCCATCGCTTGGTTGACTATTATCGGGATTATTTTCGCCACCGTGTTACTGGTCGTTGCCCCATTGATCGGGCTTGCCCCTTAGGCCAGCAGTTGTTTGACCCGATCGCAGACGAGTTTGCCATCCGCGCGACCGCGAGTTTTGACACTCACTTCTTTCATCACTTTGCCGAAATCAGCAGTGGTTGAGGCTCCAGTGTTAGTGATCGTTTCACGGATGATTGCATCTACTTCCTCCGTTGTGAGTTGCTGCGGTAAATAGGATTCGAGAATCTGGAGTTCTTGTTGTTCGGATTGCGCGAGATCGGCACGGCTCGCACGCGTATATTCTTCGATTGCTTCTCTCCGGCGCTTTACTTCTCGCTGGATAATCGAGACGGTCTCCTCTGGCGTTGCTTCGTGGAGATCCCCCTGACGTTCCGAAAGTTGGATGGCAGACAAGAGCAACCGGAGCGTTGAGACGCGGAGTTTTTCTTTTGCGATCATCGCTTGCTTTAATTGCAGTTGGAGGTCTTGTTTGGTCATACCGTAGAAATGAATTTATTCAATACCTAACTTATCGCGGAGCAATTGTGCAGCAATCTCCGGGTTCGCCCTTCCTTTAGTTTTTTTCATTACTTGGCCGACTAAAAATTGCAGTGCGGTCACCTTCCCACCTTTCACATCTGCCACCACCTTTGGGTTCTCTGCGACTACCGTGTCGACATGTTCTTGGATGCTTGCGGCATCCGAGACTTGTGCGAGCCCTTGTTCTTCGAGGATTTGGCTCGGATCGCCTCCGGAAACCACCATATGAGTGAGTAGTTGGAGCGCATTAGTGCCATTGACCTTGTTGGTTGCGATCATCGATAGTAACTCCGCGAGATTTTCCGCATCGAGTTTCATCGTCGACAATGTTCGTTTTTGTTCGTTGAGCACTCCGAGCAGCTTGCTGCCGATCCAGCCGGCGACAAGTTTTGTCCATTTAGAACGTGTTTGCAATGCCGCATCACTCGCCTCTCCCACAGTATCGCGGATCCATGTGGTGAGCTCTGCCATCACTTGCTCCACAAAAGCGGCGAGTTCTTTTGAGTCGCAGAAGACCGCTGCATCAGAACTGGTAAAACCGTACTCTTGCTCAAATCGTTGCCGTTTTGCTGCAGGCAGTTCCGGGAGTTGCTGTACAATTCCGGCAATGCGTTCGGGCGTAAATGTTATTGGCGGTAAATCGGGTTCGGGGAAGTATCGATAGTCGTGCGCTTCTTCTTTTGTGCGTTGCTCGACCGTGATACCGCGAGCATCATCCCATCCGCGAGTGGATTGGAAATTGACTGGATTTCCTTCTTCCCAGAGTTTGGTTTGACGGATGATTTCGTATTCCAGGGCACGCTCCACCGATTTGAATGAATTCATATTTTTCACTTCTGTTTTTGGCCCGAGTTTCGAGTAATCCGTAATCCAGTCCTCCTGGTCCCTGGCCACTGGTCCCTGGCCACTGACCTCTCGCATGGAGATATTTGCATCACACCGCAGATGCCCCTTTTCCATATCTGCTTCGGAAACGCCGATGTACCGTGCGATGCGCTGGAGTTCTTGTAAGAAATTCTTGGCTTCCGCCGGGGAGCGGAAATCTGGTTCCGTGACGATCTCCATGAGCGGGGAGCCGGCGCGGTTAAAATCGACATAGGATTCTTTATTTTTTCCATGCAGGAGTTTGCCGGCGTCTTCTTCAAGGTGGAGGCGAGTGATTCGGATTTTTTTCTGGTATTTCCCCTTGGGGGAGGCCACGTCAAAGACCACCGCGCCATTCGTGCATAACGGTTGGTCGTATTGGGAAATTTGATAGCCCTTGGGGAGGTCGGGATAGAAATAATTTTTTCGGTCAAACTTGGAGAACGCTGCAACGGTGCACCCTAACGCTGCACCCATGAGCGCCCCCTTTTCGAGTGCAATGCGGTTGATGATCGGCAGCGTCCCTGGCTGTCCGGTGCAGATCGGGCAGATGGCTGTGTTGGGGGCCTCGTCTTCGACCATGTTCGGGCAGCCGCAGAACATTTTGCTCTGGGTATTAGTGCGGATGTGGATTTCTAATCCTATAATCGGCTGTAGCATAGTGGATGGTTGCTGGAATTGGAGATTGGTAATAGAGAGTAGAAAATAGAGGTTGGAAACATTTCTAATCTCTATACACCAATTTCCATTACCAGTCTCTAATTTCTAGCAACCAATTTCCGTTTTACAACTGCCCATATCTTCTCATGGATCTCCTCCTTACTCAAGAGCGTTCCATCGGGGGCGCAATTGATGAGGGAAATGTGGTTTTTTGACGTTGCGGCAAGTGTTTTGTAGAGAGCTAAGATATCGTTTTGGTGTCTTCGATTGCGTTCGATATGATCCAAACGCTGGTTTGTTTTTTTGGAGCGTTCGCGCAGGAGTTGCACTGAGATAGCCGTAGGAACCGTGAGAACAATCGTATGGTCTGCTCGGGGAATGCCAAACACCCCATACTCCAATTGTTCGATCCAGCGCCAGAGCGGCTTGCGTTTTGCCGGCGGCAGCTTGGCGGCGGAATACACTAAACTACTGGTCACATAGCGGCTGGAGATCACCGCTTCGCCGCGCTCTATCCATTTGCGAATCTGGGCACTGGCATCAAAGCGATCCACCGCATACAGGATACTGCTGACCTCGGCCTTGAGCTTGCCCGGATCGCCATAGCGGCCATGGAGGTATTGGTCAACCGCCCAAGCAGCAGAGTGTCCATGGCGAGGGAACGCAATCGTGCGAGTAGGAAAATGTTCTTTGCGCATACGGCGCGCCAGGAGCTTGAGCTGGGTGGTTTTCCCGGATCCATCAGTGCCTTCGATAACGATGAACATACGATACGAGATATGAAGATATGAGGATATGAAGGGATAGCGGATAATAGCACTCTTAATATCTACGTATCTGATATCTTCGTATTTTTTACCGTTCAAAAAATTCCCTTGGGAAATTCATCTTCACTGCGCGAAGGTCTCGCACCAGCAGGGGGTGAATAGCCTTCACTTTTTCGAACATCTCGTAACAGAGATCGCGATAGGAAAAATGTCCGCCGGATTTGGTGCGCAGTTCCACCATGTGGTAGAGTTCGCGCAAGTTCATTTTAAAGAGAGTTCGTTTTTTCCAACCAAGGGCAATCAGGTATTGGCTCGCGTACCCCACTGTTGAACGGAGTGTTTCGACACGGGCGCGATTGCGCTGCATGAATTGAGTATAGCGGTCCAGCAACCCCGCATCTTCAATATCGCGTGGAATTTCATATCCATGCAACGTGCTGACCCCCTGATTAATTTGGCTTGTGATGCGATGGCGTTGGAGGTCGCGGAATGCGCCGTAATCAAAGAGGGTATCGAATAGGAGGCCTTGTCCGACTTCGAACTCCCGGCTTACCCAGTCATGGGACCCTCGTTTGTTCTGAACGCTGTCCAATATATCCTGCTTGGTTTCCAGCGGAAGCGGACGGACAGTTTCTACAATCGTGCGGAATGGGAGCGTTGATTCGGCGTAGAGCAGTGTCGCAATCAATTCATCCTCTGGTGTTATTTGGCCGCTGATGTAATCAACGCGGGGTTCCGGAATGCGAGATTCGGGGCTTGTGACGCCGGATAACAACCGTTCCGTCCATTGGCGCATGTTCTTACTTTTCTCCATGAGATATTGTTTGGGGTCGGTATGTTTTACGAGCGTCGGAGCGCCCTTGACTTGCAATGTCAGTTGCTGGCGCAATTCTTGAATCAGATGTGGCTCCGATGTTGATCCGAGCAAGCGTTCTAATAGTGGTTGGATTTTATTGAATTGCGGATTGTATGCGGCGGTGGTTGCTGCGTGTTGAAGCTCCTTTCCGATCGAATGCATTTCTAACAGTGGGTGCGCGAGCAGCTTTGAAATGCAATGCCGCAATTCCCGCGCGTTCATGATCATACCAAAATTAGTGAGCGTTGCTGTCGGCAATAGATACCGCGCAACATCCAAGGCTCGTGCGCAGCATTTGTTGGCATACGCTTTGTCGCTCATCTCCGCAGGCTTTGCGTAGGTCTTCTGATAGAATGCGACCATCGCTTCCGTGATCGTCTGGTATCCTTCCATCAAGTCTCTGATCCCTTCAACATACAGGGCGCGCATGGCCGGGTCGGCGAGTTCTTCTGGGACAAAAAAACGGTCGATGTGGAATGGTTGATACCGTGTTGATTTTTCTTGGAACGATGCCATGCGACAGTCCTCCACCACTTTGCTGGCAAGAATGGAGATATTCTCCAGCGCCATTGGGATCACCGCCATGTCGGCAACCGATGCATCCCCAAACCCCAACACCCATTTTTCGTGGAATTCGGCGCTTTTTTCCTCGGTCAACTCATCAATCGTTTCCTTGATCGATGCCCCCGATCGGCTGTATTTTGCCATAGCAACAGCCAAGACTTCGGGCGGGAGTCCTGCGATGGAGAAGATGGAGCGCTCAAAAGACATAACAGTAAATTTTCAATTATCAATTTTTAATTTTCAATGAATGATTCAATTTAGAATTTTTCAACATTGAAAATTCAATGAAAATTTTAAATTGGGAATTGGAAATTTATACCGTGGTTCCCGTCGACCCATATCCACCACGGTCAGCGGCATCGATCTCTTCTTCGGAAAACTCCGCTTTGTCGATGCGGACAAACACTGCCTGGCCCAGGCGTTCACCTTTTTCAATGGTAACGGGATGGTCGGTAAAGTTATAGAATTGCAAAAGGATTTCGTCGTTTGGCCCGCAGTAATCTTGGTCGACCACCCCAATGCCTTGCGGGATGGACAAGCCCTTGCGTTTGGGAGTGGACGAGCGGGGGACCACCACGAGCATGTACTTCTCGGGAGTCTCGACAATAATATTGGTGGGGATCCGTTCTATTGCTTTTGGCGCAACGGTGGTATCAATGCGACTGTACAGATCAAACGCCACCGAACCCGGGGTGTGGTAGGCCGGCAAGGGCAGGGTGGGGTCGATGCGGTGGATGCGCACCATCATAGATCAGTAAGCAGTAAGCAGTAATGGTGCCATCGTTTACGATTGCTTCTTGCTCACTGTTTCTTGTTTCTCAACTAAGACTGGAAGTCTTCCGGCAGAAACTTCGTTGAGGTTTGTCCGGTTTGCTGTTTAAACCGTCCTTTTTGTTGATATGAAAACTCCACCGGAGAGCTTAACTCTTCGAAGGTGAAACTGCAAATGCGCATCCCGGGGTAGAGCGCCACGGGGATCCGGCCTTGGTTGCCGAGCTCGAGCATGGGGTTGCCGTCCCAGCCGGGGTCAAAGCGCGCTGCTGTTGAATGGACGATAATGCCGACTCGGGCAAGACTTGACCGCCCTTCCAGCCGGCCGATCAAATCATTGGAAAGCGTGAGTCGTTCGCGGGTGGCGGCGATAATGAGTTCCCCAGGGTGGATAATAAAACGTTCCCCATCCGGGATCTCCACGAGTCTCGTGACCGTATCAATCACGAGCTCCTGGAGGGGATCGATGATCGGGAGCTTGTTATAGTCAAATACGCGGAATGTATTGCCTAAGTGGAAGTCGACAGAGCACGGCCGTAAAATCGAGGACGTAAGGTCCGGGGAAGGTTCCATCTGGATTCGTCCAGCAGCAAACGCGCGGCGGATGTCACGGTCGGACAAAATCACAATGAAAATTTTCAATACCCAATTCCAATTCCCAATACACGTCGACTATTCATTGGAAATTAGGAATTGGGAATTAGAAATTAATTTTTATGCCCGGCCCCATGGTCGAGCTCAAGGTCACGGATTTGATAAACGTCCCTTTTGAGGAAGACGGTTTGAGTTTGGGTAAGACGCTCAAGAGTTCGCGAATATTTTCGATGAGTTTTAGAGCGTCCCAAGATACTTTTCCTACCGGCACGTGAATATTGCCGGTTGGGTCGTTCTTGATCGTCATTTTCCCCTTTTTAAGTTCTGCAATTGCAGCGGCGAGGTTGGGCGTAATCGTTTGATTCTTGGGGCTGGGCATGAGTCCTTTGGGCCCGAGTATTTTGGCAACACTGGCGAGCTTGGGCATCATGGCGGGGGTTGCGATCGCAACATCAGCGTCGAATTTGCCCGTATTTTTAATTTCGGCAATCAGCTCTTCACCGCCAACAGTATCCGCTCCAGCGGATTTTGCCTCTTCTTGTTTTGCCGATTCTGCGAAGACCATGATTTTTTTGGTTTTCCCAGAGCCGTGGGGCAACATTGTGCTCCCGCGCACGTTCTGATCGGATTTGCCCGTATCAATGCCAAGATTCACATGCACTTCAACGGTGCCGTCAAATCGTGCCGCGGACGTTGACTTGACGAGAGCAACCGCCTCATCAAGAGGGTAGGTCTTCTTTGCATCGACGGTTGCCTTCTTTTTGGTAAAACGGGTACTTGACATAAGGTTCCAGGTTCCAGGTTCCAGGTTCCAGGTTCTCGATCGCTGAGGTGCGGTGCGATCTGGTCCCTGGGACCTATACCCCTGGCCCCTTCGTGTTAATCAACAATCTCCACGCCCATGCTTTTTGCAGACCCCTCCATCATGCGGATTGCGCTTTGCAGACGCGTGGTGTTCAAATCAGGGAGTTTGCGTTTGGCGATTTCTTCCAATTGTTTGCGGCTGATTTTACCTATTTTTTCCTTTTGTGGCTTGCCAGAACCTTTTTGGAGATTCATCGCTTTCTTAATAAGTTCCGCCGCCGGGGGTGTCTTTGTGATAAAGTCGTAGCTGCGGTCTTCGAAGACGGTGATCACCACCGGCAATACATCGCCGATTTGTCCTTTGGTTTTGTCATTAAACTTTTTGCAAAATTCCGCAATATTCAAACCATGTTGCCCCAACGCCGGACCAATGGGGGGCGCGGGGTTGGCTTGTCCCGCCGGGATTTGGAGTTTGATGGTTGTCTTCACTTTTTTGGCCATACGTTCAGTGAACAGTGAACAGTGAACAGTGAACAATCGTGATTGTGCTTCTTGTTCACTGTTTCTTGTTTACTGATTACAACTTCTTTATTTGTAAAAAGTCGAGTTCAACGGGGGTTTCACGGTCAAACATCGATACCATGATTTTGACTTTGCCGCGGGTGTGGTCTACTTCGGCGACTTTGCCTTCAAAGTTCTTCATCGGACCGTCTACAATTTTTACGCGGGATCCGACTGCAACATCGATATCATACTTTGGTTCTTCGACGCCCATGCGTTTTTGGAGTCCTCGGACTTCTTCATCGGATATCGGGATCGGTGTTGTCCCCGCGCCAATAAATCCGGTGACATTGGGCGTATTGCGCACCACATACCACGAGTCATCTGTGACGATCATCTCCACTAACACATAGCCAGGGAAAATCTTTTCTTCTACCACCTTGCGTTTCCCATTCTTGATTTTGATTCGTTTTTCTTTTGGCACGAGCACATGGAAAATCTTATCTTCCATGTCCATGGATTCGATACGCTGTTTTAAATTGCGTTCCACGTTCTCCTCATACCCCGAATAGGTATGGAGCACGTACCAGCGTCGTCCTTGAGATAATGTTTGCTTAGGCACAAGATGCTCGGTGTCAGGTTATAGGTTCCAGGTCGCGGACCGTGCGCTCTGGTCCCTGGTCCCTATCGTAACGATAGTAGATACTCCAATCCTTTATTGAGTCCAAAATCGAACAATGCCAACACTAATCCAATTCCACCGCTGGCGCCAATGACCAAAAGAGTGAGTCGCGTGGCCTCCTTGCGTGTTGGCCATACAATATGAGAGAGCTCTGAACGAGCGCCCTTGAAATATTGTACGAACGGGTTCAATTTTGCTTCAGCCATATCGCTGGTTTTTAAAATCCCCTCGCTGGGGGATCAGGGCAATATACTCAATGATAGCCCTACTATACAGGGTTTGCGGGGCGCAGTCAAGCGTTTACATCAACTGGGCAAACGGTTCCATAGTAAAGAGCCGTTTGACATCATCATCGTTGAGCATGTTCTTGGAGCGGAGGATGTTCACCAGGGATCGAAGTTTCGTGTCTTCTTTGCGCATGAGCACGACAAGGTCTCCACGGAGATCGCCGAGTTTCTCGTCCAGGTAGTCTTTGGTGACCATGGTGGCCTCTATTTTATTTAACCGCTGATGAACCTCTCTGAATTGCCCGTCTATTTTCTTGAATTGTTGATTTGCAGATTCAAATTGAGGATTAACGTTATCCTCAATGACTTTGGCAACTTCTTGGCCGATGAGTTTGAGATCGTTGGAGTCGAGCATAAAATGACTGGGGAGGTTCAATACAATAAGGATAGCACGGGAGGAACGAGCGGGCAAACACGAGCGGGCAAACTTTTTGACCGTCTGCCCAGTTGCTGTACAATAGTTCTTGACCAGTGGGTTGTTTTTGGGAACTCAGTAGCGTATTAAAATATATGGAAAAATCCGCAACAGACCAGTGGATGCCCGGGCCTGAAGACCCTGGAGTGCTCCAGAAGACAGCCATTTCGGAGCGCGGGCGTGAACAGCTCATCGCGGGGCTTAAAGAGGTGGCCCGCGGTTTGCGCTTGTTTGAACGAGCGCGCGAGCAAGCAGAGCCCCTCCCACAGGACGATACTCCTACTGAACTTTCACCCCTGTCGGCCGTTGCCATCGCCCAGGCCGAAGCGGGATTGTTTGCGCAGGCTCTGAAGACACATCCCCCGTCAGTATCACCGTCAGAATCATGCT
Source organism: Candidatus Uhrbacteria bacterium (assembly GCA_016215325.1). GTDB lineage: Bacteria > Patescibacteriota > Patescibacteriia > JACRJV01 > JACRJV01 > JACRJV01. The sequence continues at coordinate 76,343 of JACRJV010000027.1, forward strand.
GGGATCTGGTAACCCCCCGCATTGCCAAGATCATGGCTGAATATGGGTTTGGCGGGTGGGCTCTCCCACTAATTGAGAAGATGGCACCTGCCGTCAAAGGGACCGAAGCAGAGAGCAATCGGTTATTGAACGTATTGCGGGTAATCGCCGACGCGCAACAACAGGCGGGTGAATCGACAGAACGGACGAGAACCCTTATGGTTCAGATTATCAAGGATGGCCGTGAGTCCTTCATGTCCCATTTAAATCGTGTAGAGTGGTGCCTCCAGTATGGTTTGGCGGAGGAAGCGGGTCAATTTCTGGATGAAATTAAGGATCCAACCGAGCGAGAGTCTTTTTCTGTTCGTATTGCGCTGGCCCAGTATGTTCGTAAACCTGGTAGTGGGGCGCTCAAGACGCTCATTGCAGCCATGAAACGCTCCAGTAATGCAATTGTTATTCGGGAGGCATTACATCAATTCGCAGAGGTGGGGGATACGTCAGCGATCCAAACCATTGAGAGTGCGCTCCTATATTCTGGATGGCTTACTTGGATAATAGGGGTCAGCGACACGAATATCGGGGTAAACGATGAGGATATTAACGCGGCGAGAGCGATCGCCGAAATGTATCGAGGTAATCGCAGTAAGGCCGATGACGCGCTCGGATTGATTACCAACCCCGTTTATCAGCGGGATGTCCTACTAAAGATGGCGCGGATCGAACTCGCTAAAGGAGATATTGATGCTGCCAGCCAACGAATCCCAACGATAGAAAAGCTCTCCCCCCTGGCTTACGAGGAGATTAAACAGTTGGAAATTGGTTGTGTCGCGAAGGCGATTGAGATAAAGCAGTTCGTTGTGGCGAAATTATTACTGAACAAAGTTCATGACCCGTCGGCGCGGAGTACATTGCTACAACAATACGCTATTGCGTTTGGACAAAGCGGTGGAGAGATTGAAAATGAACTCCAGCAATTGCGAGAACAAAGATGGCAGACCCTTGAAAGCAACAGAATAGATGTTTTAAATGTCTATTTAGCCATCGGTAGATTTAAGGATGCGGAAACACTCATCGGTGCGTTGCTGCGTTTTAGGATGAATAAGGAAGACTATACTCATCGATTAGCGCTCGCATTTTTAGCGCATGATCAATTAGAGAGTGCAACGCGGTTGCTCACCAAAATCCGTTCTTCGAAGTATCGAGACGCGGTGCTCGAAGGCATCGCGGAATTCCATGCCGAACACGGCGTAGAAATGGATATTTCTACAGTGGTCGATGCGATGAGCGCTCCGGAAGCGAAATGCCGCGCATTGGCAAATGCCGGGAAAATTTTTGTGCACAAAGGGCTGGCGCCCGAGGAAATCTACGAAATGACGATCGCTCAAGCCAAAGCCGTGGTGTTGGGGGGCGACACTGAGGCGATTGGGGCGCTCAAAATTCTCCGCCCTGATATTATCGAGAGATTAGAAAAGTCCCCGGATATCAAGAAATAACCAAGGATCGTAAATAAGGTTCCAGGAACCTTATTAAATATCCAAATTCTTGACGGTCTTGGCATGCACTTGGATAAAGTGTTTTCTGGGGGCCACTTCGGCGCCCATTAAGATGTCGAACATTTCGTCCGCTTTCTCGGCATCTTCTACCGTAACAGAGCGCATCATGCGGTGTTCGGGGTCCATGGTCGTGGTCCAGAGTTGTTCGGGGTTCATTTCCCCCAACCCTTTATATCGTTGGATCGTGATACCCCCAACGGTGGTGGTGGCGCCTTCCTCCGATCCCCCAGATTCAATTGTTTTTTCTTGTGGCGGTTGGGCTTTCTGCTTGATTGCGGTCTGGAGCTCTTGGAGTAATTTCAATTTTTCTTCTTCCGAATACGCGTATCGGATCTCTTTGCCGCGAGCGAGGCGATAGAGCGGGGGATGAGCAATGTAGAGGTATCCATCCGTAATGATTTTAGCAAAATGTCGCCAGAACAAGGTGAGTAACAATGTCCGAATGTGCGCGCCATCCACATCGGCATCGGTCATGATGATAATGCGGTGGTACCGCAGTTGTGTGATATCAAATTGCTCTCCGAAGTTGGTGCCCATGGCAATGATAAGATTTTTAATTTCGTTATTGGCAAGAATCTTATCGATGCGCGCGCGCTCCACATTGAGAATTTTCCCCCGCAGAGGCAGCACCGCTTGGAAGTAGCGATTGCGCCCTTGCTTGGCACTGTTGTGCACAAAGATTCCGCTTGCAAGAGCAAAGTTGTGGGTGTTGGGCACCTCAAAATCGTACACATCCATCCGTTGCTGAATTTTTTGGACACGGGCAATTTTATGGTTATAGTTTGCAACGGCTGTCTGGGCGGCATGTGTATTGCCATTAAAATACCTCTTTACAAAGGTGTCGAATCGTAGCAGTGTTTTGTCGTTGGTGGTTTTTCGAATCGTGTTATAGGCTGAGACATCAAGGTCGCGATGTTTATCGAATACGACTTTCAACTGGGCGATCGTTTTTTTGAAATATGTTGTATTGTAAGCATTTTTGCGTTTCATGCGTTCACGCATCATTTTTTTAAATTCCGGTGTCTGTTTTACTAAACGAGACTTCTCTTTAACGTCCTCGCGGTGCAATGTTTTTGAAACATGATCACGATGCCATTGCAGATGTGCTTCTTTCGAGAGGCGCACGAGATTGGTAGGATTATTATTTGATTTATCAAAATCTTTATGGTGCCGATGTTCTCCGTCCTGGATTGCGTAAACGTCGTGTTGAATATTCCATTCGTCTGCCCGCATGTGAGTAAAGACCCATCGGTGTTCTTGGGGGTCAAAGAGTAATTCGTAATCTTTAATCGTAATACGTTTTCCGAGTCGTGATTTTTGTCGTCGCAGCGGCATGAGGGAATCGTAGGGGGTTAAATTTTTAGCCACGATATAGCTCCCATCACGAGTCATAAAACGGTGGTCCGGAGTACAGGTGATTTCCTCGCCTGTATCAAGAATGATTTTGATCACCTCCGCTTGTTTTTTCGTCACGCGGGGGTTGCGGATCTCCTCGATGCCAATGGTCCCATCATTGCGGACGGTATAGCAAAAGTTTTTCATCCCTTGTTTATCTTCGGCAATGAGTTGGCGGAAGTCCACGGATCGCCCATCGGCCAGTGCAATCTTGGTATCACCGGAAAAACATCCACCGGCGCTGTCTCCCTCCACAATGTAGAGTTCGCTTTGCGCTGGGTCTTTGCTGGAGCAATCCGCGAGTTTACCGGGCAACGTCAGTCCATCGAGCACGCCTTTGCGCAAGACTGTTTCGCGGGCCGCTTTGGCTGCAAGACGGGCTCGGGACGTGAGCAGACACTTCTCTATAATGGCTTCGGCCGCCTTGGGCTGTTCTTCTAAAAACATCGCGAGCGCTTCTCCAAAGACGGTTTCGACAGCAGTGCGCACCTCGGGGTTGCCCAGCTTGGATTTGGTTTGCCCTTCAAATTGGGGGTTGGAGAGTTTAACACTGATGACGGCGGTCAAGCCTTCGCGCACATCATCACCCGTTAAATTTTCATCCTTTTCTTTGAGGTACCCTTTGCCGCGGGCATAGGAGTTGAGGCTCCGGGTGAGCGCGGTGCGGAACCCCACTACATGACTCCCGCCTTCGGGGTTGTAAATGTTATTGGCAAATGCCAAAATATGCTCTTTATATTCATCGGTGTATTGTAATGCGACTTCGACATGCGCTTCCGGAGCTTGTTTTGAAACATAGAACGGCGTCGGCTGCTGCACCACTTTATGGAGATTCAAATGCCGGACATAGGAAGCCACGCCGCCTTCAAACAGGAAACCATAGCGGAGGGTGTGTTTGGGGTCGCGTCGATCCTCCAGCTTGAGCGCGATGCCGTGGGTAAGGTACGCCTGCTGTCGGAGATGAGAAAGAATCGTTTCCCAAGAGAATGTTGTTTCGGTAAAGATGGTCGGGTCGGGAGTAAACGTAATCGTGGTCCCTGTCTTCTTGGTATTGCCAAGGCGCTTCAACTTTGATTTGGCAACACCCCGCTCGTACTCTTGTTGCCACGTGCTGCCGTCGCGATGCACCTGTGCAGTCAATTCGGTCGAAAGGGCGTTCACGACCGACACCCCCACGCCGTGGAGTCCCCCGGATACTTTGTAGGTGTTATGATCAAACTTGCCTCCGGCATGGAGCTTTGTGAGCGCAAGTTCTAGCCCTGATTTTTTGTATTGCTTATTGATATCCACCGGGATTCCTCGGCCATCATCTTCCACCGCAACGCTGCCGTCTCCATTGAGGGTGATCGAGATGTTTTTGCAGAACCCTGCCATGGCTTCGTCGATCGAATTGTCGACCACTTCCCAAATTAAATGATGCAGCCCTTCGGGGCCGGTAGACCCAATGTACATGCCAGGGCGTTTGCGCACCGGCTCCAACCCCTCCAGGACGGTGATGGAATTGGCGGTATAGTCGGATCGTTGTTTAGGCATAGCGTTGTTTATCGATTTATTCATTTATTAATTTTTTGGTTTATTGTATCGCGCTGGTCAATAAATCAATAAACTAATAAACCAGTAAATTGATAGTTATTATAATGATGGTGACACGGTTGTTTTTAGCGATCGCTGCCTCTTCAAATTCTTTTTGAGTTTTTGCAGTGTGAGCAACCCGGCCTGCGGCCCGATCATCGAGACGACGTTGGCGCTCTCCACCGCGCCCCATCGCAACGCCTCACTCAGGGGGTTGCCGTTGATGATCGATGCCAAGGTTGCTGTGGCGAAACTATCACCGGCGCCGGTACGCTCCACCACGGGATCGTTGGTGGCGGGGCAGTGCAGGATGCTATCCTTCTCATCGAGCGCCCACGCACCTTTTGCTCCGTCGGTAATGATCGGCGTGGTCACCCCTGACCGATGAAGGCTTGACAGCAGCGTCGGCATTGATGTGGTGGGCCCTTGGTCGGTAATTGTCTCTGCTTCCTCTTTATTGACAAATAATAGTTCTGTGCGGCGTAAGAGGGGTTTCAGGAATTTCATTCCCGCTTTGAGCTGGAACGTTCCCGGGTTGAAAGCAAGACGAATCAAAGGCATGCGTTCTAGCGTTTCGGCAATCCGCCGATGGAGATGGCGGAAATCTGCGGTGATGGGCCCGAGCGAAGTAAGATAGTACCACTTGGCCTTCGGCAACGCAGTGTGGTTCCATTCACGCGGCGCATGGTATACGAGGATCGTCCGTTCTCCGCGGAAACTCATCACACTGGAAATATTCGTTCGTTCTTGGGCATTGACGTGGATGTGTTCTGTCCGGACCCCTTCTTTTTTCATTTTATGGATGATTTCGCGTCCGCCACTGTCTTGGCCAACAAGCGTCACCAGTCCAACGGCGAGTTTAAGCCGAGCAGCGCCGACGGCCACATTAGCGGCATTGCCCGCAACCGAGTGGACATATTTCTGCACGGCAATTTTATCGCCATAACGGACGCACAAGTATTGTTCATTGGGGGCAAGGGAAGAATCGATTTGGGCGTCATCCAATACAAAAAAATGGTCAATCATGACGTCGCCGATGGCCAGCAAGTCGAGCATAGTCGAGTAAATCCAGTAAATTCAGTAAAGCCAGCTGTCCAACCGGATTCATCACCGCCGGGGCGGGACCCCGCACGATGCGGTGGCTGGCAAGCTGAATTTACTCTATAGTATTCTACCATTGTTGTGGTCGGAAATCAATGTTAAAATGGTAGTGATTCGTATCTCTATGGATGAATCCACATCACTCAAATTGGCAGGCCTTTCGCTCAAATACGGGCCGAAGCTCCCCCGCATGCTCATTGGGATAACATTGGGTTTGTGTGGGATCTTATTGTTGTGGCGCAGTATCGCGTTGGGTAACGCCACTCGGTCGCTTTCTGCCGTACATTCGACAAACCTCAAGGCCGCGACCGATCGTTTCGTCAATGGGTTTTCGTGGTCTCATGAATCACTCGCGCCGGCATCCATTTCGCTCGACCCTGTGGAAGCGTTAACTGCCGGTTCGGGAGTTCAGTGGGTTTCGGCCATTACCAACCCCAACCCCGAGTGGATCGCGCGCGTCCGCCTTCATTTTATCAGCGAAACAGTGAACCCCGCTGCGAGAGTGGTGACGGTTTTGCCGCACACAACACTCCCGATCATTGAGGGAGGCGTCCCACTGGCCTCCGGTGGGGAACAAGTCCAGTTGGTTGTTGATGATATCCGTTGGCAGAGGTGGTCCAGCGTTCCAGAATATCTGCGATGGGATGAGTCGCCGTTCAAGTTACTATCCGCCGTCCCGGGCACCGATATCAAAACGCCGACGCTGACGATGAGAATCCAAAATCAGGGCGCATTAGGATATAAAGATGTGCTACTGCTGCTACGGTGGGAGGAAGGCAAGCGCGTGAACGGTGCGATTGTTGTGCCGTTAGAGTCAATTGGCTCGCAAGAGATACGCGAAATTCAACTCCGTGTGGACCATCTCATCCCCGGGTACGCCCAATTCTTCCTTGACCCGATTTTTGATCCGACAGATTTGTTGCATGTGGGATGAGGGGGAGGGATTTTAGTGGTATGCAATGGTTTTTGATGCGCCTAAAGCTGTTTGATTGGTGGTTGATGGCCAGTTCCTTGTTGCTCATGCTCATGGGGTTGCTTGTATTATGGAGCATGAGTGTTGGCGCATCGGCGCAAGGGGGGGATTCTATTGCCCAGACTCGGTTTTTCCACCAAAGCCTCTACGCAGTGGCAGGGATTGCGATCATCGTCGTGGGGGCGGCGCTCTTGGATATGCGCACTATTGAGCACGGAAGCATCCCGGTCTTCATCATCACTGTTTTGCTGTTGGGCGCGGTGTTGGTCTCTGGTAGCGTCGTTCGCGGAACGAAAGGATGGTTTGTTTGGCAATCACTCAATCTCCAACCGGTCGAATTCGCCAAAGTGGGATTCATCCTTTTCTTTGCGGCCTTGCTCAAGCGCTGGGCGCGGCGGCTCAAGGAGTTGAGAGCACTCATGCTGACGGCCACTGCCATGATGGTGGTCGGCGGATTGGTCCTGCTCCAGCCCGACTTTGGGAGTTTTTTTATTTTTTTGGCAGTTTGGGTTGCGATGGTGTTGACGATTGGCCTCAAACGATCGCATGTGGTAACGATGTTGCTACTGACGGTGGTCTTATCCGTAGTTGCATGGCAATTGTTTGCCCCCTACCAGCGGGATCGTCTACTAGTATTTTTGAATCCCAATATAGATCCTCTTGGGCGGGGGTACCAATTGCGGCAGGCAATGATTGCGGTGGGTAGCGGCCAATGGCTGGGCAAAGGCCTTGGGGCCGGATCGCAAAACCAACTCCAATTTTTACCCGAGCGTCAGACGGATTTCTTGTTCGCGGTTATCGCCGAGGAGATGGGTTTTATCGGTGCGGGCCTGGTGATTGTGTTGTGGGCAGTCGTCCTCCTGCGGTTATTGTATTGGAGCAGCGTCGTACAAGATGATTTTGCCCTATTCGCATTAGTGGGATTGGCGATCCTCCTGTTTGTAGAAATTAGTGTGGTGATCGGAATGAATGTTGGATTGTTCCCCATCACGGGGCTTTCGTTACCATTGTTGAGCTACGGAGGCTCGTCTTTTATTGCAACCGCCATGGCGTTAATGATCGCTCAATCCATTATCATTGAGGCAAAACGGAGCGGTTGGGTGCGGAAGTATCAGTGATTTTATATTGCAGACTTTTGATTGCAGATTTCCGATTGTCGAGTCGAGTGAAGAGTCTGTGTAGCAATTCTGCAATTTGCAATTTGAAATCTGCAATGATCTATGTCATACTCTTGACAGGAGGGGTATTTTTGTGTAGCATCGTATGGCAAATCGGCAACCATTTGCACCATTTTTCCAGCAGGATTCATTGCGACTCATCAGTTATTGTCCGCTATGCGAGACGCATTATAATCCGATGGAGGCGAAAATATTGGAGACACGCGAAGATGCGCATTTGATTCACGTCCAGTGCCGCCGTTGTCGCAGTTCCATTATTGTCCTCGTCATGAATCAGCATGGAGGGGTCGCATCGGTGGGCATGGTCACCGACCTTTCGGCCGAAGATGTGCTCCGGTTTAAAGGGTCTACCACGGTGACCTGCGATGATGTACTCAATCTCCATGAATATTTCAAACTCAAACAACCAATCGCATAATTTTAGATGTTAGATTGTTGATTTCAGAATGTTTGTACGTTTTGGGTTCGCCAAATCTGCAATCTGCATCCTAAAATCTAAAATTCCGATATGTCCTACGAACTTATTGTCAATTCTCGCACGACGCAAGGGAAGGCCGTGCGCGCATCCCGCCGACGCGGAATATTGCCCGGTGTCATCTACGGCCATGGCCAGCAAACTCGGCTCGTAGAATTCCCGTTGCCGGCATTTTTAAAGATTTATTCCGATGCAGGAGAGTCGAGTTTAATCTCCGTCAAATTCGAGGGATCGGCCGAGACCGTTGCCGCGCTTATTCAAGATGTGCAGCGGGATCCCGTCAATGACAGCGTGCTGCATGTCGATTTTCATCAAGTGAATCTCAAAGAAAAAATCATCACGCAAGTCCCCCTTCTGTTTGAAGGGATTGCGCCGGCGGTCAAGGAGCTTGGGGCGGTGCTGGTAAAGAGCCTCGACCATGTTGAAGTGGAATGTTTGCCAACGGATTTGATTTCTCACATCACGGTCGACTGTTCGCAACTCAAGACCCTTGATGACGCGATTTTGGTCCGCGATATTCACGTCCCCTCGACAATGACCGTTCGTACCAAGCCGGAAGAAATTGTCGCATCCGTACAAATGACCAAAGCCGAAGAAGTGACGGTAGAGGCGGCGCAATCCGAGGCGCAAGCGGTTGAAAGCGTCGAAGTCGTTAAAAAAGGAAAAGAACATGAACAAGAGGGTGAAGAGTCCAAGGACACTGCATCATAATCTTGCTCGCCGCAAAGCCCAGCGTCGTCGAATAGAGGAGATTGATCCCGTCGTTTCTGGAGAACCAATTGTTACTGACGCACCGCCTCCGGAAGAGTCCTCGCGGCATCGATGGGGGATCGGGATGATCGGCGGCACTGTCATCACCGTGACTGCGATGGTCGCAGCGGTGGTGTGGTATCGCGTGCAAGCATCGCCTACTTCACCTGCTCCCGTTTCTTCAGAATCATCCGAACAAATCCAGCCGGTTATTCCAACGCCGTCATGGCAACGCGACCTTGACGGTGTTTCTGTTTCATCCGAGGCGTCGGCGCATGCCCCGCTCGTTGCGATCGTGGTGGACAACATGATTGATGCCCGGCCGCAGTCCGGGATCGATCGAGCCCTGTGGGTGTTTGAATTCCCTGCCGAAGCAACGATCACGCGGTGGCTGGCAATTTTTTCCCTTGATCAGGTCGGTGTTACCGAGATCGGACCGGTTCGATCGCTCCGGCCGTATATGGCAGAGGTTGCACGGTCGTTGAGTGCAGTGGTAGTCCACAGCGGAGGCAGCCCCGATGCGCTTAAACTCGTAGGGCGATTTGCAAAAGATTACCCATCGATTAACGAATTTGCCAACGCGCCATTGTTTTGGCGCGATCGCAGCCGTCCAGCCCCACATAATCTGTATACAACGGTCCTCCGGTTGATGACGCACCCACTCGTTGCACCAGCACAGCGTACGCTCAAGCCGCTTCCGTGGGCCAATACCCGTGAGTCAGCTGTCGACGATGCGCAAAAAACGCTTACAATCCATTATTCAGAGCCCTACACGGCACGCTGGCAGTATCGCCCTGATGAGGAGGTATTTTATCGAGTCGATGAGAAAGGGGCAGTCATAAAACTGCGGGATGGCAACCCGATCACCGCCAAGAGTATTGTTGTCCAATCAACGGACATATCGGTCTTGGACGCGATTGGCCGACGGTCCATGCGTCTTACCGGTTCGGGCGATGCGATGGTGTTTGAGCAAGGACATGTTGAATTGGGGCAATGGCAGCGCCAAAAGCCTTCAGACCGGACCACTCTTGTTTTGTCCGATGGCCAGCCCCTTCCGTTGGGTCCTGGCCGCGTCTGGTGGACGATTGTGCCCAAGGGGACAGAAGTGGATTTTGAGTAAAGGAAATGAGTTTTTGGAAATGAGAAACTGGTAATAGAAAATGGAAAATAGAAATCGGTTCAGAGCGCTCATTTCCCGTCGTCTGAATTCCATTACTATTTTCCATTTTCTATGAACCATTTTTCTCCTCTACGTCGTCGCGCCCGCCATTGGGGCCAGCATTTTTTAACCGACCAAACGGTATTGGACGGGATCATGGCGTCGGCGGATTTAAAAAACAACGATATCGTCCTGGAAATCGGCCCGGGCAAAGGGGTGCTGACTCGGCACCTGCTGGCAACGGGTGCGCAAGTCGTTGCAATCGAACGCGATCCGCGACTTGTCAATGTTCTCACAACTCAATTCCAAGATGGACCTCGTCTTCGGCTTGTGCAAGGCGATGCCCTTCGCGTCGATTGGCAAGCACTCGGGCTTGTTGACCGCGGCTATGTGGTTGTTGCCAACATTCCGTATAGCATTACCACGCCACTGATAGAGAAAATCCTTGTCGACCCTCGTCCGCTGTGGGCCCAACTGATGATCCAAAAGGATGTCGCTCTACGGTTAATGGCCAGGCCTGGAGACCCTGATCGCGGTGCGTTATCTGTGATCGTCCAAGAAGCATTTGATGTTCGATATCTGTTGACCGTGGGGCGTGATGCATTTGAACCGCCGCCGGCAGTCGAAAGTGCCGTTATTCGACTTGACCCACGAAGTTCTGGCGCTGTTGACCCGCGGTACCGAGATTTTGTGCAACGAGCATTCCGGCATCGGAGAAAATTTCTTGTTTCAGGGCTAAAGCAGGCGTACCCGCGTGTTGATTGGGTTCACCTGTTTGAACAAACGGGCATTGTAATGACTATTCGGCCGCAAGAATTGACCAACGAGCATTGGAAAAAGCTCTATAGTCATCTGATGGAATCCCTCGATCATTAGCAATGAGGCAGTCATCAATCGGCAGTCTAAAAACATCCTCTACGGGTGTTTTTTTAATGCTGTTTGTGGTATAATTTACGTTGTGAATATCTTTCGTTGATATTCGTTTTTTCGAGAATCGCTGACATGCCAATTCCGCGTCAGCACCCATCGCGGGCATCTAAGATTGCGCTACTTTGTTTATTGACTGCAGGAGCGCTGTTTGTATTATTTTGGTCATTCCGTTCCGTGTATCAAACATTTTCAGCGCCGATTCGCCCGTTGGCTGCATCGCCAGCGATCGTTGGGCAACCGCAATCCGCTCCTGTCGATACGAGCGCGCTCGCGCAGGACCTGCTCGGTAGCCAAACGGCAAGTGCAATAGACGCAGGCGCTTTACGGACGATGCTTGGATTGCAAGGGGTTGATCAGAAAGCACTGGCGTCCATGACCGACGAACAATTACTCAAATCGTACAAGGAATTTATGGATCGCGTCTCCAAGGCGCCCCAGACCAACAAATAATCCTATGTCCGATCGAATTCATCGTTTCGTCAAGATTTTTTCTGGTGCGTTGATCGTGGTGATGATGGTGGGCGGCAGTGTCCAGTTTATCCATGCGACCGCCTCGTTGTCGGATCTTCCGCCAGACAACGATGCATTAGGCTTCTTGTCTGGGCTTATTGCCGCAAACAACGAAAACGCATCCAAACGCCAGGCCGGTAAATCCAACAAGAATGCCGCAGCCGGCGGGGGCAACAACGGTGGCGTGCAGAAAGTCGAAGACGTGGCGGCAACCGAGGCGCGCAAGAAGCGGGAAGAGAATGAGCGACGCGAAGCTCAGGAGCGGCAACGCCAGGTTGCGGAAAAAGCAAACGCCACTCGCAAAACCATCGCTCCCGCCGTTAACCAGTATTCATTGGAAGAAACGCGCAAGCGCAAAGGCGGGGCCGCGCAACTGCAGTACATGACCGATCTCCAGAAGCAGCTGACAGCGAGTGCTTCATTTGGGTCAACATCGGCGCTGTCTATTTTAGGCCTCCAATTTGGGCTCGATCAGGTGCGTGACCAGGCAGAACACTTAACCGAAGTAGAATACAGCGCCAATAGTCAATTCCAAAGCCCTGGCACAGACCCCATTACCAAGCGGATCCCACGGGATCCGACGGCAACTGTTGATTACTTCCGCTCTCTTGCGGCCGGGCAAGCAAACCCCAACATCACAGACCAGCCGATCTGTACGTCGGGGACGTGCTCAAGGGGGAATGCCAGCCCGACCAGCGGATCTTCCGATACCAAGAAATTTAAAGACACCGTTTTTTCACAATTACTGGGCACGGCCAGCCGCATCACCAGTCAGGCCGGAGGGGGCTCCCAGGGTGGGCAGATCGCATCCGGCCTTTTCTCCCAGTTGCTTGGGGGCATGGGTGGAGGCGGCGGCGGTTTTGGCGGAGGATTCGGCGGTGGATTTGGGGGGGGCGGATTTGGCAACATGCTTGGGGGGATCCTCGGGGGTGGCGGCTTTAACACGAGCAATAACGGTGGGTTCTTTACGCAATTGTTTGGCAGCGCCAGCGGTAATAATCTCGGGGAGCAGCTCCAAAGCGTAGCGCTCAATGGTATTGGTCAGCTTTTAAGCGGGATCGGTTCGCGTGGAGGGAATACCTATAGTTCCGGCAGTATTGGCAATGGGCCAGGGGACCCCACGATTTTCCCTAACAATCAACTGGTCCTCGCAACACAATTTTCAACATCTGCTGCCGATACGGTGAACGCCAATCTTGTTCGTCCGATTTTTGAGCCCATTGGAGTAGCAGATATTTTAAGCGAGTTTACAAATTGTCCTGACCCCAATAACCCGGGCCCGACCAATTGCGTCATCGATGACAATTTTTTAACAGCCATTCGGCAAGGGCTCACCGTCAAACAGGCCGTGGATCAAGGCTTGTTGGACCGGAATAAAAACCTTGGTTTCCGGGCCCAGAGCGCGCAAGCGCCCGGAGATACGTCCGGGGCCGGAGGGGGATTAGAACTCACCTATTTGGAAGGGTATCCCTATCGGAGCCTTGTCATTTTGCGCACATACCGCGTTATTCCTGTTGGATGGGAACTGGCAGCGCAGTACATCAAGGCGCATGGTTCGGCGACGTTCGGTCAAGTGCTCGATGGATTTGGCAATTCGGATTCGCCCTATTACGGATTAGTTGATCCCAACTGGGTCCTCACCAGCCCCGGGATCTATTGCCGTCGCTCCGGACCAGGGGAGGAGTTGCTGCAAAACGACGTTGTTGATGGCGTTGATCAAGACGGCAATGGTGATTTTTCTGACCCCGGCGATGTGCAGCCCGGCCGGCAGCTCTTGCGCAACCAAGAATACTGCGCGGACACGCAGACGTGTTTGGTTAAGGGGCCGGATGGTCAGTGCCAGTATTTCGGCTACTGCAGCCAAGAGCGGCGCGTGTGGTCGCTGGATGGTCAAGGATGTTCACCCACATTCAATTCTTGCCAAACATTTGTGGATAGCGCTAATCGCGAGTTTAGTTACTTGAAGAATACATTGGATTTTGGCTCGTGCCAGACGTTGGGCAGCGCCGGCTGCGCGGGCTACGCGTTTGCAAAAAAAGATGCTCAAAAACGATCGAACGGCCAATGGGATCCGGAGCAAACGATCTATCTCAATGGCAATACGGCGCAGTGTGATTACGAACAGCGCGGGTGCAGCGAATTTTTATTAGCGGCTCGCGATGGCGAGCCACTACCCAACAACGGGTCGCGCTTTGTGGATAGCAATACGCCGGACAAAGATAAAACGATTGAAGATGAGCTCAATTGGGTGATCAGTCAAGCGCAATCAAAAGGCGCGTATGGGCTTGTGGGCAGCGGTTACTCAACGCAGTCGCTCTTTATCAAAGGTGATCCGATTCTCGCATGTGAAGCCGCCGAAGTCGGCTGCGATCGGTTTACGCCGACGGATAAAAACGATGATCTGGTGGTGCCGGCCGTTATTGGCCGCAATGACATGTGCGGCGCAGCCTGCGTGGGATTGGACCGATTCCGCCAGATGCCCACCGCATTCGAAGCGAGTTACGCGAGCGTCACTCCGGTGCCGGATTATGCCAACGAGCGCGAGGCGGTCGATTTCATCCCGAGCAAGGGGCTGGAGTGTAGCGCGGATCAGGTCGGATGCGATGAGTTTACTAATTTGGACGAAATCGCCCGCGGCGGAGAAGTCAAAGATTACTTCAAGAGCATCCGATATTGCCAGAAGTCGCATACCGATGCGGAGGTGTATGTTATTGAAACTGGGGATGATCGAACTGGCTATCAGATTACCAGCCATGAGCTGAAGGCATCGGATCCGGCCGCAACCGGCAGTAGCGCCCCATGCACCCAAGTGAATGACAGTGGCGTTTGTACGGCGCATGATACTTGTACCTTGGGCAGCACGCCGGACTGCCGTGAATTTATCGGTCTTGACCACAAGAAATACGCTGCGCCATTTTCTTTGACGATTGCCGTATCGGATGCGTGTCACCCGTATCGCCGCACCAAACTCCCGCACTTATCCAATGAGATCCAAGCGGCGGATTGCGCCGCAACGCACGGGCAATGGGATGGGGCTCGCGGCTGCGTGTATAATTTACTGAACACCGATTCCGCCAGTTGTACGCCGGCGGCGGCCAAATGCCGGGAGTACCAAGCATCCACAGCAGCCAGTGTACGATATGTGATTGACGAACGATTTGATACCGTCGAGGCAAAAGGCCGCTGGAGCGGCGAGGGAAGCGCTTGGTCGTACAATACTACCGGGTCCGTCAATGGCGGCGGAGTCATGCAGTTACAGGGCAGCACCAACATGAGTTTGGCGCTCAACACCACGCCAGCCACGTTGTCGGCGCCGTTTGAAACCGGCAAACAGTACATGGTGAGTTTTTGGGCACAGGGCCAGGCACTCGCCACAGCAGGCGGACAAAACGCGACCCCATCGGCGACGCTGCGCGTTGGGCTCAAAGACAGTGCCCATACCTATGAGTTTATGGCGAAGTATGGGTCTGACCCCACATCGACCCTGGCGATCGACTCCAATATTTGGCGAGAATATCGATTCGGTCCGATTACGCTTACCGATGGCTTGGACCCCACCAAGAATCCTCGAATTATTCTTACGGCCTCCAGCACCGGTAACAGCACAAAACCGATAGCTGTCTTCCTAGATAACTTCCGCATTCAGCAGGCCAATCGATTTATTATATCGGGGTCATGGTCTGGCAAGATGGCGGCCGAATGCACCGTAAAGGCCTTGCCGGCGAGCACGGACCCGAGCAATCTTTATAACTCAACCGATGCGCTCGGCAACCCGATTGCGGACCCCAACCAAGTCGGATGCCGGCAATATCAAGCACAACGTCGGAATCAAACGGTCACGCTCAAGTCGTTCCGCAATTTGTGCCGAGAAGACCGCGTGGGGTGTTCGGCCGTGATCAATACGTATAATTCGACAAGCCCGAATGAACGGTTAACGCAAGGAGATGAACCCGCGGCAAAAGGCAGCAATGAATTTGGCACCACGCACGTTAAGGCCGATGCAGTAGCGTACGTGGTGGATAACCCCGCCTTCTATTGCCCCAGCGAAGCAAAGGGCTGCATGGACGTGGGGCTGGAACAGCGCTCTGCGCGCCAGGCCAAAGCAACAGGGCAGTATGTCGCCACGACCGTTATCAATAATCCGGACCAATACAACCAAACACTCTGTATCGAACAAAACGTGGGATGCAAGCTCTATCGCAGCGGAGCCAACTTTACGGTATTTAAAGATCCTTCGGATGCCGTGTGCGATTACATCATTAAGCCGGGGGAAACCAGCCCTAAATGGTGGAAGTTGCGGTTGGATGAGGAAGATTCCTACGAAGAGTGCCCCACGGTGATTGACCGGACGATTGGCTCCATTGGCCCGGTGGATACGCCAGCTACATTGGATGTGGTATTGCGCGCAGGAGGAGGGGGCAACTCTGAATGGTCCAATGTCCGACAGATTCCACCTGTTCAAGAAAGCTCAGACGATGCAAACTCCGCGGCACCCGTCTTCGCCCCGATAGTGACTGAAGGGGGAAATTATAAACTCCGGTGGTCGTTCACGCCGCCGGCGGGCAAGCAATGGAGCTACTTCCAGATTATTCGCCGGAAGAATAGCACGGAACAGACGACCAATGGCGGGCCAACGCCCTATACATTCCAGAATTGTGCCGGGAATGAAGACGATAATACCTTCCCCCGCAACTGGGGCGAAAATTGCACCAATCAACTGCGCGATATGCAAGTCAGCGTACCTCGGTCGCTGTTTGACAATGGACCATGGTATCTCTGGGTGCGCGCGGTGTACGCGGACGATGAGCGGAAATATGTGCTGCCTGCCAATCAACACTCTCGTTCTGGGACAGAAGCGGTAGCAACGGGCGATCGCAAGATCCCGGTCAGTTCATTACGCAATACCCAAGTGTGGTGGGCGGGCAGCTGCCCGCAGACGGCCAATGCGTGCACCGAACTGGTGGATAGCCGATCAACGATCGCCACAGGGATCGTCCTTAACGACGACTTTAAGCAAAACCTTGAGAATCGCGCCGGCACGTTCCGCCAGGCGCCTCCCTCCAATGCGGGCGCTTGCCCGGTTGGCACGCATTTGGTTCGGACTCGCGAGGTTGCTGTGAGCGGGCCGGATATTACCACGACTCCGGCAGTATCTGGAGATTGGGAGACAGTCAATGTTGTTGGGAAAAAGGCGTATTTCTATTCCTGCGAGCAGGGCGAAGAACCGGGGAATGATTACCGTTATGGCGTTCCTCTGATCAGCCCTGCGACCTGTCCCCGCCCGTGGGAGTTTGAAGAAGGTTCGGGCCTTGGTTTGAAAAATTATTGCAACGCATCCTCAACGATCGTTGATACCATATTGCCCGATTTCTCGGCGGGAAGCTCGGGAGAAGCGCCGTCGATGGATGGCGTATCCTGCCCCAAAGGCAGTCACTTGGAACTGTTGGTCAGCGAAGGGAGGCTCAACAGCAGCATTACTGTGTATCCTGACGCGAGGGCGAACCAGCGGCGTCGCATTACCGATGTTGGCGTGGAATTTTATTCGTGTATGCCGGGCAACCCGGGCAATGCCGGCGCAACGGTTTGGTCGCGTTTAGGGCTGCCCATGGGCCAAGATGCTGTCTGTGGCACGGGGGGCGTTCTGGTGAACTTCCGCGCCTCGCAGGGGCCGGTCTGCCGATACCCCAAGGTAGGGGCAGCGGGTTCCGCGCCGCCAGCGGGTTCTCCCACGGCCTGTTCCGGAAAGCCGGACCTTTGGGATTCGGTGTCTGGGTATGCCCAGGATAGGTCGAATAACTGCGCTGTCACTGC
The DNA here is from genome assembly GCA_016215325.1 of Candidatus Uhrbacteria bacterium. Lineage (GTDB taxonomy): Bacteria > Patescibacteriota > Patescibacteriia > JACRJV01 > JACRJV01 > JACRJV01. The sequence continues at coordinate 93,732 of JACRJV010000027.1, forward strand.
GGCGAGCCAAACAATCAAGATTGACCCCAATCGCCTCTATGTTGTCGAAGTCCGCGGCAAAGGCGCGCTCACAGCCACCGTGGGTCAATGCGGGCCAGAATCGGCCGTTGGGTTCTCTTCGCCGGATGCCTCGATGAGCGTGGGCAAGAGCACCGATACGCCCCCGCAACCATTTGCTAAACTCGATATCATAACTGCCAAAGATCCCCAGCATCCGTCTGAATATGAATATCGTGTGGCCACCGGTCGGTTTATCCTCCGGCACAAGGTGAACCAGCCCACGAGCCGCGGGTGCGCGCTCACCGTGGGAGCAACGGGCCCTGGCGCAGTCGTCAATGGCGTGACCATTCGGCCAGCCGGCGTGTATTATGCGATCGAAAATACACTCACCAACGAGCAATGTAACGGCGGGGTCAACCCCAGTATCGGGTGCGTGCTCATGAACAATCGGTCAGTCCAAAGTTCCATCGGCGCGGTGAACCTCATCACCAATCCGGGGTTTGAGGAAACCACCACAGTCTCTGGACAGACGCGGCAACTGCGCAACATTCCTGCTGCCGCAGCGTCCAAGCCGCAGGACAATGGCAATCTTTGTCCAGAAGGAACCCGTTTGGCGTTGGTGCGCTCGCATGAGACGATAGAGGACGAGAGCGAATTGCCGCCGATTGGCAACCCTGATCTGGAAACTCGCATTAACGTTCCCCATCGTGCCGCCAACGATTATTATGATGTTACCTGTTCGTCTGGCATCGCCGGGGAGGAGCACCGGTTCGGCGTGCGCGCCGATGCATCCCAATCGTGCCCGGAAGGCACAATTCCGAGAGATCGTTCATTCGACGGCACGAGTAGTTCTATTGCCGTTTGCATGGGGGTCGATGCTAATGTTGATATTCGTCAAACCAATACCCCGGTGCCTTCAGGGTGGGAACCGAAGGATCTCGGCAACTATGGCATTGCCGACGGCAATCAGTTTGCCAAGGGTTTGGTTAGCCAAGAAGTGGAGGACTTGCCCTCGGGCCGATACCGATTGAGCGCGGTGGGTAGTAAAACACAGTCCGCTGGATTGACCACTGTTGTGATTCGATGCCCCGAAGGGCTTTCGGGCACTGGTGTTACCCCTTTCAATTATCAGGTAACATCAGCACGCGCGTTGGCGATGACCGGGACGACCAGATCGGCAGCGGGCATTGATGAGCCAACCGTTTCGGTCGAACTCAGACGCGGCGTGCGCTCTCCATTCTTCACCGAGGTGATCATAGCTCCGACGTCATCGCCCACCGTCAACTGCACGGTGAGCGCGCAATCCGCAGAGTTCATCGACGACATCGTTCTCACGCGCATCACTAACGAGTCGCGTGAAAATTTGGAAGAACTCAAGTGGGACGCGAACCGCTCCGGCACCGATGCCCTGGATCCGCTCACCAGCTCGAACACCGTAACGCCATTCTCCTGCAAAGACACCGACCAAAAGACATCGACCTGCCAAGCGAATACCAATTTGCTGGTACACGCAACACCCGATCGCCAATGCGGCGCCTGGCTCTCGTGCAGGAGCGCGCTGGAAGCCAGAGACGCGCAGGGCAATAGCCAAAGCCTCTGCTTTGATGTAGCGCGTTGCAACCAATTCGGCACCAATGGCGAATGCGTGAACTTCGTGGTCCAAGAACAAAAGCGCGAAATCTACAACGCGGCCAGCATTGTTTCGTTGCGTGATGAGACCGCCTACTCTAAACCCGCTGTCAAATGGGCAGACCTAACGCCCGATGCGAGCGAGGCCAGTAGCACGGTCCGGACGTACCCGACCTACGGATTGTTCCCGGTCGCAACGATGAAACAAGTGGGCAATGTCCTCACTGTTGCCAACAGCGGGTTCGAACAGGTGGCCGCTACCACCCAGCCCGCGAGTTGGCAGACCGAAGACCCCAGCGGCGGCGTGTTTGCGCCGGCTTGGACCCGCGGTTTCTTCCAGGCCATTGATAACCCGTTAGCCCAGCAAAACGAAGGCGTGCAACCGTATACGGGCTTTAGTTATTTGGCAACGCGTGGTGAGAATCGGGCGGTAACGAGTTTGATGCTTGCCTTTGGCGACACCGATTACACCGTGAGCGCCGCCATCAACACGGTCGCGCTCAAGCCCCCGGCGTATGCGCAAGTCATTGTCGATCAGTACGACGGCGATCAACGCATGATCCAAACAACGGGCAACTGCGGCGGCAGTCTCATAAACCCCATGCCGCAACAGCTTCGGCTCGAGGCGGGTCTGCCGTGGACGCAGAAGAATTTCTTGTTCCATACGTGTCCGGCCACGCAATACGTCCAGGTAAAAGTAACGGCGTTGTACAATCACACCGAAACTCCGCGCAACCCCTTGCTCAAGCCCGAAGGTAGCACGTACTTTGATGATGTGCAGATGACTCCGGTCCTCAATGTTGCCAACGGGCAGAATACCACGCGCTCTTGCCGGCTCTATGCAACGGCCGATGCGCCGGCGTGTAACTTCCACAATTTGAGCGGGGTCAAGTTCCGCGGGCAAGAGGGGTATTGCTTAGAGCGCGATCCGGCCAATGTGGCGCAATGTTTGCAATGGTACCCCGTGGATGTGATCAACGGCGATGAGCGGGGTGAAACCGAAGTCGCCTACCGCGGCAAGAGTCCGCTGTATTACTGCACCGAGATGAAGATCGTAGAAACACGTCTGCTCGGGCCCAAACAAATCGGGCAGACCACAACAGTGCGCACGGGGCTCTTGAGCGGCGCGGGATTCGCGGTGGGGTATTTGTTGGGCGGTGGTAGCAACCCCTTGGCGGCAATCGGCAACATCTTGGATGCCATTTTTGCGCCGCATAAATTCGAAGATAAGCTCAAGACCGGCGATTGCGCGAGTGAACCCAAGATCAACGGGTACACCACGTATCAAACGCGGCAGTCATCGGGGCGTATCTTCCTCGGCTTGTTTGGACGGAAGAAAACAGTGATCAAAGAGTATTGTCAGCCATCGGGCGAGATTCTCTTCATCAGCCATAAGAGCGATAACACCCAGGAAAATTGGTATGAGTACAATGGCACGCAGTGGTCGATTAGCGGCGGCGCGGATGGCAGTGCCGGGTTTACCGAAGAAATCCGTGCCATCTGCCAGAAGATGACAAAGACCGTTCAGTCCGATGGGCAGAATTTTGCTTGGATGAGCCGGCTTACCGAGGGCGGCCTCAAGTTTGTGCCAGAACTCGGGTATGACTATGGCAGCGACGCCGAACCGTTTGGGGCGGTGAGCCCGCCGGCTACTGGCGACATCGACAACCCCTCCACGTGGCAATTGGATTTCCCTTTAGCCATTACCACCGACACCGGGGCAGCGCGCGGCGGCAACCCGTATGCGTGCTCCAATGATCGGCAGAATAATTATCCGGTCTGCCAAGTCGCAGCGTTGCATGGGATTACACTGGGCACCAGCACCAGCCCGCGCCATTATCCCACTGGCGGGCTGGAGCAATGCCAAGACGCGAGCGCCCGCCTCAAGCACCTCTATGCCAAGAGCTATGGCACGTGGGAGTGGGGCGGTACCTGCCGGTCAACGCCCAAGATCTGCGGAGGGTCGAGCGCTACTTCATCGGGCGCCACGCCGACAACCGATTTTATTTGCGACGACGGGACGAATGTCAATAATCCTTGCGACAGGACAAGGACCCGACCCGATGGGACCAACGAAGAGTGCCCGATCAATAATTCAACGACCGATGCCAGATGCATTGCTCGATTAAGCGATCCCACCGAAATTTATAGCCGCGATGCCGTGATCTGCGATACCGATGCCGACTGCCCGCGCGATGCCCAGCTCTGTAACGCGGTGCTCCAACCGACCAATGTTACGGTCGGCGGGGCAACATCTTGCAACGATCCCGCCAACCCAACCTGTCGGCAACAAGAAGTGGATGTGAATTTGAATTGCGAGCCATTACGCAACCATCCAAACCCGGATTTCAGCGCTGACTTTTATGTTTGTCAGAACGCACAGAACCAGCAGCGGACGAACACACAACTCGGATTCCCCGATATATGCCAGGCGGATGAGCGTGATCCACGCACGGGACGATGTCTGACGGGCGGGGTGGACACCAGCTATGTGCCGGTGCCATGCCAGCCCAGTACGACCGCAGGGATCTGCCAACTGCCCAGACTGCCCGGCAATGTCACCGCTCCGGCCAGTTCTTGCCAAGGCGGGGTTAAGGCCGGCCTTGCCTGCGATTTGGCAAAAGGCAATAAAGATTGCCGTGGAACGGGCGAAAAAGAAGGATATGTGCCGCTGTCGGCGGTAAACTCGTGTACGCAAAACTGGAATCTTCCGCGCCAGGATTTGCGCGATCCCGCCAAAGATCAGCAATGCCCCAACAATGCTCGTCCGACAATTGACTTTGCGTATTGCAAAGAGGCCAACGATTATTATACCGCCATCGGCAATGGCAGCAGTCAAAAAGATACCGTCAGCAGCTACATCGGCCGATGTGTGGGCGGTCCACGCAATGGATTACCGTGCCTTACACGCGATCCGGTCGACCCCAAGAAATCGATTTTCGAAACGCACCCCGATCGGGGCTGTCCATCCGGTGTTCGAACTGCTGATTGGGATGCGCTGCCCGCAAAATATGATCGGTACAAATTGAGCTCTGTGCCCGAAGGCAATGGGCAGAAAGCGGTCAAGAATGATTTGGAATTCTGCGCGGTTGCCCCACAAGTCAACGAGTGGCAACTTTCGAAGACTATCAAACAGTGCACCATCGGGGGAACGAATGCCGGGAATGCATGCACGGCGCAAGCGGATTGCGGCACAGGCAGCCAATGCGTCTCCACGGTATGCGTCGGCGGCCCCTCGGCTGGAGCCGAGTGTAACCTTCAGAATCCCAATTGCGGCACGGGCGGGACTTGTACGGATATTCGTAAATCTGTGGTGCGCAACTCCGAATTTGTGAACCTCAAATTCACCAGCATTGTGGATGCCAACCAATTGCCCATGACGGCCTACAAAGTGGATTGGGGCGATGGCGAAACCACCACGCTTTCGGGCGTCGAAATCCAACCGCGGCCCAATATCAATAATGCCCACTCGTTGTTCCACCTGTACAGCTATTGGGACATTATTCAGAAGAGAGCGACCCCGTTGTTTGATGGGTCCTCCAACGCGCCGACGTGCACGGCATCAACGGATCCGGATCCGCATTGCGAGGCAACGATTAAGATCCAAATCCGCGATAAGTGGGGCTGGTGCAATGGAGCAGATGCACAAACCGGTTATTCGGGGTTAGGGTGCATTAGCTCAGAGGCCTGGAAGACCGTCAACCAGAAGGTATGGATTTATCGGGATAAGTAATAACGCTCGTATGCCTGGTAATGCGCCTCCCAGCAATCCCGCCTTGTCGAATTTGAGCCCGTCTGCAGTGAAGCAAGGGTATGATAATTACCGCGCAGGGCAGGGCCTGTCTCCTCCTGACCACGATAGCCAAGCGGGAGGTCAGGCCGCAGAGCAGAGCCGCCTGGGCCGCTCGATGGGGTATGCGCGCGAACTTAATCAATTGCGACAGGGGGGGCTCAAGGGTGCCGCGCGCAAGGGGCTGAAACATCTTGTGGGCGGTAAAGAAGGCGGGCAAATCGAAGCGGCGATCACCAGTGACACGTCTAACTTTGTCTTCTCGATTTGCCTTGTTGCTGCAATCATCAAAGATTCGATCGATCTTGGCAGCGATGGGGTGTTGGCATTGTTTGGCGCGGGCACCGAGGCCATCTTTGGTTCACTCTCTGTGTTGGTTTCGTGGATTCCATTTGTCGGCCAATTCCTTGCCGCCGGTGTGCAGATTATTCCGATCGGGCTTGGCGGTGGGGCTTGGGGAGGGATCTTCATCACGAAACTCATCATGATGTTTACCATCTGGGCCTTGCTGGGGTGGAAGATGCGGGCATTCCGCACTGGTGCGCGCCAAGCGCTCAAGATGTTTTTCTGGGTCTTCCAATGGATCATGGGGTTTGTGGCGGTGGTGGATGTGGTGCCCGTGGTTGATATCATACCATTCGAAACACTCGCCGTAGGCTTTGGGTGGATGGCAACGTTATTGCTTGCGCGCACCGAAGAAGAAACAAAGAAAGAAAAGAAATCAAGCGGGGGAGTATCCAATCTGCGGCCGGATGCGGTCAAACAAGGATATGAGCGGTATCGCGCGCAGCAAGAGGCCCAAACGGCACATGGATAACAGTTGAGTATGGCACAACAGGATCGACCGTCACCGTATAAGCGGAGAAAAACCATCATCGTCGGATTGTTGGTTGCATTTATATTGAATCTTACTCCGCTTCGGCCAGTAAAGGCATGGGAGTGGAGTGACCTTTACGGGACTTGGTGGGGGAGAGCCGTTATTTCAACGCCATTAATACTTGCTGGCCCCCTTACGGGAGGACTATCATGGGGGGCATTGGCAGGGGGCACTGCATTGTGGGCGGGTTCTAATATTATTGCTGATGATGTTGCCGATTTTGCGCGGTCGCAAGGTGGAGACGCTGCGTTACGGCCGGGGGCGACATTAGAAGGGGACCCAAACGACCCCTATTACTGGATCTTCCAAAGGGATGATGGCAAGGTGATCTACATGCATACTGATCCCAATTCCCCAAAAGGAAGAGAGTACTTAGAACGAGTGCTTGAGGGCCATGAGATTAAAGACACTAAAATTTTTACAAAAGGAGACATCCTTGCGCAGCAACGCGGACAAATAGCAAAAGATGACAGCTTCATCGACGGTCTTTCGAAAGCCCTCATTGGTCGCTTAGTCGCAATTATTGGCATTATCCTTGGTATCATTCTTGAGGTCGTTTCGATATTTTTCAAAATTCTTCTTAACATGATCGCGGGGTCGTTGCTGGCATTGCTGCAGTTCAACAATTTTTCCGATTTGCCGCAGATTGGCGAAGTCTGGAAGCTCATGCGCGATTTGGCGAACATGTTTTTCATTATCATTCTGTTGCTGATCGCCTTTGGGACGATCCTACGGGTGGAAAAATATAATTGGAAGAGCACGCTGCCAAAACTCCTCATCATGGCGGTGCTTATTAATTTTTCAAGAACAATCGCGGGATTTATCATCGATGTGAGCCAGGTGATTATGCTCACGTTTTACAATTCCATTAAGCCGATTAACGATTCCACTCACGGCGTGGGGAATTTCCAAGCAATGTTCGCGGTGGGGCATGATCAGATACGATTTGCGATTGATTCGTTCTGGCAATTTTTCAATAATTTAGGCTATGAGGGCCCCATGTTGGTGGTCGCGGCAGAGATCATGAGTTTTATGTATCTGGTGACCGGCGTCTCGATGCTGTTTACGATGCTGGGGATGCTCGCGTTCCGCATTGTAGCGCTGTGGGTGCTGGTGATGCTCTCGCCGCTGGCGTTCTTCCTTTCTACGTTCCCGCAAGGCGAAGAGTATTCCAGCCGGTGGTGGAAAGAGTTTGCCAATAACGTGATCGTAGGTCCTGTGCTTGCGTTCTTTTTGTGGTTAGCGCTGTATGTGAATCAAACACTTGTCTATGATGATACGAATGGAATGTTGAAAAGCGGCGGGTTTTATTCCACATTCAAACAATCATTAGGGCTTTCGAGTGAGACGACCCTCGCGGGGATCATCCAGGGGCTCAATCCAGGGCAGACGGAAGCGCTCCAAAGTGTTTTTGTTGGGCATTTTGATCTGCTCAAGTTTTTGAACGTCTTGCTTTCGTTTACCTTGTTGACCGTCGGCATGATGGTTGCCCAAGAGGTGGGTTCTGCCGGGGCCAAGCAAGTGGGCGAATGGGCCGGCAAAATCAACAGTTGGGGCACGACGGCATGGTCTGCGCCGGCGAATTTTGTCGGGGGCGGTGCGTTCAACTGGGTGGACCGTACGCTGGCGGGCCAAGCATCCCATGGAGATATACGGCGGTATTTGGCCTATTTGAGCCCGACCGCACTCAAGAAGGGATACGAAGGGTATATGGAAGAGGAGAAGAAACAGAAGTTTACCAAGGCAACGGGGATGATTCAGAATACGATTGATAAACGAATGAACCTTGGCTTGGGCGGGACTAAATTTCAGCCGCTGAATCCACAGAATCTTGCAAAATTGTTAACCCGGGTTCGTGGTGTTGAGGTAGATGGCCAAGGGAATATCATGGAGGAGTATGAAGAGAATGGTGAGAAGAAAAAGCGTACCACCGGGCAAAAACTCGGGGCATCGCAAATCGGGTATCGTGTGAATGAGAAAGGGGAAAAAGAGATTGTCGGCGATAACGCAATGAGTCAAGTCGCGAAAGGCATTGATAGTTGGAAGGATCTTGAACTTTGGAAAGGACATGCGGGCTTGGCCGAAACTATTGCAGAAGAAGAACTTATCAACCACGAGGTAAGTCAGATTAACGCCTCTGACCTTGACCCGTCGAGTTTTGCCGGACATATGTACGAAAATATGAAGTCTGGCAACTTTGCGCGCGCATCGGCCTATGCGCGCGTGGCGGGCTTCCAAAACTGGGGCGATGATGTGGCGAATGCCTTGTACACGCAATTTGGCATGTCATTTACCGATGCGTTGAGCGAAACCGATCGTTTGAGCGCAGAATCTAAGGCAAAGACGCTGGACATCTTCCGCCGGAATAAGGCTGGCGTTGCGCCCAAGAAAATCGAAGGATTGGCCGATGCGAAAGGATTAGCCGACGCCGCCCATGCGGCAAAACCCAATGAGGCGGCGGCGTGGGGTAATTCTGCCAGTGCGCAGGCGCGGGGCAACGCGCAAGGCACGGATGCCTATAAACAATACAAAAATCGATTTACCAAAAAAGATGAAAAAGGGAATGTCGTGTGGGAGGATCATGAGGATAAAGAAGGGAAAGAGAAAGGGCAGGCAAAGAGAGCCCAGTATCAACAAATTCGTGAATTACAGATTGACCATGATAATTTGTTAAAGAAGAAGCAGGCGGGAGCCAAGATGACCGAGGCAGAATTGGAAACCATCGACGCGATTGAGCAACTCTTCAGTGACTACAAAGATCAAATCAAGTCCGTTGCCGACCATGGACGCAAGATCTCGAAGGAAGCGGTGGCAGAGGAAGGCGGCGGTGCAAGTCTTAAACTCAATCCCGGCGTCAGTGGTGTAATGACCGCCGACAAGTGGACAGAACACGAGCTCCCCAATTCGCAAAACCCAGAATATACCCTGAAGGCAATATTACGGCAGTTACGGAAGAACCATCCCACTGATCCCAGCGTGCAGGTTGGAGGCAACAGGATTGACCTCAAGGAAGGAAGTACGACGGTCATAGACCGCAATCTGATCGAAGAAGTCCACAAAGCAATCTTGAGAAAGTTGGGGTTGAAGTGATCTACATATGCAAACCTCTGAAGGCAATTTTCTGGATAAAGTAACAAAGAAACTCGAAGATTTGTCCCACACCGAGTTTTGGAAAGGGCATACCGGGCTTGCGGAGACCATTGCCGAAGAGGAGCTCATCAACCACGAAGTGAGCCGGATCATGGCGGCCAACTTGGATCCTTCGGAGTTCGCCCACCACTGTATTGCCAACGTGCGCTCCGGCAACATGGCGCGGGCTTCTGCCTATGCGCGGGTCGCCGGCTTCCAAAACTGGGGTGATGATTTTGCAAAAGCGTTTTACGAACAATTCGGACAATCGTTTATCGACGTGATGAGCGAAACCGATCGCTTGACTGCGGAGACAAAGTCCAAGACATTGGATATTGTCCGCAGAAATGTCGCCCATCGGTCTATGGAGATGATTGAGGCAATGGCCAGCGCCGATGGCACCGTCCGGTATACCAAAAGAACTCCAGAACAATTGCGGCTGCACCCCTTGTACCAGAAATCCGTTATAAAGCTCAAGACAGCACCCGGGCCAGATGGTACAATGGTTGGGGCGGACGGCAAACCCGTATCAGAGCGCGACCAACGGCATTTGCTCACGGAATTGTTTGTGTTGAGCGAGGCGGAAAAGATAAAACTGGAGGCCAGCAGTGGGGCCCACGGAGATGCGGAGATAATTGATGTCGTACAGCAGGTCACACAAGACTGCAAAGAACGCGTCGTCGATATTGCTCAGCGCGGCAAAGGAGACATTCATCGCGTCGAGTTAGAAGAGTTTGATGCGGTCAATAAAAATCCAACCACCATCCAAGGGTGGGCCAAAGCGCAGACGATCATGGGAGGATTAGATTGGAAGTATTCGCTCAAGAATATGATTGCGGCACTGCGGCGCGAAGTGTCGCGCGGAGCACGGTCGGTTGTGGAGGTTCGGGGCATAGAGGTTGATGTAAGCAATGACAAGGTGCTGAAGGAACAATTATTCGATTTTGGAGCAATAAAGGAACTGCATGCAGAATTGAAAAAGAAGTTGTATTCCGCTTCGTAATCGTTCGTCATGCTGAGCACGTTCTTTCATCCTGAGCCGTAGCGAAGGATCTATCGATCGTCATTGTGAATAACGCGATGAATCGGCGATCAGCAAAAAGATCCTTCGGCAAAGCCTCAGGATGACGTACCAATCAACACACCAATAAATCAATAAATTGATTTGTCAATCGTATGCCTCCCGCCACCCAAACTCACAACCCGCAAGAACACCGAGATCCTCACGCAGCGGTCGCGGGCGGTGCAGCGAACGTTGCGGAGCAACACCACGATGAACACGGCCATGGCGGCGGACATGGACATGCGGGAATGAAGCCAACAGCCCGGTTTGATTGGGAGAAAAAAGAGGAGGCCATCTACATGGAATGGGTCCGTAAGCAGCACGAACGCGGCTCGTTTGTGGGGCTGCACAATGCCCTCACCTATGCCACCTGGTTGCGCGAACAAATGTGGGGGAATATCGACGATTCCGTCCAACGAGAAATGGCCATGAGCCATGTGACGAGCGTAGAAGGCGTGGCCAAACCGCGGCAAATGGGCATCGCCGACCGGAATTATCGTTTGGGGAAAGTAGTTTGGTTTGACGAGGTGCTGCTGTACAAGAAAAGTTATCCCAATGGGGAGTGGAATAAGTGGTGGGAAGCGGGCAGTGATGATAATAAACCCCCCGAAGATATCCCTGGCCACCACATGAAGGAAGGCCGGGATTATATGGTGTACCGCATGCTGATTACCGGGGGAAAGAGTGTAGATAAAGAGACGGTTGAATTTTTTAAGCAGTTTGTGCCTGGGGTACCCGAGGCGATCACGGATCCTGAAAAGAAACGACAATACATCGAAGGGTTCGCTGAACGGCTCGCGCGCGACAAGATGTGGGATATGGCTGCCCAAAATTACGCAGGCAACTGCGCGTACCGTATGAATCGTGGTGAGGCCGAAAAATGGGCTGGTGCCATCGAGCCGGCCGTGCTCATGGATCAGAAAATCGGTGCGACGCCGGAATTGATTTTGGCAGACTTTAAGGCCATGTTCCGTGATCAAGCAGAGGGAGAAAAGCGGACGATCGAGCGAGAGTTGAAAAAATTAGAGACATCAGAGCAAGAACTCCCCAATACGATTGCCATTGAACATGATGATAAGAAAAAAGCAACGCTGCAGAAAGAATTGGAAAAGATACCGGCGCAACGCGAGCATCAACTTGACCTCCTCGATGATGTGGATGCGTATTTATACACACTGGATCATCGCGACGACATCGGGCTCCGGAGCGTTGTCGGGGACAATTGGGACAAACTAACGGTAAAGAGCCAATTTACCACTATTAATTCTGTCGGTCGGTATTTGTTGGAAGCACTATTGCCTGGCACGGCCGTGGCTATGGCGCGCAGCCGTCGGTTCCAAGCCCGTGCTTCCCGTATCGTGGGGGTGGAATTGGACCCTGACAGCAAAGAAGGGATCAGTGAGAACTCTGTTGTTATTACACGATTGAGTGAAGCGATGCAATACCAAGATTTGTTGATGTCGGCACTGCTCAACCGTTCTGGTATTGAACAAGCCCGCAATGGGGAGGTCTTGAAGATTGTCCAAAAACGTCTTGATGTCTACCGTGATTATTTAGGATTAGAACGGGTCGTGCTTGACCTGGATGTGGATGTTCGTGGTAAGGAATGGCGTGAGAGAGAACAAGAGAAACTCAAGCAACAAGGAAAGTTGAAGGAAAAGGACGGTAAGTTAGTTTCTCGTGTACGCGGTGGTGCCAATGTTGGGGAAGAAATTGAAGATCGTGACCCGGATGCGGTCGCAAAGCACAGTAGCGATGAAGAGCAAAGCACCGCTGGTATGCGTCGTCATGAGGCGGGAGAAGAAGGGGTTGGGGGCCCGTCGCCAGCAGAGGCGGAGGAAGCGGAAAAACAGCGTGAGATCATCGCACGCAAAGCGCGTCAGCAAGCCAATGCCAATGCTCAAGGCGAAAAAGACAGGCAAGACAAGGAAGAACGCGACCGTCAAGAGCGCGAGGCGCGCAATCGCCCGGCCAAAGAGGATCAACCGAGTTATTCCGAAATGCAAGATCAATTAACGTTCAATCAGCATAAACGGGATTACCCGCCGCCGAATTGGAAGCATACATGGGGGGACTGGAAATCAGAGCCTCCGGAGCGCAAGAAGCGCCGCTGGCAGCAGTATCTTGATAAAAAAGGATTGGACGAATTGACCAGAAAGATCCTTATCAAGAATGACGATTATTGGAAGGATTTGACAGAAGACGGAGCGCCCCCCGAAAAGTCGTGGGATGAAGGGGATGCGGATGTGGAGGGGGAAGACGATGATACCTAAGGTTTTATGGCGTTCGGCTTTGGCGCAGAACTCGAAACTTAAATAGAAGCATCGAAGATATTACCATTCGGGCAGAATCTTGACTTTACCAAGACGCTCGTAGTACTCAAC
>JACRJV010000002.1 GCA_016215325.1 Candidatus Uhrbacteria bacterium
ATGGGGGTGCTCAATGTCACCCCCGATTCATTTTCAGACGGCGGACAATTTTTGGACTCTACTGCCGCTTTGGCGCACGCCCGGCAAATGGTTGCTGATGGCGCCGATATCGTTGATGTTGGTGGCGAAAGCTCGCAGCCGGGATCTGAGCCCGTTTCTGTGAAAGACGAAATTGCTCGAGTGATCCCGGTGATTGACGCGCTCGCCAAGGGCATCACTGTTCCAATCTCCATTGATACCACCAAGCCCGAGGTGGCGCGGCTTGCACTTGCGCATGGGGCGACGATTATCAACGACATCAGTGGATTGCGCGATCCACGGATGGTGGCCGTTGCCGTTGCTGCCAAGGCGCCGGTTATTATCATGCACATGCAAGGGAGTCCAAAGACAATGCAAAAAGAACCGCAGTATACGAACGTGGTGGAGGAGATTAAAGAATTCTTCCGCACGCGAATCGCGGCAGCCCGAGCAGCGGGTATTACGGATATTACCATTGATCCCGGCATTGGGTTTGGCAAAACCTTGGAGCACAATCTCATCATTCTCAAAAATCTTGGCGCGTTCAAAGATTTAGGATGCTCGCTGTTGGTCGGAACATCGAGGAAATCTTTTATTGGGGCGTTGACTGGGGGGTTGCCAACGACTGAACGCTTGGAAGGGACGCTTGCATCGATTGCCATCGCGGTGTTTAATGGCGCAGATATCGTGCGCGTCCATGATGTGAAGGCCGCCCGCCGCGCCGTACAAGTGTCCTCTGCCATTGCAGGTGCACTCAGCGACACTATTTTTTTACGGGGCCTTGTAACCTCCTGCTATATTGGGATCAGCCAGCAAGAGCGCACGGCGCCTCAAGATGTCAGTGTGGATGTCGAGGTGAGTATGGACACGCGCTCTGCGGCCAAGAGCGTGCAGCTGGCCCAGACCATTGATTATAGCAATCTTCGACACACTGTGATGGAGGTGTGCGCATCCCGGCCGTGGACGTTGGTTGAAGAGTTAGCTCAAGAGATTGCGGATCGGGTTCTTGCAGACACTCGGATCCAGGCCGTGACGGTGAGAGTTGGCAAGCCCCAGGTGGCGGGGCAGTGGAAGAGCAAGGATGTTGGGGTGGAAATTACGAGGAGTCGTTAGTTCGATACTCTAACAACCCAAGAATCTCGGAGAATACTGCTTTTTGGCCGAGAAACTTGTCTCCCGGTGGCCATCGGGACCATCCCGTCCAGCCCCAACCACAATCGTCCACAGCTGGCCGGGATTGGCTTCGAACAGTGCTCGGCTCAAAAATCAGTATTCCCCCGAGGTTCATGAGGGGGTCATTGTTCAAAGTTTGGTATGTCAAAAGCTTACATCGGACTCGGTTCGAATGTTGGAAACTCGAAAGCCACACTGGAGGCGGCGGTAGAATTGTTCGCCGAGTTTGGAACTGTATCGGCCCGGTCGTCGTGGTACAAAACCGCGCCGGTGGGATATGAGGATCAACCATGGTTTGTCAATGGAGTTGTTGAGCTCAAAACCGATTGTACCCCCCGTGAATTTATCACTCGGCTGCAGGGCATTGAACATCGGTTCGGCAAGAAGACCCCCTTCCGCGATGGTCCGCGGACGATTGATCTGGATATTCTCCTGTACGATGACCAGGTAATCAACGAACCGGGTCTTATCGTCCCGCACCCCCGAATGCATGAGCGCGCGTTCGTGCTCGTGCCACTGGCCGAAATAGCGCCGGATGTCCAACATCCGGTGTTGGACAAAACCCTTGCTCAATTACGAGCGCATCTTACGGATCCGCATCCGGTAGAGTTATTGGAGGAGTAATTTTTTCAGATTCCACCGGTTCTGGTTCGAGTGCAACGACATCATTCGTTTTCCAAAATCGGTCCGCCATTGCCGTTCGCATCGAGCTCAAACGCTGCGAATCCCACGCCAGCATCGCCACTGCTGCCCCGATTCCGGCAGCCAGGAGGATCCCCAGAGCCTTCGAACGATCCCGCGGCTCTATCGGTGTCGTCCGTATCGTCACCGGGATTTTGACACCCGTGTTCACTTGGACTTGTGCATCACTCATGAGCCGGGAGACCACCGAGAGGTTTGTCGAAGATACTCCAGAAGGCAGCCCATTGGCATCAACACGGACCGTAAGATTTTTGCGGGCCCCTGATTCTAACGTAAAACTCTTTGGCTGGACGCTCATGGATCCGACGGCATCATCCAGTGATACCTCGAATAATTGGACATCTGCCGTAGGGTTGACGACCACCAGCTCTTTTTGCTGCTCCTGCCCGATCGGGAGTACAAATTCCAACCGATCCGGAGAGATCTGCATGCCAGAGGCGGATGCAGAAAGAGGCAAAAGTATCAGCAGAGTAAAAAGGAATGACCGCATAGAATTATTGGGGAATTGCCCAGAAGGTTATAGAACCGGATTTTTTCCCTCCTCCCCCAGAGTATCCCGACGGTACATTCAACCGGACCGCAACGGACTGCGTTTGATTTGATCCCACCGCTTTTTGGAAGTTCCTCCACCCCACGCCTGTTACGGCAATATTATCGGTGAACAGCGCGTTCCCGCTTACCATCGTAGCGACCGTTATTGTTGATGTCCCGCCATTTTTTATTGAAATATTTTTTTCTGCGGCAACCCCCGGTTTGAGCGTGCCAAATTCAATGGCTGTTGGCGTTACGCTAAAGGAGACGGTCGACTCTGGGACTGCGGCAGCCGGAGCATCAATGGTCGCAGAAAGGCCAACGGCGCCGCTGGTTGGCTCGCCGATCTTGACCGTCATCGCATTACTGCGAATGAAGCCTTCTTTTTCGGCAAAAATTTTATAGTACCCATCGCTCCCACTGACATTGGCCGTCCCATCTTCCGCGGTGGTCACGGTGGCTGTTCCCACGTGGATTGTTGCGTCCTTCAGCGGAGCCCACACATTGTCCGCGAATGATTCTACGGTTGCTTTGAGCGATCCGCCCGATGATGCCGAGGTTGCCGACAGTGACAGTCGCGTCGGTTTCCATTGATAATCGCCGTAGTACCAAACCACGGTGTCTGTCGCCTGAACCTGGTATTCTCCCGCCCCGACAGAACCACTGGTGTCATTAACAAGGTACAACCATCCAATCAGTCCCTGTGCGGTATCGTCCGCAATCTGGTCAAGATAGGGCCCAAAACTCGTTGTTTGGACATGGTACGTGAAGGCGCAGAGCGTACTCGCATTCTTAACAATATCCAATGCGGTGGGTCCTTGAGTTTTTCCTTCACAGATCTGGGTGGTTTTCCCTTCAATGCGGAACGGGAATTGCTTCTCGACCGTTGGCAAGATTGCCAGGGGCAGCGTTTTCCCTTGTAGTGCAATCACGGCATACGCGGTTGTTGCCGCCGAAAATGAATCCTCTGGCGTCCCCGATTGATAGGCAAAATACCCTTGCGGGGTTTGAGTCGATTCTAAATAATCGACTGGAGATTCCCCGTCTTTCGTCCAATCAGTGGCGTTGATTCCGGCCGCATTGAGGGCCCACAGCACCCACGCCGTTGATGAAGCATCCGAAGCCGTACCGTATTGGCTTTGCGGATCGTAGGTGAATCCGCCGTCAGCATTTTGCGCGGTCTTGAGATAGGATAAAGCGTTTTGGAGAACCGCATTGGTCTTATTGGTGCCGCCGGCTATGAGCGCCACAATGGCCGATGCCGTGCTATTGCTATCCGTACCACCACCCGTGGAAAATCCCCATCCGCCATTGGGTTGTTGATGAGCAAGGATAAATGTCTTGGCATCGGAAAGCGCCTCGTCAGTCATCGGCTCGCCGGCGGAAACGAGCGCCAACAGACCGAAGATATCGTCGTTGAGCGTTGCAGGATCGCCGATTTGATTTTCGGTATGGAATGACTTGAGTTTAGCAACGTAGTCGGTTGCGCCGAATGTCCGTGGGTCCTTGCCAAGCGCGGTTATGGCCAAGATCGGGCCCTCATAATCGATGGCCTTGGTGCCTTGGATGGATGTGAGGTGATCTGTTGGAATTGAACCGGCGCCGAGCACCGATAATGCCATAGTGCTCCAAGGATTATCGGCATGCGCGGCAAGGTAGTCTTGCGCGGTGCCACTCTTGTATTGGGCAAGAGCAGATAATGGCGGCAGCACCATCAGCAGTGCCGCTAGAATGATACGCACTCTTCGCATAGCAGAGAACAATACGACCGCCTCCAAAAAGAAAGAGGCGGTCGTGGTGCAATGCGCAAGACGTCGCCCCTCTTTGCTCGAAGAGGAAGGCCATATCGGCTAAAGCAGTTAGTTGGTACCCTGACTTCCCGACATTTTGGTCATCCTGGCCACCGCAGCGTGCGGAGTCCCGCTAGCGGCGGTGACTTGACCAGAATTTAACCGAAAATATCGAGTTACAGTTGCGGCACAGCGCGGGATTTGCACCCGCTTCCCCAACCGACCCGCCTAAATTTTGATAAACAAAAATAATGGCGGGAACTGCATGGATTTGTAAGGTAGCTGGAAGTATAGACTCATGGTCATCACAATGTCAAATTCAGTTGATTCCACGCCCCAACGGGTGTACCCTACAACCGTTGTCTCTATGAAACATTTTCTTTCTTTTATCGCTTCATTGATGGTGATTATCGCTGTCGGTGTTGCGTCGTGGACCTATTGGCAGGCAACCCAAGAGCAGCAGCAGTTACAGAATGACTTGACCGCTCGCACCAAATTGCTCGCGCGTGCGGTGCGTGAGGCGGTTGAAGTCAATGTTGCGAATAATTTTATTGCCACAGTGGATCGTTCTGTCAAACGTCTTGCCGAGCGTGAGCGTGTCGGCGGTATTGTCGTCTTTGATTCCCATGCCGCGGTGATCGCTGTTTCCGATCCTAAACATAGTACAACGGAATTAGCAGCCCTGGTCGGCCGAGCGCTCGATATCGATCAGGAGCAGAGTCGAACATTCTCCGTCGAGGGGCGCGATTTTTATGCGCTGGCATTGCCGCTTCATGATGAACAGCGCGTGAGTGGGGCCGTGGCAATTTTGCAGCAGGCCGATTATATCAAACAAGAGCCATGGAACATTTGGCGAGAGAATTTTTTACGACTTTTTTTGAAGGTTCTGGCATCCGTATTAGCCCTCCTTCTGTTTATTCGATGGTTCTTGTACCGGCCGATCAGCCGACTGACGACACAACTCAAATCCGCTCGGCTGGAGAGCGGCGATGCGGCGCCCTTACGACTCCCGCGGATTCCGTTCTTCCGCCCCCTTATCCGGGAAATCATGCATATTCGCAGCCACCTCGCTGACGCCCGTGGGCGTGCAGAGATCGAAGCGCGTTTGCGGATGGAAAAAATCGATTCGCCGTGGACAGGGGATCGGTTGAGCGAAATGGCCAAGGAGGTCCTCAAGGACCGAATGCTCGTCGTCGTTTCTAACCGCGAACCCTATATCCATACCAAAAGCGGCGGACAGCTCCAGTATTACTTTCCGGCCAGCGGTATGGCCACCGCCATTGAGCCGCTCATGCGATCCTGCGGCGGACTCTGGGTGGCGCATGGCAGCGGCGATGCGGATCGCCAAACGGTCGATGCGAAGGACCATGTGGCCGTCCCGCCTGATGATCCTCGGTACACGTTGCGTCGCATCTGGTTGAATCCGCAAGATGAACAAGGATATTATTTTGGTTTCTCCAATGAAGGCGTATGGCCGCTCTGCCATAACGCGCACGTTCGCCCCATCTTCCGCAAGGAGGATTGGGAAGCTTACCAGCGGGTCAATCAACAATTCGCCAATGCCGTGCTCCAAGAGATCAAGGATGTCCAACACCCGTTGATTTTTGTACAGGACTACCTCCTTGCGCTGGTCCCGCGCATGATTAAGAAGCAGCGGCGCGATGCGGTAGTGGCCCTATTCTGGCACATTCCCTGGCCGAACTCGGAAGCGTTTAGTATTTGTCCGTATCGCAGCGAAATCTTGGATGGGATGCTGGGTGCTGATCTTTTGGGATTCCACACCCAACTCCATTGCAATAATTTTATTGACACGGTCGGCCGCACCATGGAGGCCTTGATTGACTGGGAGCAATTCGAAGTGCAGCGATCGCATCACACTACCATGGTCAAGTCCTTCCCGATTAGCATTGCATTCCCGAATGGGGATGCCAACATGATCGCGGACCCAACGACCCCGCGGTCATCAACGGACGTGCGTGAAGCATTCGATATCCATACGCCGCATATCGTATTGGGGGTGGACCGTATCGATTACATCAAAGGGCTTGTTGAGAAGCTACGCGCTATTGAACTCTTTTTTGAAAAATATCCCGCGTATAAGGAGCAAGTCACGTTTGTCCAAATTGCCCCGAGCAGCCGCGAAAAGATTGAGTCATATCGACAACTTGATGAGCAGATTACATCAGAAGTCGAGCGCATTAATGCTCAATTGCGCAGCGCCCGGTGGAAGCCCATTGTCTTCCTGAAGCACCGCCATACGCATGAGCAATTGAATCAACTTTATAAGGCGGCCGATGTCTGTTTGATTACGTCGCTCCACGACGGGATGAATTTGGTGGCCAAAGAATATGTCGCCGCCCACGATGATGAACGCGGGGTATTGGTCGTGAGTCAATTTGCGGGCGTATCGCGTGAGCTCAAAGAAGCAATGGTGGTGAATCCCTATGACGTGGAACAAGTCGCGGATGTCATCAAATGGTCACTCGAATGCCCCAAAGCCGAAGAGATGCGGCGCATGAAAAAGATGCGGGAAGTCCTCAAACAGCATAATGTGTACCAGTGGGCGGCGGAGATATTACGGACCATGGTTGGGTTGGGGTAGGGCATTAGTACGAACCCGTAAAATATTAATTTTGGCCTGCGGGACTTGCCTGCCAAAGGCATCATCCCGACACGCATCATCCAGCATCAACAGCAGCGTGTCGGGATTGGCTTCAAACGGTCCTCGGTTCAAAATTAATACTTCACGGGTCCGTACGTTCATTGGAAATTGAAAATTGGATATTGAAAATTCTTTTGTTATGTTCCGTTTCTGCCCGCAATGCCGCAAGCCGATTACGCTCAAGGGCAGTAAGTTATTTGAGTGCCCGTGCGGGTTCCATTTTTATATTAACCCTGCCCCGTGCGCGCTGGCGCTCCTTACTAACAATCGCAATCAGCTCCTGTTTGTCGTCCGCGGCCGAGACCCGCGAAAAGGATATTTGGATTTACCCGGTGGGTTTTTGGAGCAAGGCGAATCGGCCGAACAGGGGATCGTGCGAGAGCTTAAAGAAGAACTTGGTGTCGCGCTGAAAAAAATTCGATACATTGCCTCATATCCTGATCGATACCTCTACAACAGTATTAATTATCATGTCATCAGTTCAGCTTTTTTTGGCGAGCTATCTGATAGCGAAGCGAGGAAGATGAAAGCCGCGGATGATGTGAGCGCGATTGAATGGCATTCAGTAAAAAAGGTGCCCGTCGGACGTTTTGCATTCCCGAGCATGAAAAAGATTGTGTACGATTTTCGAAAAGATCGTCCCGTATCTCGATGGGATAAGGGATCTTCTTGATGATGAGCAAGAGAGTGAGCGGATGGTCTCTATGGTGATCACTTTGCCCACATCTGGTAAAGCTGAACGAGTCATGCTATAGTCCGTTGAGGATACTTGTCCCGCCAAAAGCGGGTTTTATCATGTCTTTCTTCTTATGAACAAGAGCGGTAAAACAATCGTGATCATCGGCGCGCAATGGGGCGATGAGGGCAAGGGAAAGATAACGGACTACTTGGCGACCGCATACGACTACGTTGTACGCTATCAAGGCGGCAACAATGCGGGACACACGGTGGTCGTTGATGGCGAAGTTCATAAATTGCACCTCCTTCCATCCGGAGTGCTCTATCCCCAAAAACGAATCGTTATCGGCAACGGCGTGGTCATTGATCCCGCCGTTTTGATTGACGAGATGAAGCAGTTTGAGAAAAAAGGACGCAAATTGAATCTATTGATTTCCGAGCGTGCGCATGTGATCTTCCCATTCCAGGTGATGTTGGATAAAGCCATTGATGCGTTTAAGGGTAAACTCGGAGCGGGTACTACTGGCAGGGGGATCGGGCCCTGCTACTCTGACAAGGCGGATCGCAGCGGGATTCGAATGATTGATTTGTTAAATCCGAGGACGTTTAAAGAAAAATTCGAACTGCTGTTTTCCAAGAAAACACTGGCGCTTACGCAACTCTACAAACAGCAGTGCGATTTAGACAAAGGCACCGTGATGCGTCAGTATCAAGGATACGCCCGCAAGCTCAAACCCTATGTTGGCGATGTTTCGCTCGAACTCAATCAGGCGCTCGGGCGAGGCAAGAACATCATGTTTGAAGGCGCGCAAGGAGTAATGCTGGATTTGGACCATGGGGCATACCCCCATACGACCTCATCCAATACGATTGCCGGGTCTGTTTGTACGGGTGCGGGCATCGGGCCAACTCGCATCAACGAAATTTTGGGCGTTGTTAAAGCCTATCTTTCTCGCGTGGGCGCTGGTCCACTGCCAACAGAGGACACGGGTGCCATTGGCAATTACCTGCGCGAACGAGGGAAAGAATATGGCACCACCACGGGCCGCCCGCGGCGGTGCGGATGGGTGGATCTTGTACAGCTCCGGTATGCGTGCCGCATTAATGGGTTCACTTCACTTGCGATCACGAAAATTGATGTCCTGGATGGGCTCAAAACGATTCCGATTGCGGTCGGTTACCGGTACAAGGGGGGTGTTATTAACGAGTTCCCGACCGACCTAGGGGTTGTTGAGCAATGCAAACCAGTGTATAAAGAGCTCAAGGGCTGGCCAGATTATACTCCAGGGCAACTGTCGGCAATGGTGCATGGTGGATATCCATCCTTGCCGAAAACCATGAAAGAGTATTTGAAATTTATCGCTGATGCCACGCAGACCCCGATTTCTTTGATATCCCTTGGTCAAGAACGAGAAGCAGTGATTGAGGTGCTATGATTGATCGAGCCAGAATACAGCAAAACTTAAATAATTGCCTCACCCAAACAGACATCCCATCTTTGGGCCCGGTAAAGCACGGGAAGGTCCGCGATGTCTACGAGCGCGGGAACGAACTAATCCTCATTGCTACCGATCGTCAGTCCGCATTCGATCGCATATTAGCGGCAATCCCGTTTAAAGGCCAAGTCTTAAACCAGGTATCGCAGTTTTGGTTTGAAAATACCCGGCATATCATTCGCAACCACGCAGTACGATATCCAGATCCTAACGTCATTATTGCCAAAAAATGTACTGTGTTTCCGGTCGAGTTTGTGGTGCGGGGATATTTAACCGGGGTCACTGGCACCTCGGTGTGGACCGCTTATCAGAAGGGGTCTCGTGAATTTTGCGGCAATCTGTTGCCGGATGGCATGCGTAAGAATCAGCCGTTTGCAACGCCTATTATCACACCCAGCACCAAGAGCGATGAACATGATGAAAACGTGACCCCCGCTCAAATTATTGAGCGCGCTCTGATGAGCAAAGAGGATTGGTACTACACGAGTCAGAAGGCATTGGAACTCTTTGCGCACGGGCAGAAGGTGGCTCGCGAACACGGGATGATCCTGGTGGACACAAAGTACGAAATGGGCAAAGACGCCGACGGCAACATTCTTTTGATCGACGAGGTGCACACGCCAGACTCTAGCCGCTATTGGATCGCGGAGAGCTTCCAACAACGGATTGCCGAAGGCAAGGAGCCAGAAAATATTGACAAGGAATTTTTACGGTTGTGGTTCAAGGACCATTGTGATCCATATAACGACAAGGAATTGCCTAAAGCTCCCGATGAGTTGGTGGTAGAACTTTCTGCTCGATATATCCAACTCTATGAGGCGATCACGGGACAACAGTTTGAATATCCTGATGGCAGCAACATTCAAGAGCGCATTCAAAAGAACATTACCAAAGTATGATTTAATGTTTTATTTTTATGAAGGTTGTCTTATTACTTGGTTCGGAGAAAGATAGCGCATATGCGGATAAGATTGTTGAAGCGTTGAATGTTGTGCATATTAAAACGGAACAGCACATTGCTTCCGCGCATAAAGAGGCAGGCAAATTACTCAAAATCCTCAAGAAGTACGAATCCGAAAGCGTCATCTATGTTACTATCGCTGGCCGATCGAATGCCTTATCGGGGTTTGTTGCCGGCAACACCGGCAAGGTGACGATTGCTTGCCCCCCATTTGCGGATAAACTGGACATGCTCGTCAATATTCAATCGACACTCCAAATGCCCAGCAATGTTCCGGTCATGACGGTTCTGGAGCCGGGCAATGTTGCGTTGGCCATCAAACGGATTACCGAACTCGCAATCTAGTGGGCACTGTGGGGTGTGGCGAATATGAACTCAATTCTTCCACCCTCCACGATTGGTCTTATTGGCAATGGTCCATTTGTCCGTTCATCGGCGACCGCGGCAAAGGCATTAGGGTTCACTGTCGTCACGTTTGGCCCTCAACCCACTAATGTCGCCGATTCGCATATTACTGCCTCGTATGATGATATTAGTGCGCTTGCTCGTCTCGCCGATCAGAGCGACGTCGTTGCGTACGAATTGGAGAACGCTGACCCAGCCATCGTCCAACAATGGGAGAAACTTGTGCCGGTGTTCCCAAGCTCTCGAATATTGCGCCTGACGCAACATCGCATTGAGGAGAAGGAATTCATTCAGTCCATCGGTCTTCCAACTGCTGCATTTGAACCCGTCAACCGGAAAACTGGCATTATCGCAGCCCAGCAGCGTATTGGATACCCGGCGATTATCAAACGTTGTCGCCTTGCTCCTGAGCAGAAGGATCAGCGGCGTGTAGAAACAGCCACACAAGCACAGATGGCGATCGGTGACCTTGGCGGTGAAGATCTGATTTGGGAACAACTTATTGATGTTGAGCGGGAGTTGAGCATTGTGGGAGCGCGTGGAAGCGACGGATCGATTGTGATTTGGCCGATAGCGCTACCCGCCGCGTTCCAAGAACGTGCTCTTGAAATATTTCGCAGCATTGTCACCCAGCTCGACGTTATCGGGATATTCTCGGTTGAGTTATTTTTTCTTGCCGATGGGCAATTGATGGTAAATAAGCTCATCCCCGGGATTCGCATCGCTGGCAGTCAGGCAGTCCACAATAACACACCATCGCCGTTTGGGAACCACATCCGCGCGATTTGCGGCTTGCCGTTTGAGCCAACGACATCCTACCAAGACTAGCAGTTGAAGCAATAACCCAATGCTGATATACTAACCTTGCAACAGAGTGTTGCATTGTTTTTTTGTGTCTCCCTCTCTATGCATCCACTGGAGGCGATTTCGCCCCTTGATGGCCGGTATCAGGAAAAACTTCAGCAGCTTGCTGCTTTTTTTTCTGAAATGGGCCTGATGCGATACCGCGTGCGCGTGGAAGTGGAGTATTTGATTGCGTTGAGTGCGACCAAGGCTGTTGCTGAGCTCAAACCGTTGACTCCCAAAGAAACCCGCTTGGTGCGCGATCTGTACGAACAATTCACGCTCACGGATGCTCAACGCATCAAGGAGATCGAATCCACCACAAAACATGACGTAAAGGCCATCGAATATTTCCTCAAAGAAAAACTCCACAACACCCCAGTGGAGTCCCGTCGAGAGTTCATTCATTTTGCGCTCACCAGCGAAGACGTCAACAACATCGCCTATTCGTTGATGTGGCAAGATGCCAAACAGGCGGTGTATCTGTCCGCACTCCAATCCGTAATCAAAAAGCTTCACGAATTTGCGTGGGCCCATCGGGCGCAACCCATGCTATCGCTCACGCACGGCCAGAGCGCAACACCCACGACGGTTGGCAAAGAATTCATGGTGTTCGTCGAACGTTTGCAGCGTCAATTGGATCAATTAGATCGGCATGCGCTATTGGGAAAATTCTCGGGTGCCACCGGGACTTGGGGGGCGCAGTCGGTAGCACTGCCGAAGTTTGATTGGAAAAAATTCTCCAAAGCGTTCATCGTATCGTTGCAACTGCAACCGAACGTGATTACGACACAGATCGAACCGCACGACTCCATAGCAGAGGAGTATCACATGATGAGCCGCGTTAATACAATTCTCATCGACTTTTGTCGCGACCTGTGGATGTACATTTCGCGGGGGATTTTTGCGCAGCAACGTAAAGCCGGCGAGGTGGGCTCCAGCGCCATGCCTCATAAAATTAACCCGATTTTTTTTGAAAACGCCGAAGGCAACTGCGGGCTTGCTAACGCGATCCTCACTCATTTGGCCGAGAAGTTGCCGATTTCCCGCATGCAGCGGGACCTCACGGACAGCACGGTTTTGCGCAATCAGGGCGTTGCGATGGGGTATAGTGTGTTAGCACTCCAAAACATTATAAACGCCATGAGCCGTGTGGCCATCAATCCTTCCGCGCTCCATCAGGAGTTGGATGCCCATTGGGAGGTTTTGGCGGAGCCGATTCAGACCGTTCTCCGTGCAAAAGGATTTAACCACCCGTACGAAATGCTTAAAGAATTGACACGCGGAGAAGTTATCGACCGAACAACACTCCATGCGTTTATTGCAAAGTTGAAGCTGCCTAAAAAGGATGAAAAACGATTATTGCAATTGACGCCGATGAATTATACGGGGTTGGCGGCTACACTCGTGACGAAGCCGTAGCGATCGTGGATTCCGGGTCAGGCCCGGAATGGCATCTTTGTTCACTGTTCATTGATCCTTGTTTTCTGATTATGTGCGGAATTATTGGCATTACATCCCATCGCCCTGTTGCGACGGAGCTCTATGACGGACTCATGCACTTGCAAACGCGCGGGCAAGATGCTGCCGGCATATTAACCTATAATGGCCAGTTCCATCTTAAAAAAGGATCCGGACTCGTCCGGGACATTTTTGATCAGAATAATATAACGCGCCTCAAAGGAACGATGGGCTTGGGGCATACCCGCTATTCCACCAATGGCTCTGCGTTCGATCCCGAAAACGCCCAGCCATTTTTTATAAGCTCCCCCTATGGTATTGCAATGGTGCACAATGGCAATTTGACGAACTACCATGAACTCAAACAGGAACTCGCCCAGAAAGATCGATATCATTGCAATTCGCAATCAGATCTCGAAGTGATCATGAATGTATTTGCCGCCAAACTCCATTCGCTGCCGGAGAAGGGGGATTTCTTTGCATCGATTTGTAAAGCAGTGAGCGCTGTCTATGATCGGACGAGTGGGGGGTATTCTGTGATTGGAGTGATCGCCGATAAGGGAATGATCGCGTTCCGCGATCCACATGGGATCCGGCCCCTGGTCATTGGCAAACGTACGACGCAAGAGATTATCCCACAGGATGAATATATCTTTTCGTCCGAAAATACCATGTATTATCCATTAGGGTTTGAGCTTATCGGCGATGTTGCCCCTGGTGAAGTAGTGTTCGTGGACATGCACGGCAACATGCAGCGCAAGCGCATTAAAAAAGATCTCTTCACTCCCGATATCTTCGAATACGTCTACCTTGCGCGGCCGGATGCCATTATCAACAATGTGAGCGTCTATCGGGCACGGTTGCGCATGGGGCAGAATTTGGCAAAGCAGTGGAAGAAGAAATACCCCGATGTTCTGCCGGATGTGGTGATCCCTGTCCCGTTCACTTCGACCACCGCAGCGCTCTCGATGGCCCGTGAGCTGGGCGTGCGGTATACGGAAGGTATCTACAAGAATCAATTTATTGGCCGTACGTTCATTATGCCTGGACAAGCATTGCGCCGCCGTTCGGTTATGCACAAACTCTCTCCGCAACGATTTGAAATTGAAGATAAGGATGTATTGTTGGTGGATGACTCCATCGTGCGCGGCACCACCAGCCGCGAGATTGTCCAAATGGTGCGCCACGCCGGAGCCCGGAAGGTCTATTTCGCAAGCACCTGTCCGCCTGTCAAATTCCCCGATTTTTACGGTATTGATATTCCGACCCGCGAGGAGTTAATCGCTGCCCACAAAACCGTCGACGAAATTAAGACATTTATTGATTCGGATATTCTCCTCTATCAAGAAATCGATGATTTGGTTGAAGCTGTCACGCGCAAGGGCGAGCACCACATTGATCGGCCCAGTATGCCGTATTTAGACGGCTGGTATGTCACCGGTGATGTGGATCTGGAAAAGATGGATCAATTGGAGTTGGAGCGGGAGCAGGGGAGAGTGTGCGGATAACCACCATTGTCATCCCCGACCTGATCGGGGATCCAGAAAGTAAACGTTGCCTGTTGGTCTCTGGATTCTCGGGTCAAGCTCGAGAATGACAGAATTTTATGAATGTTTTAATAGTCGGCAGTGGCGCGCGTGAACATGCCATTGCAAAAGCCCTCAAGAGATCGAGTCATGGTGTCGATCTCTTTTGCGTTGGATCCAGTCACAATCCGGGAATTGTTGATCTGGCGACTGGCTACCATGTTGATTCCACAACGGACACCAATGTCATTGGGCAATACGGGCGCGATCACAAGATTGATTGGGCCATAATCGGCCCAGAGGCTCCATTGGAAGCGGGGGTTGTTGATGCGCTGGCAACAGCGGGGATCCCCAGCGTCGGCCCTACCAAACAGTGTGCGCAGATCGAAACAAGCAAATCATTTATGCGCTGGCTATTGAGTCGTCACTCGATCCCCGGCGCTGCGCAATTCAAATCTTGCTCCACGATCGAAGCGGCGCGAGAATGGATCAACGAGCTCAAGGGCGAGTGCGTGATCAAAGCGGATGGCCTGATGGGCGGCAAAGGAGTCAGAGTAAGCGGCGATCATTTTACAACGATTGATGAGGCAGTCGCCTATTCCCAAGAGTGCATTGCGCGCGACGGCCGGGTTCTTATCGAAGAGAAACTCATCGGCCAGGAATTTTCACTCATGAGTTTGTGCGATGGCAAGCACCTTGCGCATTTCCCGCTCGTGCAGGATCACAAACGCGCGTTTGATGGCGATACGGGTTCAAATACTGGCGGCATGGGCAGCTACTCGGATGCAGACTTTTCTCTTCCCTTCCTTACTGCCGAGGATATCCGTCAAGCGCGATACATTAATGAGCAGACCATGACGGCGATCGATCAAGAAACAGGCACGCAATATAAAGGTATCCTGTATGGTGGGTTTATGGCAACGGCAGACGGCGTAAAGCTCATCGAATATAACGCGCGTTTTGGCGATCCCGAATCGTTAAATGTATTGGCCATCTTGGAATCGGATTTCGTTAAACTTTGCCAAGCTGTGATAGCAGGCACACTCTCACAAGATCAACTCCGGATGAGTCAAAAGGCAACGGTATGCAAGTATGCAGTGCCAAAGGGGTACCCGGACCATCCGGTAAAGAATCAAACAATTGATGTATCCACGGTCAAGAATCCAGAGCGCGTCTACTATGCTGCCGTGGATCAAAAAGAAGACGGGTCAATCGTTGAGCTGGGGTCGCGTGCGATTGCGGTTGTGGGTATTGGAAATACAATCAGCGAAGCAGAACAAGCGGCGGAAGATGAAATCGGTCGCATTCAAGGTCCGCTATTCCATCGCAAAGACATTGGCACTGCCGCTTTGGTTGGGCAGCGCGTTGCGATGATGCGCAAACTCCGCCCGTAATGTTATGTATCTCCTCTCCGAATGGTTCAACACCTATTACGGCCTTGATGTGGTGGCCATGGTGTTGACGACACTCTCGATCTATCTCTTGGGCGAAAAAACGCGTAGTGGGTTTGTGCTCGGGGTTTTTTCCCAGATCGCCTGGTTTTTTATCAATGTCTGGGCGCGGATTCTGGCGGGCGCGGTGCTCAATATCATTCTGATTGTCCTCAATATCCGTGGCTACTTGTTGTGGCGTAAGGGCCGAAAGAAACTATGATACATCTTGCCGTCCTTGGCTCCACGCGTGGCACCGACCTTCAAGCTATTATTGATGCGATTAAGTCTGGTGCACTCGACGCTACCGTTGATGTGGTGGTCAGCAACAAGTCCGATGCGTATATCTTGGAGCGCGCAAAAAAATATGCGATCCCGACGCTGTGCATTGCATCCAAAGGCAAGCCTCCGGATCAGTTTGATCGTGAGCTTATGGAGGTCCTCGAGCAATATAATCCTGACTTGATTTTATTGATCGGATACATGAAGATACTCTCACCCAAGGTTGTCCGCCGTTGGAAAGGCAAGATTTGGAATGTGCACCCATCGCTCTTACCAAAATTTGCCGGTGGGATGGATTTCAACGTCCACCAAGCGGTGCTGGATGCCGGGGAAACCAAAACCGGCTGCACCATCCACGAAGTCTACGAGGGGGTCGATAGCGGGCGTATTGTTCTCCAGAAGAGTTGTCTGGTAGAGCCTGAGGACACGGTGGATACCCTCAAAGTCAAAGTCCAAAAACTCGAGGGGGAGGCGTTTGTTGAATCTCTCAAGGGATACGAGAAGAATATTGTATGAGTTTAGAGCAACCGCTCAAATCCAGGGATGTCCCACCGCCCGAAGGTATTTACTATCGGCGTTCTCCGCGCCCCGCCCGGTATCAAAATGTCTTCATGGGGAAGGTTTTCGAGCCCCCTCGTGATTTGCTCGTCGAGAACCAAACAAATCGGGTTCGAGTTGACGTTGCTGGTGAAAAAGGAAAAGGTATTTTTGCGAAAGAAGCCATCGCGGCTAATGGAGTTGTTTTTTGTGCGCATGGCACCCGGTATACCATGGATGAACGGGGCGATTCCTGTTTTGATCCCGACAGTGGTGGAGCGGTCGCGTGCCCTACAGATTCTTCCCCCAATGCCATCTGCGTGTTGTCCCACACTTCGGCATCCGGGCAAGTCTTCCACGATTGGTTAAATCCGGACCCTGATAATCCGCTGCGCTATCTCAACCATTCTTGTAATCCCAATGTTGGGCGTGTCGGGTCATACATGTTTAAAAGTTTGCGCGACATTAGCGCCGGTGAGGAACTGACGGCGGATTACTCTACGTTAGAAGCGAACCCCCGATGGTCACTGGAGTGTAAATGTAAGTCGCCGCAGTGTCGAAAGAAAATTGGAAGCGTCCAGACCCTCACTCTTGAGCAGGCAAAGGATCTTTGGGGTTCGATGCCGAAATTTGTGCAGAAGATTTATCTTCGGAGTTTGGAAGGGAAGGAGTTAAGCGAGATGCAAGCGATAGACGTTGGCAAGATGAGAGAAGAAATGTTTGCAAACCCTTTGTAAACAAGGCAGGTTCATTCCTCGGCATAAGTATGGGAACCTAATTACTTTATCCAAAATAATAAACCAATAAATTAATAAACGAATCTATGAGCATTCTCGTCGTCGGCACCGTTGCTCTTGATACGGTCGAAACCCCCTCCGGCAAATCGGAAGATGGCCTGGGCGGCTCCGCACTCTTTTTTGCGGCCGCGGCCAGTCACTTTTCAACGGTGCATCTTGTGGGGGTTGTCGGCAAAGATTTCCCCATGGTAAACATCGATTTTTTAAAAAAACGGAATGTAAATTTCGACGGCATGCATATCCTCGATGGCAAAACCTTCCGATGGGGCGGCAAGTACCACGAAGATTTAAACACCCGCGATACATTGTTTACTGAACTCAATGTCATTGAAAATTTTTATCCTACAGTACCAGAGTCGTACCAACAATCGGAATATGTGTTTTTAGCAAACACCGGACCCAAGCTCCAAGAGCATGTATTAAATCAAGTAAAGAATCCAAAACTCGTGATTTGCGATACAATGAATTTGTGGATTCAAATCGCCAAAGATGATTTGATGCGGCTTTTAAAGCGCGTCGACATCCTCATGCTCAACGACTCCGAAGCGCAAATGCTTACCGGGCAGCGTAACCTCGTGGCCGCCGCCAAAAAAGTTCACTCCATGGGCCCACACACCGTGATTATTAAAAAAGGAGAGCATGGCGCTCTCATTATGAACAAAGGATTGTATTTTTACTCCCCGTCATTTCCTGTAGAGATGGCTGTCGACCCGACCGGAGCCGGTGACTCATTTGCTGGTGGATTTGTAGGCCATCTTGCAAAAGTTGGCAAACACGACGACACTACCCTTAAACAAGCCATGATCATGGGCACCGTGATGGGGGCCTATTGCGTGGAGAAGTTTAGTGTTGATGGACTCATTGATATTACCTGGGATGATATTTTGAATCGATACAATCAGATTCGTGAATTTGTTCACTTTGATCCCGTTACTTAAAGCAAGATAAGCTACAAGAATAGGGTTTAATTTACTTATTTTACTTATCTCGCTTACCTTGCCCAATAAATATGAAACGCGCTCTCCTTTCTGTTTCCGACAAAACCGGTATCGTGGATTTTGCAAAGCAACTGTCGGCCCATGGGATTGAGATTGTTTCCACCGGCGGTACGGCCGAGCTCTTGGCCGAGCGCGGAGTTTTGGTCCGGGCCGTCGCAGATGTCACTGGCATGCCAGAGATGATGGGTGGTCGGCTCAAAACTCTGCACCCCAAAGTGCTGGGGGGTCTGCTTGCTCGGCGTGATGTGGATGCCGAAGATATGAAGGCACACGAGATCGAACCGATTGATCTAGTGGTGGTTAATCTGTACCCATTTGGGCAAGTGATTAAAAAGCCTGGGGTCACGCAAGAACAGGCCATTGAGAATATTGATATTGGCGGGCCCACCATGATCCGGGCAGCGGCAAAAAATTGGAAATACGTTGCGGTGGTTGTAGATCCAATTGATTACGATCGAGTGTTAGCCGAGCTGGTAGAACATGGGAGCATTTCGGCAGATCTCCGCAAGAGTTTGATGGTCAAGGCCTTCCAGCATACAGCGTATTATGACTCACTGATTGGCCGATACTTCAGCTGGCCCATGGCGGGGCAAGACTCCTTGGTACAGCAGCTGACCATCGGCTGGACAAAAGTGGACCAAATGCGCTATGGGGAAAACCCGCATCAGATCGGAGCACTGTACCGCGACCCGATCTCGACTGAAACCAGTGTGGTGGATGCACGAATTTTACAAGGGAAGAAACTATCGTACAATAATGTAATGGATGCCGACGCGGCCTTCCGTTGTGTGCGAGAGTTTCCTGCGCCTGCCGCGGTTATTGTCAAACACACCAATCCCTGCGGTGTGGCCGTGGATAAGGACATCACGAGTGCATTCCGCCGTGCGTATAATGCCGATCGACTTTCGGCGTTTGGGGGGATTGTGGCACTGAATAGGAAATGCACCAAAGAAATTGCGGGGGATCTTTCCAAAGTGTTTGTCGAGATTGTCCTGGCCCCGGAGATCGACCCCGAGGCATTAACTGTGTTCGCCGGCAAGCCCAATGTCCGCGTTCTAGCAACCGGTCTCATGACTCCTGCAATCGATGCGCTGGAACTGCGGCAAGTGGTCGGGGGGGTACTGGTCCATAATCGCGCGCCGTACACACTGACCCCCAGTGACTTATCGATCGTCACGAAAATATCCCCGACACCAGAGCAAATTCACGATCTCCTGTTTGCTTGGACGGTCGCAAAGTTTGTAAAATCCAATACCATTGTTGTTGCCAAAGGGGGAGTGACCTTGGGAGTGGGCGCCGGCCAAATGTCGCGCGTGGATTCCACCCATGTAGCCATTGCAAAAGCCGGGCAGGGCGCAACAGGCGCGGTGCTTGCCTCGGACGCATTCTTCCCGTTTCGCGATTCGATTGACGCTATCGCCAGAGCAGGGATCAGTGCTATTATCCAACCAGGAGGATCAATCAAAGACCAGGAAGTGATCGAGGCGTGTAATGAATACAATATTGCCATGGTATTTACTGGTAAACGGGCATTCCTGCACTAATAGAGCGCGAACGCACCGTTAACCAATACCCCCTTGAGCTTGTGGAAGGGGGTATTGTTTTTTGCCTTGCAATGAGGCTTACGGTGTGATTCAATGAACGTATATGCAACGATCTATAGTCATCGCATTTTTCGTTTTTCTTGGTGCAGCGCTCTACAGTCGTCAAATCGTTGCCGCGCCAACGCTTGCTCAAAAATTAAGCGGCAGGATACTGCTGCAAGTAGAAGTCAAGGGTGAAGCGTGGTATGTGAACCCCGTTGATCTCAAGCGGTATTACCTTGGCCGACCGACTGATGCGTTTGCCCTCATGCGCACGTTGGGGTTGGGCGTTACTAATCGAGATTTTGATTCCTGGGGATCGATTGGCGGAACCTATGTCCCTCAGCGATTAAGCGGAAGGATCTTGATTAAGGTGGAAGATGCGGGCCGAGCCTATTATGTCTTTCCCGGTGATACGAATGGGATCAACAATATTCACTCGCTCGGCCGGCCGGAAGACGCATTTGCGGTAATGCGCAAGCTGGGGCTAGGGATAACCAATAAGAATCTTGGGGCAATTCCGATTGGGTTGGGCCCGGCGGTTAAGCCCACGACAAGCGCCGGCAATCATGTAGACGTTGATATCCCGACATCGGATAATTTGCCCCCCGTGGACACCACGCAACCGGTACTGAATCCATTGAGAATCACTTCTGCCCAACCGACCATCGAAAAAGAACTTTACTCGGGTCAGCAAATGAAACATATTCATGTTGACGTCGTTGTTTCTTACCCCACTCTCAAGCGCGTGGAAAATGAATGGAAGATGGACGTGGTACTCGATGCGCGCACTGTTGATGCGCAGGGTAAGCCTGCAAACTTCTTTAACGACTCGCCGATCTCCCGCATTGATTTCCAGACACCGTACAAACTTACAACCGCGACCTTTGTCCTCGACGCTCGCGTCCCAGAGTCGCAGGTGGGGACCTATACAACAACGCTCACTGCCCGGGACCAGATCTCGGGAAGTGCTCAGGATACAGTG
The DNA here is from genome assembly GCA_016215325.1 of Candidatus Uhrbacteria bacterium. Taxonomy (GTDB): domain Bacteria; phylum Patescibacteriota; class Patescibacteriia; order JACRJV01; family JACRJV01; genus JACRJV01. Next base: position 20,859 of record JACRJV010000002.1, read on the forward strand.
GTGCTGAAGATTGAACTGTAGTTATGGATGGCCGTACCCAGCGCATTGTGTGGGTGGCTCTGCTTACGGCGGGCATCTTCGCCACAACGCCACTGTGGCGTCTGTCTTGGAATCAAACGCCCGGACAAAAACTCAGTGGTCATGTGCTGCTGGAGGATTCCGCCTCCGGCAACGCTTGGTATGTGAATCCGGCGGATGCAAAGCGGTATGCGTTCCAAACGCCCGGACAAACGTTCCGGTTAATCCAGAAGCTGGGACTTGGCGTGCGCCACCGCGACATCGAGCGCTACCGGTTGACGCTGCCAAAAAAATTGCTGGGCCAGATTGTGATCGACACCGAAGACAAGGGCAATGCCTATTACGTTACTTTTGATGCTGCAGTCAAACCGTTAGGCAACCCCGACCAGGCCTTCGAGGTGTTGCGGTCGGTGGGGGAGGTTGTGAGTGCGGTAGAGCTGGAGAAGATTGCGGTGGGGAGTCTTGAGTTAATTTCCAATTTCTAATAAAAATCAAATGTAAGAATGCCAAATTCGAGCATTAGGCATTTTATTGGAAATTAGGAATTGGGTATTGGAAATTAACAAGCTATGCTTTTTCGCTACGAACTCCTGGTTGGCATAGCTCTGATCGCGATTGTTCTTTTCATCTTCAACCGCGTGACGCAGATTCACTACGCAGCAAATTATCGCGTCACGATTTCCAACTTGTATTGCAAAGCCGCTGGAGCAAAA
>JACRJV010000003.1 GCA_016215325.1 Candidatus Uhrbacteria bacterium
ATAAATACCACTATTATCCTTTTCCGCTCGATGACTTATCCACAACTCCAAAAAAATTACTGCGACTTTCTGTGCTCATCAGATTGGGTGATGGCAACACATTCGTCACCGTTGTCTCAGGTAGCCGCTCTGGTTGCTGTTCATACCAACGGATATAGCGTCTCAAAAGTGTTTTGATTTCTTTCCCATCCATATCCCCGACCAACACGAGGCGCCGGAATTGTTCGACGAGCTCCTCAATTTGAGCCAACGTATATTGTTCAACGGTTTTCGCCACAAAAATCTTTTCATGCCTTGTCGAAACCGTCCCCTCCTCAGCCGTTAAAATCTCTTCAAACAATTTCTCTCCAGGGCGCAACCCAATAAAATGAAGGTCAACGTCTTTATATGGCTCTAACCCATGGATGTGGAGGAGTTCACTAGCAAGTTCGGTGATCTTCACCGGATTGCCCATATCCAAAACCATCGTATCCCCGCCGCGGCCAATCACGCTCGCTTGGAGCACTAACGAAACGGCTTCCGGAATTGTCATAAAATATCGCCGCATGTCTTGATGCGTGATCGTCAATGGTTCGCCACGTTCGATCTGGTCCAAAAATAACGGGAGTACACTCCCCCGCGATCCTAATACGTTTCCGAACCGAACCGAAATATATTCGGTTCTGCCGGCAGAAGTGTAAGCGCGACAAATAAAGTCCGCAATGCGCTTGGTCGCGCCCATAATACTCGTGGGCCGCACCGCTTTGTCGGTGGAAATCATCACAAATCGGTCGGTCCCATACTGTTGGGCGGCCCGGACGACATTGAGAGTGCCAAAAATATTCACCTTTACCGCTTCGTCAGCGTTATACTCCATCATTGGGACGTGCTTATACGCGGCGGCATGGAATACAACGTCCGGGCGGTATGCGCGGAATACTTTCTCAACACGCTCACGATCACGGACATCTCCCACCAACAATTTGATTCGTCCGATAATGGTCGGTGCTTCACGGCGGAGCGTGATCTCGGCATGATAGAGTTCTGTTTCGTCGATTTCGAACAATAAGAGTTGCCGTGGGTTAAAGCCAGCCAACTGACGGACTAACTCGAAACCGATGGACCCCCCGGCTCCGCTCACTAATACTGTTTTATCTTCAATGCTCCGACCGATCTCCTGGTAATTAATCGCAACGCTCTGGCGCCCGATCAGGTCTTCTACCTTGATGTCCTCCAATTCCCGAGCACGCAACTCTGGGCGATGGATATCGTAAATTCGAGGGACAATTTTGATTTCGTTCGCACCCGCCTCTTTGGCGGTGGTATACATCTCTCGCAACCGCACATGGCCGAGCCCCGGGATGGCGATGACCACACTCGAAACGCGATAGTTCCGAATGACAAAAGGTAAATCCTCTAATCTGCCAACAACTTTTACCCCATGAAGATACATCCCCAACCGATTGACATCGTCATCCAAAAACCCCACTACTGCATACCCCCCCAGACCGGTTTTTTGGATATCCCGCAAAATCATCTCCCCCGTATTACCAGCGCCCACGATGAGCGTCCCCCTCCCTTTTGGGGCATAGGCACTGCGCACGACTTCAAAAAATAATCGTTTAGAAATCCGCAAACAAGCAACAAAAAGCAACGTAATGAGCGCATCGCTCACGACGACGCTGCGTGGAAACCCTTGGAGAAATGACAGGCGGAAAAAATAGATGGCAGCGATCAAAACAACTGCTGAAACCGTAACTGCCTTTACAATACTAAAAAAATCCTTAATGCTCACGTATCGCCAGCTCAATCGGTACAATCGAAAATAAGCGAAACTCAAAAGCTTCACCGCCAAAAACAATGGGATAGCCCGATAGAGGATTTGATAATACATTGGATCCGTAATGCTAAAATCGAACCGAAGCAAAAATGCACTATAGAGAGCGATAACAATAATGAGTGCGTCAAACAGCAAAAAGAATATCAACTTCTTTGTCGCGGTGGGGCTCAACAGCCTCTCCTTTATACTCACGGGTTTCTGTAGTGTTTGCAGCGTCATAGCGTGTGGCTGGTTGTGATCACACCGAATTCGTTCCTATGGTGGCGCTGAACAAGGTGCCAGAGCAAACACAGGACAGTAAAAGAAGCGAATAGGCTCGCGGGTAACAGCGTCGGGGTTTTGAGGCTGGCCCCTACTATTAGCGCCAAAACCGCATTCGTTCCCATGACAAACCTCACGACCTGCCCATGCCCATACCCCATTTGGACAATCTTCTGATACGCAAACGTCCGATGTGCTTCAAACCACCGCTCCCCGCGGACGACCCGTCGCAATGTGCTCAACCCGGCATCCACAATGAATACCGCCAACAGCATGAGCCAAAGGGGCAGAGGGAAGCCGGCGTAACGATCGGAGGCCAAAGCAATAACCGCAAACGTATATCCTAACAACACGCTCCCGCTGTCTCCCATAAAAATTTTTGCGGGGGGCCAATTCCAAACGAGGAAACCTCCCGCGCTCGCGGCGACAAAAACAAGAAACATGCCCAAGGCAACCTGGTCAGCTATGAGCAGTAACATCCCGCCGACTGTTCCGACGAACACTGCCTGACTCGCCGCTAACCCGTCAATGCCGTCCATAAAATTATAAACATTACTCGTCCCCACAATCCAGAACCAACCAAGAATATTGCCGAGCACTCCTAATGGAACCGTTGCTATTCCAACATGCACTTGAGGGAATCCATCAATCGCAAAGAGCGCACCAGCGGCAGCGATGCCTTGAATAATGAACCGATGCCATGCAGAAATAGAAAAACGATCATCCAGTATACCAATTGTTGTCAGCAGCGCACCGCCGCCCACGATAGTGAGCAATAACACCGTCGGAAAAAACTGGATGTATTGCAATATCGCCGCACCCAAAAAAATACCCAAGGATATGGCTACCCCCCCTCCGCGAGGCGTTGGTTGGGTATGCGAACTACGCTGGTTTGGGATGTCGAGCAACTGATGCCGCAGTGCGTATCGCCGAATGATCGTCGTAAAGAAAAACGATGCCGAAAAAATCAGCAACGCGACAACAGCTGTAAATATGAATACAAGTAAGCCCCCGTAGTCGAACATATCATCGCTCTTCAACATTCCATATATCCCAGTACCGCGCATCATACCGTACGTCATCGTTTTTTGTCTGGTCCAACGTATCAGTGGCAAAATACATTATTACGGTGTCGGAAGCCAGCGACATCGCTCCGTTGGCGTAGCCGGGGGGGATCCAAACGACGGCCGGCTTATGCGCGGAAACGATAAATCGATGTACCCGCGCGTTCTTATCTGGGCGCTCCCAATTGTCAATACCCACCGCGCCAATGATGGCGCTGCCCGAAACCACCAACACATATTTTCCGGCGTTACGGTGCGCGTGCCACGCTCGGACAAACCCTTGCTTGTGATTGCGAATGGTATAAAAACGTTTAACGCCCGCAAAGTCAAAATTATTAACAAACCCGACTTCTCCACGATCATCAACGCCGATGCCGCCTTCAATTAAACGCGGTTCCTCCATATTGTTATGTCAAGGGATTAATTTTCAAAAATCGTTCGTTGCTATAGCGCGGATGATGAATATCTTTAACTCGCCCACGGTGGATCACCTCCAATACTTGCTTGATTCCATCATCCAAGGTATACCGCGGTTGGAAACCGAGCACCCCCCTCGCCTTGTCGCTGTTCATCCGGTAATCACCGGTTTCGCTCAACGGTTTCTCTTGGACGTCCAGCGATGCATCAGGAACGTGTTCTGCAACTTTCTTTGCCAGATCCAGAATAGTCATGTTTTGCGTATGGAGATTAAACAGCCCCGTCACCGAGGAATCTACCGCACCAACCATTGCCTGCGCCACATCGCGCACGTGGACAAACGGACGAGATTGGCGGCCGCCGAAAATCGTCATCGAGTGATCGACAGCTGCTTTAGCAGTGAGTAAATTCACTACGAGATCAAGCCGCACCCGGGAATATGCATCTCCGATACCAAACAGTGTGCTTAAACGGAACACCACCGCATTTTTATTTTTTAAATAATCCTCAGCGGAATATTTCGTTTTTGTATACATGGTCGACGGGTCAACCGCCGAACTCTCATCCAAAACCCCTTGACTCATTTTGTACACCAGGCACGAAGATGGAAAAATAATGCGACCATCAAAATGCTCCGAAAGCCATTGCACGGAACGATCGTTGAACTCAAGAGCCAGATCCGGAGTCAGGTCGCACGCTCCATCCGCAACGAGCGCTGCCAACCAGATCACGACGTCCGCCCAATCAAGATGCTTCTGGAGTTGCTCGTGATCCCGGATATCGCCGCGGACAAAATCAAGAGGTTTGTGATAATAATCTTCAAATAAGAGAGTGTCGTAGACGCGAACCGAATGTTGCTGTGCCAGTAATAAAAGGTCGGTGACGGCTCCGCCAATAAAACCAGCTCCCCCGACCACCAATACGTTCTTGCCCATATCCCAACGATCAATCGACTAAAAGCCGCTCAAACAAAGCAATACCTGCCGCTTTTGAGAAGTGTTTGGTCACATAATCGTAGCCATTTTGGCCCCATTGGTCAAGCAGCGGCGTATTACGGTAGAGCCTTCGAATACAATCCGCTGCGGCCTGGGCATTGTCCGAAACAAGAGCCACGCCGCACTGCGCTTCAGCCACGATGCGGTGCCCTTCGCTTTCAGGGTTTAACAATGCAAGGATCGGCAACCGCGCCGCCGCAAACCCAAAAAACTTCCCTGGAATCGTCGGCGTCTTACTATTGTTTTCCAAGCATAGAAGGCCTATATCCATTTCTTCGAGAAGTTGAGGGTATTCCCTGGGGTTGACGAAGTCTTCAAATCGAACATTCGAAAGATGATACCTCGCGGCCATGGCCTTCAGCCGCGGCCTCTCGGTACCATCCCCAACGAAGAGAAAGGCACAATCCGGAAGATCCTGCAATATTCGAGCGATCTCAATTACAAATGGTAATCCTTGGGATGGCCCTAAAACCCCCGGGAAGATAATGACAAATTTTCCAATGAGGCCATATTTCCTGCGGAAATGCCCCGTGGCTTTTGCACTGGTGTACTGGGAGAGATCAACCCAATTATGAATAACCTGAATTTTTTTTCCTGGCACCCCTTTGCGCTGAATTAAGAAATCCTTCGCCGCCGTGGTGCAGGTCGTAATCACATCAGCATCACGATAGGCTTTGGATTCCATCCGTTCAAAATAGCGGATCAACAATTTATTTTTGAGAATCCCGAGATCAATGGCATTCTGGGGGAAAATATCCTGGACATTAAGCACATACCGTGCATGATATTCCTTTTTTATATACGATCCAACTTTGACAAGTGGAAGATGTGGGGTGTAGACAACCACCCCATCAATCGAAGTGTGCACAAACTTCTTCAACGCCCGCAAGAAAAAAAAGGGTAGGGTTATTTGTGCGATGCCGCGCAGAAAGTAGTGCACTTTGTGATGGGGAAGAGTTTTGACCCGAATGACACGCGCGCCGCCCTCCAGCTTAACGACGGTCAATTCCTCGTTTGCGGAATGTTTGCTCAAATTATACCGAGGCCACGAGGTAAGCACTGTCACCGTGTGCCCATGGAGTACAAGGACTTCAGTCAATTCTTGTGCCATGGTCGAAATTGAACGAATCTCAGGGGGGTAAGCAATGCTTACCAAAACGATATTCATACGCTGAGATCTAAGATCTTTTTTGAAAACCGACCCAAGATGCCGGGATCGAAACACGCAGAAGAATAATAACCAACAAGAGAAGCGTTACTTCGACAGCAAAACTTTTCATCGTTAGGGCAATAGAAAATACCCGATTGGCCAAAATGACACTCATCGGGAATATCCCCAATACCAACGTAAAGATCGGGTGAATCCACCGCTTTCGCCAAGCTGCCGCAGCAAACAGCATGATGTTCAACAAAACGATCACTATTGCAAAATTTTCAGCATCCAAAACGCCTCCCCCTGGAAAATTATAAAGAACAAAAACAATTGCTGAGTACAGTACTATGGACAGGGCAATCGCAAGAGTTGTGCGTTCGATCGAATCGAGTGCCGGATATGGCGAGCTGTTCGTTCCCTCACTGACGCGATCGCTCATCGGGAATGCAAAAAAACTTGCCCACCATCCTGGAAAAAACAGTAGTAACAGAATCCCAACAACAATAAAAAGCGAGCGCATAAACCCTATACGTATAGCCGCCACCAACACGAGAACGACAATCCCCAACCCGAACAGTACCGACAACCGAAAAGTTCGCAAAAAATGATATACACTGGACAACATACGGGGGTCGATCAACGTCAATTATTGAATACGAATCGCATTGGGGTCATATCGCCAGACATGCGGACTGATTTGCACGAAACTTGGATCAGAAACGATAAGTCGCTTATACGCAACATCGTCGGGCACAATATTGCCCATGAAGATATAGATCGGACGATCATACATTCGCAGCAGTTCATGGCGCCTTGCGTTACTCCCCCCCTCCCAGAATTCTTTCCACATCGCGTAGTTCCACAAGTTTGCGCGCAAAAACCCGGGATCGATAGTTTCCCGTTTTGAAAATGCCTTCACCCAAGGAGTATATATTGATTCCGTTGTCATTGCATAATCCATGGGCTGGGCAACATTATTAATGGCTTTGATTTCAGCAAGTTCATCGGGATACAATTGTGGTTTCTGATTCCACACAATATAGCCATTGAGCGAGATAAATCCAAACAACAGCAAGCTCAGCATGACTCGTCCTTGATGATCTTTGAGGAGCCGCACCATTAATAACGAAAGTGGGTAAACCGCAAAGATGATCATCGTGATATCAAGAATGATCAAAAATCTATTTCGATAAATGAAAGGGAAGTACGCTAAAACAAATAGCGTAAAAAGAAATATCAGGATCAAAAGGAGGGGCGAAAAAAGCATTGTATGTTTCGCACGAATCTTCCCAAGAATAAACAACGGTAAACCAAGGGCAAAAAAAGGGAGGAGGTAAATGTTCGCTAGTTGGAAAAGGTCAAAATCAATATACAAACCGCTATACATGACTCGTAACTGTGCTGGAAAATTATTCAGCAACCACCCGTAGTCATTCGTTGCCCCTCCGGTATATGCCAGGATAAATCCTTGACCGAACTGTCGGACAACAACAAACGCAATAAGTACCGAGACCAGAATAAACACTGTCTCCTTCTCAAGTATTTTGCGTGCAAACAGCGAGCGAACGATTTGAACGATCGAAAATAGGGCAAGCGCTATCCCAAATGGGAAAAAGGTTGCGGGGTGAAGAACGGCACCGAATCCACCAATGACGACAGCTAGGATACTGCGCCGTTGCAGAAGAACGATGGTCATCAGTAACAACGCTACCGCAAACTCCATTTGGTAAAACATCCACCAAAAAGCAAAAAATTGCGGGATCGATACAGAAAAGAGAAACAGGGCAACCGATCCATAGATGAGGCGCGATGAGGTATGAAATGAACGCGCTAGCATGTAAACGCTCCCCCCGAGGAGGAACTGAAACAGGAGGTAGAACCCATTCAATACATACGCGCTTGGAATTCCGAGCCAGAGGAACGGGACCCACATATAATTCCTCACTTCCCGCGCTGCGCCAATGGAGGCGCTGGAGAAACCGGATCCACGACCAAGCTCGGAAATAACCCCTTCGATCGTATCAATATAAAATCCCGTATCATACCCTAACGGGAACGTGCCATATCGAACGAATAAATACAATCTTGTGGCCGCAAGGAAGACGACGGCGCCGACGAGTAAAGAATAAAAAAAATTGGTATTGTCTTGAATACTACCAGGGCCACGATCCTTCATGGAAACACACTCCCAAACCATCCAAAAGAGAAAAACACAATACACAATAAAAGCAGCTAAAATCCACACGGGAAGCTGCCACGGAATAATCAAGGCAACGATAACCCCATAGAGAACAAAAGGGATGGCCGATCGATGCAAAATAAATTTCATAATAAAAACGATTCCCATCTTTTATTGCACCCGCTCAAACACACGTAACAACCCCCGCGCGGTGTTGGCCCACGTGAATGTATCGGCCCGAGCACGCGCAGACCGTACTCGCTGCTGGGCTGCTGGCGCGTCATCAAGCAATCGCTTCATCGTCGCTGCAATATCGTTTGGGTCCTGGGGATCAAAGTACAGTATTGCATCCTGGCCAATCTCCGGCATCGGTGGCGTGCATGATGCAGCAATCGGAACATGGCATGCCATCGCTTCAATGAGTGTATGCGGACAGGATTCTAATGTGCTAGGAAATACAAAGGATCGGGCTTGACGCATCAATTCAAGTAAACGAGTATGCGGGACAAGACCGAGGAACTTCACGGACTGTTCCAACGAATGATCTGATATAAACTTCTGAATTTTTCGAAAGTATGATTTGTCATGAATCCCGCCAGCGAGCCACAACGGCGGGACATTGGGGTTCATCTGCCGAAGCTGCGCATACCCTTTGAGAAGATTTAACTGATTCGCATACGCAACGAACTTTGAGGCGGAAAGAATAACATCAAGACTCCCGGTCTGGACCGGAACATCGGGCGGCACTGGATTCCCATTATACACGACGCTGACATTCTTTCCAATTCCAGGGAGCCGTGCTGTCAGCCGATCTTTGACTGCCTGAGATACGGCAACCGTATGATCCGCTCTCCATACTGACCATCGGGTAAACTGCCATTTCACCCACAACAGGATAGTGAGTCTCCAATTATTCTCGTATTCGCGATATGCGAATGGTTCGGCATTACGAATAGAAATTATTGTTTTACAGGGGGCGAAAAAAATATTAAGGTTTTTTGCAGTAAATAGGATGTCAATGCGATTTCGTTTTAGCTCGAACGGCAGCATGGTCTGTTCCCACAAAAACCTCTTGAGCATGGATGGGCGTTGTTTAACACACTCATGAAAAATAATATTGTCTTGTTGCACGGCTTTGACAAGCGGATGCCCCTTCGATACGAAAAGATGATAATGATTTTTTTTATCATTTGCCGCCAGCGCTGGGATAAGGTTCGCAAAATACGTGACTCCGCCATACCCAACGCCGGAAAGGAGTGTCATTGCGATGTTCATAGTATTTTGTTTCTCGACCACCGAAGGAGCACATACACCGCCCATAACCGGGACCAGGTCATCGCGGGATGATGCGATAAAAATTGACGCCACATTTGTTGACACACACTCCCATCCAGCTCGATGATTCCTGCTGCATCGCGGTCATGGAGCACCTCTTCAATCGTGGTCCGCAGCCGTCCTCGCAACCACTCCTCCCACGGAAATGTAAAACCCATTTTTTCTCGCGCCCAAATTTCGTGGGGGAGATCATCGCGCACAGCATTCAAAAGGAGTGGCTTGGGAATCCCCTGCTTCACTTTATCCGCTACAGGACTCGAAAATACTCGATCAAGAAGTACAGGGTCAAGGTATGGGACGCGCACCTCAAGGCCATGGGCCATGCTCATGACATCGCCATCCCTCAACAACATGTTTGCAAGATACCCGGTCAATTCTAACTGAGAAATCTGGGTAAAGAGGTCCCAATGCTTCTCCCGATCAACTTCGAACACAGGAGCATCCTTGACTGATCGCGGCCGAACGGACGGCATCAGTAGAGCTATAGATTGTTCACTAAACAATTGACGACATATTTGATAGAACGTGGGAACTTCCCCACGAGAGGATAGATATTGCCCAATTTTTGATCGTGTGATACTTCCGTTGCCAATAATCCTTGCGATCGCCATCCGTTGGCCCTTTGACATCCGACGGACGATCTTCCACCACTTCAACATCCGTGGAATTCTTCGGAATGTGGAGTACCCCCCGAACACTTCATCCCCTCCTTGCCCCGAGAGCACAACGTTAATTCCAACATCGTGGACAGCCTTTGAAATAACATATGCATTGACTCCATCGATTGTTGGTTGGTCTTGGGCATCGAGCGCTCCGGGAAGGAGCTGCTCAAAATCAGCCTCACGGATAATCAGTTCATGATGCCGAGCGCAAAATCTCTCTCCAATCATTCGCGCAAATTTCCCTTCTGCATAGTCTTTTTCTTCAAAGGTCACAGAAAATGAATCAAGCGCACGACCAGCCACTCTATGAGCCAGTACCGCCAACGCACTCGAATCAACGCCGCCACTTAAAAAAAGACCGATGGGTACATCGGCAACCAGGTGATGGCGTACAGTGTCTTCGAGAATCGCACCCACCCCTTGTGCTCCTGGGCCTGCGGGGGGCTGCGCTTCCGAAGCGCTTATTCTCCAATACAAACCACTCTCCATCTTTGCACTGATCGGCTCATATACCACATACTCCCCCGGCAGCACCGCCCGTACTCCCCGGATCATAGTTAACGGCGCTTGCACAGCACCAAATGAGAGGAATGACTGTACTGCCTCTTGGTCAACCACCCGCGGCACAATCCCAGCGGACAAGAGCGCCTTCATTTCCGACGCAAATGCAAACACCGTATCCTTCCGATACACGTACAATGGTTTAATGCCAAAACGATCTACGGCAATGAATATTTTCTGCTTACTGACATCAACAACCGCAAATGCAAACATCCCGCGCAGCTTATCCACACACCCCACCCCATACTGCGCGTACGCCTTTAGAATAACCTCAGTGTCGCTTTGAGAACGAAAAACGTGTTTCAGTCTCTCCAATTCCGCACGCAATTCGCGATAATTATAAATCTCCCCGTTAAAAACGATCCAGTTCCCTGCCACCGCATCACACATCGGCTGGTGCCCTGTTGGTGAACAATCAATAATCGCAAGCCGCCGATGCACAAGGCCGACCATCGTATTGCTCGTTTGATGGAGGGAAAATTGTTCGATCCCTTCATCATTTGGACCACGATGGGCGAGGGAGGCCGCGAGCGATCGAAGTACACCTTCTTGCACTTGATCGCTTGTCCCGATTACTCCAGCTATACCGCACATAGGATCTACAAGTCAGACACGCGGCGATACAACTCATACGCATCGTGATTTTTGACAAGGTCCCACTTACCCTCACCGCGCACTACCGCCATCGCTGCCGGCTGGACGAACGCAGGACTCTCTGACTTCAAACCATTATTGGATGTGTCCAACAGCACATATTGCGCCTGCCATTTTCCGTCTTTGCTTTGAAGGGCCGGGAACACCAGTATCCCCCGTTTTTTGAAGAGTCTCGGATGTAAAAATTGTGGCGCTGAAACGATGGCGCTGTCTGGGATTAACGTGGCAACATCATCAATCGCACGGTGATGATTGGTCACACGATACACCGACCAGTGAAAGTCTTCCGTACGAAACGGTGCCGGACGAATTTGTTTAAACCAAAATTGTAACGAAAGAGGCGACGGGCCGAACACAATATTTGACATAACAACAGCGGCTACCAGTGCGTTGGTCGCACCATATGAATGAAACCTCGCTTCAATCTTGGGCCACGCCTTCAGCAGTGCGTAAAAAATAAACGGCACACTGGGGGCGATATAATACAACATGTACGAGATGTAAAATGGAACATCGCTCAACAGCCCTACCCCAATGTTGACGGCAGTCACCAACACGCTTGGTGCGGCTAATGGTATAAACAACAGCGGTAACCCGAGCATGAAAACATTGGCGATTTTTGTGATCTCCAACATTGCCTTAATGGTAACAAAGGGATGAGATATCGCGCTCCAGAGTATTTCTGCCGGGCTATTCCCAAACTGAGAAAATGCCCCCCCAGCAACATGAATGTACTCACCGCCGCGCAGCGCCGGCATGAGGGCGCTGGTGATGAGCACAAAACCTCCAAATCCCAAAATCAACGCCATCATTCCATCAAATCGCCGTTTCTGATGAAACCAGGCATACACTCCAAACATCCCCACCGTAAGCCCCACCTCTTCACGCACCAACACGGCAAGAAGAACAAAAAAAACATAGGGAGCCGAGCGGCGAGTTTCAAAAAAATACAGCATCCACAGAAGAACCGGAATACTGAACCGAAGCATCTCAAATTCATAGAGTGTAATATATTGAAATGTCGGATACCACAGCAAGAGTGCGGCCATGCACACCGCAAATGCGTGGGTGTGATTCATCCGGCGCGCCAACTTGTACAAGGGTAGGGCGGACGAGATCATCACCACGACGTTGAATACCATCACGGTCTCTGGACGGGAAATCAGTTTGAACAGTGCCGCAACAACATAAATCAACGGAACAAAGTGCACTGAAAAATAATTCAGAGTCCCCGGCGATAGAAACTCGCTATTAGGGCTCAACGGCAAGCCTGTCTGTGTTATCTGATACACTAATTGCATCCAATGCGTAAAGTCCACAAAGACATGAAGGCTCTGATATTTAAAATATTGAGCTAAAAAAAGATAGCCCGATAATACGATAAGCCCAAGGCACACCCTACGGACATACCGGAGGTGTGCGCGTGGCCCCATACGATATGCGCCCACCGCACTGATCAGCACACTCGTCACGCCAATGATGTAAAAAATTAAAAGATTATTATTCATAGGGGTTTATGCGTTATCCTTCTTCCGCGCGAAAACGACCATTTCTCCAATATATACGGGCAACGGAACCGCAAGTAGCCATTTCGGGGTTATCGAAATGATGGGTTGCAATACGCGAAAAAGCGCTGGAGCAAACGTCCGGAATGCCCCTTGAATATAACTCGGGGTTAGCACCTTCACATGAGGCTTGAAACAAAAATCCGCATACCCATATCGTTTGAGCAGCGTCTGAAGACCATGGCGTGTAAACAAATGAATGTGTTCTACGGGAGTGAACGGTGGCCACCGTCTCCCGGCGAGTGTTGCGACGAGAGAACCGGCGTCTGGTGTTTGTACCACAAGCACCCCGCCCGGTGCCAACAATTGACCCACCCGCTCTAGCAATCCCGTAACATCCGTTACGTGTTCAATCAACCCCAATACCGTGATGATATCAAAGGTGTGATCCGGGAACAGTAATCGATCATGCACAATATCAGCAACCTGCACCCGGTCTCCTAAATGAGTTTGTGCAATATGAACGGCCGGTGGTTGGAAATCCACTCCATAGACATCGGCACCAAGCTTTTTTACTTCCATGAGGAACTCCCCGGTAAAACAGCCGATATCCAGCAGCTTCATACCAGACAAAGACCGACCATTTCGATGGAGGTCTGTATTCACAATACTGGCAAGTCTCCGGAGCACTGATTGATAGACTGCTTGATGTTCCATGACGGCCCTGTAATTTTTTTCTTCAAATCCTCTGCGATAATGTTGGACGATCTCCTCGGGCGTCGGGTATGGGAGTGTTGTGACATTCCCGCACTTCATGCATCGAAAATACTGAAATTGCTGTATTCGAAAAATCTCCCTCAACAGCGCAGGGCAAAAAGGACAGGAACGCTGTTGTATTGTAATTAAAGACAGACAAGATGGCGATTATGACAGTCCATCCTCCCGATACGATCGGTCGGTCCACAAATGGTAATCCTCTCGTCGGTGGGTGCGGAAGCCGTCGGGGCGATCGAGGCGGGCGAGTAAATCGTCGGCAATGCGGTCCGACGTTTTGCCGTCGCCCATGGGGTTGGGCCACGTTTTACCGACCAATGACTCGAGTTTTCGCAGCACGACCTCGGGCGGGTAGTCTTCGATCTTGTCCGGGTCGAATTTCACATTACTGCCCACATCGTACACTTGCGGCCGCTCCGTGGCTTTGCGCATCTGAATGCAGGGGATCTGCAAATAGCAGGTTTCCTCAACGACTGTGCCACTATCGGTAATCACTCCACGGCTGTTGGTCATCAGCAGCACCATTTCGGTGTACCCGACCGGGTCGACCATGATCACATTCGGGGGCAACGTCACGCCGTATTCCTTAATGACTTTTTGGGTTCGATAGCTGGCCGGGAAATAAATTTTTCGCGGTGTCGATCCAATCAACTTCAAAATATTTTCAAAACTCCGGCGGATGTGGACATTTTCACGGCGATGGCACGTCATGAGGTAATACTCCCCTTTTTGGATGCCTTGAGACGAGAAAAATTCCGGGGTCGCCATCTTTTCGAACTCATCTTTTTTCTTTGTATAGTACGTATCGATAATCTCCACAATGGGGTTGCCCTCGGTCACGACAATCGCTTTGGGGTTTAACCCGCCCACAATGCCCTGATACTTGTATTCGGGGAAGTACGTATAAATGACGTCGGAAAGGATATCAATAAGCGTGCGGTACTTGTCCTCGGGCATGCGCCAGTCATACGAGTGCCAGCAGCCCTCAAAATGGACAATCGGGATATTGAGCTGGGCAGCCGCAATACATCCCACTACCGTGTTGGTGTCGCCTAAAAACAGGGCTGCATCGGGTTTGAGCTGTTCCAACACTGGATAGAGTTTGCGTAAAATATCCGAGGCCACTTCGGCATCGTTTTCACCGGTGGCACCCAGTTCGATCGTTGGCCGCGGCACATCCAAGTCACGGAAAAACACTTCCTTGAGGTTATCCGAATAATGCTGGCCCGACCAAATAAAAACGATTTCATGCTTGTTTTGGACAAAAAGCCGTTTGAGCACCAACGAAGCGCGAATAATATCGGGCCGAATGCCAAGGATAAACGCGAGTTTGGCCATACAACGAAGTAAATTAAATAAATCAAGCGAGTCAAGTAAATCAAGCTATTGGTGAGTTTACCAAACGCCCAAGGAAGTATCAATACACTATTGTGTGTACGATCCCATCACCCTAACCCTCTCCAAATGGTAGAGGGAACATTAAGGTAAAAGAAAGAGGGCGACGTTCGCATCACTGCCGAACGCCCCCTCTTGATGCCGAAACGCACCTCCCGCGCTGGCCTAGCGAATCACCCGAGCCACTGCATCGCCCGCAGCAGATGGATGGGGTTGTGCGACAGGTACTGGGTAGCATTCTCGCTCGTGATGACAACCGGGGTAGTCGCACTGTATCGCAGCCACCCCACGGGTGCTGGAGCTCAAGCATGAGTGGCTCCGAGACGCTCATGCGCTGAACCAAAGCCACCATCTGCCGCTGGAGTGGGACCCATTCCGGCTCTTTGACGTTGCGGAAGCCGGGACGCCACTCAAGGTCCTTGAATCGCCATCCAGTTCCTTTGAGTCGCAGCCTTGCGCGACGCACGAACTGCAGATAGCCGATGGGACCCACGACAACCGTGGTCGGCATGCTGTTCCAATCGTCGACGCCGAGGTCGGCGAACTCGATCGAGGCCTGGTACTTCTGAACCTTCTCAGGCTGGAGTGCCGCCCATCGCCGGACTTGCTCATCGTCGAGTTGGGCCTGGACCGCTTCTGCTTCCGGCGGCAGAACGAACCGCAGCCATCCGTCTTCCAGACCAGTGTCAGTGCTCACCCGGTGCATCACCCCGAGCTTGGCCGTCTTCAGGTACTGCTCGGACGACCAGTCCGAGGTCAGGAACATGCCGCCATGGCAGTCCGCCACCCCACTGGTCCCAGGGGCTGAGGAAGTCCGAACCGCGAGGATGAGCAGCTCGTCGCCCAACGGTCCGAAATCTTGCTCCAGGCGCTGCCACAACGTAGCGTTGCCCAGCCCGATGCTCACGCGAGGCACCGTGATGCCCGCGGCGGCACCGATGTGCGCCAGGGTCTGGTACTGCCCTGGCACACCAGCCCGGAGCAATCCCCAGACCACTGGGTCCGAACCAGACGCCTCGAGCGTCAACGGCTTGGAACCCGAGTGGACCCTCAGGTCCCGCGTCCGGATGGTCTTCGACCCATCCGACGCGATCCCAATGCTTGTCATCACCGTGAGATACGGCATTGCACATCACCTCCGTAGTTGTTGAGGCCCCGACGGTCGCCGGGGCTATTGTTAAAAGTGCAACCTGTTCCAGTAGAGCATTCAAGAGCACACAAAAACAGCGCCGCGGTCAAGGTGTGGCACTGCGTTGCGGCACTGAGCTAAAATCGGAGCTATGCTTATTCAATGCTGCGCGGTTCTGCTTTCAGGCAACTGCCGTTGCAATGATGTCGGAAATCGCACCTTTCCCTGCATTGGAATTTTTGCAAAAGCTGTTTTTTTGTGCTTCCGAAAATACTCTCGTAGAAGAATAAACGAGAGCCCCTGCGGCTTCATCGTTTTCGCATTCAACTGTACAGCCACACCGCTATCAATAAAATACCCAACGCTGGGCGCTTTGGGATTTGCGCTGATAATAAGTTCATCGGATTGTTCGTCGTACCCTATATAGAGATTTTTTTCTTCCATATGATGGGGTCCCCTTTCGAGGTGTTATAAACGTAAAAACTCGTTCGTAATGTCACCCGACTCTTATTTGGAGTCGCAACTGCCATCAGGTACAGCATATCGTTGACTTTCCGAAAGTAGAGGAGGCTAACAGTGTCTTTTCTACTGCGAGCAATCAGATCCGGATTGATCAATGTTTCTTTAATCTCTCGAAGTTTCCCTTTGAGTTCCGGATGGCGACGAAATATATGCCATGAACAATCGTACGGGGCAGTTCCACTCTATTGCCAAGAGGATCTCTTAACATATTCGGCCGTAGTGTTAGTGTTTTGATCTGCTACTAGTAGTATAGCAGCCATAACCAAAATCACAAAATCCAAAACTCTCCGCTGGACACCCATTTATTGGACTTCTTGCTCGATTTGACTCTGAATGGCAGGAAAGGAAAGTTTACGAATCTTCCAAAAAATGAAGTACGAAAACACGATACTCAACAACGACGCGATGGTGACTTGTTTGTGCTCAAGCACTGCCCCAAACAGTAAGGCCGGGACAAATGCGGATGATCGCACCATCCAAGTGAGGGCCGTGAAGGACTCCAGTGTCTTCTGGGTTGAAACATCGCCGACAAGCGCAAAGCCGATGGTATGGAACAGCCCAAAATTAAACGCCAGTATTACGATCGCAACAACCAGAAACACCGGAGTGCTCCTCACAACGAGAAGCCCTAACCCTGTCAAAGCGCTGGCATACATGAGTGTAATCATCGATCGTCGTCCGATCTTGTCCGAAAGTCGGCCGATGCTATAACTGAGTACAATCGGTGAAATGTAAAAGAGCGCGGTGAGCACTCCCACGGCCCGAAGTGACCCCATGATCTGGCTAATCTCGAGAGGCAGAGCGCCCAAAACCAATCCCTGGATAAAATTGAACGGGAACCAGATGGCGGCGAATCGTAATGCGGTTTTACTTCGAGCGATACCAAACACCGTTGCCCATTTCGTGCCTTGAACCTGTGTACGGATATCCTCTAATCCTAAGAGTAGGATGATCGCTATCAACGGGAACAACGCAAACAAGAAAAAACTTTTTTCAAACCCTACCATCGGCAAGATCCATCCAAAAACAAACACACCGCCAGCGGCGCCAATGGCAAAGAATGTTGGAAACAATCCAGAGTTCCTCCCATAGACCGCCGGCTCGCTGGCGCGGACAAGATACGATGTTTGTGCTGTCCACAAGAGCGCTCCGGCGATCCCCAACAACACTGAGGCGCCAACGATCAACTCGGCACGCAGCGACAGAAGCGAAAGGCAATACAGCGTGTAAAAGAGGGCGGCAATCATCATCGACCGCTTGGCGCCCAGGCGAGAAACCACCATGGCCGCAATTGGATTGGCCAGAGTGAACACGCTGTAGATGATGATAAGCGAGACAAACCCCAACTCCTTGAACCCTTGTTGGGTGAAGGAGATGGTGATGTATTGCTGGAGACCGTCAAACCCGAAAAAGATTAGTAAGAAGGCAAAGCTTAAGAAGACGATGTTCCGCTGAAGGCGCATAGATCGTAGATCGCTTGATCCAATGACTGCGTGTTAGGGAAAATTTGCTTGAGGATTTGCAACTGGGTTATGAGAATCGGAGAGCTCCCGCCTCCGCGAGGGTCCTCGGCCGGATTGATCGTTATAGATGTTCCCAGTGCAGATTGAAAGAGAGTGAGTAACTCGTATTTCGAAATAGATGAGTTAGGAACAAAATGATAGACGGGAGATTGCTCGCACAGAGCCTTAAAGTGATCGCCGATAACGATCTGCTTGCACAATTGCGCAAATTGGAGGGTGGTCACACCATTCCACTGGTGATTAGTATAACCAGAAATAACTGCTCCATCGCTTTGGGAGCGGAACCATTCAAAAAGTCCTCCTTTTTTTATGGGGCTGGGGCCAATGATCGAACAACGAATATTCAAAAAATTATCTTGCTGCACCTCCCCTTGGGCTTTGGTCTTGCCATAGATGTCGGTTGCGTCTGGAGCATCGCTTTCAACATACGATGGGTACGTGCCCGAAAACACCCCATTGGTCGAAATCTGGATCACTCGAGCGCCAACCTTGCCTGCAATTTCCCCCAGGCGATGCGGAAATTTTGTGTTAATCTCTATTGCGCGTTCAACAGACTGCGGATTCTGTTCATCAATCAAATTTTTTGTAATGCCAATGCAGTTGATGACATATTCTACGCCAGAAAGCAGGGATTCAAGTGTTTGAATGTCAGAAAGAACATCAAAATATCCCGCTGCCTTAGTCCGATCATTGTGCGTACCCACGACCTTACACTGCGGATCACTCGAGAGCACGCGCTGTACCATCCACCCGAGCATGCCGGTTGACCCCAATACAAGAATTTTCATAGGAGGTAGAAGCGGCGCCATTCATTCAGGCACTACTCTAACGCTGGGCAATGGCACAATAAATTTCCCACCTTTGGCCGTATAGTCCGTGCGCTTCTTGAGTACTTCGTTCATAAAACTCCAGGCAAACAGGAGTGCGAAATCTGGGAACTTCTCCTTTTCAGTATAGTCCCACGGTTGGATCACCACATGGGTCCCGGGTGTATAGAACCCGTGCTTGGCCGGGGCATCGTCCACCACATAGTCCAGATACTGCGTGCCAATCCCGCAGTAATTCATAATCATAGTACCGCGGCCGGACGCGCCGTAACCGATAATGGTTTTGCCTTGAGCTTTCAACTGATCGAGTGTTTTTAGAAGTTCTATTTTTGTCAATTCGATTTTCTTCCCATACTCCACAAACGTCTTCTCGTTGTAATACCCTTTTTCTTGTTCTTGGCGCTCCATGGTTTTGACCGACTCGGCAATAGACTCGCTCCGGCCGCCCTTTTTGCGTGCAAAAAACCGTACGGCGCCACTGCGGACTCCGGGCGTGAATGTGGTGTCAAATATTTCCATTCCGTAAGCCCCAAGGAAATTCTGGAGGGATTTGAGTGAATAGTAATTGCAGTGTTCATGATAAATCATGTCATACTGCATTTCTTCGATGAGCGTCCCCAGATAATACACCTCAAACACAAATACACCGTCAGCTTTCAGGAGTTCAGCAACGCCCTTGCCCACGCTCATCATGTCGTCAATGTGGGCAAACGAATAGCTGGAGGTGATCATGTCAAATTGGCCATGCTCCGCCCGTACGCGCTTGGCCACCTCTTCGTTAAAAAAATCATTAACGATGGTAAATCCTTCTTGTTTCACACTCTTAACAACATTCGTGGCGGGATCAACGCCCACAGCCTTGAGCCCCAATGCCGCGAAGGGCTTAAGCATCACCCCGTCGTTGCAACCAATTTCAAACACCGAAGGGTTGGGACAATTCTTCAAGAATCGATCGTGCATCTCCCCTGCCCACGCAGTGCAATGATCGACGAGTGTTTTGATCGCGGAAGAAAAGTAAAAATAATCCTTAAACAATGTCGCTGGTGGGATTGCTTCTGGTACTTGAACCAAGGTACAGGCCCGACAAAAGGCCACATGCAGCGGATACAATTTTTCTTGTGCAAATTGTTCACTCTTCAAAAATCCGCCGGCCAAGGGCATCGCGCCAAAGTCCATGACGGTCGCCATGTTGTTGCTTCCGCAACACCGGCAGGTAGTGTGTTGAATGTACTTTCCGATCTGATTATTGGGTTGGTCATTTGGGTCTTGCATAGAAAAAACCAATAAAAGCGTAATAGAGATAGGTCGCAATTGTTTTCATTGAGTACGGAAAATGCGTCGCTCCTTGGGTGGCTGTGCGTTCAGTCAAAATGTAGGGGACTTCAGCATAGGAGCGCACGAATTTCTTGGCTTGAGCCAATTCTTCCATAATGATTGGGAAACCGTTTTCGTGCAACGTGAGCTTAGCGAGAATATCTACTTTCACGGCACGGAAGCCATTGGTGACATCAGAAAGCGGAAGTCGCAACAAGTTCCGGCCCAGACAATTCCCTACCCGCGAGAACAACTGCCGCTGCCACGCCACGCCCTCCATTCCCCCACCGGGGCGATAGCGTGTTGCCTTGATGTATTCAATGCCGTATACCATTGGTGGATAAAATAAGTGGAGGTACTTTGGATGATTGGTGAGGTCACTGTCCATGAACAACGCGTAGTCATACCCTTGGTTAGCAGCATACCGCATCCCGGTGCGCAACGCCGCCCCGTACCCTTGATTACACTCGTGGCTTACCATGACGAGTTGTTGAGGGTCCTGCTGCTGCGCAATGCATTCCTCAACGATGTTCTTTGTTTGATCACGAGATCCATCATTCACGACCAATACCGTCGTCGGCGTCGGCAACTCCTGGACATACGGGAGGATCGTCGCAATGCTCTCTTGTGCAAGGCGTTGCTCGTTATACATCGGGATGATGATCAGCACTCGCATACGAAAGTTTATCCATTTTGAGCTTGAGCGACCGACATGCGGTTTATGCCCTCACTCAACCCAAACAGTACCCCGAGCATCACCCAGAAATACGGAACGACAATATAACTACCCGCCATTCGATAGAGCAATAATGCTGCAAAAACGGAGATGGAGAGCACGATAATCGGATCATGCCGGAGTGATTTCCGACGCAGAATGTCGATCTGGAGTTTTATCACGCGAAGGACCAAGCCGACCAACGCAAGCGCCCCGATGATTCCAACATTAAAAAATTCTGTGAGAAATAGATTATGCGCGTCAATAATGCTTGAATTGACTTTCGGGCCGTATAAATTATCGAACTCATACTGAACGCGTTCCTCCTCACTCAATTTGGAATCAAATGCTTCAGCAAGTTTTGGCAATAATGCCTGCGAAAGACCAGCGCCATGACCAAAGAAAAAATAGTCTAGGGAGCCAGCAACGCTGACCCGCATCGCTTTCCATCGGACGAGCATGGAGTTGGAGCCATAGGAAGTGAAAGGATTAAACCGTGTTAGCAATAGTTCCCTTTGGTATTCTTTGGCCTGAGCAGCTTCCGCTGGTGTTGGCGCAGGAGGAGGTTCAACAGGTGGAGGAGTTGGCGTCGGTGTTGGCGCAGGAGGAGGTTCAACAGGTGGAGGAGTTGGCGTCGGTGTTGGCGCAGGAGGAGGTTCAACAGGTGGAGGAGTTGGCGTCGTGAGGCGTTGATACGCGATACGGAGCCCTGCTATCGATTTTTGTTCATACCCCAAAATGGATCCAGTTCGAATGTTGAGCAAGACAAATAGTATAGAGCTGATCACCATAATACGTCTGACGCTACCGCGCAACAACACCATCCCAACGACAAAAAATAGAAGGGCTGCAAGGATGAGCGCCTTCGTGTATGTGAGCGTAAACAGATGGAGCCAGATCGGGATCAATACCCAAATCGCGTAGCGTCCGATCCTTTTATTTGCCATCTGAAAAAAAATCCAATAAACAGGGCCGGTAACAAAGAGGAGAACATCGCCAAATGAAGCGGAATCACCCTGCCAGTATGGGATAAATATAGTCCCGGGTTGGCCCAGCCGTGCAGTGATATCGATAAATAGCTGATAGAACCCAAACTCAGAGAACCCCCACACGAGCGCCGCTATCCCCATGACAGTGTACATCGCGTGCATTAGCTTTTTATCTCTTACAAGCCAAGATATAACAACCATCATGATCAACAGCGAGGCGACGATGATTCCTTGAACAAGGGATTGCATTGGATAGGGAGAATGGATGAGCGAGACAAACTGCGATGCGCCATAAATAGTCGCTACGGTATAAAAAAACTTTTCTTCTTTTGTTAAGCTGCGTGGTGTGTAGAACAGGGTAAAGCCCCACACAATCAATAGAAGTGGGAAAGTGATCATTGTTAACTTGACCTCAAACCGATCAATGCCAAACAACGACCACTCAATGCTGTGGAAAAGCAACGATGTGTAAAATAGAATGGTTGCAATCTGAATCAGCCGACCGACCCACGACGGATCAATCCGTTGTAATTGTTCGGCACGAACAGAACGGAGCACGTTGATTATTTTCATACAAGAACACTGTGCTTTCTTTTGTTCGTTATTATACGCGACAGCACCAAAAGCGCAAGCGGCATCAGCACTGAAAACTGAAACATCTGCTTGATAACGGTCTGCCCAAAGTCCCTAAAAAACATCGCAGCAAGCCATCCACTCAACAGGACGTACATTGCAATGGCAATAGTACTCTGGTACTGCCTGAGCCGTTGAAGGAAATATGACAACCCGAACAGGAACAGCGACGAACCGATAATTCCAAAATTCACCATAAGTGACACATAAGCGTTGAATCCTCCGGACGGGCTCCCGATCGTATATCCGATTGATGAAACATCCAATATCCATGCAGATTTATCAGGGAAGATAAATGAAGGCATCAGCCCTATGAAATTACTGAATAGTATGAGAGGGAATCGAATAAGGGGGATGGGATATTTTGCAAGAAAATCCATCAACGAATAGCTGACATTAAAATTCTCTGAAAAGAGTGCGATCTCCAGACCCCGAACATTGTAATACTGTTTAGGATTAAGAATCTCTGACGCGAAACCCATACGCCAAAGAATAACTATGTGTGAAAGTATTACGAGGAAGACAAAAAAAGCGATCGATGTCGACAGACGAAGTCGATGAACATAAACTGAATAAAAAATGACAATCATCAACAACGAAGAAACTACAATAACTCTTCCTCCCATAGAAAGGAGCAGGATCGCGACGACCCCATAGCTAGCGACGGCCGGATGAAGCAATGATCTGCGCAATGACTTCCCGCTGTGATAACGATAAATCACTACGCATGCAGTAACACTGATTAATAAAATTGACGCGGCAACAAATGAGCTAAAAACAGAGATTTGTGTCGACTTTTGATAACTCCAAAAGAAATGGTCTCGGAGCTGATAGCCAAAAACGGCGATAAAACCCATCGTTATTGCAAAAAATATGTTTGTTGCTACCGGATCGATGGGATTGCGTACTCGAACACTCGATGATGATCGTCTGACCGCCAACCAACTCCCGGCGATAAATGCACAATACAGGAACACCAGGGAAGCAAGATACCATGCCCACGTCTCTTGCGTCACAAGGTCATACGACGCCTTCCACACGGGATAACTCGGCGACCCGACATACACAGAGAAAAATGATGATTTCGCAAGCGTATAGGACAATACGAGATAAAAAATAAATCCTGTGGAAAACAAAAAAATATGATCAATCTCAATACCCTTGCGCCGATACCAAAGGACTAAGAGAGTAACAACCGGCACGACTAGTGCCACTGCATGGAACACCGTCATCAATAATTCCATATATTCTTGGTACGGCGCCAGAGAACGCCTTGCCATTTTCTGTTCAGGTCATCGGCGATCCCCGACCTAGAAAAAAATCCATCGCTCACTCCCAAAAGGGCTCGAACAACATACCAGAGATCCCGCCGCCATGGAGCGCGAAGGTGATTAAAAAAATATTTAATATACTTTCGCAGCAGATGATAGTGGACATCCCGGCGGCTCATCGCCAATGTGGCCATCACTTCTGTGTAGAGACAGGCGGCGCCCGCTATCTCATCACGCGTGAGCATGTCCAGATCTAACATAAAAAACCGATACAAATCTTCCGCCTGCTTCAATGATACAGATCGCTTTGCAAAAGCGAGGATATTCGATTGCATAATTTGACTTGTCTCTTTGAACACTTTATTACTGCGGTTGATGCTACCAAAACTTGCCGTAGACACTTCATATCCCGCCAGAACTTCCTGGATATTCGCTAAACGGTACCCTCCCCGCAGGAGCTTGGACCAGAGCTCAAAATCCGCACTAATGTCGTACCCCGGATAATACCCCCCCACTTCCATAATCACACCTTTGCGCATCATGGTACTGATATGAATAAGGGGGCCCATCGTCACCGCCTTCTGCCGCATTTGAAGAATATCTTGAGGCATGTGCACTACGTCAATCACTTTGCCGCGAGGATCAAAACGGACAGCACCACTGCCGACGACCGCAACGTCAAGATGCTCGTCCAGATAAGCAACTTGTTTTTCAAACCGTTTAGGGAATGAGACATCCCCGGCATCGGTTCGCGCGATATATAACCCTCGCGAATGCGCAAATCCGATATTGAGTGACCGTGTCTGACCGATATTTGTTGCGTTGCGTATGGTCACGATGCGTGGATCGTCGGATGATTTGATGACGGCTGTTGTCGCATCCGTGCTGCAGTCATCAATGATCACCAGTTCAAAATTCTGGTATGTTTGATTTAGTACACTCTCGATCGTTTTACACAATTTCTCTTCACCATTATAGACCGCCATCACGACAGAAATTTTTGGAGAATCCATATTAAAGAGCTCATCTTAATAGTGGAGGACGCGCTCAAGAATGCGTTGCTGGCAAGTGTCGCTTGCCAAAACCCGCTCCACCAGCGCTACTTCCTGCGCCTCATTAACAGAAGGGTAGCTCATCGTAATGGGTATGGATTGCAATTCGACTCCGTTTTCGATGATGCGCGACTGCTCAATAAATTCGGCATGCTCAAAAGGCGCCTCCGGCATCTGCGTAAATTTCAAAAGAAAATCACGTCGGAAGGCAATAAGACCGAAGATCTTTCTTACAAAACTCTGTTGTTCTATAAACGAACTCCTTAAACACGGCGATCTCCGACAACAGAACAGAATGCGCCCTTGGGGGTTGATAATGCACTTTACGATCGAACGATCTTCAAGATCCGCTTCCGCTGTTACAGGGCCCACAGCGTTCCAGGCAACAATCTCAGGATTCCCGCGTATCGCTTCTGCGCATGCCACTATTGTGTCCGGTAGTAGCAGCGGCTCGTCAGCTTGCAATACAATGACATGCGTACAATCAAGTGAGCGTACGGCTTCGGCGACGCGATCCGTTCCGGTCTTATGTGCGTTTGAAGTCATGATCACTGGACCACCAGCGCCCTTGACAACGTTGGCGATTTCCTGATCAAAAGTGGCGACATACACAGCATCAAGTACACCAGACAGGAGTGCCCGGCGCCGAACGTGTTCAACCATCGACAACCCACAAAAAGGGTACAAGACCTTCCGAGGGAATCGAACGGATGCGAGATGCGCGGGGATGACACCAACAATCTTCATAATTTGATTAAAGAGGAGAACTCTGTACAACATTCAAAAAATCAACAAGTTCTTCCGTACTTTTTTGCCAAGTGTATTGGGCCGCGGTCGCTGGCCCTGCGAGCGAAAGACGTTTGCGCATCTCGCGATCTTCGATGAGCTTTTGCACGTTGTTCACCATTGCCGGAACATCACTAGGATCAGACACTAGACAATTGCGCTCATGAACTGCGTACTCTACTACACCAGAAACGGCGGTGGTCGCGAGGGCACAGCCGGATGCCATTGCCTCCAACGGCGGTGCTGGAAAGCCGTCGCGCAGACTTGGATAGATAACAATGTCAGCATGTTGATACGCCATTGCATAGTCGTTTCCCAAAAGGTACCCAAGGTTTTCGTCAAAAAGAGACGCATACTCTTCTTTGACTTGTCCGAGAGAGATTAACACCATCCGTGACCGATCGTAGCACTCTCGGAGCAGACGGACGACCGCACAACCAGAATCCTGCCCTTTGGCCTCATGCATCGCACAGAACAGCATCACCCGTACCGGATCGTATTGACCACACAATCGTGACGGAGCTGTAAACTCCTCCAAATTGACTCCCAACCGAATTACACGCTGTACGGGTATCCCTATCGCCTCTGCGCCCTCTTTCGCACCCAAGGATACCGCAAAACGAGGAATATTGGTTGCCCTCTCAATTGACACCATGTGTGAAGACCAGTCCCGAGCAATCGTATCTTTATCATTCAGCATCGCCTGATAATCCATCGCAACGCCATTCACTATTCTCCCCTTCGCGTCGGGCAATTGCAGAAGATGTGGGATTAAATAATTCTGTACAACAACTATAATATCAGCATCAGGCATATTTTGGCTCGAGGGGAGTCGCCAAAAACGGTTCTGTATAACTGTAGGATGCATTGTATGTAGTATTGCTCCTTGCCAGCCAAAACCCCTAACCGTGATCACTGTTTTTATTATTGAATGGAGAGCATATCCCAACAGTAAAAATAGTCGAAAAATGGACGCTACGGCACGGACACGCCAAGCCAGATGATCCCAAAAACTTATAATGGGATAAGAGACTGTGACTAATAATCCTGACGAGGAAAAATGATTAGCGTATTCTGCGACCAATCGAGTAAGACTCCCAGGACTGTTCGCGGCTAAAACGAAATTCACTCTTTTTATCATAATCGCCTACTGCGGGAAAACACCGCAATCAACATTCAAGCACTGTCCAGTGATCGCAGATGCCTGCGGCGAAGCGAGAAACACGCAAACAGCCCCGACCTCTTGAGCGGTTGGTAGCCGGCCCAACGCCGCATTCGCTTGAGTAAAGGCCGCAAAAAATTGTCCAACGTCCTTCCCTTTAGTTGGAGACTGTTCATCTTGGAGGGCTTCCATAAGACCTGGTGTATGTATGAGCACCGGACACACCGCATTGACGCGGATTCCTCGGCTACCCAACTCCTTTGCGAGTGATTGAGTAATTCCATTCACGCCAAACTTCGTAGCACAATACAATGAATTATTTGCACTCCCCCGTTTTCCGGCAATACTCGAAACATTAATTATGGAACCACCGCTCGGTAGCACCGACGCCGCGGCCTGACAGCCCCAGAGTGTTCCCATGAGGTTTGTCTGGATCATTTGATTGGAGACCTCTTCGTTAATACAATCAATCGATCGCCACCGAGAGAATCCTGCACAATTCACATAGACATCGACTCGCCCCGTCCAATTCAGCGCAGTCTTCACAAGTGCATGATGGTCGCTGCGCTGGGTCACATCCATAGGACAAAACCGAACCATTGCACCCAACGAAACTTCAAGTCTGGTGTCTGTACGTGCACCCACCAGTACCTGATACCCCGCGGCAAGAAACTCCCGGACAATCCCCTCACCAATCCCACGATTTCCGCCAGTAACAACAACCGTTGACATAGTCCTATATCGTCATGCATGAAAACCCTCCATCCACGGCAATTTCAGCGCCTGTTACAAAGGATGCCGCATCGGAAGCAAGCCATATCACTGCACCGACGAGTTCTTCTGGCTCTCCATATCGGCCCATGGGCGTATGCCCTAAAATAGCCGCTCCGCGCTCGGGGGTGATAAAATTCTTCCGGTTCCATTCTGTCGGGAAAAAACCAGGTCTCAATGCATTCACCCGCACCCCTTTCGTGGCCCATTCTCGAGCAATATTCTGGGTGAGATTTTTAATTCCCGCTTTCGCAACGGAATAGGCAAATGCTTTGGACAATGGTGGACCGGAGGATGCCGAAGAAATATTAATAATCGATCCTTTGCCCTGTTTGAACATTTGTCCTCCAAATACCTGACAGCCGAATAATGTGCCTTTCACGTGCACGGCCAGAATGGCATCCCATTCTGCTTCTCGGATCTCTAACAACGGCGTTGGCGCATTAATTCCAGCACCATTGATCAAAATATCGACGCGCCCATACCGATCAAGAATTTTTTTTAACGCTTCTTGCCAATCATTTTTTTTTGTCACGTCAATGGCGCAATAGGAGGCACTGCCACCATTGTGCTGAATATCGTTGGTCACTTGAGAAGCTGCTTCCTCGGTGCGATCCAAAATCATCACATGGCACCCCATTGACCCAAGGGCTCGAGCCATTGTTCCACACAAGAGGCCACCGCCTCCAGTAATCGCGACAACGCGCCCTCTTACGTCAAATAATTTATCAATAGAACTCATACAAACGTATATCTTGAACAAAGATACTTTTTGATGCCAACCATATCCCCAAACCGAGCGAATGTCCCATTGGTCGCAAATCGGCCGCTATCACGGCCAATAAATTCTATGCCAACCCCCCGAGCGGCCCGATAATCATCCTCAGTATCTCCAATGGATACCCACGAACCGGATTGCTGGTGATATTTCTTGAGTATATCCTGAAACGCCTCTGGTTTAGTCCATGGACTTGTATAGATGTCACTGAAATACTGCCGGATCCCTCGCGCGACGATTATTATTTCAAAATACTCTCTTGGGTTGACGGTAACAATAATGAGAGCTACTCTATTCGAAAAAAAATCTAAAAATTCTTGAGTCCCCACAACAAATGGGCACACCACTATTGCATCGAATACCAATGCGGTGTAGGCACTGTCCAGTTTCGCTTCCATCTCGGGCGTATATTCCTCTCCAAGAACCTGTTCAGTCACATAACGAAACTTTTCATATCGATTCTGGTGTTCATGGGCGAGATGGTATTCCATAACAGTGCCCACAATCGATGGACCGTAGTCCTTGAAAAGATCCTGCCAACCCTGATCTTTGATATGAGCAGATTCAAGAATCGTACCATCAAAGTCAAGAATAATTCCCTGCAATTTCACAGCCCCGGCATCATAACAAACACCCGCACAAACTCCTACCGATGTTCTTTAATAAGCTCCTTCATTACAGCACTCCACTGCCACAACACAAACAAATCAGAACTCAAAATAATAAATGTATACCCCGCTGCAAAAGCCTCATCAATCTTTTGCCGGTCAACCGCCGCAATCTGTGTTCCGCAGGATTTTTTATATCTTGCACAGGCCTCAACCACCGTGTGTGCCGCCTCGCGCACGAGGAGATGATCGGGCTGTCCAGGAACCCCCAAGGATCCGGAAAGGTCATACGGACCGATCATCACACCATCAACTTCTTCAAATTGAAGAAGTTGGTCGATATTTTCTACGCCCTCTACTGTTTCAATCTGAATGATAAACGGCGAGCTCTCATTCCAACCAGAAACGTATGCATCAAAATAAAAACCATACCCATGAGCACGGGCGACTCCAAAACTCCGGCGGCCCGCGGGTGGGAATTTTAAAAGATTCACCAATCGAC
The DNA here is from genome assembly GCA_016215325.1 of Candidatus Uhrbacteria bacterium. Lineage (GTDB taxonomy): Bacteria > Patescibacteriota > Patescibacteriia > JACRJV01 > JACRJV01 > JACRJV01. Next base: position 29,357 of record JACRJV010000003.1, read on the forward strand.
GCAATTCTTCGGGTGTTGAAACCATCGGCGCAATCAGTCCATCGGCGCCAGAGTCTAACATGGGTTTTATCATTTCAATGCCATGAGAAACGGGTCGCGGCAAGCATGGTACGCCTAGAGATTGTGAACTCACAATAATTTGCTGCGCGTCAAACAAACCCATAGTGCTGTGCTCCATGTCGATAGCCATAAAATCAACGCCCGATCGGGCGATGATTTCGGTGATCGAAGGATGGCCAAACGATGTCCATCCGCCGAACAATCTTGCACGGCCCCGTAATTGCTGCTTCAATGATCGACGCGTAGTATGGAGATTACTCATACCTTACCGTGCAGAATAATTTTCAATTTCCATCAAAGGAACCTCTCGGACAAGATCATAGACCATCTTTGCCTGACGCAAAATTTCTTTCACATACCGAAGGTGAATTTGCGTCGCCGGATCGGACAATGCCCGATCGGGTTCGTCATGAATTTCCATAAATAACGCATTCGCTCCAGCGGCCATGGCCGCACGAACCAAGGCCGGAATAAACTCTCGTTGGCCCCCGCTCATTGTCCCCAAAGCGCTCGGCATCTGGATACTGTGCGTCGCGTCGTAGCAGACGGGGTAGCCTGTTTCTTTCATAATCTGGAGGCACCGCATATCGGATACCAGCATATTGTAGCCAAAAAATGTTCCCCGATCGGTCAGAAGAATATTCTGATTTCCGGTCGACGCAACTTTCTGTGCGCTGTTGCGCATATTCCAGGGGCTCATAAACTGCCCCTTCTTAATATGGATGGCCCGACCCGTCTTCCCAGCAGCTTTCAAAAGATGCGTTTGCCGACAAAGATATGCGGGGATCTGAATAAAATCAACGACCTTGGCGGTCGCTTCCATCCATTCAACGTTGCTGACGTCACAGTTGACCGGCACCCCATGCACTTCTCTCACGCGTTGAAGTACTTGCAACCCCTCTTCGACTCCCAAGCCATGAAATGAAGTACTCGAACTACGGCAATCTTTATCATAACAAGACTTGTAAATAAATTGTACGCCCAAAGATTCGGTGACCGCCTTGAGCTCCTTGGCGATAAATAACGCGTGCTCTTCTGATTCAATGGCACAAGGGCCTCCAATGAGCGTCAGCGGCTGATGTTCTCCAATGGTTACTTTCGCCACGTCTCCCCCGCCGATTGTAATATCTTTTACAAGACTCACCATACTTCTTTACGTTGACGGAATTAATGCTTTTAAGAGACGGTGAAGGTGAACCAATCCCAATAATCGATTGCTACCATCAATGACGGGCAGAACCCAACATTGATACTTTTCAAACATCGCCAATCCTTCTTGAAGTGTGGCCTCCGGCCGAATCTTTTTTGGGGCCTTGGAACCAACTTCTCTCGCCGGAGTCATAAAGAGGTGCGGGAGGGGTTTTTGCGTGCTGAGTATCAGGCGTCGGATATCGCCATCGGTCACTAACCCAGCCAGAAACTCGCCGCACATGACACACACCGCCCCCAACCCTTTCCGGTTCATCTCATCCAAAACATCACGAAGACAATCATCCTCGTTCACCATAGGACGTTCAGTGCCCGTAGCCATAATCTCCTTAATCAGCATACCCCAATTCATTAATTACAGAAAAACACACATCCGTTGTTCATCGACGGGTAAAAAATAATTCTTGATGTATTCAGACGCGGCCAGGTATTCCCGTTCAACGATCTCCGACGGAAGGCAACACAATTCATTAATCGCAGCGCCAAGATCATTATGATACGTTACCGTTCGTTTGAGCGCAGGACATTGAAATAAGGGGTCAAACGAAAGCATCGAGCCATTGTCATAGTACACGAGACGTTTACCTACCGTCAAGGATTCGAGAGCCACAGTACTCCCCCAATAGACCACAACATCAGACCACTCAATGTCTTCTGTGAGACTCCTGCACCGAGATATTTCAACATTTCCTATCGTTCGCGGATTTACGATTAGATAACGTCGGATTGCATCTAGTGGGAGAACAGGATGAGCGCGGATACGAATGGCATACTGGGCCTTGCCAGAGAGTTGATGCAAAACTAAATTAACCATTTTATAGACCTCAATAATCCCCTCCATCGCAACCAACACATGATACGGATCGTGCGGCGCGTTCACCCGCTCTACATTCGGCTGAAACGCAGCTAATCGTAATGCGCATCCGGATCGAATCATTAATTCGGGATATCGCCCATAGTGCTGTAAAAGGTCTTTTGGTATCTCTCCAGTGGTTATGATCCGATCTGGAAGAAACCCTTGGTCATGCTCTTGAGTTCTAGTAAATAGATTTGCTGATGCTTGAGGAACGACATTTTGTTGATAGCCAATGATCTGCGTCGTAGAAGAATCCTGGCGCAACGCTGAGATACACATCCGCTCCCAGGGATTATTTTCGTAGGTGTAATAGAGAGCCGAAATCGGAGGACACACGCGTACGAGTCGAAGCATGGCGTCAAAATGTAATACATTAATGAGTTCAATACCATTCACTGTCTTAATGAGTTCATTGTTAATGATTGATTGGATATCATACCCAAAAAACTTGACGGGCCTACGAATATGGAGTTGTAAAAAAAGTAATTTTATACCGGCATAGAAAATTTCATGCATTGTTATCATCTGTTCAAGTGGGATAATCAAAGTATTGGTTATTTTTTTTATGCGTTCAAGGCATCGACGATAGGGGCCGAGAATCGTTCCAAAGACGATCACGGATCTGGACTGTTGTAAAAGTGGGAGAAGAGACCCGAAAAACACATCACAATATCCATCGGTGCGGAATGAGTGTTCAAGAATAAAGGATTTCAGAATGAAATGAAGTGTTTGATCTTGAGATATTGTAGTCTTCCGTACGGGTCCTAATATCCAACGCGCTTGACAGACTCGAACAACCACTCGAACCATCTGAACAACCACGGAGGCACGATAATAACACTGGCCATAAAGTACGTCACTGAGTTTACGAAACACAAAAGAGGGACAACTAAACGCCACATCTTCCTTAACGACAACTTGTTCCAATGCCCTAAGAATAGTCCATGAAGGATTAACGATGATGAGGTGATCAAACTCCAATGTTCGTAGCAGCTCCATGATTGTATAAAGCTGCTGAAGCGCGGAAGGGATAGGCGATGCAAAACGGTTTTTAGAAGCAATATAGGTCGACCACCATAGTCGACTCCCGCGTTGCTGTCTATTACATTCATCAATCGCACCCAAATACTCATTTAAAAATTTTCCCGATCGATCCTCGTCACGAGCAACTTCTGGTGCAGGCGTCCATCCGGATTGTACAAGCTTCTCCTGGAGCGCTGGGGCCGCTTGCTGGAATACGACAAAAAAACGCCGTTGACGTATAGGATCTAAACAAGAAAGTACTCTATTAATTTGCCGTACGCTGAATACGACATCAATTGTTTTCATACATTCACACTCTTCGATCCGCCAGTAGTCACTAGTCGTAAGCCCATGATCATAGATTTGAAACTTTGGTAGTTTTCACCCGTCAGGATTCGGAAACGAACTCCAAAATACCCGTACATTACAAGAATAGTAATTTTATACAAAAAACGGATTAGATACCCCGCGTGGATCCACCGCAATATAAGCAGCCCTAGAACCAAGGCCGAAAGCAGTGCAATAAAGATGACTATTTTTCTGTATTCCCACCCGATTCGATATGCGCGTTGCGAGACATAAAACGAAATCGTAATCGAAATACCTCCAGAGACAAGTGTTCCCCACGCAGCACCCAACATGCCGAATTTGATAATTAACGGAATTGTAATTGCGATAGTAAGACCAATACTTAGAAATGTAAGCAGAGAAATGGTTAATGTTTTTTTGGCAAACAAAAGTTGTGGTTGTTTACCAAAAAACATGATCGCATAGTACAGCGAGAGGATAAGAACAACATCGGCTGCACCTCGATACGCCGGGGCGAGAAGTAGCCAGGTCATTTCCTCCGCGAAAATCCCAACCAACAGGGCCATAAACATAGAAAGGTACGCAAAAGGGGTGAGATACCGGCCCACCGCCTCTTTGCCGAGCTCGCCTAAATTGAACATTCTTTGATATACCTGCGGTGCGTACACATTTTGGATTGCGGTCATACATGTGAATACGACATTCGCGATTTTCTGTCCGATGCTGTAGACACCAACCCCGCCAACCGAATCAAGAAATCGAAGCATATACTTATCGGCCTGATTACCGACCACTCCCACAAAAAACCGCGGAGTTAAAGGATAACTCAATTTCAACACTTCTTTTAATATCCCCCAATCCAATGTGGGCGGTAATTCTTTTACAAATCGCGTGGTGACAATAAGAAAAACCACTAGACCGGCAATAGCTTGGCCCCACACGATACCAGTAATACCAAACCCCAAACCGACGACAAGTAGGAGCGCGATCACAGCGGAAAGCACGATCTCGTCAATCGTATACCAAACAAATTTCTTCGCGTTCTCGGTGTTTTTATAATAAGTGAGATAATACGCTTTTAAACTCGTAATCCCATTCGCACAAAATGCTAAAAAAAGAAGTGGACCATATGCCGCAGACCCAGTAACCCACTGTGCGAGAACACCTCGAAAAAAATATGTAACGCTGGCGAGAAATGTAAATAATACAGTAGTAAACAATAACGTTGAGTAAAGAAGTGCGGCAATCCTTTTGATGTCATGGTGTTCAAAATAATTGCGCTCGTAGATAATCGGCATACCAAAACTAGCCACTCCTCCCATAAATATGGCATACGCTTGAACGAGCGCCAACACGCCATACTCCTCGCGGGAAATAAAACGAGTAAATACCGGCAAGGTCACAAACGCAACAACATTCCCGGCCACGACAGCAAACAAATACACTAGGCTATTTTTTAATTGTCGTTCGCGAGATGCCATAGAGCGCTACAATGGACGGTGCAACAACGCTCGAAACCGTTCGATCGCTTTTCCATCTCGATACGGATCAGAGAGCGGTGAATCAATGGACAGAGGGTTGCGATACTCTCTGTCCTTGGGGGCCAAAAAATCACGTACCCGAGCCTCAAGCTCTCCAAGACCATGGGTCGTCAACCCTGCAATAGTGGCATATGGGGTGTCACGATAATATCCCATGGGGTCATGCCAAATCGCTGGGCGATTCACGCTCAGCGCCTCAAACGTTGGAGATGTGAATGCAATAGAGAGCACAAGGTCTGAAGTTGAAATGAGCTGCGCACCATCAACGGAAGAAGGGTACACGGTAATACGGGGATGTGCTGACAAACGTTCGTAGCATTCCAGGAGCTTTTTTCCGAGTACGGGATCAAACGTCTTTTCCGAACCTCTGGATTTTTTTTCTTTTATAATCACTGCGACCTCTGGATATGATTTAACTAATTGAAGTAGATGCTGCGCAAATGCGAACCCCTCACGATAGGACGGCGTCCCATGGGGAGCATACGTGGAATCAAAAGCGGTAATCACAAAATATTTTTGATCCCTAAAATATGCAATCTTTGGTAAACTAGCGCCACTGTTGTTTTTCTCCTGGATATTTGCACTCCAAAGACAACCCACTACATGTACTGATTTTAATTGCGACGGGTGCTGTGCATAAAATTCAGCAATAAAATCGTCCCATGTCACAAAATGATCGTAAGAAAGATACGTCCAATAGGGATGCCGCATACGGCAATCGGGAACTGTCCCAAGGAGATTGCCCCCAATATACATAGAATCCGTGTAGTACCACGTCGATATTCCGGCTTGCGAAAGGGCGATATTGCGGGGGATATGATTGATCCCAAAATCTGAATGCGTGATAAAATGTTTGATTTGAATCTCTTGTGCGATATCTTGCCATAAAAAATAATGATAGAGCGCGCGCCACGCTATGCCCCATTCACGAGAATGATGTAAAAAAAATCCTCGACCGCCAACACAAAGAAGCAACAGCCACTGCAATGGCCGGGAGAACAATGTCTGCCTCCGCGAATACTCATGCACCGCGCCAGAGATATTTTTTAATTTGGCCACCTCAGAGCGTGGTATGCGGGCAAGTGGCAGATACACCACTTCATGAGGAAAAATCAAAGATCCGTCAATAATGAAATCAGGGCCTCTTCTATTTTTTCTCAATTGATGCGCGCCAATGATCGCAACGCCATATTTGTACATTCGTTTTTTTGGTTGATGGATGATTGTCTGGTACACCCACAGCGGAAAACTTACAAGTGTGCTCGTGATACAATGCCCGATTATTAACACCGTTCTCTTACCACCCCTGATCGTATTATCAAAAACCCCGGCAAGATATGCGGAGATGGAGAAATGAATGGACGGGTGCTCCACGAGCTGCACCCCTGCCGCGACAATCAACTTCTTTAAAAAAAGATATTGTGGAATGTTGAAGTCGGGATAAAATACGATGTGTTTCCCAGCGAACCGTTCGCTTAATTTATTCAGCAGTATATTCGCTGAATAAAACTCCGCTAAACGTTCACAAAGGTACTTTTTAAACACCGTTTCCGCTGATGATGTGCCAAGCGCATGATCCAGATGATCCACGATTGCTGAAATTTTCTTTCGATAGAATGGGAACACTCTTTCAACTTGTTCCACCGCAGTGTCGCCCGCAACGCGATATATTCTCTGGAATTCTCCTTCCGCTAAGGAAAGTGTTTGTACGGTACCGCTCTGGCGATAGGTAGACACATAGTCCGGTACTACTGAAAAAAAATATCGTCTCTTGTGGTACGCAGAAAATGCCTCCAGAACATAAACACGTTTATGTTGCCAAAGGAACCGAATGATTTGAACACGAGAGAACCAAAAAAAGTGTTCAAAAATAAAAATGGGAGAATCCATACGGCCTCTGCCAATGCAAAACGACCCATTCTAGATCATGAGTTGCCCGCCATTGATCACTATGTTGATTCCATTGAGATACGAAGTGTCTTCTGAACACAGAAACGCCGCAGCTGCGGCAACGTCGTTTGGTTCTGCGATCCGATGTAACGGGTTCTGTTGTGAAGAGAGTTCGATCAATTTCGATGGCACTTCTGAAAGTAAATCAGTCTTTACCATGCCCGGAGATATCATATTGACCGTGCACCGATATCGAGAAAGCTCAACGGACATTATCTTGGCAAATCCCATCAGGGCGTACTTTGCCGTGATGTAAGCCGCAAGGCCCCTGGGCGGCTTGCCGATGCAATATTCGGTAAGAATAATAACAAAACGCGTTGGATTGCCCGCCACAAATTGCGACTGTAACGCCTGTACGATCTGCCAAATGCCCTGGACCTGTACTGCGATATGAGATTCAAAATCTCGCCAAGCCGACTCAAGCAGCGGGGTATGCACGATGGGGAGGGTTGGCCCATACACCACCGCATCCAACTGAGGATGCTCCACGCGAATCAACCTCATTGCTGCCTTAACACCTGATCCATCCAATAAATCTAGCGGGTAGAAAGCGACAGCCTTCCCACGGAGTTCGTCCCGTAGCGCTTCCATTCGATCACTAGCATGTGCATATGTTGCACACACATAAAAACCTTCATCAAGCAGGCGCTTCACGATCGCACTCCCAATACCCCCACTTCCACCAATAATAAGTGCTGTTTTTTGTGGCACAAAATTACTCCGATACTCTTGCATTAGCCTCACCGTCCACCATCACCTCATCCCCTTTTACTATTTCGGTCTTCATCGTGATGAGATGGACACTATCATGTTTTGCAATCACGGACCCGCGTACGATCACCGTATCATCGCAAAACATCGGCTTTCGAAATTCCAGGGTTTGACGCATGTATACCGCATTCCTTCCTGGACAATGCATCCCAATCAATGTTGAAAAAAGACTCGCCGCGAGCATGCCATGGACAATAGTATTACCAAACTGGCTTTTTGCGCCAAAGAAAGGATCTGTGTGGAGTGGATTGAAATCACCGGTGAACTTTGCAAATTGCATCACCATTTCGTTGGTAATGGTGCGCTCAAATTCATACACTGCACCAACCACAATATCCTCGTATCGCAATTGCGCTGCAGAATGCATAAGCCATGTGATTCAAAGGTCGATCCCATGCTTGCGCAATGATGCTTTAATATCTCCCACATTTTTTACCGCGACAACCTCATCCATCGTAAAATTAACGTTGAACTGCGTTTCGAGCTCGGAGACGAGCATCAGTCCGTTATAGGAATCCCAACGAGGTACGGTATCCGGACTTGTCTGATCTGTAACCTCCTGAGCTGAGATGCCGAGTATTTTTGAAAGAATAGAGTGCAATGTATTTATGTTGTCGTTTGCGCCCATACTGTTGGGGTCTCTCCAGTGAGAACAGTAATACAATCAGGATACGGATACGATTGAACCCTCACATCGTACTCCCAACGCTGACCACTGTCAACGCTTTCAGTACAGACGAAACCATTCTTTTTGTAAAAATCTTTCGCGGGGGAATTCTTCTTGGTGGGAATAAATTCGCCCACGATGGTTCGTACGCCACTCGTCCGCGCCTGCTCTATGATATAGACGAGGAGCGCCTCTTCAATACGCCGACCAATGACACGGCAACTGAGCAGGAAGGTATCAATACGCCACGACTTTCGCCCTGTTTCCACAATCGCCGCACCAATCGTCCCATGCTCCCCAAACTTATCACTTGCTTTAATAGAAACAATAAGGTGTGCCCCATCTTGGCTAAACCGCCGTATTTCGTCTTCGCTATAGCGCCGCGTCGTCATGTTGAATTGATTCGTTTTTTGTGTCAGCTGGGCAATCCGAGGGATTGTCATAGTGGTTGCCAGTTCAATGACGACCGTTATCTGGAGTCCGAGTAAATATTCCGTTATATCCGTCGCCGAGACCTCGAACGCTTTTCGCTGTCGCTGCTGCACATACATTAGCCCCCGCTCCCAATCTTCTTCCGTCAACTGCAGGACGTTAAACACGTCGAGCTCTTGGAGCGTCTTGACATACAATGAGGGGTCGTTGGGGAGGTCGACCACCATTACTTCTGGTAAATATTCTTTCATCATCGTGCGATTGACCGGGTCATCATCAATAAACACCATACTATCAAGACCAATCCCGATCTCTTTGGCAAGCGAGCGCATATTCGCGACCTTATCCTCCCAATTGATCCGCATTGCCGCGAAATGTTGTTCCCGAAGTACCATATACGAGTGCTGCGAAAAAACTTTTGCAACCTCATCAAAATTATTTTTACTATTCACTGCAAGGATCACGCCACGATGGTACAAGGCGAGTAGTGATTTTTGGAACTCCCAAAATGGGCGACCCCCCGGAGTAGGCCCTACGGTAATCCCTTCTATCCCATCTTCGCCAAGGATCCCGCCCCATACCGTGTTGTCAAGATCAAGCACAACACATTTTTTAGTCTGACGGAGCATTGGTTTTATATAAGCCGTGTAGGCTCGCGCAAGCTCTGGCAGGTGGCGAGTATGAAGTTTGATATCTCCAAGATAATACATCTTAGAGTCAAGGATATGCCGTTTGCCAATGTTCGCACAAAATGCATCATAATCAAACAAGAACACCCGAAAATCGTCCTTGAACGACTCGCGCAGTTTCGCATTCAGCAGCTCTATCGATTCCTTAAAGCCAAATGGTTGTTTATGCTCCAGGATCCCCAACGGTGAATACACAGGGACTTCAAAATTATGTAACAACACTGTTGCAGAAGAATATCGCTTTATCGCTTCCACTAGCGAACTAATTTCTTGTATCTTATTCTCGGCCCATTGCCGCCGATCGCTATCTGACATGACATATGGGTGAAAATAGTAATCACCGAGAATCGACCGCGTATCAAGAAAAAGAATGACGAGTAGTGGCTCGAAGGCGTATAGACGGCTCTGTGGATCAAGGATTTCTTGTCCATACTGATTGTAACCACCCAAGTAGGTACGGTACGGAAGTCCACTCTCCTGGCATGCAAGACGGACCGCCTCTTCAACGCCACGGGCAGTAAAGCTCGAAAGAATCGCGATCGTGAACGCTTGTTCATGTTCGGTCATACAGAATCGTTACAAATGCAATCGCATATTCTTTGCTATGCGAAAGACTCACTGAAATCTGAAGGCTCTTTTGTTTTTTTGGCAATCGCATAAACGGTACCCCCTTCTCGTTGTTGCAAATCTCGATCGTGCAATACCCAACGGCATGGATTCCTATACTAGCAAGCGCTTTTACAGCGGCCTCTTTCCCACAAAACCGTACGGCTAAATGTTGGGCGGGATCTTTTTTCGAAAAACAATAATTGAGCTCTCGGATCGTAAAAATCCGTTCCAAAAAATGACGATCGTGCGTCCGACGGAGATGGCGAAACCGCGATATGGCTTCAATGTCAACCCCTATGCCAATACATTCCATGCGAATAAATGAGAATCTAGACAGTTTGTTGTAGACACCGATACATAGAGAATATCGTACCACCCCCTGCTACTCGAGTCAAAAGCCAACTTGCACTCAATATACCGCCCGAACACGCTCTCAAATTTCGATTCGCCATCGCTTGACAGTACACACCTCTGCTTTCATACTATGGAATACACGCGCTAGTCCGTTCCCGACCAGACACTAGGGGGGTAGCGCCACCCGTGAACCATCCAAGAATCTTAATTAATCCATCGACTTTCCCTATGGAAATCCTCGATAGTCGGTATATAAAAAATACTCCGCAAGAAGAGCTTCAACGGAGAAAAGACTTCTTTACGTTATATAAAGATTGTCCGATACCAGACAATGAAATCCTCTATAACCTCGGGTTGTTTACTAACCGGCAGACGCTCTCACGAATCTTATACATGAACGAATTGTACAAAAAAATTATCGAGGTGCATGGCGTTGTTATGGAATTTGGAGTGCGGTGGGGACAAAATCTTGCGTTGTTCGAATCGTTTCGCGGAATGTATGAGCCATACAACTTCAACCGTACACTCGTCGGGTTCGATACCTGGGAGGGATTCTCCTCGGTAGACCCAAAAGATGGAACTTCTGACATTGTCGCGACCGGTTCATTTTCTGTCACAAAGGGATATGAAGAATATCTAAACAAAGTTCTGGATTATCATGAACATGAAAGTCCTCTTTCCCATATCAAAAAATATCGTCTCGTCAAAGGGGATGCATCGGTGACGATCGACGAATATTTAAATGAGCACCCGGAGACAATTGTCGCGCTTGCCTATTTCGACTTTGATATTTATGCGCCGACGAAAAAATGTCTCGCGGCGATACGGGAGCGCCTCACAAAAGGAAGTATTGTTGCTTTTGACGAACTGAATTGGCCAGGATTCCCGGGGGAGACGACGGCCCTGAAAGAAGTGTTCGCGCTCAATCGATACCATATTCGGCGCACTCCCTACAATCCCCATTATGCGTACATCGTAATCGATTGATCACACAACGAGAGATGTCAGAAATCATCGAGTGCAGAAAACAAAACGTCGACAGGGATCATGCGTTCCCACGGCGAATCCTCCGGGATTTCTAATACCATTCTGGTCTCCTGAACCTCATATCCAAAAAGTGCAGCAGTGAGTACCCTTGAAACGCTCTGTGGGGTTACCCCCCGTAAAAGGCGTTCGTTAATAATCACCCCACGTTGCGCTAATTGCCGTCTCACGCATTCCATCAGGGGAGAATCATGATCAGTCGGATTAAGAATTTTTAAAAGATTCCCTCCATAGTGGGGGTGGCGGGTGAACGAAGAATAGGCGTGCCCCCGTAACATTCGAAGAGCAGGGTGTTCCTGTGGGAGACTCAGTCCGCGTAATGCCGCCTCGAACACCGGAGAGGATTGTGAAAAAAAGACCGATGGATACCAGAGCTTGTAGTCAGGCAAAAGTGCAGCTTCGATAATTGTCCCAGCGGGTTCCGCTACGACATATCCAACAGGCAGAGAAGTAAAAGTATCAATACAAAGATATGCATCGAACCGTGCGGTGAATGAAGAATTCTTTATTTTTGACATCCAAAGTTCTTTTGGCCGTTCGAGGAATACCGAGAAGTATTGATTGATACTTCGATGCATCCGCTCAAGAAACGGGACATCACTATCCTTAATGCATCGAAACTGAATTGACGTTGCTTGAGGATGGGGTGGATTAAGAAGACGAATGTTCTTCTCAACAGGGGTCCCCCAGAATCCATGCCGAACAAAGAAATGATCAACTGCTCGACGAGCAAAAATCAAACAAAAATCCAGTCCTCTGTTGCTCATCTCACTTAAAACAGATTGCGTCATAGAGTGGAAGACGGCCCCGCCCCTACGATACCGAGGTTCAACCACAATGGCTGCTATCCCCCCGACACTAAATTCTTGCCCAAAGACCATGAGGCGACGAGTCACGGTTCTTACTGCGCCGACGAGAGAATCTCCTTCTTTGAGTATAAATAAATTTTTTTTATTCAGCGTCGAATCGTAAATGCGTGTCACATCAAAGACTTCCTTCGCGTGAAAATAAGAAGGTCCATACGCTTTGTATAGGAGCTCATACGCCTCCTGCTCATCTTTCTTGCTACGCACCACACGCACCAGACCGACCATAGTATTACAAAGATGTTATTTCAAACAACATTTATCCATTTAGTGTGCACGGGATCGAATGATCGCACAGATCCGTCGGACGATCGTCTCCGTCCATTGTGCATGGCAACCAACCGCAAGCGAGAGACGATAGTCGGGCTCAACCATATTACGGTTCCAGTCAAAATGCAACAGTGGAACTACAACGCGACAATCCTCCCAAATACTGCGTGACCACTCTTTAAGTTCGTTTTGACTCCCCTGGATAGGGATTGCGAAGGGGACGATATCTGAATCATCACAATGTGGAACGCGGTGGGGCAACATTTCTTGCGCAATCCACCAAAGGGTTCTTCGTCGCTGTCCTTCGCAAAGAAGTTCTTTCGTTGTTTGCGGAAGCGATCCCGCAGAACAATCTGGGAAGGGTATAAGTTCTGGAAGATATCCATAAACCCCCTCGATATCATAACTCACATCCCCTATACTGTCCTCTTTTTTGTGCTTTCGATGGTATTGCCTGAGAATACGATGCGCTTTTTCGACCCATACACGTTGAACACCCTGATCCTGCCTTGAGGCGGTTGTCCAGGACTTCCATATCGCAGAGTTCCTGCTCACAATACCACCCCCCATCGCACAAGGAAACAATTTAGAGAGGCTCACCACAGAAAGATCACCCCAACCCATAAGATACTCCCCTCTATATTGAGAAAAGAGAGTATTCGCCATGTTATTGATAATAATCCATTTTTTTTTCTTTGCCAGTGCTTCGATACGATCAATGCGTTGTGGGAATCCAAATTGATGGTACACGAGAATGGCTCTTGTGCGTTTGGATGGGATGCGTGCCGGAAATGCAGTGCGTGCAAGGGCAGAAAGCACACAGTGCCCTAAAAATGGCGGGACGTAGGTCTCGTCATTCCGCTGGAACCCCAGTGCGCGTAAACCAAAAACCATGGCAGCGCGAGCGCAAGAAAATGGATACAGGTCAACTCCCGTAGCGCTACGATATCCAGAAAGAAAAGACTGGAGAGTGCCAAATCCGCGTTTATATCCCGGATAGAGTGTAATCATACATCCACTATGCAAGTAGTTTCTCCCCAGCGAAGACGATAACAATCTTCCCTCCAAAACCTAATTTGAAAAACTCGATGTTCCGCTCCTTATCGCTTCCCCCGTTCACCAATCCAAACTCAAAGTAGGAGCATCCTCGCCGTCGTGCCTCTTGAATTCCCGTCCAAAGACCAAGATGCCCAATACCGGAGCGAGAAGGATAGTCCGGATGCGTCGCCGCTGAGGCATAAAAGGCATGCTTGTTAAAATAATAAAACAGATATGCCCCGACGGTCTTTCCGGCATCTCGTACCAACACGAGATACGCCTGGCCGTGCTCAATCATCCGATACATGACATAAAAAGTCTCTTTTGGACGCGTCTCTCTCCCTGCGGCTAACGCATGGAGTATGTGATATTCTTCACATTGATCAATGGTATAATTTGTTGCGTCTATCACAACGGTCTCATACGTCCGTTGAGCTCGGTTGATGAGAGGCTTATACGATGAGCGCATATGCGCCCATATTCTCTGTTCTTCCCCGTCACATCGAAGCACGAGACCGTGAAGCGTCTTCGGACGATACCCAAACTCTTCAAGATTATTGTAAAAAAGATTGCCCTGCATTATTGTAGAGCAATCCATCAGAATACGGTGATGCTGTGCGCTGTGCGCTCGCGCAAGTACTGCGATCCGATCAAATACTACTTGCCGCACCAAACGTCCCCGTTTCGTCTCCGGTTCATCTACAAAAACCGGGGCACGTAAATGCCAACTCTCTAAAAAGCTGTAACTTCGAATCTCTTCCTCAGCAGTCAACCAAAGTGGGACAATCGCAACGGCATCCTTTTCGGCAACATCGACCACAACAAACGAGTCTTCTCTCAAAAGACGTGCTCCAAGCACAAGCCGTTCGTATGCCCTCACCAAAGGGGTATAGAATGGCGATACACTTGAACGCTCCAATACTTCATTCCAATATGCTTCAAATTTCGTGTCAGAAGAATCGATACAGTTTAACATATCTGCCCGTGCACGCACCGTAGTATCTTACTGATCATACAAATCTCATTTTTGCAATTCCTCCACTCACCCGCTGGAGCGTCGCGATGTACGAGCTCAATTCATTTTCGGCAATAAGATGCCCCTGACCATCAGCAACCCCAATAACTTTGGTGGGGTGACTGATTGAATCAACAACAATATCGCCCTTTTTCCCGAGCACCCCACCGGCGATAACATCCACCCCCTCTATAACTCCTCTGCCCATAATCCTCTGGACAAGTTCCTCTGTCTCTAGTGCATTAATAATTTCACCGGATAGGCCCGCGCGCATATCAACTCGGTAAACCGGGGTCCCTTTCTCATGACATTTCTCGATGGTATCGGAGTGAAGACTTCCCGGGCCGGCATCAATAACCATTCCACCCACCGCGAGATGATCAAGTATCGTGACATCGACGGTGGCCTCGAAATGCGTCAGCCCGACCAGGAGGTCCGTCGGTTCCCTGAGTTCTGAAGAAGTCGTAACACAGCGTACTCGAAACCCGCGATCCTCCAATTTCGATTGAAGTTTTGTCGCCGCTCGAAGATTCCCCACAATCGCAATATTGATCCCCTCCGCCTCTGGGCAAAGTTGGCTTATCAAGGAGTCCACCGCACTGACCAACGCATCATAATCCTTGTAGGTGAGTATCTTACTTTTCGTAACTACTGTCTTGACACTGCGCACCATACCCATCAATGGCCCGTGAGAATGATCAACATCGACCATGATGTAATCCACAAGACCATCAATACTCTTGGCGATCTCTACAGCTTGCGCTACGCTCGCAACTTCCGCATTCCCAATCACGTACACCGCATTCTGACGAATGAACGGAAAGCTGGCACTCTGTTTCTTTTGATCTAATGTTCCCGCAATAGTAAAGACACCCAACTTCCCAGTTTTCTTTGCAAGCGATAAAATTTCTAGAGCAATACTTTTTGCAAGACCGGCAATTCCCTCCCCCGCATGGGCGTTCACAAGTTCTTTAAAATCAAAATTAACATTCCAAGCCACTGACGTGGACGATGCTTCCTGCTTCATATGTTCAAGTTCCTGAGCAACCTTTTCTGCTAATTCATCGGTGACACTTACACGGTTGACTTCACTAATCTTTACGACCAGCTCTCGCGGGTCTAGGTGATATTTTTGAGCTACTCGATAAACAATCATTAAAAAACTCGAATGAAACTGAGCATACCCTAACGTCGCGCTTAAGGAATCAATACCTTTTTCGCCACTGCCCATCATTGGTCGAATAATCTTATCTCCTAAATCCATGATATTGAAAAGATTAACCCCCGTGACGTACCCCATTTTCTCTAGGAGGACAACCAAGATCTCCGTTTGGGCATTGCCAACACTGCGACCCATTCCTTGGAGTGTCCCATCCACAAATGTTGCGCCCGCTCTCACTGCGCTGATCGTATTTGCAACAGCGAGCAGTAAATTATTGTGGCCATGAAATCCTACAGCAACGCCGATCTCATTTCGGATACGCGAAACGTAGGTCATAACTTCATCCGGCATCATACCTCCTGCGGAATCAACCACACTCACCACATCCGCTCCGAAATGCGCCGCTAACCCAGCCTTCTCCAGAAAAGCATCAATGGGGAGTGCATACGATTTCATGAGATTGGAGGAAACCAACATCCCGAGCTCTTTTGCTCGTTTGATAAATGGCTCCGCCTGTTCCACTTCTGTCACGTTCGTGCCGATCCTCACAAACCCCATACCGTACTTGGCCCCGAGTTCGAGATCCTCAATGCGTCCAATGCCAGGGATACAAAACATCCCAAACTTTGCTTTCCGTAAGACCGCAGCGGCGGCCATCAAATATTGTTCATCCGTCGCTGCCGCTACCCCATACCGTGGGGAACCGTTGAATCCTACCCCGTGTCCGATTTCGATAAATTCTACCCCGCAGCGCTCCAAACTACTTGCGACCAGCGCCGTATCTTCTGGAGTAAATTGGTAGTCAATAGCGTAACTTCCATCCCGAAGAGTACACTCGAGAATATTGATTTTCTTGCTCGGCATGACCTCGCTCATACAATGTTTAAGTTACGGAACGTAACACTGCTTGTACGGTCCTGTTGATATCCTTCCGTGTGTAACGAGGATCAACCCATATGTTAAACATATGATCCCCAACATACTCCGAATGCTTGAGTTTCTCGGGATGGACTTGGTAGAAACGATGGACGGGCGGATACCAATTGCTCACCTCTACGCCGCGCTTTCGTATCGCTTGCGCAATCTCATATTGTCGGTTTCCTCGCACGAGAAAACTGTATCGCCAATACACGCCTTGACCAACATACAGAGGATGGGTAATCGCCTCGTGATTGAGATGCGCTCGATAATGCGCAGCATATTCGTTTCGTTTTTTCACAATTGCGGGAAGGAGGGGGAGACAGCTATAGATCCGCTCAACCAACGTTGGACTCACATCACGAAACAAGAAAAGGTTTCGGAAAATCCAAGGAAACGAAGAATACAGAAAAGACAATTCGTTCCTTTCCCGTATCAGGGGAGCAAGGGTATAGTACACCCGGCGATAGATGGTTTCAAGCTGATGATAATCATTTGCCTTCTGTGGAAGACGGCGCGCCAACGCGCGTATACGATCGAAGGACTCCTCGCTATCAAATAGGACGGCGCCCCCCCCGCCCGCGTCAAGAATCTTCGTGTGGCCAAAACTCAAAATAGAAAAATCGCCAAACGAACCCAATGGACTTCCGTTATAACTCCCCCCGAGTGCTTGTGCGACATCTTCGATGAGTGGCACGCGATACGAACGTGTCAACTCTCGTATACGATCGATATCCGTTGGATGTCCATACAGATGCGGTAGCAGCACTGCTCGAACGGCTTTTTGTGTTTTTAACGCTCTTTCAAGAGCGACGGGGTCAAGATTAAAGTCGCGAAGTCGGACATCGCAAAATTCTGGCGTGAATCCTGCATACACAATAGCATTGACAACACTCGGACAAATAATCGCAGGGATTATGACGCATCCTTGTTCCGAGCCAAGAGATTGGAGTGCTAAAAAAATCGCCACAGTCCCGCGGCTTGTCACGATACAGTATCTCCGCCGGTGCATTTCTGCCAATCGCAGTTCAAGAGCGCGTTTGTGGAACATTGGGGGCATATGAAATGTTCTTTTCTTGCACAAGCCGAGCGATATCGGCAATAGTGATGTATTGGAGCTCCCTCCCCTGTACTCGGGCTTCTTGTGAAATAAAAACAATATTGGCTATTGCCTCCTTACAATCGAACGAAATGAGAGGATGTTTTGTACCTCGCTCCAACAACTCGGAGGGATGGACGATCGCGACCAACAACTCTTCCTGTTGAATGCTCTGGACAATTGATTCTTTTACAATTGCATTGCGATAAGACAAATTGAGGTATCGAAACAAACCGCTGCGGTCATAACTCGCCTTCGTATAAATCATCGACATCGGTACCTCGAGAATCGGATGTGCGGGAGCGCTAGGGATTCTGTAATCGTGAAGTGACGGGAAATACGGTTCGCTTGGCGTTCCGGTCCAGTCTAATGTTCTTTCTCGATCATGACGAACTCTGCCCGGCAAGGCGGTAGAATCGACCCGGAGTCCCCACCCCGCGAGTGCGGCCATTAAAGAATTGCTGTGGAACGCATTGCCGACTCGCACAGAAGCGCAATGAACTTCTTGCTCTTGGAGCGCTTGGAATGATGCCTGAAGTTCATCCAACTCAGTGACATGAGGGTGCCAACCAATCTCATCACCGCACTGCGCGCGACCACGAAGAAACGTCTTGAATCGCTCAAATAGATAGAGCGATGTGCCATAGATCCGGTAGAGCCCCGTATCAGAACGCACAAACCAAGTAAATCTCGGCCGCCGACCTCTGGAATCTTCAAGACGCGCAGTATCCACTGCGGTAAGTAACGATGGAATCCCCTGCTCAACCCCACGCCACGAAATATTCAGCGCGGGTCCAAATATTGAAGTGTCAAAATTATCGGGATCGAGATCAATGGTGATGGCAACATAGAGAGGTGATTCAGCCATATCATTTTTTCCCCCAGCCTTGAAAATCTTTGTACAAATAAACGGCAAATTCAAAAAGGGGGTAATCGTGTCGGAGTGCCACCCTTTTTGTCAAGCTCTTACAAAAAGAAAAAATCTCTTCAGGACTATAATAATGCAAATGTGGTTCCTTAAAATCAACATACTTCGTCAGCATATCGATGACGACCCCTTTCCGGCAAAGCGCATAACTGCGAGTGAGCACATCTCGCAGAACCTTCTCATTATCATTATACGCGAGCGCATTATTAAACGTTTGTGAAGAAACGATGTAATCAAACGTACCAGGGACAGTGTCAGTCTGAATATCTGCAACAAGAAATGTCAGGTCAGGGAATTGTTCCTGGCAGATGTTTATAAATTGCGGACAAATGTCAATACCGGTGTATTGAACGTGAAGGCCCTGATCTTTGAGGTACGTATAGAAATCCGCGAATCCACACCCAATATCCAAGATCGATTGATCCTCAAGGTTGCCAACGTCGGCGAGCACCTTGAATCGCATTTGTTGGCGTTCGCGATTACCAGATGCTAAGGCCCTGACATCAACTCCATACGCCTCTAAGCGAACCTTATACCGTTCGATGATCCGCTGTTTATCTCTTGCATCCATACTCCACTCACGCTATCCAAGTTCGATAACGACTGCTTGTTCGGCTTGGGCCAAACGAGCCTCGGCCTCTTCTGCGTTTTCGGCCATCGAAATGATGTGCCCGATGCGATCGGCACCAGAAGTTAATGTTCGCACGGGATCTCCGGGTTTCACATAGATCTCCATTTCATAGATTCCCTCCATCGCTCGTGCTGTTTCAACACCAGTGATGGCATGGATGCGCCCGCTAGACGGGGAGGCAAAGAATTTTATCGATGAAGCCAGTTGCTTCGTGGGGATGAGATCGGGCGGTAG
The DNA here is from genome assembly GCA_016215325.1 of Candidatus Uhrbacteria bacterium. Lineage (GTDB taxonomy): Bacteria > Patescibacteriota > Patescibacteriia > JACRJV01 > JACRJV01 > JACRJV01. The sequence continues at coordinate 49,032 of JACRJV010000003.1, forward strand.
GCCCAACGAAGCTTTAATCGTCGCTTGGATGAGATCAATACCAGAAATCATTGGGAGTATGTCAGTAAAAACCTTGAACCCGGGGCCTCGCGCCGCTAGTTCAACTGGAACGGGTCCGTCTTTTGTCATCATGAGCTCCATATGCACTGGCCCAGTAGTAATTCCCACTGCAGTAATCGCATGCTTTGCCACAGCGATAATACGCTGTTGAACGAGAGAAGGATACCGCGATGGGAAGGTTACTTGAATATCTAAAAGGTAGGGTGGAGGTGTTCTTTTTTTATCAGAAAGACCAATGATACGAATCGTTCCCCGATCGACGAATGCCTCCACGCTCACTTCTATACCCTCCATAAAATCTTCCACAACGACTTTCTTTTTCTGAGAATACCCAATGGCACATTCGTATGCTTCTTTCAACTCCATTTCATGGGTCACTTTTCGTACGCCCCGGCTGCCTGCACTATCCGCAGGCTTAACAACCACCGGCAGTCCGATTTTATCAACAACAGCAAGTAAGGTGGAAAAGTCTAAAACAGGGTATGATGTCGGGGAAGGTACCCCGTGGGCCACAAATGCCTGACGCATGAGTGCTTTATCGGTACACCGCTCAGCGACTGACACCGGAATCCCGGGTAATTGGAGTGCTTCGGCAATCGCCGCAACCGTTTTTACCGTAACGTCGGAGGCAACTGTAACCACCCCGTCAATGGAACAGGAACGCGCTATCTCCAGATTTTGTTCAATATCCTTTACATCCACAACAAATGCTCTATCCGCATATCGTAACCCCGGCGCCTCTGCGCTCCCATCTGTTGCCACGACCGCGAGTCCCATCTTTTTTGCGGTCTGAATCCCCTTCAACTGGAAAGGGCCGGCGCCGATGCACAGAAGTGTTTTGGTGTTCATACTAATGATGCATGGCGTATGAGTTCCTTTCGGATAATCTCAAGCACGCGCTCTCTCCCGTGACCATCGACAAGTTGCTGTGCTCGATGACCCATGGCTTCGCGATCGTGCCAATGCTTAATAAGCCTCTGGACGCGTTGTACATGATTCCCCTGCGTTGTCTGCCGCGATTCTAGCAGAAGTACCCCTCCCTTCTTCGCAATGCTTCTGGCAAGCAGGAGTTCCGCATTATTTTGAGGAATAATCACACATGGACAACCGAGGGCCATTAATTCCGCCAAAGTGACTCCAGCTCCACAAAATGCGATATCGATGGAACCCATGAGCGCGCCCATCTCTTGAACATTCGTCTCGATTCTGTATCGATGGTTCTTCCCAAGCCGATATTCCACTCCTTTGCGAAATTTGGGTCCCACAATAACATACACGCTTACCGGAGGGTGTGCAAGACGCTCAAGAATAGCAATGGATTTCTGCGTGTTATTGCGAGGGTCTGCACCGCCAAATGTCAATAACACCCGCCTGGCCATACCCTGAGAAAATGATTTTTGCTTCCGATACGACAGCACCTCGTCCCGCACAATAGAATACTCGAGCCCTTCATAAATTCTCCTAAACAAAACGCTTTGGCCCTTCTTTAGATTATGATTGTAAATGTTGATTGCCGCGCAGATGCGTGGATCTTGGTAGTAAAAATAATCAAGTGCGACTACCGGTGGGTGAGGAACGCCGTAGAATGACTCCATCATCCCCAGCGCATACGGCTTGTCATAGATAATCAGATTTGGGTAATAAGAAAGAATGGTCTGTCGGAGAGTACCCTGAACAATATTCCGCACACCCTCTTGCTGCAGTTTCCGATACACCTGCCTCGTTACCCCTGCTGCGTGAAAAATCACCTCATGGTTGAGTGCCAACGCACGATACAGACTGATATCGCGCACAATATGCCCCAAGCCTTGGAGGTGACTTCCGTAACTACTTATTAGAATAGTATAGTGTTGGTGTTTCATGCATCGAACGTATCCGTTGTCACCGGATCAAATGCTTCCATATTAACACGCGCCCGCTTCCCAATCACCCGATCGAGATCCTTCGGCAAAAGTCCAAGGGCAGGCCGCACGATGGAGAGCATTTCTCGCTTGATGATGTCTCCTTTTTTAATGGCTCGATTAGTAAAGATACTCCTCCGCCCTCTCCTGTAATAGGTGAGTTCGCTTTCGGCAACGCATTTTTGTGGTCGACCAATTGCCTGTTCGACGTCCCGAATTCCGCGCACCATTGCCGCGAGCTCTGCCGGTTCAAGGGCGAACTTATGATCCGGTCCCGGAAGATTCCTATCCAGTGTAAAATGCTTTTCGTAAATACTCGCTCCTCGCGCAACCGCAGCGATAGGAATGGTGAGACCTATGGTGTGATCAGAATATCCGATCGGACACATGAACTGTTCACGCATGACGTCCATGGCAGCCAGATGGAGATCATTCATCGGGGGAGGATATCCAACACCACAATGCAGGAGCGCATACTGTGTGTTGCCGGTTTGTTCCACTGCTTCAACGGCATCCCGTATTTCTTCAATCGTCGCCATTCCTGTTGAAAGGATCAGCGGTTTTCCGGTCTGCGCCGTGTAGCGAATCAAGGGGAGGTGGGTAATCTCATACGACGCAATCTTATAAAATGGGGCGTCAATTGCCTCAAGTGCATCCACCGCGTCCTCATCGAAAGGAGTCGCCGCAAACATAATATCTCGCTGCTTCGCATACTCAGTAAGACGCGGTAACCATTCTCTCGGTAATTCGACCTTTCGATAGAGTTCATGGAGCGTTTTTCCATATCGTCCAAATGTGTCACTCCCAAGGTCGACGGTAGGATCCTGTGTAGCAGCGGCCATAGTGTCGGCAGAAAATACTTGAAATTTTACCACATCCGCTCCCGACTCTTTTGCCGCATCAATGAGTTGTAATGCTTGTTCAAAATTACGGTCATGGTTACTACCCGCTTCAGCAATTATAAAGCAGGGTGCGTTATCGCCAATGCGTCGCCCTTGTATTGTGAGTGCGTGCATAAGGTTTTACGATGAACCCTTCTCTGCGCTCAGTGACTTCAGGAGACCTTCATTACGAACAATATGACTGTTGGTTGCCATCATCTCAGGATGTGCCGAAAGGTATTGCAGAACGTCTTCTCCTGTAAACTCCGGATGCCGCGGGTACAGGGCCTCAATAATTATTTTTACTACCTCAAAATCCTCGGGCTCATCCACGGTAATCCGAAATCTGCTGTCATCGCTTCCATTGTCAAGGGTATGCTTACGAAAGAACTCAGAATGACGATGCAAATACAGTGTAGCATGCTCGCGCTCAGAAGGTTTTATCGCCTCTTTCCAAGCGCGCTCGAGTGCCGCCAATGTAAATATTTCACAATCAAGTCCTTCGGCAAATGTTGGACCGCTATGAACAAAATCATACGCCCCATTCTGGAATGTCGTAACAAGCCGATCGACGATTTGAGGATCGATCAGTGGACAATCACCAGTAATCCGGACAATTGGGTCAATCGAAAACCGCAAGGCAGTTTGATAATAGCGATCCAGCACATCCTGCTCTAATCCACGAAATACCGGAACGCGTTGCTGCGCGCAGAAATCCACAATTTGGTCATCCTCAACATTCGTCGTTGTCGCTACAATAATGCGATTAATTCCAGTTGCACGCCGGAGACGCTCAAGCTGATACTCAAGGAGGGGCCGACCAAGTACTGTTTTGAGTACTTTACCCGGAAGCCTTGTCGAAGTCATCCTCGCTTGGATAATTGCGCCGGTCGTGGCCATACTAATGGATTTACTATACGTTCATTAATGTCCCGAAAGTGCTCACGTACATATCCGACAAGAGCCGGAGGGTATTCACGTTGCCAAGCCCGACAATTTGTCTCTACCTGGTCAAGGGTCTCAGCCCCAAACAAAATCTTTGCCTGTGGAAATGCCAGCTTCAAATAGCCAAACGCAAATTCCTGCCGCGTGAGCTCAAATATTCCTGCCGCCTCTTCAACAAGTTCGAGTGAAGGGCGAGCGAACGTCATTGTCTCAGGAAGTTGGCGCGAATCGATAAAGAGTAATCCTTGAAGAAATGCGCTTCGAATATAGACCGTCGCGCTCTTTTTTTTCGCGAGCTCAAAAACCCCTGCACTCTCAAATCTCCTGTCTAAAATGTTGGTTGGAAGTTGAATTATGGTAAGCCCATCCAACTCAAGTGCTCGGAGCGCTATGGAAGGAGTGTACACAGAAACCCCCACATAATCAACATAACCTTGAGAGACTAAATCCTTGAGTATTCTCCCCAACCCCTTCCCCCATAATCCAAGCAGTTCTTCGCGATGCAAAAGTACACCGTGGAGTTTCTTCACTCCAAGACGTACACACGACGCTTGGATCGCATCAGTAATTGCCCTCGCATCTAAGTAATCAAGGTTTGGATCGAGCTTTGTAATGAGCTTCGCCGTGCCCCCCGCGTTCAATACTCTAAGAGCTTCCCCTAAAACAGCTTCACTCTCTCCATACCCCGGGGCAGTATCAAACTCGTCGATTCCGTGCTCCAAAGCAGTACGGACAATTTCTTCCGCTATCTCATGATTCGGCTGCCCATTTTTATTAGCGATGCCATAGGGCATACCAAGCTGCACTGTCCCAAGTACGAGTGCTGGAAGACTCTTTCTCGCGTTACTAGTCATATCATTATGCAAGACGCCGAAATCCTGCATTCGCAGGTTTACCGTTTAGCCTTTTTTCCACGTCTCCAGCACGAATTGCAACAGCGATTTCCCCAAACGCACGGTCCGTTGCCTCCAAATACTTTACAACATGATCACTCGTATGTGCGTACATTGCATAGCAAAGATTGGATGCTAAAAATCCTTGCTCCAACATAAGCTGTACATATAATGCTTTGATCGCCAGAGGATGTTCATGCTCAAAGTTGAAGTGACTTGCGGGATAAATACCGCCGACGTTGATTGTAAGGGCGTGACGCTGCGCAATCTGCTTCCAGCCCTCTTGTACCTGTTTCCCAATCTTAACCAAATGTTTACCTACATTCAACGTACGATGCTTCTGTATTGTGGCAAGCGCCGCCGTTGGCCCAACCCTCTCCGACCACATCGTGCTGCTCATAAACGTAAGTTCTGCAGCATCCATAAATTGCCCTTTCCCAATAACCGCAGCAATCGGATACCCATTCCCCATCGCCTTCGAGAACACCGCGATATCAGGAGTAAGTCCATACAAAAGATGGGCACCTCCGGAATTTAACCGGAACGCCGCGGACACTTCATCCACAACAAGGACAGCTCCTGCTTCATCCGCAAGCGCACGAACCCCCGGGAGAAATTCTGGCGTTGGGTCACTTCCTCGAATCGGTTCAATTACAATTGCCGCCAAATCCTTGCCGTGCTCTTTAATAATCGTTTTTAATATGTCAAGGCGGTTATAGGGGAACGGTACGACGGTGCCGCGAAGCCCTCGCGGCACTCCTCTTGGCTCTAACCCCGGAAGAAGAAGATCATTGAGTCCATCGGGTCGCTCAAGATTCACAGCAAGATACCAATCATTCCAACCATGGTACCCACAAACTGCCACAATATCACGACCAGTGAAGGCTCGTGCAATCCGAACCGCAATGGCCATCCCCTCCCCTCCTCCTCGCGCGAAACGCACCTTTTCTGCCCACGGATGAATCTCACAAAGCAAATCCGCGAGCTCGACTTCTTCAGGGCAATTCAGCGAGCTACTGGAGCCATTGTCTATAGCTGCTGTAACCGCGGCATTCACATCAGGATCGGCATACCCCAGCACATTTGCACCAATCCCACCAATACTCATGTCAATGTACCGGTTGCCATCTAAGTCCCACACTTCCACCCCCTTCGCTCGCTGATAATACCCCGGCCATACTCCAAGCGAAAACATGTCAGGACGCTTAGATAACAGCTGATTCATTCCTGGGATTCTACGTTTCGACGCTTCTTGCATTGCTAGACTTTTGGTGAGATTCATAAGCTTCATATATGAGACCTAACGAGGGCGGTAATTTCGTCGATAACCCTGCCAACATCGCGATCTGTCATCAGCGGACTCAGCGGTATAGAGAGACACCGCCGATAATACTCTTCGGCACGAGGACAATCCCCCCAATGCGTCCCAAACTGCTGCTGATAAAAAGGTTGTGTATGGACAGGTATGTAGTGAACTTGGGTTTGGATTCCACGATTGTTTAGATGCACCATGCATTCCGCACGACTTCTTCCAATTTTTTCAAAATCGATTCCGAGGACATAGAGATGAAAAATACTTTCACAATCCGGTGACTCGAACGGTCTCTGAATGCATGGAAGGTCTTGAAAAGCGCTCTGGTATTGTCGGACAATGGCTCGTCTCCTTGTCTGAAATAATTCTAATTTAGCAATTTGCGAAATCCCCAACGCGCATTGGATATCGGTAAGACGGTAATTATAGCCAAGTTCTTGCTGTTCATAGTACCAAGGATTAACCATACCCTCCCCTGAGCCACTGAATCCCTGTTGAAGATACACAAACTCCTTGGGGTCATTGGTGATCCCATGGGACCGTAACTTCCGCACCATCCTATCCAAGACCGGATCATTGGTAAGCACCGCTCCACCTTCTCCGGTTGTGATGTGTTTTACTGGATGAAAGCTCATCACTACCATATCAGAAAATCGACAGGAACCCACCGGCGTACCCTTATACCGAGAACCGAACACATGGCAGGCATCTTCGATAATAACGATACGGTGCCGATACTTCGCCTCCGCTTCTTTCACAATCTGGGCAATTGATTCCATATCACAACTCTGCCCGGCAAAGTGGACTGGAATAACGGCCTTGGTGCGTTGCGTAATTTTGCGCGCAATCTCAGCTGGAGCGATATTATACGTATGCGGATCGATATCCGCAAAGATAGGCCTCCCACCACAATACACAACACAGTTTGCCGAGGCGACAAAGGTGTTCGGAGAGGTGATCACTTCATCTCCAGGTCCTATGCCCGCAGCACGACAAGCAAGATGTAACGCTGAGGTGCCGGAATTCACCGCCACTGCGTAGCGTGACTCTGTAACGTTAGATATCGCCTCTTCAAAATGCTTCACGCGAGGTCCTTGAGTAAGGTGAGTCGACTTCAATGCCACTGTCACCGCTTCAATGTCATCCCCATCGATAGTGTGTCTCCCATACGAAAGATATTTAGAGGGCTGCCGTATCGTTCCCGAGTTACGAAGAATATCTGTTCTTTGGTAATCTTTATAAAAACGTTCAATGGAATCCTTGATTGTGGGCATCGGCGTTGCCAACGCGTGTTCTAACTTATCGACACATAGTGATAGATTATGGCCCCTTGTTGCCAAAAAAGTATGCTCACTTAAAGAGTGTTTGATCACTTGTGAGGGATCAAAGCCGAATGTTGTTGCAACGAGGCGGGCGAACTCATACTTCGAACATGAATCGTGTGTGCCAATATTGTAGATCCCTTGCAAATCAGCACGCAGGGCCCATTCAATCACTCGTGCAACGTCAACGGCATAGAGCGAAGAAAAAACCGCATCATAAAATCCAGAAACAATCTCTCCCCGTTGAAGACGATGGAGGATCCATTCCGCCAAACTCTCTTTACTGAGAATATTCCAGCCAAAAAAATTTGCCCTAAGAATCAAAGCTGCGCTGACTCGCTCACATTCGCGCTCGCCAAAATACTTGGTGAGGCCATAATAATTCTGAGGCGCGACAGGATCCAATTCGGAGTAATCCCCCTTGGTGCCTTGATAGACAGCATCGGTTGATATGTACACGAGTTTCGTTGGGGTTCCTCTGATGGCCTCGACAACATGTTTCGTTGTGAGATGGTTCATCTGCTGGCAAAGAGCCGTCTCCCGTTCGCATTGATCGACATTGGTAAGGGACGCGCAGTGTATTACAACATCCGGTTGAATTTCACTCACGATTCGTCTCGCCTCTTGCTGCTCACTCAAGTCACATTGAACTGTAGAGGCCCCCTCAATAATAAGAGGATGCTGCCAATACAACCCAATGATTTCAAACGTATCCTTTAAAAAAAGAGCGAGATTACTCCCGAGAAGTCCACTCACGCCGGTAATAAGGATGCGCTGACGGGCCATACCCCAGAGTGTTTATCACTTTGGAACCTCATCCATCGACCATCGGATCTGCCCTTCTGCAATATCATGGGCAACCTGCGCGACGATCGAACGTAACTCTACAACACTCATCATCCAGGGGTTCGTTCCAGAATTATACTCAAAGTCCTCAGCACATTTTTGCACGTTTGGGTAGGAAAGGGCAGGGCTGGCGGCTGCATGCGGCTGGGCGATCACGTAGGAATGATCGAATTCCCAGGTGTGTCGAGCATCGTCCCGACTAATGAGCAGCTCATGAATCTTTTCACCCGGACGAATGCCAACCACTTCTTGTCGACATTCCGGCGCCACCGCAGAAGCCAAATCGGTAATCTTCATTGATGGAATTTTCGGTACAAAAATTTCTCCACCACGAGCGATCTCGAATACATTAAGAACAAAACGTACCCCTTGCTCAATAGTAATCCAAAAACGTGTCATCTGCGGATCTGTGATGGGGAGCACACCTGTTTTGGATCGCTCTAAGAAAAATGGAATGACCGAACCACGGCTCCCGACCACATTACCGTATCGAACCACCGCGAAAATAGTTTCTTTCGACCCCCGATAAACATTCGCAGCAGTGAAGAGTTTATCTGAACAAAGTTTCGTTGCTCCATAGAGGTTGATAGGGTTACAGGCCTTATCAGTCGATAAAGCAACCACTTTTTTTACATTGGCAGTAAGCGCCGCCTCGATAATATTCATCGCTCCCAACACATTGGTTTTGATCGCTTCGGAGGGATTATATTCTGCCGCAGGTACCTGTTTGAGTGCCGCGGCATGAATAACATAATCAACCCCATCAAAGGCACGCAGGAGCCGTTCTTTGTCTCGGACATCACCGATGAAATAACGAATACAGGGGTATTTCGATGTACTCCAACGTTGCGACATCTCGAATTGCTTTAACTCATCACGACTGAATACTATCAATCGCCTTGGTTTGTACTCTTGGAGTATCGCTTCGACCATCTTTTTCCCAAACGATCCTGTCCCCCCAGTAATGAGTACTGTTTTATCATTGAACATAAGACGAAATCGTTACTGTGGAACGAGGCGCATTGTCATGACCTCGAAACGCCCACCAACGATACATAAAAAAATTCCAACTAACCACGAATGGACCCGCAATAAGCTTTGCGATTATGTCATGGAAGCCCAAGAATTCAACACCGCTGTACAGAATCCCTTGAGCAATCGCAATACCACCAATGGTACTCATCACAAACTTCAGATATTGAGCAGCACATCCACTCTGTTGTTGTTGGAACGCCCAATGTTTATTCCAAAAAAAACTCCACGTCACAACAATAGAAAATGAAATTCCGTTTGCTATCAAATAGTGCTCCTTCCAAAACATCCATCCACGAGTAAGCATCGAGTATATTGTAAAATCAATCAACGTATTCCCAACCCCGATAATGCCATACCGAATAAAGGAGTGAAACAAGGCAAGCACACGAACGTTGGTTTTAATTACGATAACAGATCGGCACCAAACGAACAACAACTCACAGTCGAAGGTACGAGACGTCCCGACCCTCAAACAGTTGACCGCGAGAAAACACTCCCTTCACATCCATAAATACGCCGGGGTTATGCAGCAGGTATTCAAATTGCTGCGCATTCATTGAACGGAATACGCTGTGGGGCGAACACACCACCACGGCATCTGCTCGAGGGATATCGCGCAATTCCTGATAATACGAAATGGCACACGTCTCTCGGAGATCCTCGATGGCAACAAGCGGATCGTAGCCACTGACCTTGACGCCGTACTCCTGCAATGCTCTTACGACGTCAAACGCTTTCGAGTTGCGAATATCGCGCACATCCTCTTTAAATGTAAGCCCCATGACCAGCACATGCGCATTTTGAATGGGTTTTCCCTGCTTAATAATCGCCTTCACTGTACGATCGGCCAAATGCTGCGCCATTGAATCATTAATATGCCGCCCGGCCAAAATCACCTGCGGGTCATAGCCTAGTTCTTGCGCTTTATGCGTTAAATAATACGGGTCAACCCCAATGCAATGCCCACCGACCAATCCGGGGGAATATTTATGGAAATTCCATTTGGTTCCGGCTGCATCAAGAACCTCACGCGTATCGATCCCAAGTTTCTCAAAAATCAACGAGCACTCATTGACGAGAGCAATGTTGAGGTCGCGTTGAATATTTTCAATCACTTTCGCCGCTTCCGCAGTTTTAATGTTGGATGCCCGGTGAACGCCATTGACGCAAATGCGCCCATACACCATGGCAATTTTTTCAAGTGTTAGCGCATCCATCCCGGAAACAATTTTTACGATTTTATCAACGGTGTGTTCGTGATCACCCGGATTGATGCGCTCCGGAGAGTACCCGATAAACCAATCCTTTCCGCACACCAACCCAGAACCCTTCTCAATAATCGGTACGCAGATATCTTCCGTGACACCCGGGTACACTGTCGATTCAAACACAACGATAGTCCCTGAACGGATATGGGCACCGATGGTTGTGGATACTTCAATCACCGGAGTTAAATCTGGTTGCTTTGCCTTTGTGATGGGTGTCGGCGGAGTCGCAATAATAAAATTCGCCCGCTCAAGTACTGCCGGGTCAGTGCTCAACTCAAGCATGCTCTCCGATAGCTGCTGCCGCGTTATCTCTCCGCCAGGATCATTACCGTCCTGAAGCGCCTTTACCCTTTTTTCGGAACGATTATACCCTATGACGGGCGCCCATTCGGTTCTGCCAAACGCCACTGCTAATGGCAAACCCACGTAACCCAAACCAACCACGGCTATCCGAGGTGTCCATGCAGGTTTTTCGATTTCGCTCTCAAGCCCGAGAGGAAGCATAGACATCGTAGCAAGAGTAAAAGTAGTATAAACGAAGGCGTGACGACAAGCAAGGCCTCAATTCGACAATGCCGCTTGATAAGAGGATTGATACCATTCGATGAATCGGGGAATGCCTTCTTGGATTCTTGTCTTCGGCCCAAATCCTAAAAGCTCACGAGCCTTTGTAATATCTGCAGAGGTCGCTGGAACGTCTCCTGGCTGGATGTCTTTATATATTTTTTTTGCCGTTTTTCCGACTTCGTTCTCGATGATGGTGATAAACTCCGTGAGTTGCTCGGTATGATTATTCCCAAGGTTGAGCACGTGGTATTCTCGGTCAGAGAGTTCTGTCGCGGCAACCGTGCCAAGGACAATATCATCGATATAGGTGAAATCTCGGCGCATGTCTCCCTTATTGTATACTTCAATAGGAGTGCCTTCGACAATCGCGCGTGTAAATTTGAATAACGCCATGTCTGGCCGACCCCATGGGCCATACACCGTAAAATATCGCAAGCCAACGACAGGGAGGTGATAGAGATGGTGGTAGCTGTACGCCATGAGCTCGCACGCTTTTTTGGTTGCCGCATACGGCGAAATGGGGTGATCCACTGGATCGTCTTCGGAGAACGGAAGCTTTTTATTATTCCCATACACCGAGGAACTGGACGCAAACACAAACCGTCCTACTCCACTGCGGACCGATAATTCAAGCATATTGGTCGTTCCACCGACATTCACTTCTTGGTATAACCGCGGATGTTCGAGTGACGCGCGCACCCCTGCGCGGGCCGCCAAGTGACACACCGCATCAAAATGATACTGCCCAAAGACGCGCTCCAGCGCAGAGTAATCTCGAATATCTATACGATGGACTGGGATATCCAGCCCTTTGAGCAACACCTGAACCCGATCCTCTTTTAATTGCGGATCATAGTAATCGTTAAAGTCATCAACGATAACCACATGGTGCCCTCGCCGGCACAATTCCTTTGCCGTGTGGGAACCAATAAACCCTGCTCCGCCGGTCACGAGGATGTTCATAGCTACTTAATCCTACCGCTCACTCTGTACCACACCATCCCCAACCTCTCATGGAGCCCTTGAGTTGATTGAGAAAAATATTCTATCTGCGGGAATAATGCCATGGGGGTTTGTCGTTTTCCTCGAGTGTAATAGTCAGTCGGTTCTGGGACGACATCAAGCTCTTGCGATTCCATGACGCGAACCGAACGAGGCATGTGGAATGCCGAGGTCACCAGAATAATCGAATACCCCTTTTTTGCTGGGATCCTCTTGCGCAGCCACTCTACAACGGCCTCGCCGCTTTCGGCGGTCGTCCGGGACCCGTCTTCAATAAAACACGAATCCCCAACCCCCGCAACAGCCGCGATTTCACAAGCGCGTCTTGCTTCGTACGAAGTTGTTTGGAAGGGGTCACCTGATCCCCCCGAATAGAGCATGGGAACGTTCCCGTTATACGATCGTGTAATCTCAATCCCCTTCCAGAGCCGGCGCCAACTGCTGCCGGAAAGCTCAACGATCTCATTGTTGCGGGGTACCGCCGCCCCGCCGGCCAACACCACAATCGCATCCACCGAATCCGCTGCCGGCAACGTTGAGGGAGCGGTATATTCATGTTCAAGACTTCCTAACAAAAGTTGTGCAGTGGGGCCGATGGACAAAAGATAATACACAAGAGCGGTGCAGAGCAAGAGGCGACTGCCCCATCGTCGGCCCTTGTGCACCCCCCACCATGCGGCCAGCATCCCCACCAACAGGAGTGTCGGGGGCAGGAAAAACGGCTTCACGAGCTTCATGAGGAGGAATGCCATACCCAGTGGTCAACCACGATGTTACGTCCCATGCAGCCAGCTGGAGAGATAGTGTTTCTGCTCTGGTGTAAGCTGATCAATCGAAATGCCCATGGAAGCTAACTTGAGTTTGGCAATCCACTGTTCGATGGCCACTGGTGGAATATGCACCGCGGCCGGGAGGCGCTTCTTTTGTTTGGCCACGTACTCCAGACCCAAGGCTTGCGTTGCAAAACTCATATCCATCACACTGGCCGGGTGCCCATGGGCTGCGGCCAAATTAATGAGCCGGCCTTCGCCCAAAACGTAAAGAGATTTGATATTAGATATCCGATATTCGTCGACAAACGGCCGCACTCGTTTGACAGATCGCGATAGTTTTTTGAGCGCCGGAATATCGATCTCCACGTCAAAGTGTCCGGAGTTTGCAACGTACGCGCCATCTTTCATTTTCTTGAAATGTTCTTTCCGAAGCACATGGATGTCACCCGTGAGGGTGCAGAATAAATCCCCTTTGACTGCGGCACGCTCCATGGTCATGACTTCAAATCCATCCATTGCTGCTTCAATGGCTTTAATCGGGTCTACTTCGGTCACAATCACATGGGCCCCCATCCCCCGCATGCGCATCGCAAACCCACGGCCGCACCAGCCGTAGCCCGCCACGACCACAATCTTGCCAGCGATCAACAAATCCGTGGCGCTAATGATGCCATCCACCGTGGATTGCCCAGTGCCATAACGATTATCAAACAAATATTTTGTGAGGGCGTCGTTGACTGCGAACACGGGTAAGGTGAGCTTCCCGCTTTTTTCCAAGGCGCGCAACCGAATTACGCCGGTCGTGGTTTCTTCCAAACTCGCGCGGATCTCTTTCGCTTGATGTGTGCGCTTGGTATGGAGCAACGTCACAAGGTCTGCGCCGTCGTCCAACGTAAAGTGCGGGCGATGATCCAGAGCGGTATTCAAATGTTTGTAATAAGTTTTTCGGTCTTCTCCTTTGATCGCAAATGTGGGGATTCCGTAGTGCTTGACCAATGCCGCGGCCGTATCGTCCTGCGTGGATAAGGGGTTGGACGCACACAACACCACCGATGCCCCTCCGGCCTTGAGGGCGCGCATCAAGTTGGCAGTTTCGGTGGTTACATGCAAACAAGCCGAAACGCGCAATCCTTTGAGCGGTTTTTCTTTTTGGAACCGTTCGCGAATATGGCGCAACACCGGCATATCGCGATCAGCCCACTCAATGCGTTGTTTGCCTTCGGCGGCAAGGCTCATGGATTTGACGTGGTGGTTCATAGACAATATACGAAGAGACAAAGATACTAAGATACGAAGAAAAGTATGAACATTCTACCATGCTATTAAGCAAAAAGAAAAGCGCTGCCCTCGGGTGACCCCCTGGGCAGCACGCGATTGAGATGAGTGTGATTAGTTCTCCTTCAGAGCCTGTCGTACATCCCCTTGGCCAGGATCTCCTCCTCGCGTAATCGGGTGCGTTGCTAAACAGGCGTACAAAAGATCGTCCTGATAAATCATGGCATTGCGTAGCGGCTGGGGAAGATGCGAACGCATAGGGCTCATGGCCGTCCGACGGAGTAATACTGGAACCCCATCTCCCGCATGTGCTGGGCGTCCAACATATTTCGGCCGTCAAAGACGATGGGGCTGATCATCCCCTGCTTGCACGCGGCCCATGGCAAGCAGCGAAACTGCGGCCATTCGGTGAGCACCAGCACCGCGTGTGCTCCAGTAAAAACCTCCTCCGCTACCGGACAAACTTGTAACCGTGGAATCTCCTGCATCGCTTTGTGCTCTGCCTGCGGATCATAGGCTACCACCCGCGCTCCTTGGTCATGGAGCCACCGGACAATATCAATCGAGGCGGATTGTCGAATATCGTCGGTAAAGGGTTTGAAGGAAAGCCCCAGCACGCCGATGGTCTTGTCGCGTACTTCGCCCAAGGTTTTTTTAATCTTGCGGATAAATTGCCGGCGCTGCGCTTGATTGACTTCGATCACGGCTTTGAGGAGTTTAAATTCGTAATCATGCTCCAGAGCGATCGAATGGAGCGCCTGTGTGTCTTTGGGGAAACACGACCCGCCATAACCAATGCCAGAGTGCAAAAATGCGCTGCCGATGCGAGGATCTAACCCCATCCCATACGCTACATCATCGACATTGGCGCCTACCTCATCGCAAAGATTGGCGATTTCGTTGATAAACGAAATTTTGGTTGCCAAAAATGCATTCGAAGAATATTTAATAAGCTCGGCGCTGCGACGGTCTGTGACCACGCGTTTGCCCGGCAACGGTCTGTGGAGCTCGAGTAGGGCCGAGCGCGCGCGAATGCTCTCGGTCCCAATGACAATACGATCGGGGTTGCGCAGATCGGCAAGCGCCGTCCCCTCCCGCAAAAACTCTGGGCAGGAAGCAACACTCATTGTTGATTGTTTGGACAGTCTTTTTTGAATAATCGCTTCGACTTTCTCCCCAGTGCCCACAGGCACTGTGCTCTTATTGACCACCACAGTATGATCTGCAAGCAATGGGGCAATCGTTTCGGCGACGGCAAACACTTGTGACAAATCCGCGCTGCCATCCTCTCGCGGAGGCGTGCCCACGCAGATCATCACAACAGAAGAGTCAGAGACCGCTCCCGCAAGGTCGGTCGTGGGCCGAAGAGTTCCCCGGTTAATCGTGTCTCGGACCGCTTCGGAAAGCCCCGGCTCATAGAAATCAACCTCTCCACGCTTGAGGGCTTCGAGCTTTTCGATGCTCCGACGCGCCAAATACACGGTGTGTCCGAGCTCGGCATACACCACTGCACTCGTGAGCCCCACGTATCCGGCGCCGATGATGGTAAGAGTCATACTTAACGCAGCAAGATAAGTAAATTAAGTAAAATAAGCCCCGTTTCGGTCGATGCTTGTCTCGCTTATCTTGATTAATTAACTCATCTTGCTAGATTCAACGAATGAATACCCTGGCAATAATCGGAATATACACCAACGCAAAGAGCGTACTTAAAAACACCGCAATCGCCGTCTTCTCCGGGTGGACTTTGAGCTCTGTGGCAAACGCCACCGCATTGGCCGCAAGGGGCACCACAGAGAGCAACATCATCACATTGAAGATCTCTTGAGTATAGGCATGAATAACAAGTTTGTCCAGAAGAATGACCAGTGTAATTAACAGCGGCCAAGCCACAAATTTTGCCAAAAACGCGAGGGTGATAAACCTCATATCCACCGATGCCCAGCGGACAGTCGCAAGCCCCATCCCGACAATCATCATCCCTAACAACGTATAAGCTCCCTTAAAATACCCGATAGCCGCCACAATATCCGGTCCCAACGGAATACGGAAAAAATTGAATAGCGCCCCCAACAAAAACGCATACACGGTCGGCAGCCGCACCACGCGCCCGATACTCTGGGCGACCGTATGATGTCCGCGCGCGGTCACATAGAAACCCACTGTGTTTTCATAGAGGATAATGCCGGTAATGCACAACACCGCAATGCTCAACGCTCCATTGCCAAACAGCACCAACACCATCGGCAACCCAAAGTAGCCGACATTGGCGGCTCCAGCAGAAAAGGCGAGAATATTTTTCGTGGGGTCATCCTGATAGAACGTCTTACCCAAAACAAAAAAAATTCCACAGAGTATGGAGGCAATCGCAAAAAAAATCAGCGGCAAGCTAAAATAGGCGAGCGTCAAGGGCGCCGTCAGGACCCCGTAGAACACCACAACCGGAGCAATCGTATAAATGAGCAGCGACGCCAGAGTTTCTTTTTGCGCCCCAAGCTTGCGCGCCGCAACAAACCCCAGCACGATGATGGCATAGAGTGGCAGAATCTTGGAAATCAGCGTAAAAAAAACGATCATACCGTCTCGAGGTATTCTGAAAGCGCTTCTTGCCAACTGCGCAAGGGGGGCAATTTGGTTGTGCGCAGGATCGAAACCGCCGGGCGGCGGGCTTCGCGCTTGAGTGAATCAACGAGAGCACGTTCAATCATCGGCACAGCCTTGCCGCGCGCTTTAAGCCCTTCCGCAACCGTACAACCAAACTCATACCAATTGCACGATCCGTCGTTGGTGCGATGATAGATGCCGCCGGGGTATTTTTTTTCGATCATGTCCAACGATGCGCTCGCAAGGTCATCACTATACGTGGGGGAACTCACCTCTGCATCAATCAAACGGACTGTCTCGCCCTTCAACAGCCGCTCCACCACGATCTGAGGGAAACTGGGTTTTGAGCCTATCGAACTCCCGCGCGGCCCGAACAGCCGGCTGGTGCGGATGCAATAATACCGGAGTCCCGCCTCGCCCATGAGCGCTTGCTCCCCTTCCCGTTTGGATTGACCGTAGGAGCTCAACGGATTGGGCTCGTCTTCTTCCGAATACCCATTCGGATTGTCACCATCAAAAACGTAGTCTGTGCTGTAGTGGACGAGGAGGATGTCGCGCACCTGGCAGGCGCGGGCAAGCAACGCCACCGCCCGGGCATTCAATCGCATTGCCGCGTCGCTCTCCTGTTCGGCCCGGTCCACCGCATTGTAGGCAGCGGTGTTGATCAAGACATCGGGCTTTGCGTGCTCGAGCGCCGACTCGATCGATTCGAGTATGGTAATGTCGCATTCGGCTTTCGAAAAAAACACCGCCGTATGATGCGGTGAGGATGCCAGTATTCGCTCAAAGGCGTTAGCAAGCGTTCCGCCAGCGCCGGTCAGCAATATCTTCATAGCTCGTAAGCAAGATAAGTAGATTAAGCGAGATAAGCTAGACAAGCATCAACCCGAACGGGGCTTACTTTACTTAATTTACTTATCTCGCTTATCTTGCTTATCGATTCTGGATACTCCAATCAAACCCGATCTTCGGGTCGTCCCAGGCGATCCGGCCTTCATCAGGGTCCTTCGTGTTATAGGCCTCGGTGGTGTGGTAGAGCAACAACACCGGCTTGGTGCCGAGTACCTGGTAGCCATGTGCAACGCCCTTGGGAATGCGGATCGCCAAGGGGTTTTCTTCGCCCGTCACGACGGTGTCGATTTGGCCGCTGGTGGGTGAATCCGACCGAGTATCGTATAAGACAACGCGCGCCATGCCTTGCGCAATGTACCAAATATCGTCTTGCTTTTTGTGGAAATGGAACGCCTTAATCACGCCCGGATTAGTGATCGACGCCGAAGTCTGCTTAACATCCGCAAACACCGGTTCACCGGCCTTGATAATTTCGCGGAAATATCCGCGATCATCCACGTGGGTTTCGAGTTTTTTGATGACGACTCCGTTGAGCATAACGTGGTAAGATGAGTAAAATAAGCGAGATAAGCAAGATAAGCTACAAGCATCGACGGAATGGGGCTTACTTTACTTAATTTACTTATCTCGCTTATCTTGCTTTTCGTTGTCGAAACCAAGCTACAGTTTTTTCGATCCCCTCTTCCAGGGCGACCTCTGGATTCCACCGCAATTGCTCCTTGGCTTTATGGGAATCAATCGCGCTCTTGCGCTGTTCGCCCTCTTTGGCCGGACCATGAGCAATGGAGGGTTTATACCCTGCCGCGCGAGCGACGAGTCGAGCAACAGTGTTGATAGAGCACTGTCGTCCGGTCCCAATGTTATAGATTCCATTTTTTTTACTCTTTACTGCTGCAATGTTTGCTCGCACGATATCATCCACAAACACAAAGTCGCGTGTTTGCCGCCCATCACCGTTAATAACGGGCCCACTACCCGTCAGCATCTTCTGCGCAAAGATAGCGATAACGCCTGCTTCACCGCTGCTATTCTGCCGCGGGCCATACACATTGGCATACCGCAAGGCAACCCATCGGCACCTGCTGCGAGCCCCAGTATAACGGAGATAATGCTCTCCGGCAAGCTTGCCGATCCCATAGGGTGATGCGGGGGATGGGGCAGCAGATTCTAATGTCGGAAGAGGAGTTCCGTCTCCATACACTGCGCCACCGCTGGACGCAAACACAATGTTCGTTACCCCGGCATGCTCACACGCTGCCAACAGCCGGATGGTCCCCAAAATATTCGTTTGCGCATCAAATACGGGATCCTGGACCGAACGCCGCACATCCATTTGTGCAGCATGATGGAATACTGCTTGGGGTTTAACGTCACGGACAATTTTTTCCAGTCGAGACGAACGGATGTCGAGCTTGTAGAACATTGCCTGTGCATTAATGTTCCGCCGGGATCCCGTTGATAAATCGTCAACGATAACCACGCGATGCTCCTGTGCGATCAGCGCATCAACAATATGGGATCCGATAAACCCGGCGCCGCCGGTGACTAATATATTCATAATATTTACAATTTTTCCGACTTCCGCCATCTCAGATACGCCTCCTCAAACGCCATCAAATCTCCGTCCAACACTTCATCTGGTTGCCGGCTTTCATATTCTGTCCGATGGTCCTTCACCAGTTTATACGGCTGCAGAACATACGACCGAATTTGGTTGCCCCACTCCGCACTCACCAACTCACCGCGAATGGCATTGCGCTGCTTCAATTCTTCCTGCCGCTTTCGCTGAAGCAGCCGAGCCTTTAAAATACTCATGGCCGTTTCTTTATTTTGCAGCTGGCTGCGTTCATTCTGGCAGCTCACAGTGATCCCGGTGGGAAGATGCACAACGCGAACGGCGGAATATGTTGTTTGCACCGATTGCCCTCCATGACCGCCGGACAAAAACGTATCAATGCGCAAATCCTTGGGATCAATCTCAATGTTATCGACAGCTTCCAGTTCGGGCATTACTTCGACCATGGCAAATGAGGTATGCCGCATTTGTTCTGCGTCGAACGGGGAAATTCGGACCAAGCGATGAACGCCATGCTCGCCTTTGAGCCACCCGTACGCCGTCTGACCGGTCACCGCAATCGTCACATTTTTAATCCCAGCAATGTCGCCGGGCGTTCGGTCGATTGTCCGCGCCGAATACTCTAACCTCCCGATAAATTTGGTCATCATGCGCTCAAGCATTTGCGCCCAGTCCATGGCTTCGGTCCCCCCCGAGCCGGCATAAATCGTGACAATGGCGTTGCGATGATCATATTGCTCATCAAAGAAGAGGGCAAATTCCATGGTACCCAAATCTCCTTCTAGGCGGGCCGCATCGCTTTTGAGCTCGTCCAAGAGCGTGACATCGCGCTCTTTAGCATCCTCTTGGGCGATTTCCAGCGCGCCCAGAATGTCCCCATGGAGTCGTTCCCATCGCTCAATTTCTTTTGCAATTGCACTCGCGGTCTTTGAGATATTGCCAGCACGGGATGAATTAGCCCAAAAATCGGGTTCATTCATTTGCGTTTGCAGTCCGATTAATTGTTCCTTTTTCCCAGCAATGTCAAAGAAACCCCCCCAGGTCTTCTGCCCTGTGGAGGAGGAGAGTTAATTGTTTGATGATTTCATCCATACCACGTGTTCGTGCTACTGCTTAAACTCACCGAGTTCCACCTTCACTTCCATTATGTTGTCACCCCGCATCACCTTGAAGGTTACACGATCGCCCGGCTGGAATTGGGCAATCATAGATCCCAACGGCGATTGCGTCGTGACATCCTTGCCGTTGACGGAGACGATGACATCCCCTTCTTTGAGTCCTGCTTTATCTGCCGGAGAACCCGGAACCACCGCCAGATCTTGACCCTCCGCACCGCGGCTAATGTACGCGCCATGATCCACCGCTAAACGCTTTACCGCTGCAAAATCTTTATCAATCAGGAGATATCGCACGCCAACCCACGGTCGGACGATGCGGCCATACTTTTGGACGCTCTCCAACACCTGCTTGGCCAGATTGCTGGGGATGGCGAACCCAATAGACTGTCCGCCTTGATTGATCGCCGTGTTGATGCCGATCACTGCCCCGTCGAGCGTTAAGAGCGGCCCCCCGGAGTTCCCGGGGTTAATCGCGGCATCGGTCTGGAGCGCTTGCTCGATCACTTCACTGCCTCCGCCCAACTGCGAACCGGCCACGATCCGCCGACCAAGTCCCGAGATCACCCCTTTCGTGACAGTGTTTTGGTATTGTGAAAGCGTATTGCCAATGGCAATCACGGTTTGACCAATGCGGATAACGCCAGAATCCCCTAATGGCAGTGCCGGATACTTCCCCTCTGGCAAACGGGCAACGGCCAAATCGTTGATCGGATCGACCGCGACCACGGTAAGGTCTTTCGATTCCCCGGAAGAAAGAACCGCAATATATCGAGCGCTCTGGTCACCGATAACGTGTTTATTGGTCAATACCAGCCCATCCTCGGACACAATAAACCCGGTGCCTCCGCCGACAATCCGCTCTTGATTAGGTGCATCATTTTCCGAACCAGGCTGTGGTTCTACTTCCTGGAAAAAGAATGGGCTGCCAAAGGGGCTAGTGAAGAAATCATTAAAGGGGGTAACCACAGTACGTCGTTCTGATCCCTTCTTCCGGATTTGTATGCTAATGACCGATGGACTCGCGCGGCTCACCACATCCTCTACCACCCGATCCGTGTCGCTGCTGACAATTGCCGGGGGTTTTTCTATTGTCGGGGTGGGAGCCGGAGCGGCACCCGGCGCCGGGGCCAACAAGGCTGAACCGGCCACCAAGCCACCAAAGACGCCACCGATAAAGCCAATCATGAGCGTGGAAAGTTGTTTTTTTGATTCGAACATACGTTCGAGTAAATCCAGTAAATCCGGTGAAGTCCGCTGGCCAATCAGCACCCTCCGCAAGACCCGGCCTATGGGCTGATCGGGTTCGCTGAATTTACTCATCTACGGTATTAATCGATCGCACAGCAATCGGCATTCTTTTGCGCTGAATGAAGAAGATGCCGTTGACGAACCCGCGCTCGGCATCAATGATCGAATCGACTCCACAGCAGGCTTTAATGCCTGTACAATCGGAATGCTGAATACCACCACCAAAGCAATGGGTAATATGTTAAACACGATCACCCGAAACATCGTCCATTGCCGAGACCGGCGGAGGTCTTTCTGAATTTTGGAGAGCGACCCTTCTATTGCTTGGAGGCGTTGTTCGAGAACGTTGGATTCCATAACCTGCAAATAACACGAACACAACGAATGGTTGATGCGAATACCGCAAATACGTGATATCGCATTCATGGTATTCGTATGGCAAATCGTGGTGTTCGTGTTTTATTCATCGCCCGATTTTTTTCCGCAAAAAGGCAGGAATATCGAGTTCATCATCCGACGGGTCGATAGAGGGCACTGGGGAGGAAACAGAGGACGTTGGTCGAGAAGACGCGCTTTTCTGGCTCATCGAGACAGCGCTACTGCCCGCATTATTCGGTTGATGTTGCGACCGCGGGGGAACCGTTTCGGTGCGCAGCAACGAAGAGAAAATCGTTCGTTCCGCTTTTGGGCTTTCGGCTTTGCTGGCGGTGCTCAATGGCCCAAATCCGGTGGCTACGACGGTAATGCGAATGCGATCCTTATATTCGTCATCAATCACCGTGCCCCATATAATCTTCGCGTTTTTATCCGCTGCTTCGGTGATGAGTGTGGAGGCCTCATGCACTTCTTGCATGGTGAGATCTTTCCCGCCGGTAATGGTGAACAATAATCCCTTCGCCCCCTGGATCGAAACATCGAGCAGTGGGCTGGCAATGGCCGCCTGCGCCGCTTTGACGGCCCGCTTCTCCCCGGTACCCTCGCCAATCCCCATGAGTGCTGATCCCGCCTCCTTCATGATGGTTTTGACATCAGCAAAATCAACATTAATATTGCCTGAAATCGTGATCACTTCGGCAATGCCCTGAACCCCTTGCCGTAGCACCTCGTTGACGATCCCAAATGCTTCGAGCAAGGTGGTCTTTGCATCCGCCACCTGCAGCACCCGATCGTTGGGGATGGTGATAACGGTGTCAACCTTACCAATGAGGTCCTGATGCCCGCGATCCGCGATGTTCGCGCGTTGCGCTCCTTCGAACGAAAATGGTTTGGTGACCACGCCCACAGTGAGCGCTCCCAGATCGCGCGCAATATCAGCAACAATGGGTGCTGCCCCGGTACCCGTACCGCCGCCCAAGCCGCACGTCACAAATACCATGTCTGCGCCTTTCAGCGCATCGCGAATTTCATTTTGGTTTTCTTCGGCCGCCCGTCGGCCCACTTCGGGGTCCATTCCGGCTCCCAATCCCCTTGTCACTGTCTTGCCAATATGGATCTTACTTCCGGCGTTGGAACTTAACAACGCCTGGGCGTCGGTGTTGATTGCCACGAACTCCACGCCTTTTACCTTCGACTGGATCATCCAATTGATGGTGGAACCGCCACTTCCCCCGACACCAACAACTTTAATTCGCGCAAATTGTACGCCTTGTGTTTTAGAATCCATAGCAATCATGTATTGACTTATTAGTTTACTCGTTTATTCGAGTTCGCTAAACGAGTAAATCAATACACCAATAATCAGTAAATCAATGGATGCGTTGTCACTGTAACATAATTCACCATTACAGGGCAACTCCTGAAAATTGCTTACATCAGAGCCGATTTCACGTTTTTACAGCGTCCGCCGAAACAACGATGTGCGCCCTCTCTCCCTACCACGGCAGCATGTCCCGTAACTTACCAATGAGCTCCATGGGTTTTTTTTGGAATGACCCGACCATCGTTGCAAGCCCCTTCCCCCACCCACCCGTGCTGCCCCCTTGTGCACGGCTGGACCATAACAACAACCCAAGCACTTGCGCCATTTCCAGTCCGCGCACATCTTCCGCCCCCTCGATCCCCGACGGCGGCATCATCGCGAGAGCAGCGGGGAGTTTGAGCACTCGTTTTGCAACATCCGCAATCCCATCCAAGAACGCCCCGCCGCCGCAGAGGATGGCGCCCCCTGGCAACATCCCGCTCCTGTCCATCTTCTTTAATTCCTTGTCGACCATTTCAAAAAGCTCCTCAACGCGGGCTTCAATAATTTCTGCGACAGACCGTTTAGAAAATGTCCCCGTGTTCTGCATGTCCCCAACGTCTTCCCAACTGACCTCGTCGCGTTTGGATGTCCGATCCACCAGTGCCGTCCCATGTTCTCGCTTAATCCGCTCTGCCACGTCCAACGATGTCCGCAAGCCAATCGCAATATCGCCGGTCACGTGGTTACTGCCCACCGGCAACACGGCGGCATGGAGGACGTTGCCATCTTCAAAAACGATCAATGAGGTGGTAGAAAATCCAATGTTGATCAGCACCGAACCCACATCCCGCGCTCGTTTGTCCAGCATTGCTTCTGCGCCAGCAAGCGCGCTAAATACCACATCATCAATCTCGCACCCTGTCCGATACAGCGCCTTCGTCAAATTGCGCATATGGCTCGTGGGCGCATAAATGATTTCCGCATCCACCTCAAGACGGGTGCCCACCATCCCCACAGGGTCGATGACGCCCGCTTGCCCATCGACCGCAAACGTGCGTGGCAACACATGCAACATTTCATAATTCGGCGGAGTCGTAATTGTTTGTGCCGCCTCTACCACTCGGTCGACATCTTCTGATTTTATCTCTCCGTTGACTTTGGATACAGCAACAAGACCCCGCGAGCTTTGCATGAATAATTGTGGGAATCCAATGGTGATGTTCGCCCGAGTGAGGGGGACGCCAATTAATCGCTCCGCTTTCTCCAGAGCGCTGGATAATGTCGCAACCACATCATCGACATTCGAAACAACCCCTTTTTGCATCCCCTCGGTCGGATGCACAAGGCTGCCCAGAAGATGCAATCCTGCACTCTTCTGGTCGGATCCTTCAATCAGTTCGGCGATTGCAATTTTGATGGTAGAGGACCCGATATCGATCCCCGCGATGGTAAGCTGTGCCATAGATTTCCTCAATTATACCCTAGCACGGGATAAAACAACAACATGCCAATGATCACAGCGGCAATGCTGCAAACCAGCACAGCAGCAGCGCTCACGTCTTTCAAAATCTGGACGGATTTTGAAAGACGCGGGTGCATGACATCCGCCAACATCTCAATAGCTGTATTAATGAGCTCCGCAACAATCACCATTGCGATCGTGACGACTAAAAGCCCAATTTCCAACGCGCTCTTGCCTGCCAACAGAGCAACGATAAGGATGAGCCCAGCGACAATCGTGTGGATGCGAACGTTTGGCTGATTATGATACGCGGCAACTAAACCAGCAAGAGCATGCTTCAAGCTGTCACGAAAGGGACGAGGCATAATCAATTTCAAATTTTAGATTTGAGATTTTAGATTGTCTGTTGCAGTAATCCGCAATCGTCAACCTAAAATCTGCAATTACTGGTACGGATTCCATCCCAATACCTTCTGCTCAAGCCTCTCCATCGTTCTCGCCTGCTGGCCACCGTGTTCATGATCATATCCAAGGATATGCAGTGCGGCATGGACAATAAGGTGTTGCGTGCGCTGGATCATCTTCGGTCGAGGCACTTCTTGGGCGATCACCGCCGGACATACGATAATGTCGCCCATCACTGTACGCTTATTCCCCCACCCGATGGACAGAACATTGGTCGGGCGATCAACCCCCCGATATGCGCGATTCAGTGCCCGCATCCGCTGCCGCCCGACTGCCGTAATGCTCAACCGAGCCGATCGCTTAAGCACGCGGTTTAAACCCGCCATAAGCTCCGCGACATCGAGCCCAGGACGTATACTCGTTAAAACGATCACATTAAAAGTTCCAAAATGCTTTTATCGTCGGGATCTGGAAACTGGCAACCATCATGGCATACAGCTGTTTATACGAGGCAACGGTTTCGCCCGCGGCATGGTATTGAATCGAAATAAACCACCGAGACCCACCGGAGGTCACGTCGAAGACAGTCAGCAGACCAGTAGGGCTCGTGATACCGGTAAGCCCTGACTTTGTGGAAACAGATTTGATTTGCGATGCCGACACGTCCGTGTGTTGCGAAAGATACCATTGCTGCGCAGTAACCGATTGGGTATTGACAACGGCGCTGACCGTCACCGACGGACCCGTGGGAGACGTGAATACAATTTCATCGCCCGTGCTGGATGTAGACCGTGCCACCCAGGCCGATGGGTACAACAATTCATAGCCCACACTCGGATGATGATATTTGTTGACAATGGTCGTCTCCCAAATCTTTTTGGATGAATCGGGACTGTTGGGGCTAAACAGATTTAAGACTTCTTTGCCGTCAGAAAACCCATCTTGATCCGTATCGGGATTACTAGGGTCCGTGCCAAATACGATTTCTTCCGAATCACTGAACGCGTCCGTGTCCGTATCGACGGCGGCGGTAAGCGGAGAATCCTTTGTGTCGGCTTGCACTGTTGGAGGGGTTGCTGTTGTATCGGTTGTTGTTCCCGTTGGAGTATTGGCGGCGCCTGTTGTCGTCCCATTAGTTGCTGAATTCGTTCCTGCTGCAGACGCGCCCCCTGTCGCCGAACCGACTGGAGCAGTCCCCGTTGTCGAAGGATCTTGGCCAGAAGGCTTGACAGCGGTGGAGTCGGGAGCTGTTGATGGGGGGTTGCTCGCTGAGGTATCGGGAGGTGTTGGTGTCGGCGCCGAGTTAGATGGCGACGTCTTGGCGATCTCGGGCGTTGGTTCATTCGTTCCCAAACGATTCTGTACAAGCATGCTAATACCCACAATCGCCCCTCCAACGACAATCACGACGAGGGTGACGAGCCCGATTTTTTTCCATGGGAGACTTGCCTTGGGCGGAATGAAAAACTTGGATGGCATGACGGTGACATGTTCTTCCTGAATAAGCGGTGTGCCACCCGCCGGTTTTACAGAAGGCGCAGATGCGGGTTGAGCAGCGGGAGTTGCAGTGGGAGCAACCGGAGCAGGCGATGCCGGAGGAGCACCCGTGCCGCTGCCGACAGTGGGCAAGTTGGGTGGAGCAGAGTCGAACATACGCGTTAGGAATGAAGAGATAAGCCTGCCTGCCGGCAGGGAGATAACGAATGTTACGATTGAACATTACGGTTTATTGAGGCGCAACAAATTGGCATTGCACCCATTTGCTCCAATAGATTTGGCAACATTCGAAGCAACACCGTTGACAAACGGGCCGGGAGTCAGTGCGCTAAACGGATCCCCAATCTCCCGGTCGCGGCTAAACCCAGGACGACTGGACGGCCATACCTCAAAGAATGTTCCCAAATACCCATCGGCGATAGATGGTACGTTATTCGGGCCTTTTGCGCTATAGACATACGCGCGAGCATTGCCGGCACTGGGGCATTGGAAGTTTTTTGCTGCCTCATCCCAGCACGTTTGCGGGTCGTGCGGACGATTGCATCCGACAAAGTAATTGAGTGGATCACTTGCGATCCGCGGCCCTCCATCAAGATTCTCTTTCAGGGTCTCCTGCCAGCTCGGCCACGTACTGTAGCTTAACCCACGAATGAACGTCCCGGCGGTGAGTTCGGGGAATTTGCTGTTTTGCGTGGCATAATTCTTGAGACGCACTTCCAAATCACGCAAGTCAGAAGCCCGCCGCACATCGCGTTTTAGCGCAGTGCGCACCCCAGGATCGTCAATATTAAGCGCGAACTTCCAACGATTGAGCAGCTGTGGGACAACGGATTGCATTTCTTTGCGGGCATCCTTTGTGATCGAGAGCAGATACACGTTCGTAAAGAGCTGCTTATATCGTGAACGGGCAGTCATACCATCAGAACCGACAACTGTATTATCAAGCACGTCATCATCGCGCAAGCGGGCCATTGTATAATACCACGTATCCCCTTCCTGGATACCATCCACGCAGTCTTCGCCCTCGGGCAATGTCGGTGCGTAGGTCCGTCGATTCTGGCAATCAATACTGCTGACGCTCGCGCGGTCGGCGCGAGGATTTACAACCGCGTTCGACTCCAAATACCAGCGAGCCGCGGAGAATTGTTGGCCATTTTGCATCACCGTGAGAGCAATCAAATCAGGCGCACCTGGTTCTCGGAAGTAGAATTGCTTCAATCGCTGGCTGGCAGGGGTTCGAAGCCGCGGCAATTCGACGCTTTGCAACCGAAGATCTGGCAACAACTTGGGCATTGCGTAGACTTTAATCGAGCTCAATATTCCGGATGCACCCTCATTGTCTGCAATGCGATACCGCGGTTCGATGGATTGCGAAATGGGCGCCACCGGCACATTCAAGCCGCTCCCCTGCCGAAGCCATGTTACACTCACCGGCATGACCATCGTCCTGGAGAGGGTCCCTTGGCCTACCGTCACCGTGATGTTGGCCGTACCGTTGCCAACAGAACTGATGGCGAGTTGCTCGCTCCCGAGCCCCGGCTCATCCTGTCCGGAGTGGATTCTGACAATGTTGTTGTTGCCGTCAGATGATGCCCAGGTATAGGTCAGTCCGGTCTTAATTTGTGTGCCATTTTGATCGTAGCCCTCTACCTTAAATAAGTGTTGATTTCCCGCTGTCGCCGGATCATCGTCGTCGCTACAGCGATCGCCCACACACGAAAATGCATCACTGCGCACTTCTTCCAACGGCACTCCATCGCGGCAGTACCCAATCGAGAACGATTGATATTGACCATTGATGCTCTGTTCCCCCGGAATCCGGCTGAAGTTACCGCTGCGCAAATGCATGGTCGCGTCATACTGATTAAAGAGGAAGCGATTGGCATAATCTCGAGTGTCGTCAAAGGGGAATGCCCCCACTTGCGATGGCCAGGGATGCTCACAGGGGAAGACCTCAACATTAAGTGAGCGCGTTGCCGATGTCCCACCTTGCGCATAAACGCCATCGCCCTCCGCGGTAAATCGAATCGTCGATGTCCCAGCATCCCCATTTGCGGTGACATACACGCCGCTTAATCGATTGCTTGCATGGATCGAATTGGGCAAAACAGTCCATTGCGCAGATGTGCTTGGCTTTGGCTCGAGACGCTGATAGAAGCCCAATTGTTTGTTGAGCATATTGGCGGGCGTACCGCTCAAATCCGACAATGTGAGGAGGGTATCGAGCCGCGGATTTGAAGGGATCACCTCTGCGCGCACATCCAGCCATAACGGTTGTGTGCCTTCTTGATCGGCATAGGCTTGCAAAAGATAACGATGTTGAACACCCGTCCGCCCTTTGAGCCCATAATAGCAATTCTCCCACTGCGCGAACGGATCGGACGCGCTGTAATTGATGAGCCGGCTCATTGCCTGCCAGTAGTCCGCCGCTGCCGGGTCCGGACATACGGTATTTGCGGGCCCATCCATGTCATCAGGGCAGGTATCACGACCAGCGCACAAGAAACTGTCGCTATAGATATTAGTAAGTGGTAACTCCTCGTCGGCCGTTGTTGCCCGCTGCAACCGCAGCTGGCGCAACATACCAAGGCTTTGCGGCGCGATAAGATCCAATCGCTTCACTTCGCCGCCAAGCCCTATGGTCAATGAATTATTCGTCTCGTCTGTTTCTTCCACGGATCGCAACCCATCAAGATCAAGGCGAACCGACCGATATGTTGCGAGTGATTGTGTCGGATCCTGGAAGACAACATCCACCACCGCATCCGGATCGAGTGGAGAATCCAGCGGCGGGATCACTCCGGAGCCACCCGGAATGGGGGTTGCAAACGTTGACTCTTTAAATATTCCATTTTCATACAATAAGGCGGCAAAATTCTGTGTCACCACCCCAGGCCCCAGGTTGATGGCCCGGAACTTCAGCTTCCATATCCCGCCTTCTTCAAACCGTTCAAAGGGGCTGGCGGTAAATGCCAAATCCGGAAGATTGCGACCCACAATAACCTGACGACCATTGTTTTCTTCGTCGGATTCTTGGATCATGTTGTCGCGATAGCTTGGATTCCCCCGTATCTGCGTGACAACATATTCAGAACTCGAATCTGGAAAAACTTCCGTATCCTGATCCAACGAATCCAGGACCACGCGCAATGCATTCGGTTGGTTCACATTAATATCAGATGGCAAGATAAATTGCAGCGTCAGTGTTGCGCCAGGATCCATCCGCTTCGGCTCTTGTCTTGGCCATGTATCGAGCCACAAGAGTTTGTTGTTCCAATAGATGCTCACCGGGAAATCCCGCATTGCAGCGATGGACCCTTGATTTTTTATGACCACCTGTCCATAGTGCGTCCGCCGTATCATACCGGAACAAACGGGTAAATTTGCACTCGCGCCATCACAAGTCAACGCGCTTAACGATTCGATTGTAAGGTCGGGGAGCCGCGGCCCTTGATCAATCCCCGCATACGCCAAGGTGATCCAATTATTGACGGACGATCCGGCGCTACTGAATCCTGGCAGGCCCCATGCCGATATTCCCAAATACCCTTCGGGATAGTTATGGGCGATGGCAATCTCCGGCAGTGAATTAACGCGGATCTGCGAATCCGCACGGTCGCCGTTTACTTCGAACGCAAGGTTCGTAAAGGATCCAATCCACCAGTCTAGCGCGGCCTCAATTTCATGGGCATCCCGTTGCTCGTCGCTCGTGGGCGTCGCGATATCGTAGACACGGATACGGTACTGATGTTGTGCTTGCCCATCGCGCGCGTACTCGTCTCTGCCGCCAGTGGGGAACGGCCGATTCTGGGAATCGAAGATTTCAACCGACCGAACCAATGGCAACGCAACCGTGACCCGCATGGTTTTGCGCGCCGAACGACCATTGATTTGCCGCGCGATCACGGTCACATCAAAGCTGCCGTTGTCTACCGGCGTTGCGAACAAATCATCCCCTTGATTGGTGCTCTGCCGTTGATGATTGCTTAACTGAACGCCCGCGACACCCGAAGAACCTTGTCCAACAGCCCACTCGAACGACGCATCGAGCCGACAATCACCATCGGCACTGCAGGCTTGCGCACTCCACCGATGTTGCACTCCCGGATCAGAACCCCGATCATCGGCGCAACGCGTCCCCCCACAGGCAAACGAGTCGCTCGTTGCCGGGGTATCAGGGCCAGGATCCACAATAATGTTGACATGATCGAGCAGTTTCGGTCCCGGACCAATTTCCATGGTCGCAGATGCGTTATTGGAAAGCTCGGAATCGCCCACAGCATTATAGGCAAGGATGCGGTAGTGATAGGGGACATCCTGTTGCACGGTCCGATCGCGGTAGTCTCGCTCCATGGGGTTGACAAATGTCGCCACCAGACAGAAGGCGCCGCTGCCAGAACCGGGAGTTGTCGGACAGGGATTGGTGGGCAGAGGTAACTCCGGCTCATCAGCAATAACGGAATCATCCCTGTACAAGCGGAATCCGAGCACCCCCGGACCAGAAGGATGCGGTGACCATTCGAGCGCAATCGTCCCGTCATCCGCCCATGCGCTTAAATTTGGTCGGTACGGTTCTGTTCCGTCATGTTCGCAATCCGGACAAATTTTACCACTGGCCGGGTCGGATAATGGCGAGAGTCCCCACTCGTTATAGGCCAAGATGCGATAATGATAGAGGAGATTCGATCGCACAGCGTCATCGCCGTATCGTGTTTGACTGCGGTCAAATACGCCGACCAAACAGAGTTGATCGCCAGCGGCCGAGCCTTGAGCGCCGCACGAGGTGGTCGGCAGCGTCGCGAGCTCATCGGGGATCGGCTGGCGGGATCGATACAATCGATACTCGTCAAATGGGGCACCCTCGGTATTCGGCAGCCATCGCACTTCAACCGCCTGGCCGTCATCCGTGGCCGAAAGATCGTCCGGTTTAAACGGGGCCATCCCGATCACTGTGGCGCACTCTTCTATTGTCGCTTCCCCTTCGCCCATCGCATTATAGGCGGCAACCTGATAACACATCACGGACCCCGGGGCGAGCCCTTCGTCATCGATCACCGTCTCGCTTACTTGTCGTAAGAAAGCAAAACTCCCGCCGTTGCCGTTGCGGCGATAGATGCGGAATCCCAGAATTGCACCCGTGCCCGATGAGGCCGGAGCTTGCCATCGGATCGTCGCGTGCTCCACGAGTCCTTGGACGGTCAGTGTACGAGGGACTCCTGGCACTTCACCCACCGCCGTGGGGGTCGCACATTCTTCGCTCGCGGCAACGCCTTCGCCTTGCTGATTATGGGCGCTTACCGCATAGCAATAGACGCGGCCGTTGGCAAGCCCAGAGTCCTCCAGACGAAGATTCGTGAGCGTCGTCACATCCTTCAAATAGATCAGCGCTCCGTCGTTGCCTTCACGGCGATACACCGTGTACTTGCCAATCGCAGTCGTGCCGGCGCTTGCAGGCGCTTCCCATGTGAGGACGATGCGGCGATCCAATCCATCCGCAACAACATTCCGTGGCATTCCTGGAACCACCCCCGACGCCGTTGGAGTTGCGCACCGTTGGTCGGTGACCTCCCCTTCGCCGTGACCGTTCACCGCAGAAACGGCGTAACAATAGACAGTGCCGTTCTCCAGGTTCGCGTCGTCAAGCAAGAGCGCTGCCGCATTGTCAACATTTCTATAAAAAACCTGCTCTCCGGCATTGCCCACCTTGCGATACACCGTATACTGATCGATGGGAGATGAACCGGCGGAAAGCGGTGGCTGCCATGTAATGCGGATGTTCTCATCCGCGGGAGCTGCCGCCAAGTTCCGAGGAATGCCCGGGACGCTATTGCAGGTCGTACACATGCTCGCGCTAGCGGGATTGGACAACGGCGAATCCCCGACACCATTATACGCCAGGATACGATAATGGTAGACAGTATCCGGCTTTACCGCACCATCAACAGCGGTTTCGGCATCTTCCGCAATTGTTGCAGGAACCAAGCAGAACGCATCACTGGCAGTGCTCGCGTTTGCCCCGCAAGAATCGGTCGGCAACGAGGTCGGCGCATCCGGGATTGCTTGGCGCGATCGATACAATCGGAACCCTGTCGGCCTCGCTCCCGCAGGACTCACAGACCACGAGAGCGTAAGCGCAGCGGCATTGAGCGGACTATTGGTTGCGGTTAAATCCTGGGGCGCAAACGGCGCACCACTGCCGCCGTCCTCGTATTGGCACGTTGCGTCGCATCCATCGCCATTATTGCGGTTGCCATCATCGCACTGCTCGCCGGGATTAATGGCATTGTTGCCACATAGCTGCGGGTTCTCTAACTCGCATTGTGCGCTGCATCCATCGCCATTGCTGGTATTGCCATCATCGCACTGCTCGCCGCTATCGATATCCCCGTTGCCGCACGAAGGTCCTGTGCCAATTGTTGCCTTGGCAAATGCATTATTCGAGGACGGCGAGTCACCGGCATCGTTGAATGCGAGAATACGGTAGTGATAGATGGTCCCCACAACTACTGCTTGATCAGAGTAATCTTGTGCAGACTCCTCAAACCGCGACACAAAACAAAATGCAGCGCTTGCGGATGCAGAATCGGTGCCACAGGAAACAGTCGGCAGATTTTCCACTTCGTCCGGTATGGCCTGGGTGGAACGGTACAGTCGATACCCTTTGGGCGCAGCCCCGTTGGAATTGGATTGCCACACAAGGTGAACACTGCCCGCGCCCTCTGTCGCAGAAAGTACGGGCGGGAATGGACGCGTTCCATCCTTGCCGCAGGTGGGGCATGCCTTGGCGCTGGCAGGATTTGAGAGCGCCGAATCCCCATCCGCGCCAATCCCAAGAATGCGATAATGATACAAAACGTTGGATGTAACGGCGCGGTCGCGATATTCGCGATCCCCTGCCGCAAGGGCACCACTGGCGAGACAGAATGCATCGCTGGCATTTTCTTGGCTTGTTCCGCAAGAAACGGTTGGCAACGGCAATGCCGGCTCATCCGGGATTTGGGATCGGGATCGGTACAATCGATATCCGGTCGGCTGTGGGCCTTGGCTGTTGGGATCCCATTGGATAATGGTGGCGGTTACTCCATCGGTCGCGGTGAGCGTGGGCGGGAATGGTTCGGCGCCCGTGTGGCCACACGTCGAACAGGTTTTTGCGCTGCCCGCATTGGAAAGCGCGGAATCGCCCGCATCGTTATATCCCAAAATACGGTAGTGGTAGAGCGTATTGGGCTTAATTGCTCCATCATTGTAATGACGGATATTGCCTTCGAATTGACTCACTCGGCAGAATTCGTTATTAGCATTGCTCGCATTGTTCCCGCAAGAAACGGTCGGCAACGATACAGGAGCGTCGAGTATAGGCTGAGTGGATCGATAGAGAGTGAACCCTATTGGCTGGGGCCCATACGGATTCGGGACCCAATCTACGGCGATCCGGCTGCTTCCATCCGTTGCTGCAAGGTCCGGTGGATATGGTACCGTTTCTTGCCCTTCGGTGCGCTGGCATGTATTCGTACAACCAACACCCGATTTTCCATTTTGTCCCCCGGCATCGCACTGCTCGCCCGGATCAACTCGATTGTTCCCACACAGCTTAGCGTCTTCTAATTGACACGAACCACTGCACCCATCCCCATCGCTAGTGTTGCCATCATCGCATTGTTCTCCTCGGGCAGATTGGACCGTCCCATCCCCGCATTCTTCCCCATAACATTGATCTCCAATCAAGACAGGACGCTCAAGTGGGCAATCAACTACGTTGCACACTTGGCAATCAGCTCCACCGCAATCAATGCCCGTCTCGTCGGCATCTTGGATGCCATTGGCGCAATGCCCTCCTCCCAGTCCTCCGCAAGAGCGGCAATCTGCCCCTCCGCAATCCACATTGGTCTCATCCGCATCCCTGCGCAAATTAGTACAGTGGCCGCCCACACAGGTGTTGGTGACTGGATCGCAGGTTTGCCCGTTTTGGCAATCGACATCGGATCGACATTGCGGTGGTCGGCATGACCCGTCGATACATTGCATGCCATACGGGCAATCCACATCAGTGGAACACAGCGGCACGCAAATGTTGAGCAGCGTGTTGCAGATTTCGCCATCGCGGCAATCATCGTTGCTATCGCAACCCGGGGGCCGGCATTGTCCAGAACGCAGATCACAAATAAATCCAGGGCGGCAATCGCTGTCTGCCCGACATTCTTGCCCATTATCCGCGCTCTGGCACCGACCGTTGACGCAGCGGCCGAACGGGCAATCGGCATCCACCGAGCATTGGAGATCTCGACTCGTTAATATATCAAACGGCAACCCATTGGAGGCGACCTCTGCTTGATCGGACACTGTCTTCAACCCCCATGGGCACACGCCACGGAAGGTGACCCAACGGCATTCTTGTCGGATGTTGTAGTGGATCACGGTGCGCAATACGACGTCGTCGCTTTCGGCGGAATCTGGCACTCGCCATCGCACGCTTTCGGGCGTCCAGCTTTGATAGCGCGCATCGAGCCGACCAAGGGTAACCCCCCGAGCATCGGAAGCCTTACCAAAACGCACACCGCGCGCGACAATAGAATCACCCGTCAATCCATACGATGGGATCAGCCGACAGAGCCCAGGACCAATCGGATCTTGCGTCAGCGTGAACGCCCCGCTCTGTTGCGGTTTGGTGGTGAGCGCGCCCGCCGGGGTGGTCGGAGCGGTTGTCAACCGAACCAATCCATTTTTTGCGCCCTTGGGGATTTGGACAATAACCCAGCGATCAGACCACGCAGATCCCGCACACTCTTCCGGCAATATGGCTTGGGCGTCGTCCGTGGGATCTTTGGGGTCTCCTTCAAAAATCACTTTGCCCGGCACATATCCAAAATTTCCACCGATGATCGTCATCCACCCGCCCTCTGGGCCCCGGTCTGGACTCAAATGATCAATAAACGGGTCCATGGTAAATGTCACAGGGTTAGATTGGTTCTTGACGACCGTTGCAAGGACATACCCCGTACGCGACCGATTGGGCACCTCCACTTCTGCGCTCGCATCGGACCACGAACCATATTTCTCCACCGGAATGCCAATAAATTTTACAACGCTGTCTTGGCGCGTATCGCCCAAGTTGTCACCACGCAACGCAACCGGGTCGGTGACGGCTCCATGATCTGGATCAAGAGTGCAGACCGCTGGACGAATTGTAGTGTTGGAGGTAAAGGGCCGGACGTTGCTCGTCCCCGCGCTGGTTGTCACCGTAACGGGATAGGATCCCAGCTTGAGCGTCGGCGGCGCTTGCGCAATGATTTCGTTATTGGACCATCGCGAACATCCTAAGCCCGCAGGAAGATCGCCAAACTTGACAATGCTGGTATCCTGCGAACGGCCAAAATTCTTCCCTGTGATCGTAACATAGGTATTTGCATAACTGGCAGCGATCCCGTTATCCGGCGTAATGGCGGTGATGATGGGTTTGCCTTCCACGCAAATGCCGCCGACACAATATCGTGAAGCGCAGTCATAATTAAACCGGCATTCGGCCCCTAACGGAAGCCCGGGTGTTGGTGTAAATGTCCACGCATAGGTGCACGAAAGCGCCTTGGGCGGATCAAACGTGACGGTAATGGGGTCCAACATTGTCCCATTGCCATCCGTGTCATACAACCGCACCTGCAACTTGGCCGTTTGGCCGACTTTCTTGCCAATCGTACTCCAGGTGATGGTAAGCACGCCGTTGGCCGAAGGGTCGAATGCGCTCCATGCGACAGGAGAGCCGTCCGACAGCAACACCCCATGCGAAATCGCGCGATCATCCGTAGCGCCCACCAGCACGATCACTTGGTCATTGGCAGACACATGGCTGCCGTCCCGCGGCGTTATCCACGAGCCCGTTGGTGCGATCGTATCGATCCCGGTGCCAATACTGATTTCGCGTTCACACGGGTGTTGATTGGAACAACTCAAACTCGCCCCCGAACGATTGCGGATATCTGCCCCCTTAAGCGCAATGCCCACACGAGCGTTGTCCGAAAAGCACCCTTGCTTAGGGGAAGCCGCACAGGAGGCTGCGGGGTGAAACTCCATCCACGAAACCGCCGCATTCGCGTCCGTCGGAGCGAGCGCCCATGCGCCCGGCAGTAACGCATTGTTCACTGTGACACTGGCCAATGTACCAAAGTCACGCACACTTGCCTCATTCAGTGGCTGTGAAAAGAATAAACGAATTGCTGCATTGGACGGCGCTGCCGTTATGGCAGGCGTTATCGCCGACAAATAAAATGTTCCAACCGGCGGCAACACTGTTTGGGGCAGGATCGGCGTGACCGTTATCGTTGGTTGCGGTCGCGTGAGCCACCAACCGAATGTAAGAGAAATTAACAGCCCCACCACTGTTATGGCTCCAGATACCGTCATTTTCCGTACTGAATTGACACCCGTCGGATCGATTGTTTCGCTGCTCTTCTCTCTCCACGCAACAACAAATGCGCCGGCGCCGACGAGCGTAGAAATAATCGCAAGAGATTCGATGAACCAAAGGAAGATTCTCATGAATGATCTAATAATTTATTCATTTCTTAGTTTATTGTGTCGCGCCCGATCAATACATTAATAAACCAATAAATGAGTAAACAATTAAACCAATAAATATGTTATGGTCCTTCGCATTGCGCAAAACAATTTTGGTAAATATCTTCAACATCGGATGAAATGAGCCCCTGCAGAACCGCTGCTGCCGCAAAAGGCGCATGGGTTATCGATATGGTTGATTGCTGTGCGGTGAAGTTTGTCCCCACCCGCGCTCGCCACGCTCCATCGCCTCCGAGACGAACACTGCGGCGATCAACCGATCCCGCGCGCAGAATGGTCGAAAAACGAGCGTTCACCGGCGTGTTGGGATCAATGCCGCTAGAATCAGGGCTGGGCTGGACTTCCACGATCCGCGGAGTCGATTGGTTGAGTTGTTGCCCTGTTGAATAGGAGACTAATGCTTTTGATTGCGCTGGCAGGAGGTTGCCCTGAAAATCTCGCACACCAACACGGGGGTAACTATTGGGGTCGACAGCGCGCACCCACACGCTCACAGCGCCGACAAACGGGAAGCAGCGCACATCCCGCCGGCATTGATTTTGCCCACACCTTCCGGCCGGGAAGAATTCCGTCAAGCGCTCACCCTCGGCGACCGTCCATTGGCCCTCTGATGCGGTCTTGCCGACCCGCACCTCCAACCCGCTTTCAAAACTCAAGGGGTCAATCATCGTATTCCAGGCCAATTGAATGCCCGCGTTGGCGGCCACATTGGTCGACCCCGATCGAGGGAATGTTTCCCCAAGCATGGGAGGATTACGATTCTCCGACTGGCCCACCGTAAACGACCATCGATAGACACCCTCGGCGCCAAACAATGGCTGGCCGTCTGCAGTGCGCAATCCTTTCAACTCAACAAATATCTTGGTCTCCCGTGCACCGGTACTCAAATTTTTCAGCGGGTCCAAGGCAAACACCGTGGCAGCGCTATTGGACCTGGCGCGCGCAGCGACCAACGGTCCGGGGCTGGCGATACTCCCCCCTTGCCAGATGCGGACAAAACGATCAGAAGCGAGATCATCTGCGAGATCCGATGTGGTTCGGTCGTCAATAATTGTTTTCCGATCCATCGATTGATCAAACCACAAGTAAAGAGAAGAATTGGAAGGAATTGAACTTGCGTCTCGTTCAGGCCAATGCCGATCGATTGTCAATATCTTCACCGCGCCCACGGACTGTGATCGTTCAATATTAGCGGGTGCGCTCGTGAGAGGCCGTGATACCCGCCAAAGCGCGGCAATCACTGTTGCCGCGATCATCACGGCGCTTGCAATAGACCAGATAATGACGGGTTGCATTGATCGCTGCTGTTCGACCCCGCTGCCGTCGACCGGCACCGCACGGTAGTAGCTCCACTCCTGCGCCGCTTTTATGATGCATCCCACCGCAATAATGCCAAAAACCATTGCCAATATAATAGCAATGGTTGGGCGCACATACACGGCCGTTTGTGCCAATACAGGCAACGGCATCAGCAATGCGACAATTGCGATCACTCGAGTTCGAACGTTCACAGACGATCGTTGGTACAAAGGGGACAAGCACCGATTGCACCACGCAAATCCGCACCATCCGTAGTCGTGGTCGACAGTCGATCAACGCGAAAATTTACGTTTCTTGGGTTCTGGCAATTTTCCAATCCGGGCCAGATATTCATTGTGGCTGACAACATCGTTCCGACGCAACGCTGACTCTCGCTGTTGTGCTTTGCTTTTTGGACTTTTGTAAAAACGGATCTTCCGCGCTTCGATCAACCGTCCGCTTTGGATGAGAACACGGTTAAACCGTCGCAAGAATCCTTCGAACGCTTCTCCTTTTTTTCGTTTGACGAGCATACTAATCACCTCCTTCAAAATTCATTGCAAATTTTATATTTGAGATTTCAGATTATCCATTATTAATGAATCTGCAATCGGCAATCTAAAATCTGCAATAATCAAACATTTCCAATGTTCCCGCTTAACAAATGAATATGCAAATGATCAACGATTTGACCGGCTCCTCGGCCAGTGTTAATGACCGTTTTATATCCCGCTTCTACTAATCCCAACGTGCGCGCCACCATCTGCACCGTCGATAAACCGGACTCTAGCAGTGCTTGATCCATTGCCTGTTCCAAGCTCTCGATGTGTGTTTTACTCACGAGCAACACGTGCGTCTTGGCTTTGGGATGAATGTCATCAATGGCGATCCACATCTCATTTTGCCATCGAATCGTCGCCCCTAGGGATCCATCGATAATTCTACAAAAGATGCACATATTGTATAGGCCGTAGAGATCCTATGGGACCGATTGTTGTCCCTCCAATTTCTTCCGCAACACTTCAACGACCTTTTTCCGATCAATAATTTCCTGAACTCCGCCCTCCATGTCCCGAATAAGCAGCGTGCCATCTAATACTTCCTTCTGCCCGAGGATGACGGTATAGAGCACGCCCAGGCGATTCGCACGCTCTAACTGCCCTTTGAGCCCATCCTTCGAAAATTGTTCTGCCACCGCAATGCCATCATTGCGTAGTCGTTCAACGATCCCGAGACCTTGCCGGCGGGCCTGTTCCCCGAGCTGCGCAAAGAATATTTTAACCCCCTTGCCATTTGCGCTTTGTTCGCCAGCCGATTTCTCTTTGAGCGCATTCACGATGCGATCAACACCCAACGAGAACCCGACTGCTGGCGTCGGTCGACCACCCAACAATTCCACCAAGCCGTCATATCGCCCGCCTCCACCCAATGCATCTTGCCGACCTTCTTGGTTAGGCAGATACAGTTCAAATACAGTCTTCGTGTAATAGTCAAGACCGCGCACGAGCGATGGCGTGAGCTCGTAACTTATTTCCAACTCATCGCAATATTCAAGGACGCGAACAAAATGTTCTTTGCATTCCGGACAGAGGCTGTCCACAATTTGGGGAGCCTCTTCTTTGAGCGGAGTGCATTGCTCTTCTTTGCAGTCCAACAGTCGCAGCGGGTTGCGCACAAGGCGACGTTTGCAGTCCTCGCACAAACGGGAACGACGACCGCGGTAGTAGGCAACCAATTGTTCAATATATTTTGGCCGACACACTGGGCAGCCGGTAGAGTTAATATTCATCGTGGGTATTAACCCGACCCGTCGCAAGATCGCCACGGCCGCCCCAGCCAGTTGAGCATCAATGACCGGATGTTGATCGCCGAGCGCTTCGCCGCCAATTTGGAAAAACTGTCGGTATCGTCCTGCTTGCGGACGGTCATGCCGGAACATCGGCCCCCAATACCAGACGCGAACCGGTTGGGGTAATGAGATCATCCCATGACGGATGTATGCACGCGCGACCGATGCGGTTGCTTCGGGCCGCAACGCCACACGCGCTCCACCGGGATCTTCAAATGCGTACATCTCCTTCTCAATAACATCCGTGACCTTTCCAATAGAGCGCTGGAACAAACTCACCTCTTCCAAAATCGGCGTTTCAATTCGATCGAATTCGCGAACATCAAACTCTTGGACACTCGCATCATAGAGCCGTCGCCAAAACGCTTGCTCGGATGGGAGAACATCACGCATCCCGCGCACAAGCTGCGGACCGCCACCCGTGGGAGCTGCCACAACAGCAGCATTGGCGGACGCCACCGCTGCAAACGGTGCTGTTGATACACGCTTTTGATGTTTAGGCGCCCGGTTTGAACTCATAACGGATAGGACGGTGTAGTTACAATAGTAACGCGAGTAAACGGCCAGCCGCGGAAAAAGACCTTGCCCACGATCGCGGTGAATGGAATGGGGCCGAAGTCTTCCGAATCAAAACTAACATCGCGATTATCTCCCAAAACAAAAAATTGGTTTGACGAAAGCATGTAATCGGATTCATCTTGCGCAAAATATCCACGACCCGGTGCGATGTAGGGCTCTTGGAGGCGAACGCCCTGCGGGTACTCTTTGTTCTTGATAGTGACGCCATTATCGCTCAACACGACCGTTTCGCCGGGCAACCCAATAACCCGCTTAATCAAATAATCGCCTCGGC
This sequence comes from Candidatus Uhrbacteria bacterium, assembly GCA_016215325.1. GTDB lineage: Bacteria > Patescibacteriota > Patescibacteriia > JACRJV01 > JACRJV01 > JACRJV01. Next base: position 90,125 of record JACRJV010000003.1, read on the forward strand.
TGTTGCCACACTGCGCGATCTCACATCGGAACACAATCGTCTCCCCTCGCAGCGGCATCCGACCACCGGCCAGCGCCTTGTGACTAACAGGAGATCGCAATCCGTACGTGATTTCATCAATGAGCAAATAATCATTTTCAATATAGTTCGGGTACATTGATGCCCCTTGAACATAAAATGGCTGAACCAAGAACAACCGAATCGGGACAATCAGGGCGATGGAAATCAAAATAATTTTGACCAACTCCCAGATAAAATTCAATCCTTCCCGCATTGCGCCCTTTTGTCCGTCCATACCATGTCGATTATGTTCGTTTACGTCAATTGATTCCACCCAATGGGTGCATCTGGACTCGAACCAGAGACCTCTGTCGTGTGAGGACAGCGCTCTAACCAGCTGAGCTATGCACCCGTACCAATCCTATCTTTAGTGGCACCGTCAATATCAAAAAGTCTCGTCGAGCACTGGTTATCCACTCAACAGATCATCTAAAATATAACAGAACTCACCCCAAATAGCAAATCGATTTATCCCTTCTCATTGGACGCTCTGGTGCCCGATGGAATTTAGCGAGGACTGTCTGATGCGAACCACGACTGGCGGCCGTTGATTGCGGTCGGTGCCGGTCGTGGTGGTACCGATCAACGATCGGGACGCAAGTTCCGCAGCAAATCCCATCGGGCACCAGAGCGTCCCCATTTTCACTTGAATCGTCACGTCAAACACCGTATAATAGCTCACAATGCCACACTGGAACAGTGATTGCCGTGTGGTTCATAAATTATGCAACCAATTTCTCCGATAAATTTTCTCCATGAGCACCAGAATACGCAACGCAGCAGGACGCGGCGCCGCGCGGGCGTGTTGGCCGCTGTGGGCATCATTGCCGCGATCCTCTCTTCACCAACGCTGCGTCGCCCACTACTGCCCCCATCTGTCGAACGTGTTGTGGGATCGGTGGAGCAATTTTCTATTTTCCACCTTGCTTCTAGCGCGGATCGGTTGCTGCAGGGCGAGCAAGAAGATCGCATTAATATTCTCTTATTGGGTGTCGGCGGCGAAAATCATGACGGTGCGTGGCTGACCGACACGATTATGTTGGCTAGTTTGAAACCCAGCACAAAACAAGTCGCGCTTCTTTCACTGCCACGAGATATGGTGGTACCCACGCAAAACGGACAATGGCGCAAAATCAACTCTGTCCACGCTGATGCGGAGCTGACCAGTCTGGGTGCGGGCCTTGGAGCGATCCAATCGACCACTGAGTCCATCACTGGACTCACCGTACCGTATGTTGTTCGCATTGACTTCCAAGGATTCACAAAGTTGATCGATGAGCTGGGTGGAATCGATATCAATGTAGAACGGACAGTAGAGGACTACCATTACCCCATCCTGGGGGCAGAAGAAGATCCGATCTATGCCAACCGTTACGAACATCTTGTCATTCCCAAAGGATTTCAACACATGGATGGGGAACTCGCGCTCAAGTTTGTACGCAGCCGATATGCGCTGGGGGCCGAAGGATCGGATTTTTCGCGCTCCCGACGGCAACAGCAAGCACTCTCGGCAGTCAAGGAGAAGGTGTTGAGTGCCTCCACGCTCCTCTCGCCCCGCAAAGTGACGGCGATTTTAAATCTTTTGCAACAACATACTGCCACCACGTTCGAAGTATGGGAGATGCTGCGACTTCGACAATTAATCGACGGTGTGGATACGGGCAACATCGCGCTGACCGTATTGGACGACAGCCCATCTTCTCCCCTGGCCTCCAGCCGCGGCATCGATGGCGCCTACATCCTTGTCCCCAAAGGGGGGAATTTTGAACGCATCCAGCAAATGGCCCAGGTCATGTTCGAGGGCCGAGAATTGATCCGACCGGAATTTGGACAACAACCTTCCGCTTCCCCGACACGGCTGACCGGCGTCAAGATGAGCGTTGAGGTCCTCAATGGGACGACGCTGCCCGGATACGCGACCCGAATTGCCCAACTTCTCGAAACCAATGGCTTGAGCGTTAACTCTGTCGGCAATGCTCCCGTGCGCGATGCGACCGCAACGATAGTCTATATGAATGGTTCCACTCAAACTCTGGAAACAACGGCCAACCGTATCGCCCGATTGGTGGGGGGCGCTGTCAGTAGTGACATTCCACCATGGTTGCGGCAATATAAGAGTGCAAGCCCGATCGTCATTGTATTAGGACCGGAGCAGTAAAGTACCCCATTATGTTGATTCGTTCCAAACCATTCGTCCGCCCATTGATTGTTCTCGTCGGCAGAACAAATGTTGGCAAATCCACGCTCTATAATCGACTCACACAGCGTGGACAATCTATTGTCTCCGCCATCCCCGCTACAACGCGGGATATTTTATTCGGGACGTGCCATTGGCAAGGGCGGTTGGCAACAATTGTCGACACGGGCGGACTTTCGTATGCGCCAAATACAACAAGTCACTTCAAACGTGCTCGCGAGCGCGAACGGATCGCAGATCCATTCTTGTCCGCTGTACAGACCAAGGTCTTAGACGTGATCGCCATAGCTGATCATGTCTGCTTAGTCGTCGATGCCATGGAGGGATTGACCGCTGCCGACCAACAATGGGCGCAATACCTCAAGGGACGCACTATACCCCTGACTGCAATTGTAAACAAAGCCGACCGTTTATCGGCCCGTTATAACGCAGCAGAATTTACCAAATTAGGCATCCCGAATTGTTTTGCTGTTTCCGGCACCAATGGCAGCGGCCTGGGTGATTTGCTCGATCATTTGCTCAACGCACCAACCGAGTCAATCGACGACCAACAAGCTCCATCGGTCGCGATTGTTGGCAAACCGAATGTCGGGAAATCAACATTATATAACGCATTGATTGGACGCGATGAATCAATTGTTTCCCCGCTGCCGCACACCACTCGGGAACCTCACCGTCGGCGAGCATTGTTCGATGAATGGGAGGTCGATATTATTGATACTGTTGGATTGAGGAAAAAATCAAAACAAGAATTCCATCTTGAAAAAATTGGCGCGCAAAAAACACTAGCCACCCTTACAACTGCTCACGTGGTGCTCCTGGTGATCGATCCCTTTGACGAAGGAATCTCCAACCAGGACCAAGATCTCGGCCGGATGATCCAAGAGCGCAACCTTGCCACCATCATTGTCGTTAATAAATCGGACCATCGGCACGCAGCGCTTCACCCGTCGACCATAGAGCAAAAAATCCGCCGGCTCTTCCCCCACCTTTCCTTTGCGCCGCTGCTGCTTATCTCTGCACAGGAAAAGAAAGGTATTGGAGCGCTTGCCAACATGATCAAACGCGTCCACGCCAATTACACGCGAACGGTCGACGATGAAACGCTGGGCAACATTCTTTCCAGCCTTGTCCTCTTCCCCTCGGCATCAAAACAAAAACGCCCAAGCGGTATCCGCCTGAAGGCCGTGGGTGCCAATCCCCCCGAATTCCTGTTGATGCAGCGCAAAAAAACCAAAACCCCCATTGCCATTATTAACATTATTGAAACCCGCTTGCGCCAACAACTAGACCTCTTGGGGACACCCATCAAGATCCATGTTCGCCGACCCGTCGGCAGCCACCGTCACGAGAGAGGTCAAGAATAACATACAACCTCAATTCTCTATGATGAAACCTTTTTCAGTGCCTCGCGGCGTTGTCGATATGCTCACCGTTGCCTTTGGGAGCTTCTGTTTGATGGTGATTGAGCTCATTGCCGGGCGCATCATGGCGCCCACGCTGGGGGTTTCGATTTATACATGGACTAGCATCATCGCCGTCATCCTCGCCGGTATTACCCTTGGCAATGCAGCGGGAGGGATGGTCGCCGACCGTGCGGGATCGCGGTCAACCCTCGGCAAAATCTTTATTGTTTCGGGCCTCGCCACGCTCATGATTGTCTATACCGGTCGCACCATGGACCGATACTTTGCCGGCAGCATGGAATCTCTGCTATTTAGCACACTCTATTATTCCATCATGGTATTCCTTCCGCCTGCGTTTTTCTTAAGTTTTGTCACGCCAATGGTGGTTAAGCTCGCGCTCACCGACCTTGCAAAAACCGGTACAACGGTGGGACGGCTCTATGCGTCCAGTGCAGCAGGTTCGATCTTGGGTACGGTGATGACGGGATATTTTTTTATCGAATGGTTCGGGACCACCGCGATTGCCAATGGCATTGCGCTGTCGCTGGTGGTTGTGGGGCTCCTCCACCTTGGCAATGTGCAATTGCTCAAAAGCCGGAGTTTCCCGCTCGTCCTGCTGTTGTTCCTCGGCTCATGGGCGCTCCCAAGCTCCTGCACCCGAGAAAGTCAGTATTATTGCATTATCATAAAACCATGGGAACTGCCGGGCGGTAGCACTGGCAGCATTGTTCGACTCGATCATCTTGTCTATAGCTTTCTCCTGCCGGATGATCGAACAGGGGTCGCAATGCTCGGCTATAGCTACGAACGAGCATTCGCACAATTGGTGGCAATGGAGCAAACAACTGCGGATCCCTTCCGAGCATTTTATATTGGCGGCGGCGGATATGTCGGGCCACGCTACTTTACTGCCGTCTATCCCAACAGCGACAACACTGTTTCAGAGATTGATCCCGTTGTGACCCAAGTGAACAAAGATTTGCTTTCTCTGCCCACAAGCGAGCGGCTACGCACAGTTAACCAAGATGCCCGAATAGCGTTGAAACAAATGTCCCCAGAAACAAAGTATGACTACATTTTTGGGGATGCGTTTAATGATTTCGCGGTTCCGTACCACTTGACGACCCGAGAATTTAACCAGTTGGTCAAAGCTCACCTTACCCCCGACGGCTGGTACGCACTGAACGTGATCGACGATCCACGTTCTGGACGATTTGTTTCTTCCATTGTGAAGACGTTGGAACAAGATTTCAGCAATGTCACTCTCATGCCAGATCCGAGTCAGGCGCCAATCAATCATCGCACAACATTTGTGGTGCTTGCGTCGGATGCTGCGTTAGACCGCGAACGTTGGAACAAGGCGAAATTACCGGTCGAAATCCCAGACATGGTGGCCAACACCACGACAGGGACGAGTTCAGAAACAATGATGCTTTCCGATCCCAAAGGGCTCAATGCGTGGATCGCTCAAAAAAACGCAATCGTGTTAACAGACAATTTCGTCCCGGTTGATACCATGGTGGCTCCGCTATTTACAAGGCGGTAAATACTCTTTATATGCACGTTATCGTCGGTTTGGGCAACCCGGGGAAAGAATATGCATTCACGCGCCACAACGTTGGCTGGTTGGCGCTCGACAAAATTTCTCATGACCGATGGAAATTGGATAAACGCGCGAACGCGGAAACGTTAAAAGTTTCGGTCGGAGATACGCCCGTTCTGTTGGTGAAGCCGCAAACCTTCATGAACAATTCCGGTGTGGCGGCACAATCAATAATAAATACCTACAGGCGACAAACTACAATCGACAAGCTCGTCGTCATCCACGACGACATCGACCTCGCGCTCGGAACGATCCGTGTGAGCCACGGGAGTTCCTCGGGGGGGCACAAAGGAGTGCGATCGATTATCAATCACTTGGACACAAGGAATTTTTGGAGAGTACGCATTGGAATCCGATCAATGCAAATATCAGATATCAGATATCAAATATCAGATCGGATTGATACGCCTGATTTTGTGCTTAATAAATTTTCAAAAGAAGAACAGAGGTTTTTACCCAACATTTTAGAAAATGTCGTTACGATTGTTGAGGAGATGCTCACGAAAAAACCTTCGGTAAAGACGGTACATGTCCGATAAGGGTGTATACAAAAAAACTTCCGGCTGGATGGGTAGAAACCATAGCCGGGAGTTCTTTTGTATACTAACCAAATGCCAGATGTTATTCCTTCGGTAAATATCTTCCGCGATTATCCTCCGATCCCGCTATGGCAACCCACTTCGCGATAATACCTAACAGCTTTTTCTGTCGCTCAATATAGGCGGCAAACTCTTTCTTGCGTTGATCAGAGGTCTTTTTATCTTTTGGTGCCCGGTAATCATCATCGTGATACCCTGCAGCAAGGGTATTCCGCGCTTTATCAACAGAGTTAATAAATTCCCGGAGTGCGCTCATGAAAAATTGATCACCCCCATGCTTTTTTGCTCCGGCAATGAATTCTTTGTTCATGTTTTCAATTCGTTCCATCAACTCTTGGGTTCTGGCTTCCCTCTGGTCAATCTCAGAAAAACCGAGACGCGCGCAGGCCTTATCGATATCAGAGCAGTAGCGATGGAGCCCAATGTCGCGAATATGACCAACTCCTTTTTCGACCGTCTTTAATTCTGCTGCGATAGCGGGCTGACGATCGAATGGGGTTTCGGGGTTCGATTGCGTCATTACTTCTGCATACGCATTCTGCATCGAAACCAAAGCACTAAATCCAACTATTATTTTGGCACTTTGGACCTTCTCCCGCAGCGCCTGCATAAAAGATTTTCCTTCATCATTCTCAACGCTGCCCGATTGTTCAAATTTCATAATAAATAAAGATTAATGAAGATGACCTGGGGTTCGCCCCAGAGAGCTGGCCGACCGGTGGCAGGAACGTACCCAATGCTGGGACACTCCTACACTTGCGGGATAGGGCTAAGGAGGGGTTGCCCGCACCCTACCTTCGGACAGCGCACTAAGGCGAATAAGAAAAAAGCAAATTGTGCGCGCCGCTGCGCGCTCCGAAATTTTACACTTTGCGCTTTGAGCTTTACATTTTTCGTCGTTGTTCCCACTCCTGCCACGCCACGAGCAATGGGCTGGCGATAAAAATGGAGCTGTAGGTCCCAAAGAATACGCCGATCAATAAGGTCAAAATAAAGTCTCGAATCGTTTCACCGCCAAAGAACAGTGTTGTCGCAAGAATAATCAATAACGTGACAGAGGTGTTGATGGAGCGAATAAACGTTTCGTTGACACTGCGGTTGACCACCTCTGCAAACGCCAGGTTGCGATGCTTTAGTAAATTCTCCCGGGTTCGATCAAATACCACAATGGTATCATGGACCGAAAAGCCTAAGATGGTCAACAAGGCAACAACCAGGAGGGCATTGGCCTCGTAGCCATAGAGGCGCCCCATGAGTGCAAACGCGCCCGTCGGAATGATTACGTCGTGCAACAACGCAACAATCGTTGCCACGCCGTATTTCCAGCTCTTCACTGGGTACGAGACTTTACGGAATGACCAAGTGATGAGCAACACAATGCCGATGATCGCAAAGATGATCGCCCAAATCGTTTTGCGCCGGAGTTCGCTGCCAATAATAGGCCCGACCGTTTCAAACTGATCTTCTGTGACACGAGGGTTTTTGGGATCCTGCCCGGGGAACGTTTTTTGAAGCGCGGGCAACACTTGATCATGTTCAGTGCTCGTCAGTGGCCGAGTGCGCAACGTAAACGAATTGTCCCCCACCGGGCTTATCGAGATCGTATCAAGGTTTAATCCGCCCAGTGCATCATGGGTCGCTTGAACGTTGGGCCGCTCTCCGACGAAGCTCACTTCTATCGCGGTCCCGCCGGTAAAATCAATACCAGGCTTCAGCCCCCACAGCAGCAACGCAATAATGCTGGCCACAACTAATGCCCCCGAAATCATGAAATAAATTTTTCGATGGGAAATGATGGGAAACGTCATACCATTCATTTATTGGTTTATTGGTTTATTGACGCGGGCAAACATCCAATGGTGTCTTTGCACCCAGGGTAAAATCCATTTGAGCAGTGTCCGAGTGACCGTAATAGCGGAAAATAAACTTACGATAATGCCCAACGCCAAGGTAATAGCAAACCCTTTAATATTACTTGAGCTAAACGTATAGAGAATAACACAGGTGATCAAACTCGATGCGTTTGAATCTCGGATCGAGGTCCAAGCGCGCCCAAACCCTTCGCGCAAGGCTTCAGTCAACGGTTTACCCCATCGCAATTCTTCTTTCATGCGCTCGAAAATCAGAATATTTGCATCAACGGCCATTCCGATAGACAGCAGCACACCTGCGATACCCGCAAATGTCAAGGTAATTCCCGCAATCTTAAATACACTCAACAATACTGCCGTGTAGAGGAGGAGGGCGCCACTGGCGAGCACGCCAGGCAATCGGTAGAGCAGAATCATAAACAGGATGATCGCGATCACACCGTATATCCCTGCTTTCAAACTCTTTGCGATAGATTCTGCCCCCAAGCTTGCTCCCACAATTTGCTGATTGAGCAAGTTGATTGGCACGGGCAATGCTCCGGCATTCAACCGTTGCGCCAATAATTTTGCTTCGGGCACAGTGAAGCTGCCCGTGATGACCGCTCGCCCCCCATCGATTTGCGATTGCACCCGCGGAACACTAATGGGGCTGCCATCTAAAAAGATGGCGATGGGTTTGCCGATATTGCGCTTCGTGAGCTCGGAGAATAATTTCCCACCCTCATCATCAAATTGAATGCTCACTGTGGGCTCCCCGGTATTGGGGTCGAACTCTACTGCCGCTTTCTCTAACTGCTTCCCGCCGAGACCGGTATATTGGAAATCATCTTGTGGCCCTAAGATGTCTTCTTTCAAGGTCTTTCGTGTTGTGATGCGATACAAATGATACTCCGGCGTCTTCGAAGTCACCAAGCGTTCACCAGTTTTATAAATCAAATGGAACCCGAAGTCTGTTTCTACGGGCCCCACAATAGAGCCCACCGAGGCCTCAAAGGCGGCATCCTCAAACGGTTTGGTCATGGCGCCCACGCCAAAAAAATCTAAATCTCCACCGTTGGTCTTGGCGGTGGGATCCGTAGAGTTTTCTTTTGCTAAATCTGCAAAGTTGTCTTTAGTTGCCTTGGATTTGAGTTCTTCGATTTTTTTATCGGCTTCGGCACGGGTTGACTTGCTCTCACAGCGTTGCTTGCCTTCAAAGCAAACCAACAAGTGGCTCGCTCGCACTTCTTTGACTTTATTATTGACCGATTCGACCCGCACAACATTGTAAGCGTCAGCAGTTTCCACGACCCGCGGGAAGATGTATGGCGGTTTTTGCGGAGATGACTTTATCGCTTTGACAAGATCGCCCAGTTGCGGATTGTCTTCTTTCACAAGACCTAAATCCCCCTTGGCGGTGACGACGCCGATCCCTTCGTTTTTGGCTTCAAATACTGTTGTAAAATCGGCTCCGGGCTTGAGCGCCTCTTTGAGGATCTCATCGGCTCGCTTCTTGGCCTCTGCGTTTTTCTGTTCAATTTCTTTCTTCTGCTGCTCGGTAAGTTCTGTGGCGGGGTTCGGGTTCTGTTCTTTGAATTCGAGCAGCGGCGTCTCGCCAATGAGTTTAATAGCTTGATTAATATCTTGGATGCCAGCGAGCTCCACAATCACCCGCCAATGATCGCCGACTTTCGCCGTTTGGATCAATGGTTCCGCAACGCCAAAGGCATTCACGCGACGTTCGATCACGTCGCGCACGCCATCGAGTGCCGATGACTGTTCGTTGCCAGGGACCTTGGACACATCGGCCTCATAAACGAGCCGTGTCCCCCCCTTGAGATCCAACCCCAAACGATATGGTGTGTCAGGGAACTTCTTCCAAGGCCATGCAATATTGTCGAGGACCCAATTCCCCTGTTGTGGCGCGGCGTAACCGGCAGAAAGAACGAATAGCACCGCTAATGCGGCGACGGCCCACCAAATGCGGGCGCGAGGGGTATGGAAAAGGCTTGAAAATCCTTTGGAAGCGGAAGAGAATCGACTTGCCATATTCACTTCACTAAGTTGCCAAACAATGGGACTAGTATACGCCGAAAATTGCGGCTGCGTCAACCGCTTATTCGTTGATTAGTTGACAACGGTCTTGTGAGTATCGAGGTATCGCTCAATCGTATCCAGCATCTTATGGTACCCGGCATCCGAAAGATTATATATAAAATCATCATGGAACCCTTTTTTTACATTCGTCCCCGCATCCAGTACTCGATATTTCCCCTTAAACGATTCTAACGAAATTCGCCCTCCTCCATTGACATATGCCGCGTCGTAAAAGCTTTGAAAAGCATCCTTGACATTGCCGCCATGCGACAAAATCCAATTTTCAACACCGATGCCTCCTATCCCTCCGTGCTCCATTTTTTTATACGCTTCGCCCCCCTTGAGAATCTTTTTCGCCACGACGATATTAGCGATCGTATCTTCATACTGTTCTTGCCCATGATGCTCGCGGATCCATTCCAGCTTATCGGAGACCGCATTGTGAGACCCATAGACCATTAACTCGGACTTCTTGACGAACCCGATATCAATATCAGCAGTTTGGGAAAGTCCAGCCGCCCCGATCGCTCGCAGCTGGTAATACCCGACTTCGGTATGTGAGTCATCTTTTGCAGGCTGAAACAACTGCATCATTTCAGCGGCAATGATATTGACCTTCTCAAAATCTTTATCATCGAGACGCACAGTGAAGTCAAAGTCCGCATCTCCAGGCATGCTGGTCCCCCGCCCCGTGGACCCGATATCAGAAAGTTCTGCGCCAAACAGACCCGTATCATACGCAGATTTGAGCTCGACACCATGGCGGGAAAGCACCATTTGGATTTGCGATCGGATTTGTGTGCGCAGCCCTTCGATCCGTTCGTGTTCTTGCCTATACTGGGATCGGATGACCGCCACATCGTTCCACTGGGGGTCTGCCTCGGTGGTCGGGCGAATGGGCAGCGCCCCTCCTTGATATCTGTCGAGCCCGTTGAATACGCTGCGGTATTGATGATACATCTCGGGGGTAAAAATGATAGTCCCTTTCTGATCCGCCACGGGAATATAAAACCCGTTTTGCGCGATTTCGTAATAAATCTTGTCCAGCTGACGCGGTTGGTTAAGCAGCTGCGGCTGCGCGATCATAAAATCGATCTCGGTTGTAGGGAACCCCGTTCGGATGCCGTAATGACGTTCGCCGTGGACGCCTGTACAAAATAACTCTATTTTATCTGGATCATACTTGGCATCCTTTTGTCCCGTGGTCTTTTGGAATTGTCCGCGATCTTTCACAGCGAGGATCAAATCCCCATATTGTGTTGCCAGTGATGCATTCACGACATCTTCCGTTCTGCCCATGTGGCTCGCGAGCACCATACTGACATCGGTATCTAACGGGGTTAAATCCGATCCAGACGATGCACCAAGATATTCCCCAGCGACCGATCCATTCTGCAGGATATTGGCGATGTACGTGACATTCACACCTTTGAGCAGATCACCCGGCGACAACGTAAGCGTGGCAGAAGTGGCGTACTGAAGACCTCGCTCATGGGCATTCGATACCGTGCGCTGGATTTCTTCCTGGACCTGCGCGATCGTCTTGAGCCCGATCGGCTCTAAAAACATTTCCGATAATCGGGCGGTGATTGTTTGCCCTTCGCGCGCTCCGAATTCTTTGCGTAATGCCTCCAGCCGATCTTCAAAATCCTGGGTGGTATTCACATATTCAATCCTCTGCCCAAGTTGTGAACGTCGAAAGAGCGTTTCTACCTTGTCCAAAAAGTATCGCATCTGTTCCTGTTGACGAGCATCGAGTCCATTCAAACCATGCGCTTCCATCGCGAGCATCACATCTTCCCCACTTTGCAATACTTCGAGATATTCCCGAAGACTTCGATTCCCCGACCGGACATGGGTCCGGAGTAAATCCTTATAGATGACCCACTGTCTGCGCCGGGGAGTCGCATGGCATAACACGGGACTCAATGGCGTCTTGCTGGGGTGCTCGGAGTTGCCCAGTATTGTTTTTAGCTTTGATGCGGGATACAAAATTTGAAACACTTGATAGACTTTCCCGACGATCGGGAGATTGTTCTTGATAAACACATCTTCAATCTGTTCGTAGCTTCCGATCGGATCATTGGTTTCAAGAAGTTGTTGAACTAAGACATCGCGCAATCGTTGGATCTCTTGCGACGGAGAACTGGAAATACGCGAAAATACCTGCATGTATATCATGCGGCGTTCCTTGGGGATCGCCTTGACCTGGTCAATCGAAATAGTGCCAAACGCCGACGGAGGCATGCTCGCATACACGGGCAGCAGGTCATCCACAATGATCTGTTTGAGTTGCGGCAGTAATGTGCGCTGCGCATCCGCCGGCAGTCGATCAATCCAGACCCGATGTTCTTGGGCGATACTGGCGTAGAGTCTAATGAATTCGGGATTGGCGATATCGCGACGGGTTTCGTCTTTGAGCATTGTTTCTAAACCCGGCACGCAACGGATACTGTAATCCTTCTCCTGTAACAATTCGGGGTGGTCCACAAGGCTCAACACCGCTTCTACTGTTTCTGGGAGGATCCGTTGCTTTATGATATCAATCCCACTGTGTCCGGCCAAAAACGCAAGTGACTTTTTATCCCCGGCAGGGATGCGATTGATCGCGCGGGCCAGGGCGACGCACTTTGCGAGCGAGTCCATCGGCGGCTTCTGGTAATAATATGAGGTGACTTTTTGTTCCAACCCATTAATATGCTGGAGAGCACTGTCCCGAAAAAATTCAACCAACCAATCGCCACGGAACGAAAGCTCGCCCTCCACGAATGGGCCTTCGAGAGCGCGAATAGTCTCCATTGCTTGACGAAGTTGCGCGACATCTTCCCGCGGCAATGTCTTTTTCTGGATCAAGGTTTCGAGTAATATCCCTTCCGTACCTGCTTCGTAGGCGATTTGCACGAGTCGCGTGTCTTCTGTTTTACTGCTCACAATTTTCAATAATATCGGATCCACGCCATCGCGGATCGTGGGGTGCCGGGCATTGGTCCAGGATGTAAAATTCGGCGTCTTATTCCAAGCCAGTAACGCCGCTTCCATGGATTTGAGTTGTGGGTATTGTCTCACCGCTGCGTTGAGGAGATCGCCCCAGTCTGGACGCTGGGCGAACTTGCTCAATGCGGTGTTGGTGTGATTCAACCGATACCCATTGTTGTCCGCCGCGGCCATCACTGCCAGCAGTCGAATCACTTCCGGGGTGGGATACTGATACAACCGATCGATTTCATAGCCTTGGCCATTGTCGGATAAGGCCCGATCAATGGATTGTCGATACAATGCATTATCCAACACATCCAATTTTTCCCCTCCGAATGCCTTGCGAGCGCTCGGAGACTCTCGAATGCACTTCCAGAGATCCAGGTCGATGGACTCCACGCCCAGCGCTTCGATCGCGGTATCGTGAAAGCCGAACTCCCGGCCTTCTTGCCGGCTCTCCTGAAATTTTTTCTGGAGTTTCTCTTGCCACTGCTCGCCCTGGCGCGAGTGCAATCCGTTCTGCAAACGTTCCAAATGCCGCGAAAAAAAATGATTGAACACTCTGCGGACCGAACCGTCCAACTCCCCTCGGATCAACGGTTCGAGGAGCCTCTCAAGGTCGTAGGGATAGGACGCCTCCTTATTCTGCATCATCGAATATATCAGCTTCGGAAGCTCTAAGCGCACGGCGCTGTCGTCAAAGGTGTTAGACGCTCGATGATGAACGTGCGTTTTAAGTACTCGATAGAGTGCGCGGCCGATCACTTGAGCGTTTTCACCCTCGCTATAGAAAAATTCGCCAAGCTTGGGGTCCACCATCTGCTTCCAGTATCGACCAAACACCTCATCGATCAGGATCCCTTGTTCTTTTTCCTGTTTCCAAATTCCCTCGTATTCCTGACGCAACCCCTTCAGATCGTCGCCAATGACCGATACCAACGCATCATCCTGTTGGTTGTGGAGCATAGAGAGCCGCTGTTCAATCTCGCGCTTCTGCTGCTCAAGTAACAACTGCTCTTTCTCGAAGGCGTTGGACTGCGATTGTAACAACTGTTGCTGGCCTCGGATACTTCGCCGCTTCAAACTCAAACCGATCCATACCTTGCGCAGCGCAGACGCCTGCGAGAGGGATTCGAGTTCATGCTCGAGAGCAACCTGCTGTTGGCTAAGAGCGTTCCGCCGCACTGCGATCGCCTGCACCTGCTTTTCAGCTCGAATCTTGAGCGTGCGACCTAACTGCATTGTCTCACTGGATTTTCGAATATGCTCTTCCGGCGTCAACCGTTGATCGGATAATTTCTGCGCATTCGCGTAGAATGATTCAGCGAGCGCCTCAAATGGCCGCCGCATGGGGCTAGCGCCTTCTGCCTGATCCAGAAGCATCCGAAGCTGCTGGGCATGGATTCCTGCCGATGATTCGAGTTGTTGGAATGCTTGCGCAAGCCGCGTGCCCCGACGACGGGCGTCCGCAGTCGGCTCATCGGTCTTTTGCCGAGTACGACCCTCCCAATTTTCGGATGTAGGCAATTGATCTGCTAAGACAGGATGTTCTGTCAACGACGCTGCCGGCTGTTGTTCTAGTGGTTTCATACAATTCTTGATATTGCTCTTATTGTAGCAGTTTCTTCGTTGATTAAAAACATTCTACCCCATGCTCTGCCCCATTTTCTTGACCCAATACCATATTTCTACTATACTACACCCTATCAATAAGAACCCTAAGAAGCTAATCAGCTTAAGAAGCTCATTAGATCGTATATGGCCCATAAAAAAGCAGGGACAACTACTCGGCTCGGGCGTGATTCACAGTCGAAACGCCTGGGCGTCAAACTCTTTGAAGGCCAATGGGCCAAGGCGGGCAACATTTTGGTCCGCCAACGCGGCACTAAATGGCACCCCGGCACCAACGTGATGCGCGGCGGGGACGATACGCTCTTTGCCACGGCTACCGGTAAGGTCAAATTCACCAACCGACGCGTCCGGAATTTCGACGGCAATTTGAGTCAACGCACGTTTGTGCATGTGATTTCGGAAGAGATGAAGACATAGGATACGAAGATACTTAGAGGAGCGCAGAGTAAAATCCGTCCCAATGTCGGGACGGATTTTTTCTTTACTATACTATGGTGCGCGAATATCTTTATATTACATATCTTACTCTCTCGCTTTTATCGCCGCCGCAATAAACGCGTTAAACAACGGATGCGGCTTCATGGGCCTTGTTTTAAATTCCGGGTGGAATTGCGTACCCACAAAGAACGGATGATCTTTGAGCTCCACAATCTCCACCAACCGCTTATCTGGGCTCAAGCCCGCAATCAGGAGTCCTGCGCCTTCGAGCTGCTGCCGATAGTCATTGTTCACCTCATACCGGTGGCGATGACGCTCGCTGATTTCTTTTACTCCATATGCTTTCGCCACCTTGGTTCCTCGGGTCAATACGCATGGATACGCGCCCAACCGCATGGTGCCGCCATAACGGTTGCTTGCGATATTTTTCTCTTGGCCAGGCATAATATGAATAATCGGATTGCTAGTTTTGGGGTTGACTTCCGCCGTGTGCGCATCAGCGATCCCGAGCACGTTGCGAGCAAACTCAATCACCGCCAGCTGCATGCCGTAGCACAACCCAAAATATGGGATGTTCTGTTCCCGCACATACCGGATCGCGGTGATCTTGCCCTCCACACCCCGACTCCCAAATCCTCCGGGCACTACCACGCCATCATATTTAGAGAGCTCCCTGACTTTCTTGGGATCTCTCTCGTATTCTTCCGAGTTGAGCCACGTCAGCACAGGCTTGCGGCCATTCGCCCAACTGGCATGCTTCAAGGACTCAATCACCGAGAAATACACATCGGAGAGGATATAATCACCGGTCTCAAAATATTTCCCGATGACCGCAATATTCACTGGCCGATCAAGCGTGGTAATACTGTCTGCCCACTTCTTCCAATTCGAGAGCGTGTTCTTTTTTACACGCAACCCAAATTTCTTAAGAATTTTTTCTGCTACCTTTTGCTCATCGTAAATCATGGGCACGCGGTAGACACTCTCCACATCCGGGCTGCTGATGATATCTTCCGGCGCCATGTTGCAAAACACGCTCATCTTGCGTTTGCGGGCCTCGTCAATCGCGCGTTCGCTGCGAGCAACTAAAAAGTCCGCTTGGACACCCACGGAATTTAACGTCCGCGCCGCATGCTGAGTGGGTTTGGTTTTCATTTCACCGAGGCGCCCCGGAATCGGCAAATAGCTCACAAGGATAAACAACACGTCTTTGGGCCTTTTGAGCTTCATCATGCGCGCCGCCTCCATGAATAAAATATTTTCATACTCCCCCACCGTGCCGCCAACCTCCACCATTACGATATCTGCTTTGGCCTTTTTTGCGGCATTTTGTAACCGACGGATCACCTCTTCGGGGATGTGCGGTACGACTTGCACGCATCGTCCGTTATACCCCAAGGCCCGTTCGCGCTCGATAACAGTTTGATACACTCGGCCAGTGGTCATGTAATTATCTTTGTAAATCGTTGTGTCGAGGTACCGTTCATAGCTGCCGATATCTTGATCCGTTTCATCCCCATCATCGGTGACAAATACCTCTCCATGCTCAATGGGGTTCATGGTTCCGGCATCTACGTTGACATACGGATCAATCTTGACCGCTGTCACATGGTACCCCTTGCTCTCCAAGAGCTTGCCAATTGAAGCAGTCGAGGTCCCCTTGCCAACCCCGCTCATGACGCCGCCGACGACGAAGATAAATTTGGGCATAGTGAAAATGGTTTCTTGAAATTAGAAATTGGTAATGGAAAATGGACATTTGAAATTAGAAGAATCAAGTACTAATTTCCTGTCTCCAATTTCTATTACTATTCTCTGTCCTCCATTAACCAGTTTCTATGTATGTAATACTTCAACGCCAATATTCGCCCCTACACCATTGGGCAACTTGATCTGCACTTCTTTTGTCCCAACATTCTTAATCGGATGCTCTAATTGAATCCATTTTGCTTCTACGGCAAGTCCACGCCTTGCAAGATGCTCGGCAATCATCGGTGCCGTGATACTGCCAAAGAGGTGGCCTTGCGGGTTAGCTTTTTCAGTAAATGTGAGTTTTACTCCTGCCAATCGCCCCGAGAGCTTTTCAATTTCTTTTTTTTCCATTGCGACCTCTTTCTCTTTCTTTGTCGCCTGGAGTTTAGCGGCTACCAATACCGCATCGGTTGCAATCACCGCTAATTTCCTCGGCAATAAAAAATTCCGGAAATGCCCGGCGGTTACCTCTTTAATATCGCCTTGCTTGGCAACCCGATCAACATCTTTAAGAAAATAAACTTTGACTTTGCTCATAACGCGGACACCGCGAATGATAATGCGAATACCGCGAATACCGTTTATGTTATTCGCGGTATTCACGTACCTGTGCTGTCGTTGAGGTTGTAGTGTATTCGCGTTAATTAAAATAAGCTCATCCGAGAGGCTTGCCCCTTTGACAGGGGCTGTGGATAGAGCTCTTTTCTAAAGATAGCACAATGGGAGAGAAAAGCAAACCCGCCGAGAACCGAAATCCTGGCGGGCAAGGCGGCTCTCGTCAAGGTCCCTCCCCCTAACGATGCCACTGGATGAAATGTCAACCGGCGCCGTTACCGGTCCACTCTGTCGTGGATGTTCAATCTCCACGTCGTCATGTCGATGGTCACCGCCAGCGTGCTCACCGGGTAATTGCGCACCAGCTCCGGTACCCGCTCCTCAAGTACTCTGTAGGCGAACCGACAGAGTCCCAACGATTTCTGGCGCGCGAGCTCGGGTTCGGGTCCAATCGGCTCGAAGTACGGGGCGCTGGTTACAACCACAATGGGGGTCTTCGCCGGAATTACCAGCCCCTGGTTGATGTTGTTGAGGATCACGCCCCCAGCGCTGGCAATGGGCACGGCGAGATCCGGGGTATGCGGGCTCACGATCAAAGCGTTGGGATCATGCATGTACTCATACCCGCGCCCCACCAACAACATGTGTTCCTGGTGACCCAGTGCCTCGATAGGCCGCTCGAGCTCCCGGACCTCCTGGATGTGTTCGATGTTCGCCTGGACCCGGGGGACGAAGTCACGCACCGATTCTTCGTCCATGCTCGGAAACAGGCGCCTGATCATCCACTCCAGCCGTGAGACCGAAGTGATCTCCACCTCGGCCAGATCGAGGACCTCGCCGCTCTCCCCATGCAGGACCATGGCTTCCAGATCGGTTTCGAACCCGACCATCACGCCAAACATGGTGCTCTGCTGGTAGATGCGCTTGAAATCCTCCAGCAGCGCCGTGGTATAGGCGATAGCATCATTCGTCTGGCAATCAAAACCCGCGCACCCCCGATGCTCGTCGCCCCGAGAGAAGTGGTAACTGAACAGCGAGAGGCAGCGATGCCGGAACTTCTTGGCTGCGCGCTGTCGCCACATTTCGATCTCTTTCTGGAGATCCGGCCACCACATCTCGAACTTCCCGCCGATCGTGCGGCGGGGCGTGAGAACGCCCAGCGGCGTCTTGAGGTAGCGTGACCCCTTCACACGGGCATCCGAGCACTTGTAGACTTCGATCTCGGTGGATGTACGACTCCAGTAGAGTTCGCGCTCCAGCACGGCCCTCGTACTAGAGAAGGATGCCGCACTCTGTGCTTGAGTGCGTAGAAACTGATCAATGCCGTTAGTGGCCATGCATTTCCCCTCCTCCAAAGGGTAACTGCAATCGGGTCTGTCTGATCGGTCGATCAAACAGACGGCGTCTCTGGATTCGACACGGTCTACTCGACCATGTCGCGGGGTTTTTTCTCCCCCCCCTTCCGCCGGTGCCGAGGGATGAAGAGTCGCATCTTGCGGATGCTGGGCTTCTCCTCGCCCTCCTCTTGCTTTGCGGCACCGTTGCCCCGAGCGCGGTAGCGCTCCTTGGCAATCTTGATTGCCTCGGCGATGCGCTCGATCGCGATCTTCACTACGTCCTCGACAGCCTGGCGACATGGGCTGTGACCCAGCCGCCGGTAGGTCTTGAGTGCCTCCTTGGTAAGAGACACCTTGACTCCGCACTCGAGCAATTTCTCCCGCTCAAGCACGAGGATGGCCGCACCGATCTCGTCCGCACCATTCCTGTCCGCCGTGCAGGTGAACCCCAGGTTCACCATTTTGCATCCTTCCCGACCATTCGGCCGTGAATTGGTCGCGAGATCGATCAGCAACCCAATAAGTTGGGCTTTGATCATCTCGCGGCGGAAGTGGTTTCGCTTGAGCTCCTGCCGAAGCCGAATGATGAAGATAAGCAACTTCTGGCTCAATGGAGTTAATGGAAAATCCGTAAGGCTGAAATCTGGAGTTTGTGCAATACTAGAGCCACTAAACTATTAATCATCTATGATATGGCTCTAAAAAAAGTATCGATATTGCCCAAACTGCAGGTCTCAGAAGACCAAAAAGAAT
>JACRJV010000004.1 GCA_016215325.1 Candidatus Uhrbacteria bacterium
CTGGAGCGGGTAAGGGGAATCGGACCCCTGTCTCAACCTTGGGAAGGTCGCATACTACCATTGTACGATACCCGCAACATCATTACGTTCCAAAAAAGTACTCCCACCACAATTGTGGGTTCCCATTTGCCTTATGCAGTGGAGTCTGTTGCTGTACTTGGTTGGCAACGAGCGTATCTGGGACAATAAAAACATTTTCTCCGGGTTTTTTTAGCCCAAATTTTAGACGCGCTTGCGTTTCAATATAGGTAAAATTATCAATCTTGTCCAAAAGTGTTTTGTATTGCACTAGCTCTGCTTCTTGCGCATTCACATTTTGTTGCAGTGTTGTTATTTCGCGATTCAAACGGACCCGTTCTCCAACCACACGCACCATCGACCACCCCAGCGCGAACATCACAAGCGCCAAGACGACTCCGACCCAGCGCTGCCAGAGAATGGACTGCCATTGCATAGGCTTACTGCTGTGCTTTCAGTTTGTCGAGTTGTTCTTTAGCGGCGCTATTATTGGGGAAAATCTCAGCCAAGCGCTCATAGGCCTTAATGGAATTCTCGCGGTCCCCCACGCTCACGTAATACGACCCCAGCAATGATAAAAGCTCAACCGAATTGCTGTTTTCAGTGAGCGCTAATCCGGCATTGAGCAGTTGCGGAATTTTCTCTTTTTTTTCGGGCAGATATTGTTGATACAGCTGCACCAAGGGTCGGTAGAGATTCGTGCGCACCGGGTCCGCTTTGATCGCTGTGGCATACGCAATTTCCGCTTTATCATACTGCCCTGTACGCACGTACAACTCACCCAGATTGTAAAACGAAAGGAAGCTCCCCGGCGCAAGTTCCCCAGCCTTCTGATAGCTCTTAATGGCCCATGGCAGCGCCCCGAGTTCTGTTTGGTTAATCCCCATCTGGAGCCATGGATCGGCATCAGTGGGGTTGGCACTGGCTTTATCTTGATATTGCTTGATGCGATCCAATAATACCTGCCGGCGCGCAGGATCAAGCTGGCTCCCGAAGCTCTCCAGTGGCGGAAACGTGGGCTCTGATTTTGGTGTGAACATCGCAATCGCAATGAGCACAAGGATGCTGACACCGCCGTAGAAAAAAAGTTTGAGGAATTTTTCCCGAGAAAACATAGACGAGGTTCCAAGTTATAGGTTGTAGGTTCTAGGCATCGTCGCCGCGGCGTTTCTAGCCACTAAAACCTTATAACGATTTATCCACCGCAATCGTCGTTGACATTGCTTGCTCCGAGAACACACTGTACGGCGAACTCTCATTCAACGGCTCGCCAACGCGATACTGCGGGAAAAACGCATCAGAAAGGTCGTCAATCATCGTTGACCACGCACTGCCAAATTGTTTTACCGCCGCCGCTTCGGTCGAAACCCATCGCAGCACGCCGCCTTTGGATACGGTATACACTTTGGGATCTGTTTGGAGCTTCACCAGCCGTACACCCGGCCGATAGGTGACAACGCCCGCCAGGCGCCAGCTTGCGAGTTGTTCGTTGGTAACCACGTTAACACTGCTAAAATCTGTGTACCAGCTTTTGAATATTTTATCATTCGGGAACGCCCACCGGGATCCGTTATATACATAATATACTGCTGCGTTGTCAGCGGTGCGCACCAATGAACCTTGATAGGGGTCTAGTGGGGGCGTTGGTGTGGGTGTCGACACCGGGGACGGCCCGACGTGCAACGTGATCGACCCAACAGCGCCTGTCTGGCCATTGCTATCAACGGCACGCGTTTCCAAAACAACATCCCCTTGCGCGTTTGGCTTCCAATGATATTGCCAATCCGTAATCGTTGTGGCGCTCGTGACGGTATTCCAAGCGGCACTGCCCACCGTTGCCGCAGCCCCCCACCGTAACTGCACAACCACCGCCGGGCTCCCGCCGACTCCACGCGCTTTGCCCACAACCAAAATATCGTTATCTTTTGCCACGGTATCGCCGTGCTTTGGGCTTGTGATCGCCGATTGCGGGGGAACCAACACCGAACTCGGGCTTAACTCTTTGGTATTAGGGTTGACTAATGCTTCTGTTGGGCCATTGTCAACGGGATCGACAAAAACACCTGTATCCCCCGTTTGATATTTCCCATCCGTGTTGCCATCCGATAGCGCAAGCAACCCAAACTGCACTAAATACCGGCGATTCAAAATTTGTCCAGCAGTTCCGGTCACATAGAGCCGTAACCCGTTTTCGGGCATTGCCAAGGAAAGCCCCGAAAACGCCCAAACGCCATTGCTATCCATGGTCGCGGAAGCCACATCGACATCCGTAAGCCACCCCTGGTACCCAGGCGCTCCATTGTCAGACCATAATTCTAGACTGGCGAATTGACTAGCCGTGGAACTGCTTAACAGATCTTTCACCGCCAATGCCTTCAACGTTTCGCCGGACGTCTTGGGAACAATTGTAAGGTCCAATAAAAGATTGTCCTGCTGGTAGCTATAGATAGTCGAAAATTCTACCGGATTGAGTGTGGCAGTAAGCGCATGAACGCGGGGGGCGCCGAAAAAAAATGCTGCAAAAAGGAAAAAAAATATTGCGATTCGTATTCCCTTCATAATCTTCATCTCTTAATATCCAATCTCTCATATTTAACCACATTTTGCCCAAAAACAAAACCCCTGGCCTTTCGACCAGGGGTTTGTTTGTCTCTCGAAGGGAGACCCGTGGTTTATCTCAAGGATTAGTAATCCCAGGATACACCCACGGTGGTGCTCAAATTCTTGGTGAGGGTCGAATCCACCGCAGTGGCAAGTTCGCCATCCTTCCAAGTAATCCCCGAAGCTGTTCCGCTCGCACCGGCGGTGGAACCACCGATACGGACAGTCAAGTTGTTCGGGTTGGTGCATCCCGAGACACCAGCCGCAAGTTTGAGTTGCTTGCTGGATCCTGGAGCAACCGTCAGAGCTGAACTAAAGCCAGTCGCACCAAACTGTCCTCCTGCTCCGGCAGTGCCCAACACATGGAAGTGCTGGCCTTGGGCGGTGGACAATTTGAACACGCTGGTCGGCGTTGCAGCGCTCCAGTTCCAGGTGGCGTAGGTTTGATTGCCACCGGTTCGGCTCTGGAGGACGGCATTGCTGCTGGCGGTTATCGTACACGTTGTGTTGAACACGAACTCGAGGTCGCTCACGGTGATGGTATCACCAGTAGCGGTCAGGTCGAAGTAGAACACATCGGGTGGCGTGTCGCCAGACGGTCGCACCGGCTGGGTTGCGCTCTTGGTGACGGTGAGAATACCGTCGTACACGGGCATATTGTGACTCTTGTCCACAAGTCCGCCCGCGGCACCGGTCGAATTGATCGACGTTGCTGCCAATTGCGATTGAGAGTCAACACCGTTGGCCGTGATGCTGTAGTTGCCTGCAGTACCGGTGCCAACATTGGCATTGTTCCCCCAAGCCGTTACGGCGAGGCTGTTGGTGATCCCCAAGACAAAGATTGTCCCGGATTTCAGATCCTCTTTCGGTTTAAGGTCGAGTTTGAGCGTCAAGTACTTTTCCTTGTCTTTCACCAATCGCAAGGGGCTCGATTGAATATCAACCGTTGCGGTCCCTGCCACTGGATCAAAGCTGACGCCGCTGTTTCCCAGCATGGTCATGGTGCCATCCGGTGTATCGCTCACATAGGCCGTGAGGTTACCCACCGAGGCGATCTGCGCAGCAGACGGAGCACCCGAAGGCACTGCACTTTCGCTGGCCGATACAGCCAAGGTGACTGGGATGGTCTTGACATCGATGCTTTCTGTTTTGGCGGTCAGCTTGTATTGGACGAAGGCATTGCCCAATTGGCCGGCCACGAGTTGGGCTTGATCAATCGGCGTACCACTCATCTCAACTTTCAGGCTTCCACCCCCTTGAACGGTTTGCAATTGACCAGCGCCACTTGGGGTCACGGTCACGGTCGAACCGGTGGTCCAACCATTGGCAGTAACGCTTGAAACTGCCAACGTATGCGTGGTGCCAGCGGTGGCTGTGGAAAGAATGTTGGCCTTCATGTACAAGGTTGAACCCTTGGTCTTGCTCACGCGCAGAGGCGTGGAGAACGTGAAGGTGTTGGTCGCAGCGCCGACCGCGGTGCTGTTGGAGGTCTGGATCACGCCAATGGTGTCGGTGGTGTCGGTGTTATCCGCATCACCCCAGAGTTCCAACTGGATCAAATCCGTTGGGGTTGCTCCGGCATCCGTGAGTCTGATTTCACTCACTTTGACATCTTCACCAGAACCAGATGTATCAAGATTCACGGTTGCAAAGGTGAATCCTTGAATCCCCCGGACGACTGATCCTGCGGGCGGATTCGCTGCGGTAAAGACGCGCAACGAAGGACCTTGGATGGTCTGCGTTGTTGCCGCCACAGGGCTGGTTGTCCGCACATTGTTCCCTAATGCCTTTCCCGATTGATCACCACGAACAGTCATGGTTGTCTGCGGGGCAAGGACGGTCACCAACAGGGTGTCATTCGCACTCATGCTTGTGGAAAGATTGGCTTTGACGTAGAGAACCGTTGTTCCCACCGGCAACGTCATGGTGTCGGTGTATGTGAAGGTCTCGGTAACGGCAGTGCTTGCTGCACCGGCTGTTCCAGAACCATCTTTCGGGCCGGCCAACAATGCGCCGGTGGAATCATAGATCCCGATGTTGGTGACCTCGTTGGTGGCCGCCGTGGTTGTGGCCGCCGGGGTCACGGTCAACTGCATCTGCATGGAGCTCACGCGGATGGGCTCCCCGGTGACACGGAAGTCAAACGCGCCCAAAAGCACGTTGGATCCGCCCAAGGGGACGTTGCCCGCCGACGGAGATTGCGCCGAGCGGCTAACATCCAAGGTTCCCAATTTGATTGTTTGTGTTTGACAAGCGCCGCCAGTGATCCCTGCGGTTGCGCAGAAGTTGGAGCGGGTCGGGGTAATACCAAATCCATAGGTTGCGCCCACCACGCGGACCAAGTATGTGGTCCCGTCATGGAGTTCGAACCCGATGGTTCGGCTTGATCCCGCACCGGTGGCCGAAGCCAACAGGGAGAGATCAACATATGCACCCTTCTTGACCAACACATTCAAGTTGTCAAAGACGGCTCGGCCATTAGAGAGCGATGCAACGGTCCCCAAGGTTGTTCCGGACGTGTCGTTGACGAGCTTGGCGTTCTTGACATCGCTGTCGGCTGCGGTCCCGCTGCGGACGGCGACGATTTGTTTGACGACAACATCTTCATTGGATCCTGCGGTCACGCGCACTTGCAAGAACCGGAAATCGGTTGCATCCGCATCCACGTTCAAGTCGCTGCTCGGATTCTGCGGACCATTGGAAAGGGTCGCCGATCCGATTGACACAGACACAATGGTCATCCCATTGCCTTCCAATGGGAAGGTCCCTGATGGGCTCACGCCGCCCGAAAGCACCACATCCGATGCTGCGGCAATGCCCAATTTGAGGATTTCGCCTGCGCCCCCGGCGGCAACAATGTCACCCGCCAAGGTCAAGGTCTTCGAACCACTGACCGCCACATTCAAGCCGTTGAAGCTTGCTTGGTGTGCGGAGTTGAGGGTCTGACTTGTCCCCAATTGAGTTGTGCCATCAAAGAGCTTGACACCAGAAAGTCGGGTGTCGGACGAAAGCCCCGTGCGGGTAACTTTCAAGTTGGTGATGGTGCCGGTGCCGGTGAATGTGACCTTTGTAAAGACCACATCGGCCGCGCCGTTGGCAACAGAGGCTGCTGCCGGTGTATCAGACGCAAGCGCGACGCTCAAGGCGCCGGTCACGACGGTACCGCCAGAAAGGCCTTTATCGACCGCAATCGTCGGGCTCGCTGCCGCGACGGCAGAGACGTTAAAGTCTGCGGCTGCATTGATGTCGGCCCCCATGTGGTAGTTCGCGAAGAACGCATCCGGGAGGTCGTCAACACTCTGGGCCCAGTTGGCGCCCCAAAGAGCAACCGCAACGGCTTCGGTCTTGACCCATCGGAGCGCGCCATTTTTGTCAACGGCGTACACCTTGGGGTCGGTGGTGACCTTGACCAGGCGTGTGCCAGGGCGGTAGGTCACGTTGGAACTTGCTAACGGGATTGCTTGCAAATCAGCATCGCTGATCTTCTTGACGCTGCTAAAGTCGGAATACCAAGTGCTGAAGGTCTTCTCATTCGGGAAGACATATCGCTTGCCGTCGCCACCGTAGTAATACACTGCGGGGGTAACGCTTCCGCGGATCAGATCACCGGCATTCAAACTGACTGCGGCGGAAGCCGCAAGCGGCGCCAACGAAGCAAGACCCATTGACCAGAACACGGTGGTGGTTGTCACAACCGAGCTCAGGATTTTCTTACTTGTTGATAAATGCATAGTGTTCGGTTAATTGTTTTAATCACAAGGTTTTGCTGGCAGATCACGCCCGAGGCTTTTGGCCTGCGGATCGACCTTTGGTGATCGCCCCAAATTCCCTTCCTAACGGAATTGGTTAATTTGGTAAAACGCTAAAATCCCTGTTTATGAAAGGATTTCTGCGTTCTTGCCTTTTTCCGTATCTTTAAAAATTAAGAAACGGACCAATAAGGCAACAACGCGGAAATATCACGAAATACCTCCCCAGCCTGCCTGGGGATATTTGTTATAATTATGAAAGAAAAGAGCAAAAACTTCAATTGTTGATAAGTTTCAATAAATTTGCAATGTTCAATTTAAAATTTCCATTGAATTATCAATTTTTTCATTTTTTTTATTGAACATTGCAGATTCTCTCTAGTAGACGCTTTGCGCCCATAATGATTGCGGATTTACTTCTTGACTTCCGGTAGCATTCTGCGGTCCATACACACTCACCCCCCAGGCAACAAAAACGGATTGACCTCTGCTGGCAATGATTGTACGGGTGTTGGACCTCGCTGTTTCCGTGCTCGACGGAACAACCTCAGGCTCCAGGGGGAATTCTTGGCTGGCGCTCGGTTCTTTCTCAAGAGCGATGGAAGGAAGATTTTGAGCCACGACCATTGGAGGTTCTTGCGAAACCGGCATTTGTTGCTGTCCTTCCCGTGTGACAAACAATACGAGCGCCATGGTTGCAAACGCTGGGACAAGAAAAGTCCATCGCGCCCACACACTGTGGCGGATGGTGACAGGGTTTGGCAGAGCCTGTGCGCTTAAGCGCGCCTGAACGGCATTCCAAACCCGGATGCTCGTTGACGCATCCAAATCTACCAAATAACGATTGCGCTCCTGTTGCCCCCATTGCTGGAGTAATTGTTCCATACTTGGCATATTCCACGATATATTGGTTTACTGGTTTATTGATTTAGTGCTGTTGCAAGTAGTTCTTTGAGTTGTTTTATCGCCCGGGATATGCCCATGCGGATTGCGCCTTCTCGTTTGCCCGTGATTTCCGCAATCTCAGAATATTCTAATTGTCGAATAAATCGTAGTTCTATCAGGGTTCGTAATGCCGGTGGCAACATTAGTACGGCTGTCTGTAACTGCTCTACTTGGATTGCGCGATCCAATTGCTCGTCAGCACTGTCTTTAAGATCCACAATCTCGATGTCTTCGATATCAATCTGAATAGTCCGTTGGTCTCGATAGTAATTAATAACAAGTCCTTTAGCGATCGAGTACAAGAGGCCTCGATAATGATGTTCTCTTGATTTATTTTTCTCAATGTAGGTAAAAAACTTAACAAAGCTCTCTGATGTTAAATCTTCTGCTGATTCCAGGTGCCCTGTTTTTAGCAGAATAAAGCGAAATATTTCTTTCTGATAGGTCTCGAAAAGTTTGTTCTGTTCGTTCATGTGCATACAGTAATCACCTGGATGGGCTTCTTGTCACACAATGGCGCAATAAGTTAAAACTATACTCATTTTAAGCCAAAATGTCAATCTTTCTCCATATTTTATGATAGTAAGGCGGGATGTGAAATATTTTCAGCGAGGACTGTGTGAGCGAGCCTCGAAACGCTAAGGATCGTTGCGGTGTGTGCGTTTCGAGAACGGTTCCCGATGAACGCGAGTTCCGCAGCAAAAATATTTCACATCCCGCCTTACTATCATGCTCCCACTTATCCCCACCCTTTCCGCATTCAAACATGGTATAATCGTTCCAGATTGAATCAATGTGAATATCTTCACATGGATTGTTGTATTATAACTTTTTCTATTTCACTCTCCTCAGGCGGGAAATCCGCGTGAGTAGTTTATGATATTATTCTATCCAAACTATTGAATTATTACCTCATCATCTTTATCTCCCTATCTCTAAAACGTATGAGTATCTTCAAAAAGAAGTCCCTCCAAAAGGGAGTAACCGTGATCACAACGATCACCACAGTGCTCTGGAGCATGGGTGGCGCATTACTCGTGCCCTTGCAAGTCCACGCTGCGGTCACCGTTGCGACCCAAGCGATAACGAGCCAATCACTTGGCCAAGAGCCGGTGGCCGCTGCCAGTGGAGCGGTTTCAGTAGCGGCATTCGCACTCACTACCGATGGAGCCGATACACTCACCAACCTGAAATTTACTGTGAATGATGTGAGCTCGAGCGGAACAACGGCATCCGATTTTACGAGCTTTGTTCTGTTTCGGGATACGGGGGAGCCAACCCTCGATGAACTCGTGGTTGACCAAAATGCAGCAAATAAAGACACTGTCATGGGTGGAATTGGAGGGGCGCTTGGCGGGAGCATCGCACCACCCGGAACTCAAATGGCGGCCAACCTTGGATTGCACCAAGGCATCCCTTCCAACAACATGGACGGGCGAGGAACCTACGAATACGTGCTGGTGGCCAATCTTTCGGCCAATGCCGTCACAGGACACAAGTTTACCGTGACATTTGCAGCCAATGATGCATTCGGTATCAACGGCGTTCCGCAGCCACCAACACCGCCCACCTTTATCAACTCCAACGCCCTCACCACCGGCACGTTCACGATTGATAACGCCGCCGCGCCGGTATCCGCGGTCGTGGGCACCGATGTTGATACCACGGGCTTCGGGATTGACGGCCGCGATTTTAAGGTAACATGGACCCCAGGGACGCAACCCGCAGGGTACACCGGCATGGAACTCTATATCTTGCCGGTCTCCAACTTAGCAGTTTCTAGCACAGTCAAAACAAATGCATGCGGTGGGAACGCCTGTCAAGATCGGGGCTTTATTGGAGGACAATTCCAGCAAAATCAGTTTACACTTGACCAATTCCGTTCAACCGATAGCGCCGGTGTTGCATGGAGCGGTGCAACGTACAAAGCCTGCTTTTTGGTCATGGCGACCATTAACCGCTTTGTCTGTTCTTCTGGTTTTTCTGTGACCAGCGACACTAATATTGCCGACACCAACGCACCCTTTATCGACCACCAGCAAGTTACCAGCGCCACCGAGCAAGCCAACGCCGTAATCCATGCCGTGGTCATGGACGATCAAACCAGCGCCAACAATCTGCTCCAGTCCCCGGCATATATCAAACTCTTTTATGGAGCAGATGTGAGCGCGGCAGAGTCGTCGGTCAATGGCGTCAACGTCACCGGCAATCTCTTTAAATTCACGATTCCCTCTGCTTCTGTTCCGGCGGCCGGAGGGTCTGTGGAATACTACCTCACTGCTCGCGACGCACAAAGCAACACCAAATTCTTCTGCGCAAATCCGAGTGCCACAAGCGCGGCAGACTGCAAAACAAGCCCGTATGTCATGCGCACCCTGGCGGGCGCTAGTACCGCACGGACAGTCCAAGGGACGATTAAAGAGCACGGGCCAAACGGGCCGCAGAATCTGGCATCCGCAAAAGTCTTCCCCATGAACTTTGCCGCTGCGGAGCAAGATAGCGGCGGTGATGGTTCGTATACATTAGTAAACCTCCCCAGCAATGCCGGGCTCGATATTGCTGCATACAAATCCGGATATTGCAAAAGTCAACTATTTACCACGATCGGATCTACAGATTTGACAAACATCAACGTCACATTAAGCCCTGGAGAATGTACCTTTAACAACAACGGCAATGGATCTGGGGGCGGTGCGCCCGTCATGGTATTTTCTGGCCCGCCGAACAACTCGATGGGAACGCAGCTCACCGAAAAAATCCGCGTCGGGTTTAACCAAGCCATGAACGCATCGTCCATCAATGACACCAATGCTTCCAACGCCAATAGCCCGGTGTACCTGTACAAAACAAACGATGCCAGCGCCAATCCAACAACCGGCACCAATCTTGTCGCCGGCACCACCACCTACTGCGCCAACCAACAGTCGGTCGGGTGTTCGGCGTTGTTCTCGATGGATTCCAACACGATCCTCTTCACCCCCAGCGCGAATCTAGATCCAGATACCAACTACACACTGGTCGTCACCGATGCGGTCACGAGCGCAACGGGGATGGCGGTCCAGTCCGGCGGTATCCGCATTCAATTTAAGACACAAGGCAGCACGTACTCTCAAGACACCGTCACGCAGAACTTTGGCCAAGGGGGACAATACCTGCCACCCTTTGTGACATCCACTAACCCTGCGCCTGGTGTTCAGCTGGCACCCAACGGCAAAATTGTGATCGAATTCAATGAGCCGATGAATACCAACACGATCACGACCAGTTCGGTAAAATTGGTGAAAATGGTTAATGGCAGCCCAGTAGATCAAACGGTTACCCAGAGCGTAGACAGCACCTACCGCTTTGTCACCCTCACGCCTTCGGGCAACAACCTTGCCAGCGGCGACTACGAAATCCGTGTATTGGGGTCAGTAGCCAATACGCAAGGCATGACCATGCGCTCTGGCGACAATGCCAACCAGAATGCGTTCAGTTCAAACTTTACAGTTGGGGGTTCGGCTGATACGACTGCACCCACAGTCTACCCGAGTCTGCCGGACGGCTCCACGGGCGTTGCCGTTAATTCAGGTTTCTTGACATTCGGGTTCGATGAAGCAGTGGACTTTAGCACGATCACGAGCACCAATATCACCTTGCAACGAGGTTCCACTGCTGTGAGCGCGCAAGTACAATACGATCCGTCCCAAAACAATGCCTATATCATCCCAGATTCTGTTCTGGCGCCCTATACCACGTATACGGTCACACTCGGGACCGGTGTAAAGGATGTCATTGGTAACGCCCTCGCATCTTCAAGAACCTACTCCTACACAACCGGCGATGCAGATACCGTATCGCCAAAATTCAAGGAAGCGCGTTGTGATGACTACAAGTGTACCTTCTCCTTCACGGAGTCCATGAACCACGCCACCGGCGGAGACGGCGCCACCGAGTTTGCCAAGAGCGTGCTCAAAAACGGTAATTGGACCTTGGAAAAACTCAACGCCCCGACCGGCACCATCGATATCTCCACCAAAGCCATGACTTATGACGGGCGAAGTTTCTCGGTGAGCGTCGAAGGCTTTACCGGCCTTGTGGAAGGCGATGAGTTCCAAGTCACGGCGGGCTCGGCAATCAAGGATCTTTCCAACAACGCGTTGGTCACTGCCTCCAGCGCCAATGTAATGAAAGGGAAAGTGGAAAACAGCAAACGAACATTCGGAAACTTTGGCACAACGAACACAATGTTCCAAGCCCCCGTTGCCGGAGCAGGAACGGGCAGTGGGACGGTGACCATTGGAGGGCAGTTCAAGCCGGAAGGATTTGGCTCCTTTACCGCAGTACAGCATGCGTTCGGCCAGTCGGACATGGCATTCCCGTTCAACCCCGGTGCCGGACAAGACTCGAACGTATTCCAAGTCAGGTTTAACCCAAACCAAGCACTCCAAACTGGCGATTTGGTTGAGCTCACCTTCCCCACCGGCACGGGGATCAGCAATGTCGGACAAGATACGGGCTCACCATATAAAGATGACTTTAACGAATTCGGTTCTGGGACGGTGACGTTTGATCCGAACTTTGACACCGACGGCATCCAAGTCGATACCGGCAGCAATAAGGTGACCGTCAAGCTCTTGGTCAACGGCACACCCGGTTCGGGAGATTCATATGTGATCGACCTCAAAAAAATCGTCAACCCTTCGATCCCGAAAGATCCGAAAACAGGGGGGTACACGGTAGGCATCAAGGTGGTACGATCGGGTACGACGCTCGCCACAAAAACATCAGTCCCCTACTTTATCGAGGCCGGTGGCAGTAACACCATTACGCTCAAAGTGTATGCCGGAACCGCGGTGACCGGCACGGCAGGAGCCACCGGTGATGTGTTTGTCTTCGGCGGCGGACCCAGCGGACCGATGCAAAAATTGCTCACCCTCACGAACGGCGTAACCACTGCCGCCGATGGGACAGCAATCGCGGGTGATGCCGGAGTGGTGTATTCGAGCCTGCGCAATGGTTGCTACTTCTTGGGGGCAGAATCCGTCACGCTCGGGAACACCAATTACTTTGGTGTGCCTCCAGACCCGGTCTGCGTCAACAATGGCCAATCCGAAACCAAAACAATTGTTCTCACGCAAGCAACGGCTGGAACAACAGTCCCCGTAACGGTCAAATTCGCACCGGCAAACTTCAACTTTGGCGGCAAGGATATCGGGATCTTTGCCGGCGGTCCAGGCACGGGATTCGAGAAGACCATCACGGGGCTTAATGTTCCTGACTCAAACGGGTACGTGATTAATCTCAATGCCAACGGAAAATGGTTCATCAACGTAGGACCGAGTCGTCCAAAAACCGCTTCTGCGGGGAAATCAGAATCCTTAAACACAACTCCTCCCCCAGGGGCAGAAATCCTTGTCAGCGGCATTGGCGGGACCCCCACTATTGAAGAAGCATTCCAAGGCGATTTTACACCGCAGAATGTGGACATCGATGCCGCAAACAAAACAATTACCTTCACATTTGCAGTAGCGGACAAAACGATCAGCGGTACGGTCACAGATGGAACCACTGGACTCAAAGACGTCAAAGTATTTGTGCACTCCCGAGGCGCCGGAGGGATGCCCACCGAAACCTGGACCAGCGATACCGGCACATTCAGCTTGAATGTCTCTAACTACGGCCCCTACGAAATCGTGGCGGATAAAAACGGTCTGCATTCGCAATCCAACCTGGTTGTGGATGTCCGTAGTGACGGGAATTTCTTCCAGGGAGTAAGCACCGCAACCACGCCGATTGAGATCAAACTCAAAAAACCCGATTACAGCATCTCCGGGAAACTCCTGGACTCTGATGGTAATGCCATCAAAAATGTCCCTGTTACGGCAACCGACGCCAATGGCAATGTTGCCCGAGCGTTCAGCACTGACGGCAGTTACACGGTATTTGTGGATGCCGGAGTATGGACGGTGCGTGGGATGCTCCCCCCAGAAAAAACGGATACCTGTGGGACATTCTCATTAGCGGTAACCATTACCACGGAAAGCAAATCGAGTCAGAATATCTCCCCGAGCACTGGCACGTGCTACGAATTGACCGGGACAGTAACTATTGGTGGGAATCTCACCCCCAGACAACAAGTCGCAGTCATGGAATGGGATAGCGTCAACGATCAACCGGTGGAGGGCGGGTTAATGCGTCAGGCAGCAACAAATGGATCCGGAGTCTATTCGGTAAAGGTAAAAGGGAGTACGACATACAAAGTCCAAACATGGCACCAGGATGCCGGACGACTCTATACCGATGTCACTATCGCTACTCCACAGGGCAGTACGACCGCCAATCTCACGCCCGGAACAACAGGGGTGGTCACCTTCGCATTTACCGGCGGCACTTCAGCCATGAAGGCATTCATTGAACTCAAAAAGTCAAATGATAAGGGGTTCAAGCTTGGAAAGAACGTTGAGGATTTAAGCAGCAACAAAACATTCACGCTCAAAGAAGGGACCTACAATTACACGGTGGATGCCTTTAGTGCGGGGCGATTTACCGGCAGTGTTGCCACCGGCAGCACCGCAACGATCGACTTGAGTTCTGTGTCGCTGAAAACATTAAGCGGAACCGTCAAAGACGATAGCGGAACAGCCATTGCCGGAGCATCGGTCAGCGCAACGGACAGCACGGGCAATATCATCTCCACGCAAACCAGCAGTACCGGAACATATTCTCTCAGCGTCAATGCAGGGACGTACACGGTGAGTGCGTCGCGTGCGCAGTATGTGGCGCAGCAAGCTCCCCAATCCGTCGATGTCAGCAGCAACGTCACAAACTACGACTTTGGAGGAGCGGCCGGTGACCAACTCGCGCTCAAGAAAGCACCGTACTTGATCACCGGGACAATCTTCAAATCCAACGGGTCAACGCCTGCTGCCGACGGATTTGTCACTGCCACAAACTCAACTACTAATGTAAAGGTAAGTTCTTCAATTAATATCCAAGATGGAACGTACAAGCTCCCGGTCTATGCTGGAACATGGTCGCTGAAGGCCACATCATCGGGCCACGCCGAAACGTCGGCCAGCAGTGCGATTACCGTCACTACCGCGAATGTGAGCAGCGGAACGAACATCACGCTCACGGCCGATGCAACGCGCACAACCACGACAACCAGCAGTGCGATTGCCCCAGCAACCGGTGGGAGTATCGATGACACCGGCAACACTGATGTCGAATTTACGGCGGGGGGTGGGGTACTGGATACGGGTTCCACCAACGTCACGGTTGAAATTGAGCGGAGTTTTACTGCGCCAGAAACAACCGACTTATCGGCACTGGCGGACGCTTCGTTTGAGGTGTCGGCAGCAGGGACCAACGAAATCACCGAACTTAACGGCAACGCAGAACTTTCCATCAATTACACTGACTTGATCCCGCAACTGCCGACCGGAGTTGCAGAAGCCGACCTTAAACTCGCGTATTACGACCCGCAGAAAGACGCCTACGTCCCGGTGGAAGGGGGCTTCTCGGTCGATACCACCAACAACACCATTACCGGACAGATGGATCACTTAACGACCTTCGCGATTGTGTATGCACCGGCGTCCAGTAGCGGGAGTGGCAGCGGCTCTCGAGACAGCACTCCACCCGGCGATGTCACTACGCCAGCAGCGACCAGCGCCAACGGCAAAGTGACCTTAACCTGGACCGATCCCTCGGATTCTGATCTGGCCAATATCTTGATCTACCGCAACTTTAACACCACGGGCGCTGGAATTAATGGTGGACAAATCTACGCTACAGTTGCCAAAGGGGTCAAAACGTATGTCGACAACGGTCCATTCCCTGGCGGCGCTGGCCCCTACGCCTACCAATTCGTCGCTAAAGATACGGCAGGCAACACGTCGCTTGCGACGGTGTCTGTCAGCACCGC
Organism: Candidatus Uhrbacteria bacterium; assembly: GCA_016215325.1. Lineage (GTDB taxonomy): Bacteria > Patescibacteriota > Patescibacteriia > JACRJV01 > JACRJV01 > JACRJV01. Next base: position 15,223 of record JACRJV010000004.1, read on the forward strand.
GTTGGTTGCAGCGGTCCAGACCGGCGGTGGAGGCGGTGGTGGCTCTAGCGGCGGTTCAACAGGTGGTTCCACTGGTGGCAGCACCGGAGGGAGTACCGGTGGATCGACGGGTGGGACAACCGGATCGGGCACAACAGGCACAACGGGAGGGACCACAGCAGGATCAGGCACAACCGGAACGACAACGACAAAGACCACCACAACGACAAAAGATGCACGAACGATCCAGTTAGAAAAAATCGCGAGTGAATCAGCGGTCGTATTCAATGCCGACGCAGCAGCCAATGCGCGGCTCACAAACCGCGGTGTGAGCGAAGCGGCAGAGGCGAATGCGCTGACCAAATTCGTCCGCAAAGTGACAAAAGGACTTGAACCCAGCGCGTTCCAAGAACAATCCATGAAAGTCTTTATCGCCTACGGAACCGAAACAACCGACAAACTCGGTGAAGGCGAACGCGCCGGTGTGATCGGAAGCTACATCGCCGCGTATGGGAAACTCCCCACCACAGAAGCGGATTGGGCTGACGTGCTCAAAATTGCCAATGGCCGCTTCCCCTCTGAAACGAACGCGGAGGCTGAGGCCAAAGCCAACGGAGAGTTCAAGAAGGTCTACAAACGCGATGCGGACATGACCAATGCCAATGACGCCGCAGCCATCAATATCATGGCCTACGGGTTGCGCAACGCCGTGCGCAACGTCGAAAGCGAGAAGGCAGCAATTAAATCCTTCCGCGCCATCTACAAGCGTTCTCCATCGCTCTCTGCACAGTGGGATGTGATGCGAGCCATCGCCTACAGCGGGGCTAAGAGGTAGCTTTACCAGCATCCTCTCTCCCGACAATAAAACCCCTCCGATTCACTCGGAGGGGTTTTATATGTTATCCGATTCATGGTTCCTTTGCGGTTGATGAGGTATAGTAGGACACAATTGTAATCATCAATAAAAAGCGAACGGCATCGGCGGCGGGCAACCACAATAGCATCCCCCCAATCGCCCCCCCGAGCGCTACGGTCAACAATACGTTTGAATGATCAATACGAGCAACCACCATCAAACAAATTAAAATAACAGCGGCCAGGACGAATGAGGACAATAAAAGAATCGTCGGCAACTCAATAAACCCAAATACCGACGGAGCCGCCCACGTTGCCGCGCTCCAGGCAAACATCGAAATCACGGCGAGGCAGCGGAGCCATTGACCGTAGAGGAGTTCCCGATGCGCACGCACCGGGGAATTAACCAATATACTAAACCACTGGAAGAGAGCAAAAACGAGGGCCGTGATGACAGACAAACGAAAGAATCGTTCACCCGCGTTGGAAGAAAAGAGTAGCCATGCCCAGCTACCGCTGATCCCAACGATGCTTGTGGCCAAGCTCGCGACAACACTTGATCCGGCCAGGCGCCCCACCGCCAAACTCGCGCTTGCAGCCCCGATAATGATTGCGGCCATCACAGATTGTTGAGCAACGCCCAACCGCGTGGTGACAGGAATGGCTGCCGTAAGGATGAGCGCAATACTTGCGACGGGAGCAAGCCAACTTTTCCAAAAGAACGATTTCATTGATTCCACGATTTGTTAACGGACTCGTCAAGCTTCTTGACACGATCCGCATTGACGGCGCTCGCGCCTAACTCTTGCTTAAGAGTTAATAAGAGAATATACCGGTCTTGATGGGCCTGGCGGCGATCCGCCGGCGCCGATAGCCGAGACAGGTCGGAAAGCGCTTGCTCAACCAACAGTCTCCATTGGTCTTTCTTCGCAACCCGTTGTTCCGCCGCAGTGGCAAGTGCCGCCACACCGTTCTGATAGGCTTCAGCAATCCGTTGGCGCTGTGCTTGGTAATCGGCAACCGGCAGGGCTGGAGGAGTATTGACCGCAACCGGCGTTGGCTCTTGCCCAGCAGGCGAGACGGGCTCATTGCCACCGTTGGCACTGCCATACCACTTCCATGTTCCGTATCCGGCTGCGGCCACCAGTGCAGCAACAGCAACCAGTACCATGACGCGTTTATTCATACAACATTAAAGAGAAGAATATAATGATCGATAGAGGTTCACCGTACGCTGCCCAGACTCTCGGCTGCTGGGGGTCGCAGTGAGGGCGGCACACGGCAGGTGGCGATGCTGCCAGCACGTACCGACGGCCTGGATGAATTCTTCTTTCGAATAAACAACGTGTAATTGATCTGGAGGCACGATAACTCCTTCCAGCGAAGGAACCGCACAACTCACCACGCGCCCGCCACAGGCAAGCGCCTCCACGGGCGGCAAGCCATACCCTTCGGTGCTCGAGGGATAAACCAGGGCCACCGCATGCGCGTATCGATGATGGAGCTCGTCGTTGGGGAGCACGCCGACCGGGTGGATGGCAGATGGACGTTTCGAAAACAACTGTTGCTCCTCTGATCTCATGTTCAAAAAAAATTCCTCACTCAATCGTTCCGAAGGGCCCACATGAATCCAATCCAGTTCTTTCTCTTCACGCCACAGCGGAATCATCGCACTCAACACCCAGTCCAATCGTTTGTGCGGGTAACAGGACCCGACCGTCAGCACATACGGCCGACCTTTTTGTAGATCGCAGGAATCATTCGTACAAGAGCTCCCACCAGCGGCGGCAATGCCCTCGGGGATGACGACGATCTTCTTATGCAGGGGTCGCGGCAAGAGCGTTTGAATTTCTTGAGCGGTCCGCTGGGAAACGGCAATCAATACATCCGCCCCCCGCAACGCCAACCACAATACCAGACGATAGGACCAATACTTGAGGTACCACAGCATGGCGGGCAAGGTTGTTGCTTGTTCCCGAGGATTGCCCACGAGCAACAGATCGTGGACCGTGACAACCAATGTTGGACCTTTGCCCATGATACGCAAGAGGCTCAATCCGATCGGGACATTGATGTGCGGAATATGGACAATGTCAGCACGTTGCTCGACCATTGCCCGCAATACCGCCCATTGCTCTTTTAATGTATACCATCGCGCCGCCACCGGAATGGTCGGCATGCCAACAACGGTTTGGCCTGGCCGGACAATCACTCGCACGGTGATATCGTCCGATCGGGGCATCTGTGCGATTAATTCGTCAATGTACCGGCCGATCCCCCGCTGCTCTGGGCCCGCCATGCGGGCATCAAGGACAACCACCATACGTATAGTATACCACAACGCTACGAAGCTCTCCGCCGGGCGGCATCCACAGCCTCTTGGAGCACCGACCATGTTTCGCTGGCAACATCCTCCCATGTGCGTACCGGCGATGGCGCTGCCTCTTGTCGAGACTTGTCCCGGCAAGCGCTGATCGCGATAGCCAATGCTCGCCAGTCCAGCGGGTTCACTACCGCATGGGCTCTGGCGCCGACGGTTTCGACCAATGCCGGGCTACTCGAGATGATGACCGGGGCCTTGCGCTCCAGTGCTTCTTGGGCAGGAAAACCAAACCCTTCGTACAAGGAATCATAGATGACCACCTGTGCATGCGCAAGCAACGCATCATAGGCCGCTGCTCCCACATTACGATGGAAACGAGCGTTGCGAAATTTCGAAACGCCGATGCACCCGACAATATCAACACTCCACTGCTGCGGCAATGACTCGATGGCGCGCAGGACAGTGCCGAGATTTTTCCGTTGGTGCGAATCCGAAACGATAAGAATACGCGGCGATGGGGATTGTCGACACGCAGCAGTGCATGTATGCGCAGGCGCTGCCCCACTGGCGGAGAGGACAACATGCGTCTTGCCTCGAAGCCACGGGCAATAGAAGAGGAGCTCTTGCTGGGTCGATTGGCTTACACAGATAACTCGAGATGCGCTCTTGAGCAATCGTGGAATTGCAATCGCCCGATGCCACAGACGTTCGCGCCGCGATCCATCCCACGGCAGCCTCCAGATCCAACAATCATGCACCACAATAACCACGGGCATGGGCATGGCCGCTGGGATGATGTTCCAATTCGGCATAAAGAGTGCTTGAGCGGTCGGAAAGACCCCAGGCCACCGGCTCCCGGGTAATCTCCATTGGATCATCCGCTGCGTGGTCGACGTCCGGTCGGTGAATACCTCCGGTATGCCACGGATAATAGGCGGATGGATCGATCGGCCGCTCACGAATCCAACCCATTGATCCTTGGGCCCATGTTGGGTGAGCGCGGCAACAATATGACGAGTATATAACGGAACGCCAGACCAGGGGTTGCCACCGAGGGAACGGAGATCGACGATAATTTTCATACCATAATGCAAATATGCAAATTGATACGAATACAACAAATCCAGTAACGTTTATTTGCAGTATTCGAATGCATTTGTATATTCGCATTGTGAATTACACCCTCCCCTTCCCTTCCTGGAATTCCTTCCATGATTGATCCACGAATTGCGAGAGCTCACGCTGGAAGCGATCTCGGGAGAATTGCTGTGCATGTTCGCGAATCCGTGCCGGATCAAATTGCGTGGGATCAAAATGGATCACTGCATCGGCCAAACTCTCCCAGCGCTGGTGCTCGAACAATGTTCCGCTGAGTCCTTCAATCACCGATTCGGGCGCACCTCCCGCCCGGTAGGCAACCACGGGCCGACCCGCAGCCATGGCCTCCACAGCGGTGATCCCAAAATCTTCCTCTTGGGGGAAGATAAGCGCCCGACAATGGGATAAATACCAAGCCTTTGTGGTATCATCCACTGATCCGAGGAAGCGAATTTTAGATCCGGCAAGGCGCCGGAGTCGCGCCGCTTCTTCACCAGAACCGATCACCACCAACGGAATATTCATCTTATTGAAGGCGGTAATCGCCACATCAACGCGTTTATAGGGACGTAATCGAGAAATGAGCAGATAGAACGGTTCAATAGGATCGTTCGTTGGCACGTAGCGATCGACATCCACCGGCGGATAAATGACCGTACTCGCCCGCTGGTAATACGTACGGATCCGCGATGCGACAAACCGAGAATTGGCGATAAATCGATCGACACGCTGCGCCGCCTGCCAATCCCACAATCGCAATCGTTGCAAGAGGAATGGGAGGATCAGTTTGACCATCCGGCGCTGGGGCAACTCTTCGAGGTATTGTCGCGTGTTGCTCCAGAGATAGCGCGTGGGCGTGTGGCAATAACAAACATGCAGCGTCTGCGGTGGGGGCAGAATCCCTTTCACCAATGCCGAAGAAGACGAGATGATGCAATCAAACCCCCCCACCGGCAATTCTTCAATCGCAGTGGGCATAATGGGCAAATACCACTTAAACAATCGTTGGGAGGCTGGGAGGCGTTGGATAAACGAAGGGATGACTTCCGTGCCTTCAAACCACGATCCTGTCCGTTTTTCATCGTGCAGTAACGTAAACACGGGGGAATCCGGATAGATCTCCAACATGGATTTGAGCACGCGTTCTGCGCCGCCAATTTGATTGAGGTGGTCGTGGACCAATGCGACTTGCATAATTTACTCGTCAAACGTCTTTCGTCCCCCGGGCCACCACAAACGGAGTTTTCAATAGTATCCACAAATCCAATAACAGCGACCAGTGCTCGATATAGTGGCGGTCCAAGCGAACTTCTTCCTCAAACGTGAGTTCATCACGGCCGCTCACCTGGCTTAACCCGGTCATTCCCGGAGTAATTTCCAGGATATGCTTATGGTGTTTTTTAAATTGCTCAACTTCTTCGGGGAAATGCGGTCGCGGCCCCACAAGGCTCATGTCGCCCTTGAGCACAAGGAACAGTTCTGGCAATTCATCAATGCTAAACTTGCGCAAGAACCTCCCCACGCGCGTAATACGCGGATCATTAGCATATTTCACCATGGGCCCATCAGAACGGAGATTGTTGGCAAGCAATTCTTTGGAATATCGCTTGGTATGCGCATCCGGAACCATGGTTCGAAATTTATAATAATGGAAGGGCCTGCCGCCGCGGCCCAAACGCTCAACCGGCGCGCCGTTGGCAAGATCCGAAAAAAATATCGGGCGACCGGAATCAATCCAGATTGCGATGGCCGCGACTACCATGATCGGACTCGTGATCACAAGGACCATCGCCGAGATCATAATGTCGAATGTACGTTTGATAATCCAGCCCCACCCTTCCAGCGGCGTACGGCGAACTTCAATCAGCGGCGTGGATCCCACAGTGGTATAGTTCAAATGCGTCCGGTGATTCGGAAACACATCAATTGCATAGCGCAACGGAATATGATATTCATCTGATAAATCACCGAGGGAGTGCAATGTTTCGCGACTCAACTCGGCGTTGGTGACAATCAACTCATCGATTGCGTCTTTTTGATACAACGTTGCGATCTGTGGGAGCGCCGCGACATCAACGTGATGCACTAATTCAACAATACGGTACCCCACGACGTGCCCAGTAGCGATATCTTTGGTAATCCGTTCACCAACCGGCCCACCGCCAATGAGCGCAATGCGATGCAAGCCAATACCGGAACGGAATAATGTCCGTTGGACGAGCGTCAGTAGTATCCGCCCTCCGGCCACCGCGATCACGGCCGTAGCCCATGCGACGATCACTAAAAACCGCGAAAGAATAATGGACCGTTGAAAAAACAGCCCAAGAATAATCACTAGCATGGTGGCCGAAATACTCGTGACCATGCGTGGGATATCCTGAAATAATTTTCGATTTGATTCGAGTTGATACAGCCCGTTGAAAGCAAAAAATACCAACGTCAACAATGCGGCGCCGGCCAGATACCAAAGATATTGTTGGAACGGATAGGCA